>VAWH01000030.1:40230-54407 GCA_005888315.1 Actinomycetota bacterium | reverse complement strand
CCGCTGACGCCGATCCGGCTCAAGTGCGCGCTGCTCGGGCTCGGCGTGCTGAAGGTCGCCCTGCACCGCGCGAAGGGCACGCCGCTCCCGCAGGAGTGGGCAGGCCTTGATGAGCTCGAGCTGAAGTAGCGTGGCCGAACTGGACGTCGGCCCGGTCGAGGAGCTGCCGCCGGGGTCGGTCAAGATCGTCGTCTCGGGCTCGATCGCGATCGGCGTCTACAACCTCGACGGGGAGTTCTACGCGATCGAGGATCGCTGCTCACACGACGACGGGCCGCTCTGCGAAGGCGATTTCGATCCCGAAGAGGGCTACGCGATCTGCCCGCGGCACGGCGCCCACATCGATATCCGCAGCGGCAGACCGCTGACGTTGCCGGCCGTCTTTCCGGTCGAGACCTTTCCCGTCCGCGTCGAGGACGGCATGGTGAAGGTCAGCGTGACCTAGGCTTCGCGCGCGTGCTCGACCACCGCATTCTCGGCGTGCTCACCCGCCTGGAGGCAGAGGAGGCTCGCCCGCCCGGCGTCGCCGTGGGGCCGACAACCGCTCGTTTTCTCTTCTCCGTCTGCGCGCCCCAAACCGACTGCGAAGTGGTGGAGATCGGCGCCGGCCGCGGCTACGCGACGGTCTGGCTGGCGGCGGCGGTTCGCCATCTCGGCGGCCGCGTGCTGTCGCTCGAGCGCGACCACGCGTGCCTCGCCGACTGGCGGCGGAACATCGCCGAAGCCGGGCTCGAGGAAACGGCCGAGCTGGTCGAGGGGGACGCGCGCGAGACGTTGCCGATGATCGACGACGTCTTCGACGTGGTCTTCGTGAACGCAGCGAACGAGCAGTACGAGGAGCTCTTCCAGCTCGCGCGGGAGAAGCTCGAGCCGGGAGCCCTCGTGATCGCAGCCGACGCGCTGCGCGCCTACAGCGAGGCGCGGCAGGCCGATCCGACGCTTTCGAGCCTGACGCTCCCGCTCGACCGCGGTCTCGAGATGTCCGTTGTGCTCCGCTGAGCTTGCTACCTTTCGCCTACCGCGGAAAGGAGGTGGTCCGAGAGTGAAATCTTCAAGTACGGGCAGTGGAGGTACCAGCGGGTAGAGGCGTGTCCCCGGCACCTACGGGGAATCGTCTAGCCAGCGTAGGGGACTCGCGCTCCGCGCCGCCGGAAACCATCCGGCCGGAAGCGTCTCTACTACTTCAACGCTGGTAGCCGGATTGAGGGCCACCTGGAACGGGTGGCCCTCACTCTTTTTTAGGCCGGCGTGCGCTCGATTTGAATTCGCGGCAGCCAGCTCAGCCACTGCGGCAGGTACCAGTTCCAACGGCCGAGCAGCTTCATCGCCGAGGGCAGGATCACCGAACGGATCACTGTCGCGTCGATGAGCAGCGCGATCGCGACGCCGAAACCCATCTGCTGGAATGCGATCAGGTCGCCCTTGGCAAACCCAGCGAAGACCGCGACGATGATCAGCGCCGCGCCCGTGATGATCCGCGCGGTCGTGCCGACGCCCCAGGTGACCGCGGCCGTCGTGTCGCCGGTCTCGTCGTAGCGTTCTTTGATCCGGCTGAGCAGGAAGACCTGGTAGTCCATCGAGAGCCCGAAGAGGACTGAGAACAGGAACAGCGGCACCCAGGCCTCGATCGCATCCGCCTGCTGGAAGCCAAAGATGCCGTTGCCGATGCCCTTCTCGAAGACGAGCACGATGAGCCCGTACGCGGCGCCTACCGAGAGCAGGTTCAGGACGATCGCCGTCCCCGCCACGACCACCGAGCGGAAGGCGACCGTCAGCAGCACCAGGGTCAGGCCGAGCACGAAGATGAACACGAATGGCGTCGGCCTAGTTACCGAGTCGGCGTAGTCGATGTTCTCCGCCGTCCGCCCGCCGACCAGAACGCGGGCATTGCCGTCGAAGAGCTGCGGGATCACCGTCGAGCGAAGCTTGCGGACGGCCGAGAGGGCGCGGTCGCCGGCGTCGTCGCCGCGAATCGGTATGTCCAGCGCCGCCACCCGGCCGCCACGCGCGAAGCGGACGTCGCCGTCCCCGAACTCCGGATCTGTCGCCAAGCGGTTCTGCAGGCGGTTCAGCGCCGAGCTGACCTGCGGATCGGAGGCGTGATCGGCGACGACGATTCGCACCGGATCGGCGGTGGCGCCGGGAAAGTTCTTCTGCAGCGCGAGATATCCACGCTTCGAGATGAACCGGTCCGGCAGCGTGCTGACGCCGTTCGTGCCGATCTTGAGCGAGAAGACTGGGATCGCCGCGGCGATCAGCAGGCAGCAAGCGAGCACGAGGCTGAGCGCAGGGCGGCTGAGCACGCGCCGGACGATCGCGTTCCAGAAGCGCCCTTCAGCCGAGCCGCCGAACAGCGGTATTCGCAGCGAGTTGACGCGGTCGCCGAGCAAGCCGAGCAGAGCGGGGAGCAGCGTCAGCGCGGCCGCGAGCGAGGTTATCCCGACCAGGATCGCCCCGGCAGCAAGGCTGCGCATGACCGTGTTCGGCACGATCAGCATCCCGAGCATCGCGATCACGAATGCGGTGCCGCTGAAGAGCACCGCACGGCTCGCGGTCGCCCCGGTCGCCACGATCGCGTCGGACGGCTCACGACCGGCGCCGCGCTCTTCGCGATAGCGGGAGATGACGAACAGCGAGTAGTCGATCCCGAGCGCGAGGCCCATACCGGTGAGCATGTTCACGACGAAGATCGACAGCTCCCAGATCTCCGCGACGACGGCGACGAGTCCGAGACCGGCGACGATCGAGAGGATCGCGAGCAGCAGGGGCACCACGCCGGCGACGAGCGACCCGAAGACGAGGACGAGGATGATCAGCGCGGCCGGGAGCCCGAACTCGAGCTCGCCGCTCTTCAGATCATGCTGCGAGAGCTCGTCGAAGTCGTTGTCGCGGACGTTGTCCCCCGTGATCGCGACCTGGAAGCCCGAGCGGCCGTCGTCGCGCTCGACGAGCCTGTTGATCGGCTTGATGTCGCTCGTGTCGTAGACGCTGATCGGGATGATCAGCGCGTGCTTGTCTGCCGAGACGAGCGACGGGTCGCGGGTCCGATAGTAGAGCTGCGCGTCGTGCACCTTCCCTGTCGCTCGGCCTTCGCGCGCAAGCTCGCTGACGAACTTGCGGAACGCCGGCTCGTCGACGAGGTAACGGTTCGAGCGGACGAGGACGATGTCGCTGAAGTTCAGCCGTGGGTTGTACGGAAACGCGCCGAACTCGATTCGCTCGGCCTGCCGGAACTCCGGATTGCCGGCAGCGCCGCCGTTCGAGGTCAGGTTCCCGGGGAGCAGCAGCGCAATGCAGGCAAAGGCGACTACGAGCGCCGCGATCCAGGCGCCGATCGTGCGCCAGGGATGGCGGCTGCACGCCCTCGCGAGACGCTCGGTCACGCCTGCGAGTTTTTCGTGTCAGGCCGCGCGGCGCAACTGTTCGTCTGAGACCGCTTGCGGTGCCGGCTGGAGGACGCGCGGGCTTGGCCCGTGCGTCCGGGCTAAATCGCTCGACGAAGTTGTTCGTCTGAGGCACCGCTTGCGGTGCCGGCTGGAGGACGCGCGGGCTTGGCCCGTGCGTCCGGGCTAAATCGCTCGACGAAGTTGTTCGTCGAGCGGGATGAGCGGAAGCTGAAACGTGCGGACAGCGTCGTCGTTGGAGACCACGTTGTCGCCGTGTTCGAGCATGGTCAGGAGGTCGCGGGTGAGCGGGATGTCTCCAGGCAGGCGCTCGGTGAGGAGCGCGTTGATCCGCATCAGCCTGATCGGGATGTGGGCGATCGGGCGTCGCCGGATGCCGAGCGCGGCCCGTAGCCGCTGCCAGAACTCGTTCCAGCTGACGGCATCGGGGCCGCCCAGCTCGAAGGTCCGGTTGGCCACCGCCTCCGCGCTGGTTACGGCGGCCGCGAAGTAGGCGCCGACATCGTCGATCCAGATCGGCTGAATCCTCTGCTCGCCGGAGCCGATCACAGGCGTCATCGGGGTCAGCTTCGCCAGCTTGCGGAAGGTCGGCAGGATGCCGCCGTCGCGGCCGAAGACGAAGCTCGGCCGGAAGATGACGTGCTCGAGGCCGGAGCCCTTCACCGCCTGCTCCATCTCCCACTTGGCGTGGTAGTAGGGAACGAGGTCCTTCGTCGCCTCGCTCGTGCCAAGGGCGCTCATCAGGATGAACCGCCTGACGCCTGCGTCTTTCGCGGCCGCGACGAGGTCGCGGGTGCCCTGCTCCATCACGCGCTTGAACTGCTCCTCGCGCCCCTGACGGATCGCCACGAGGTGGACGACGGCGTCGATGTCCTCGACGGCGCTTCTCAGGCTGGCGTTGTTCGTCATCTCGCCGACGACGGGCCGGCCCGGCAGGTCGCGCGAACGCGTCGAGTCGCGGACGAGCAGCTTCAAGTCGTGTCCCTTGTCGGCGAGCGCGCGCACGACGGCCGGGCCGACGAAGCCGGTGCCGCCGGTGAGGAGAACCTTCATCTCGTCGGTTCGCGTTCGAAGTTTTGCCAGTAGCGGCTCGGCGTCGGGCCCATCTGGCCCTGGTACTTCGAGCCAAGCTCGCCGCTGCCGTAGGGCTTTTCGGCAGGCTCGGAGAGCTGCACGAAGGAGATCTGCCCGATCTTCATCCCGTGGTAGATCGTGATCGGGAGATTGGCGACGTTCGAGAGCTCGAGCGTGACGTGGCCGTCCCAGCCGGGATCGATGAAGCCCGCGGTCGAGTGGATCAGCAGGCCGAGGCGGCCCAATGAACTTTTGCCTTCTAATCTCGCGACCAAGTCGTCGGGCAGCACGATTCGCTCCAGGGTCGAGCCGAGCACGAACTCGCCGGGATGGAGGATGAAAGGCCGCTCGTCGTCGATCTCGACGAGCTCCGTCAGGTCCTCCTGCGGCTCCTTGACGTCGATGTACGCGTAGCGCGCGTTGTGGAAGACGCGGAAGAAGCGGTCGACGCGCACGTCGACGCTCGAGGGCTGCAGCAGCGATTCGTCGTAAGGCTCGATGACGATCCGCTCTTCCTCGAGCAGTCGAGCAATCGTTCGGTCGGAAAGGACCACGGCGCGATTCTACGGCGGCGTTTCCTCGAACCGGTGTCCGACACCGGTTTTCGTCAAGGGTGAGAGTGCGCCGAAATAGGCACGCGGGTGTGACGATTGACTACGAGGTCGGGTCGGCGATCGCTGCCGACTGCGTCGCCGGCCGGAGCGGCGCGGGCGGAACGCGGAGCACGCGCGCGAGCGGGTGCGGTAGCCACCAATTCCAGCGGCCGAACAGCCGGACGAGCGACGGCACGAGCAGCGTCCGGATCACCGTTGCATCGAAGATGATCCCCGCCGCGAGCCCGATTCCGAATTGCTTGATGTCGGTTCCGGGGCTCGAGGAGAGGACGAAGAAGGCGAACATCAGAACCAGAGCCGCACTCGTGACGAGTTTGCCGGTGCGCGCCAACCCGAGCTCGACCGCCTTCACCGTGTCGTGCGTCTCGTCGTACTCCTCGCGCATGCGCGTGAGCATGAAGACCTCGTAGTCCATCGAGAGCCCGTACAGAAACGCAAAGATCATCAGCGGGATCCAGGAGATGATCGCGTTCGTTCCCGGCACGCCCCAAATTGCGTCCGAGCCGTGACCCCACTGGAAGATGAAGACGATGATCCCGTAGGCCGCGCCGAGCGAGACCAGGTTCAGCACGACCGCCTTGAGCGGCAGCAGGATCGAACGGAAGGCGCGCATCAGCAGCACGAACGTCAGCAGGATTACGAACGCGAGCACGTACGGGAACTTGCCGTACACCGCGTGGACGAAATCGCGGTCCTCCGGCGAGACGCCGCCGAGCGTGGCCGTCGCCTGCACGGCAGGCAGCACGTCGTGCTGGATCCTGGAGATCGTCTTCGAGGACGAGTTGGAGGCGGAATCCGCAGTCGGGAACGCCTCGACGAGGGCGTCGCCGCCTCGTACCCACTGAGGAGGCGCGACAGCCGCCGCTACCCCCGGCGTTCGCTCGAGCGCGCCAACGACTTTCCGCGTCGCGTTCGGACCACTGTGCTCGACCAACACGACGTACGGCTTCATCACCCCCGGCGAGAAGCCGGCCCGGTTGAGCACGGTGCGCCCGACGATCGCGTCCCCCTTGCCCGGGAAGTCCTTCAGCTGCGACTCGGCCGCGTGAAGCTGCACGCCGGGGATCAGCAGCAGTGCGACGATCAAGATCCCGAGCGCGGCAACCGGGACTGGGCGACGGGTGACGATCACTGCCCAGCGGTGCCAGAAGCCGGTCGTCGGGTCCTGGCGCTCGACGATCCGTTTCGGCATCACGCGGAGCCGGTTGATTCTGTGACCGAGCATCGCGAGCAGCGCAGGCAGCAACGTGATCGAGGTCAATACCGAGACCGCAGGAATGAGCATCCCGCCGATGCCGATCGACCGGATCACGGGCACCGGCAGGATCACCATCGAGACGAGGCCGATCGCCACCGTCGAGCCGGACACGATCACCGAGCGCCCCGCGTGGCGCATCGTCTCGACGAGCGCGGTGTCAACATCCTCGCCGTTCTGCAATTCCTCGCGGAAGCGGAAGATCATCAACAGGGAGTAGTCGATCGCCACACCGAGGCCGACGAGGGCGACCAGGAACTGCACGGATGTAGGTCAGCAGCAGGATCAGCGTGAAGGTGTTCAGAATCGAGGCGATCGCGATTGCGATCGGCATCGCCATCGCGGGCAGGGTGCCGAAGACGAAGAGGAGGATCACGAGCGCGCCGAGACCGCCGATCAGTGCTTCAGTGAGGACGCTGGGGCCGCCGCTGTTGCCGCCGCTGGACGCTTCGTAGAGGGGGTCGCGGCCGGTGAGGTGCGCCTCGACGCCCGGGGGCGTTGCCCCCAGCAGTGACTGCCGCGTCTCCTTGATGTGAACGTCGCTGTTGAAGCTCGGCTTACCCGGCGGGTAAATGTTCGCGAAAGTCGTGTGCCGGTCCTCGGATACGTAGGCGTTGCTGCCGGTCGAGAAGTACGAGCTGACTCGCGAGCCGGGGTTGACTTTCGCCGCCGAGGCGATCGCCTTGGCGAGTCCGCGTTTCTTGGTGATGTCGCCCGCGCTGTGGAAGACCACGGTCATCGGCGCCTGCGCGCCCGTCCCGAACGTTTTCAGCGTTCGCTGGTTGCCCTCGTAGGCCGAGTAGCCGGGGATCGAGAACTGCTCCAGCCAGCGTTTCGAGACGGCGCTCGCGGAGTAGGCGCCGAGCAGGGTCAGCGCGAGCCACGCGAATACGATCGCGCGGCGGCGGCGAAGGACGAGACGGGCGAGGCGGGTCATGAGCCGGGCACCATAAGGATTCGGAACGACCCCGCGCAAGGGCTATTCCCCTTGCATTGCTTCTATGCACCTATTCACTCCGCCGGTCGCTCGTGTATCGTCGGAGCTATGGCGATGACACGCACGATCGAGCTCAAGACGGCTGTCCCGGGGCCGAAATCGCGGGAGATCCTGGCCCGCAAGGAGCGCGTCGTCGCCGGCCCGCTCTCGGTCTTTCTCCCCGTCGTGATCGAGGAGGGACGCGGCGCGACGCTCACCGACGTCGACGGCAACACCTTCCTCGACTTCACCGGCGGCGTCGGCTGCCTGAACGTCGGCCACTCGCACCCGCACGTCGTCGAGGCAGCGCAGGAGCAGCTCGCGAAGTTCTCCCACACCGACTTCACAATCGTTCCCTACGAGGTCTACGTCGCGCTCGCCGAGCGGCTGATCGCCGCCGCGCCGTTTCGCTCGCGCGCCAAGGCGGCGTTCTTCAACGCCGGCACGGAGGCGATCGAAAATGCGATCAAGTTCGCGCGCTCCTATACCGGGCGCCCGGCGGTGATCGCCTTCGAAGGCGGGTTCCACGGCCGCACCTTGCTCTCGCTCTCGCTGACGTCGAAGACCCACCCGTACAAGGCGGGGTTGGGGCCTTTCGCGCCCGAGATCTATCGGGTGCCGTTCCCGAACGAATACCGCGGGCCAAGTGCCGACGAGGCGCTGGCGGCGCTGGAGCGAGCGCTGATCACGCAGGTCGCCGCCGAGACCGTCGCGGCAATCGTGATCGAGCCGGTCCAGGGCGAGGGCGGCTTCGTGGTCGCGCCGAAGCCGTTCGTCGAAGGCGTCCGTCGCCTCTGCGACGAGCACGGGATCGTCCTCGTCGTCGACGAGGTGCAGACTGGCTTCGGGCGAACGGGCAAGTTCTTCGCGATCGAGCACTACGGCATCGAGCCGGACCTCCTCACGGTCGCGAAGTCGATCGCGGCCGGCCTGCCGCTCTCGGGCGTGATCGGCAAGGCGGAGATCATGGACGCGCCCGGCGACTCGGCGATCGGCGGCACCTACGTCGGCAACCCCGTTGCGCAGGCGGCGGCGCTCGCCGTCCTCGACGTGATCGAGGACGAGAGCGTCTGCGACCGCGCCGCGCAGCTCGGCGAGACGATGAGGGCGCGGATGGAGTCGTGGCAGGAGCGTTGGCCGCAGATCGGGGATGTCCGCGGTCTCGGGGCGATGCTGGCGATCGAGCTCGTGAGCGATCCGGCGACGAGGCAGCCGGACGCCGACACTGCGACGGCGGTCGTCGAAACCGCCGCCGAGCGCGGCCTACTGCTGCTGAAGTCTGGCATCTACGCGAATTGCATCCGGGTGCTGGCGCCGCTCGTCCTCACCGATGCCGAGCTCGACGAGGCCCTGGGCGTCTGGGAAGACGCGCTGGACGCGACGCTCACCCCGTAGGGACGAGCCGCACGTGGCTACGCTGACTCCCGTGGTCGGGGAACTGATCGCGGGCCGCTACGAGCTCGAGGAGCTCGTCGGCAGCGGCGGTATGTCGAGCGTCTACCGGGCGCACGACCGGCTGCTCGAGCGCAGGGTCGCGCTGAAGATCCTGCACGAGCAGTTCACCCGCGACGCCGACTATGTGGAACGGTTTCGCCGTGAGGCGCGCGCCGTCGCGCAGCTGACCCACCCGAACATCGTCACGGTGATCGATCGGGGTGAGCAGGACGGACGCCAGTTCATCGTGTTCGAGTACGTCGACGGCATGAACCTGAAGGAGCTCGTCGAGCACGAGGGCCCGTTGAGCCCCCGCGAGGCGATCGAGCTTGCGCTGCAGGTCGCGCGCGGGCTCGGCTTCGCGCACGAACAGGGGCTCGTCCACCGCGACGTCAAGCCGCAGAACGTCATCCTGGACGCCGACGGCCGCGCGAAGGTGACCGACTTCGGGATCGCGCATGCCGTCGACGTCGACGGGCTGACCATCACCGGCACGATCATGGGAACGAGCAACTACATCGCGCCCGAGCAGGCGCGCGGCCAGCCGGTCGACGAGCAGACCGACATCTACTCGCTCGGCTGCGTGCTCTACGAGCTGCTCGCCGGCGAGGTTCCCTTCGACGGCGACAACTTCGTCGCGGTCGCGATGCGGCACGTGAACGACCCGGTGCCGAGCGTCCGCGAGGTCCGGCCGGACGTGCCGCCCCGCCTTGACTGGGCGATTCAGCGGGCGATGGCCAAGGATCACGGCGACCGTTTCGACTCGATGGCCGACTTCGCCGCCGAGCTCGAGGCCTGTCACGCCGAACTCGACGGCGACGAGGGTGCCACGGTGATCGTTCGACCGGCCGCGCCGACGCGCGGGCGGCCGCGACCGGCGCGGCGGCGCAGGCGCCTCGGCGTTTTGCCTGCGGTCCTGGCCGGCATCGCGCTCGCTGCGCTCGCCGGTGGGTTGTTGGGAGCTTTCTTGCTGCGCGACCATGGCGGGTCGAAGAACCCGTCCGGACCAGGAGGCTCGCGCGCGATCCACCTGAGCGGGGTGACGGCCTACGATCCGGAAGGCAGCCCCCCCGGAGACGAGCACAACGCGGACGCCAAGTACGCCGCCGACGGCGACCCGGGAACTTATTGGCAGACGGAGCACTACAACGGCGCAGAGCTGAACAAGCGCGGGGTCGGCGTCGTCCTCGACGCGCACCGCTCGGTGTCGCCCAAGACGATCACGGTCACGACCGATACGCCGGGGTTCACCGCGAAGATCCTGGCCGGAGACTCGAGTTCGTCCTTTCAGCCTGTCTCGGACTCGAAGACCGTCGATCGCACGACGACGTTCGACGTGAACGGCGGTGGGCGTTACTTCGTCGTCTGGATCACCGACCTCGGCGGGTACTCATCCGTTCACGTGAACGAAGTCCGCGCTCGCTAGAACTGCAGCCGCGCACGCCGCTCGTGGCGCTCCAGCGCGAGCTCGACCAGCCGGTCGAGCAGCTCCGGGTACGGGATCCCGGAGGCCTCGAAGAGCTTGGCGTAGACGCTCGTCGCCGTGAAGCCCGGGATCGTATTCAGCTCGTTGACGAGCACTTCCCCGTCGTCCCGAACGAAGAAATCCACGCGCGCCATACCGTCGCATTCGGCGACGACGAAGCTCTCGACCGCCAGCCGTTGGATGCACTCGATCTGCTCCTGCGGGATCCTCGGCGGGACGATCAGGTCCATGCCGCCCTCGTCGTACTTGGCGGAGTAGTCGTACCAGTCCGGCGCGTCGAACCCGTGCGAGACGATCTCGCCCGGGAGCGACGCAATCGGGCTGCGGTTCGAACCGAGCACGCCACACTCCACCTCGACCCCGGCGACGAACTCCTCGACGAGCACCTTCTCGTCGTGGCGAAAGGCCAGCTCGACGGCCGGTGCGAGCTCCTCCTGCGAGCGGACCTTCGTGATCCCCACAGATGAGCCGAGCCGGGCCGGCTTGACGAAGACGGGGTAGCCGAACGGGTTTCGGAGCTCGTCGCCGTTGCGCAGGGTGATGTTCCGCGTCACCGGGATCTCCGCGTCGCGCATGACCGCCTTGAACCTGTCCTTGTCCATCGCGAGCGCCGAGCCGAGCACGCCGGCTCCCACGTAGGGCACACCCGCGAGCTCGAGTAGCCCCTGCACGGTCCCGTCCTCGCCGAACGGGCCGTGCAGGACCGGGATGACGACGTCGACGTCGGCGAGCGTCGCCGGGACACTCTCGGTCGGTACCGGCAGCGTCTCGACCGCGGTTCTTCCCTCGCCCTGGTCGAGCTCCCCTACGGCGCCGGGATCGAGTGCACGAGACTCGCCGGACTCGAGCTGCCACTTCCCTTCGCGGTCGATCTCGACCGTCACCGCCTCGTAGCGGTCGGGATCGAGCGATTCCAGGACCGAGCGCGCGGAGGCGACCGAGATCTCGTGCTCGCTCGAGCGGCCACCCGCCAGCACGGCTACGCGAACCCGCGGGCTCACGGCACCGGGCCGGTCGTCGTGTCGGAGATCTTGCCGACGAAGATCGTCACCGTCGAACCCGCAGGTGCGTTCGTCCCGCCTCCCGGTTGCTGGTCCAGGACGATCCCCTGCTCGCTCGGGTCGGTGACCGTCTGCCTGACGACTGTCACCTTGAATCCGGAACCCGTCAGGAGGGCCTTCGCCGTCGGCTCGTCCTGGTTGCGCACGTCGGGAACGGGCGTCGTCGCCGTCGAGCCCCGCGAGACGCTCAGCGTCACCGTCGTCCCGGCGCCCACCCTTGTGCCCGCGTCCGGCGACTGGGCGATCACGGTGTTGGTGGGCTGGTTCGAGTCGACGAGGCTCTTGGCGACGTTCAGACCGGCGGCGAGGAGCGTCGAGCGCGCGCTTGCGTAGGGCTGGCCGACGACGCTCGGGATCTCGATCTGCTTGGCGCCCTGCGAGACGTTGATGCGAACCTTCGTGTTCCAGAAGACGCGGCTGTCCGCAGGCGGATTCTGCGCAGTGACGGTATCCGGGCTCTTCGAGGAATAGACGTGGAAGACAGCCACCTTCAGGTGCGCGGCGGTCAGGGCCGCGACAGCATCGCTCTGTGACTTGCCGACGACGTCTGGCACCCTCGCCTTCGGCTTCCCGGTCGAGACGGTCAGCCGCACCGTGTTGCCCTTGTCGGTCTTCTCGCCGCCCTCGATGCTCTGGCGGCTCACGGTTCCGGCCGGGAAATTCGGGCTGGCGGCATGGACGATCCTCGCCTTCAGGTCCTTGTCCTCGATCTTGGCGACGGCCTGCGCCTGCTTGAGCCCGACCACGTAGGGGACAGCGACCGGCTTGTTCGCGTTCAGCTCGTCCCGGATCTTCCCGTAGCCGAACCAGGCCGCGAAGCCCGCGCCGACGAGTAGGAGCAGCACCAGCAGCCACGGCCAGAGCGTGCGCGACCGCCGCGGCGGCCCCTCGTAGCCGTAGTAGGCAGCGGGCGGCGGCTGCGGCGGTGCCACCTGGGTCGGCCGCGGCGCGATGATCGTCGGCGCCCCCGAGATGCCCGCGCCCGCGAGCACCGCGGTCGCGGCGTCCGTGGTCTCGCTCGAAATCGACAGCCCGCGCTGGATGCGAGCGAGGTCCGCGTCCATCTCGCTCGCCGTCTGGTAGCGATCCTCGGGATCCTTCGCAAGCGCGCGCAGGACGACCATGTCGAGGTCGTCGGGGATGTCGTCGCGCACCTCCGACGGCGGCACGGGAACCTCGGAGAGATGCTTCATCGCGATCTCGAGGGGCGTATCGCCTGTGAACGGAACCTTGCCGGTCAGCATCTCGTAGAGCACGATTCCGACCGAATACACATCCGAGCGCTGGTCGACCGGCGAGCCCCGTGCCTGCTCCGGCGAGAGGTACTGCGCGGTGCCGATGATCGAGCCGACCTCGGTCATCTGGCTCGCGCCCGAGCGGGCGATGCCGAAATCCGTCACCTTCAGCCGACCGTCGGCGTCGACAACGACGTTGTGCGGCTTGATGTCGCGGTGGACGATTCCGTGCCGGTGGGCAAAACCGAGCGCCGCGAGGATCTGGCGGGCGTAGTCGAGTGCGATCCGCATCGGCGTCGGGCCGCGGCCGACGATCAGCTCCTTCAGCGAGCGCCCGGAGAGGTACTCCATCGCGATGTAGTAGGTGCCCTCGGCCTCGCCTCGGTCGTAGATCGAGACGATGTTCGGGTGGGAGAGGCTGGCCGCATTCTTGGCCTCGCGACGGAAACGCTCGATGAACGAATCGTCGGCGGCGTGGCGGTCGTCGAGGATCTTGATCGCGACGCGGCGGCCGAGCTCCTGGTCCTCGGCGAGATAGACGTTTGCCATCCCGCCGGCGCCGAGCTTGCGGATGATCCGGTAGCGGCCGTCGAAGACCGAGTCGATCAGGGTGTCGCCGGTTACCGCCACGGCTCTACTTCTTCGACCTCGGGCTCAGGACCGCCTGCATCAGCACCCTGGCGATCGGCGCTGCGGTCGTGCCGCCGAAGCCAGTCTGGTTCTCGAGCGTGACCGCGACGGCAACCCGCGGGTTCTCGGCCGGGGCGAAGCAGATGAACCAGGTCGTGTTGATCCCGCTGTTGCCCGTTTCCGCGGTGCCGGTCTTGCCTGCCACGGAGATGCCGGGGATCGCCGCCGCGCCGCCGGTGCCGTCTCTGACCGCGTCGACCATCATCGAGGTGATCTGGTCCGCGGTCGTGCGCGACATCACCCGTCTCAGCTCTTTCGGGTGGACTCGGACGATCGTTTTGCCGCCGGAGTCGACGACCCGGTCGAGCACCTGCGGATTCATGGCCACGCCTCGGTTCGCGACGGTCGAGGCGACCATCGCCATCTGCAAAGGCGTCACTGCCAGGGTCTCCTGCCCGAAGGCGAGCCGGCCGGGGTCGACCTGCGTCGCCGGGTTGGACGGGAAGAAGAGCCTGCCGCCGTGATAGAGGCCGCTCGGAACTTTCTCGTTGGCGGGCGTCTCGAGCGTCGGGTCCTTGTAGAAGCCGAACTTCTTCATGTAGTCGAGGATCAAACCGGCGCCGATCGCCTTGCCGATGTTGCAGAAGACCGAGTTGATCGAGTGCTGGAGACCCTGCGCGAAGGTGACGCGGCCGAAGGCCTCGACCGGCCCGTCCGGGCTCGCGGCGTTGGAAACCTGCTTGCCGTACTCGATGCAGTAGCCGGGATCGTCGAAGGTCGACTCTGGTGTGAACTTGTGTGAGTTCAGGGCCGCCGTGGCGGTGACGACCTTGAAGGTCGAGCCCGGGGTGAACAGTCCGTCGGTGGCGCGGTTCAAAAGCGGCGCCGCCGGGTGGCACGGGGCCCCGGGCGCCTTGATCAGGTTGAAGTGGTTCTCGACCAGGTTCGGGTCGTAGGTCGGCTGTGAGGCGAGCGCGTAGACCTTGCCGGTCCTCGGGTTCATCACGA
>VAWH01000030.1:0-40216 GCA_005888315.1 Actinomycetota bacterium | reverse complement strand
GCCGCTGGATGCCTGGGCGGACGCTCAGAATCAGGTCGTTGCCGGTGATCGCGACGCCTTTGAGCTTGTCCAGCGTCTTGTTGAAGATCGTGCCGAGGTTCGCGTTCGAGGAGGTCAGGTACGCGTTCTCGGACTGCTCAAGTCCTGCTCGCGAGCGCTTCTCTGTCGAGTAGCCGACGAGGTTCGCGAACAGGCGCCCGGTCGGGTAGCGGCGGTAGTAGAGCGTCTGCCCGTCGACCCTGCGGCGGACGTTCGTCGCGAGCAGCGTTCCGTCGGCAGCCCGAATGACTCCGCGCTTGATCCGGAACTGGGCCACCCGCTGGATCGCGTTGTCCTGCTTCTCCGCGAGGCCCGCGGAGGCCCACGTCTGCCAGTAGGTGGTCGCGACGATCAGTGCCGCGAGCAGGATCAGCGAGGCGACGGCGAGTTTCGTGATCTGCCGGTTCACGCTTGCCTCGGCGCGTTGGCGCGATTGGAGATCAGGAGCAGGCCTGCGAGCAGGACGAAGTTGGCGACCACGCTCGAGCCGCCGTAGGAGACGAAGGGAAGCGTGATCCCGGTCAGCGGGATCAGCCGCAGGACGCCGCCGACGATGATGAAGGTCTGGAAGGCGAAGCCGAAGGTGAGGCCGGCCCCGGCGAGCTTCGAGAAGCCGTCATCGGCGAGCAGTGCGATTCGCATCCCTCGCAAGACGAAGACCATGAAGAGAAGGATCAGGGCGGAGATCCCGATCAGGCCGAGCCCCTGCGCGAGCGCCGAGTAGATGAAGTCCGTGTTCAGGGACGGGATCAGCGGGTGGCCCTGCGAGGTCTCGATCGTCTCCTTGCCGAGGCCGGTGCCGCCGAAGCCGCCGCTGGCGATCGAGTAGAGCGACTTGACGAGCTGGAAGCTGCCGCAGTCCTGGCGCAGCGCCANNGCGCAGTAGACCTTGTGGTCGGTCCATGGATGCAGCCAGATCGTCACCCGCTCGTGTACGTGCGAGACCTGGGTGTAGACGAAGTACGAGCCGGCAAGGAAGAGCGCGAGGCCGATCGCGGTGAACAGGACTCGCCCGGTCGCCACGTAGACCATCGCCAGGAAGATCCCGAAGTAGAGGAGCGCGGAGCCGAGGTCGTTGGTCTCGACGAGGACGAGCATGGCCCCGCCCCAGATCACGAGCAGCGGCCCGAAGTCCTTCAGCCGTCCCTGCGCCAACACCTCGCGCTTCTCGCGCAGGTAGCCGGCGAGGAAGACGATCAGGCAGAGCTTCGCGATCTCGCCGGGCTGGAACTGCAGCGACCCGAAGTGGATCCAGAGCCGGGCGCCGTTGACAGTCGTCCCGAGTCCGGGCAACGCCGGCAGCACGAGCAGGCCGATCGCCGTCAGCCCGAACAGGTACTTGTAGCTCTCCAGCCGGCGGTAGTCGCGGCGAAGTCCGATCAGCGTTCCGGCGAAGACCGCGACCGCGATGATGATCCAGACCCCCTGGCGGAACGCGTCGCCCGGGTGGATTCGGTAGATCTCCGTCACGCCGATCGCGGTCAGGAGGGCGGCTATCGGCAGCAGGTATGGGTCCGCATAGGGCACCGCGTAGCGGGCGACAAGATGTGCGATGAGGTACAGCGCCAGGAAGAACGCCGCGTACGAGAGCGAGGCCGTCGATACCACCGACTGCCGTGCGATGTAGACGCTCGCGAACCCGAGCGCGGTCAGCGTCCCGACCACGACCAGGTTCAGCAGCTCTCGGTTACGCAGGCTCACCGCTTTATCTCCCGTGGAGCGTCCAGAGGACGACCGCGAGCACCGCGAGGGCGAGCAGGATCAGCAGCAGCGCGGGGACGATCCGCGAGCGGGTGCGGCGCTTCGGTTGCGGCGGCTCCGCAACCTTCTCGGCCTCGCCCGGCGGGACGACCATCGTGTCGAGCGCCGGCACGCGGTCCAACTCGTCAAGCGTCTTCTCGTCGAGCTCGCCCTCACCGTCTTCGCCGAGGACGGGATACTGGGCCGTCTCCTCGAGTGGCTCGCCGGTGTCCTCGCCGATCTCGAAGAAGACGACGGTGATGTTGTCCTCGCCGCCGCCCTTGTTCGCCGCGCGGATGAGCGCCTTCGCCGTCGCCTGCAGATCGTCGCGGTTTTTCTCGATGCACGCGAGGATGACCTGGTCCTCGACCATCGAGGTGAGCCCGTCCGAGCAGAGCATGAACAGGTCGCCGGGCCGGCTGGGGATCGAGAAGGTGTCGGGGTCGACGTCCGGGTCGGTGCCGAGCGCGCGGGTGATCACCGAGCGTTGGGGATGGGTCTCGGCGTCCTCGGGGGAGAGCTTGCCGCTGCGGACGAGCTCGGCGACGAGCGAGTGGTCCTCGGTCACCTGCTCGAGCTTGCTGTCGCGAATCAAGTAGGCCCGCGAGTCGCCGACGTGGCCGAAGGCGACCGTGTCGCCCTCGACGAGCGCGACGGTCATCGTCGTCCCCATCCCGGATGCCGCCGCGTCCTCGCTCGAGCGCTGATAGACGCGCCGGTTCGCCTCCTGGATCAGCTCCGCGACGCGGCGCTCGCCGCTGCCGGCGGCGCCTTCGTCCTCGCGCACGGCGCCGGCGGCGAGGCTCGACGCGAGCTCGCCGGCCTGCGCGCCGCCCATGCCGTCGGCGATCGCGAAGAGCGGCGGCGCGACGACGTACTCGTCCTCGTTTCGCCGGCGCTTCTTGCCGGTGTCCGTGCCGTGGCCGATCTGCACGACTCGACTCAAGTCTCGTACCTCAGTTCCGTCTCGCCACCGAGGCGTCGCTTGCGACGCCGACCTGGAGGCCGTGGCGGCTCTGCCGCTGCGGCCGTCCAAACACGGCTCCTCGGTGCCGTCACGTCTCGTACCTCAATTCCGTCTCGCCTCCGAGGCGTCGCTTGCGACGCCGACCTGGAGGCCGTGGCGGCTCTGCCGCTGCGGCCGTCCAAACACGGCTCCTCGATGCCGTCACGTCTCGTACCTCAATTCCGTCTCGCCAACGCGGACGACGTCGCCGGGCGTGAGCTTGCGCGCGCGGGTCAGCTTGATCCCGTTCAGATAGGTGCCGTTCGTGGAGCCGATGTCCTCCACCCAGACGCCGTCGCGGCGAGGCTCGATGCGGGCGTGCTTCGCCGAGGCGTAGTCGTCGCCGTCGAGGGCGATGTCGTTCTGCGGGCCGCGGCCGACGGTCAGCGGGGCAGAGTCGAGCATCCGTCCTTCGCCCGGCTCGAGCGTGGGGCTGCGGACGACGACCAGGCGGCCGACGTCACGTGGGCCGGAATCGCGGACGACCGCCATATCCTGCGCCTGTGAGGGCGCCAGGATGAAGCTCTCCTGCGGCATCCGCAGATCCTTGCTCGCGGTGCGGACTATGCGCCAGATGAACAGGTACAGCAGCACGACGAAGGCGATCTTGAGGACGAGCAGGAGCTCCTCGACCGCGATCGAGGCAAAGGGCATGTCAGCCTCCGGCCTCGCGCTCGAAGACGAGCTCGGTCGACCCGACGGTGATCGTGTCACCGGGGCGCAGCTTCGCGCGCTTCAGCCGTCTGCCGTTGACCTCGGTTCCATTCGTCGAGTCCAGGTCGACCACCCAGTGTGCGGCTCCCTCCTGTCGCACCTCCGCATGGCGGCGCGAGACATTCGGGTCGGCGACCTGGATGTCGCAGTCCTTCGAGCGGCCGATGACGACGCGCCGCTTCTCGATCTCATGCCGCCGGCCATCCCAGGAGAGCGTCGCGACCTCCCGCTCCAGTCCAAGCTCCTCCGCCGAGACCGCCTGAGTGTCCGGCTGCTTCGGCTTGTAGACCATGGTCGCGCCGGGTCCGACCTCGGGAGCCGGCGCTTCGTCCGGCGCGGGCTCCGGCCCACCTTGCGCCATCCGGGTCGCGATTCCGAATTCGCCCACCTCCAGGTCCTCGTCGGTCTCCATCAGCACCCTCGGTGGGGACAGCAGCACGTACTTCTCCCGGCGGGCGTTCTCCGCGAGGTAGTCCTGGAGCTCCCCGAGCAGCGACTCTTCGTAGTTCGCGAACTGCTCGCGGTCGGCTGGAGACAGGTAGACCGTGTACTCGTTGGGCACGTAGAGGCGGGAAACCGAGATGACGCGATGGTCCTCCATCTCCTTGACGAGCTTCCGGGCCAGCTCGACGGGCTGGACGTTCGTTCTGAAGGCCCGCCCGAAGACGCCTTCGAACAGGGACTCGATCTTGTCTTCGATGTTTCTGAGCACGCTCATTGCAGGGGTCTTGTACCCCGGATCACCGAGTCTAGCTTTCGGCTTTGGCCGCCAGACCGAGGCAAGTGGCGAGGATTGTGGCGACGATCGCCGCGTCGGGCAGGGTTGGGCTCGGGGCGAGGATTCCGGCCAGCAGCAGGAGTCCGAACGTCAGGATCCGGCGGCGCCGCACGTGGGGAAGCGCCGCCGCCGCTGCGGCGAGCACGAGCGCCTCGAGCAACAGCGCAGGCTGCCCGCTCAGCGCGTGCACGATCGTGCCGGCCGCCGTCAGCGGGCCGCGCGTGTGGTCGAGCTCGAGCGGCGGAGCCAAGCCGCCGGTGAACGGGAGCTGGCTGCCACGGAGACCGGCCACCAGGCCGGCGGCGAGCACGGCGGCGAACACCTGGACGGCTCGGCGGACCCCCCCGCGCAGCCTTTGCGCGGCCAGGGGTAGGAGGCCGAGCAGCGAGAGTGGCGCCAGCAACGGGCCCGCGACGAAGAAGAGGGCCGTTCGCGAGTCCTGCCAGGCAAGCGCAAGCCAACCGAGGGCTAGCGCGACGTACGCCCAGGCGAGGCCGGCCGAGAGGTTGCCGAGCGGGAAGACCGGCACGGCCAGCGCCAGCGCCAGTCCGGCGCGCTCGCTGAAAAGGGTCAGCGCGGCGGCGAGCGCCGCGAGGCCGAGCGGCCAGCCGGAGGGGTAGAAAGGCAGCGCCGCGGCCCCGGCGCCGGCGACGAGACCCGCCGCAGAGGCGGGGGCAAAGCGCCCGGGTGCGGGGGGCGCGAGCTGCGGCACGCTGCGCTCGCGCTGCTCGCGCCGCTCGCGTCTGTGCCGCGTCGCCCGCAGCGCGGCCGCGAATCTTGCAGCCGACGGCCGTCTTGCGGGCTCGACCGACAGCGCGCGGTCGACGAGTGCGATCAGCGGTCGCGGCAGGTCGGGCCTGACGGTCGCCAGCGAGACCGCGCCGGACTCGATCCGCCGCGCGGTGTCGAGCAGCGACCCCTGCCAGAACGGATGCCAGCCCGCGAGCGCCTCCCAGAGGAGGACGCCGACCGCCCAGACGTCTGCGGGCGCGCCCGACTCCTCGCCGCGGAGCCGTTCGGGCGGGATGTAGGCGAGCGTCCCGGGCACGTCGCCGGCCGCGGTCAGCGTCTCCTCCCCGTCCATTCGGGCGAGCCCGAAGTCGAGCAGGCGAATCGAGATCTCGTCGCTCTCGGCGAGCAGCACGTTGGAGGGCTTCACGTCGCGGTGGACGATCCGGTGTGCATGGGCGTGCGCGAGCGCCTCGCAAATCTGCGCCGCAACCTCGAGGGCCGCCGCGTCGTCGACTTCGCCCTCGCGCAGTGCTTGTCGCAGCGTCCGGCCGGGGACGTATTCGTAGGCGATGTAGACGTGGCGGGCGTCGCGCGCGAGCGCATAGGCGCGCTGGCACCCCGGGTGACGAAGACGGGCTGCTGCGGTGGCCTCGCGCTCGGCCCGCGAAGCTGCCTTGCCCTCGCGCGGGACGATCTTGAGCGCGACCTCGGCGCCGGTCGGCTCGTCCCGGGCGAGCCAGACCGAGCCCGAGCCGCCGCTGCCAAGCGGCTGGAGCGGGCGATACCGACCGAGGACGAGCTCGTTCGGGGCGACGGCTAGAGCCGCTTCTGACACGGCCGGAGGTTCGCCGCTGCGGCGTAAAAGCCTCCGTTGGAGGGGCGGGCGCTCTGCGGCGATGGCTCCGGCTGGTCCAACGGTTACAGTGCTCGGCGAGTTTTCCCTGCAATGAGGGCATGACCGAGCGCGACACAGACATCGAGTTCGACTTCTTCGAGGAGCCGGAGACGAGAGAAGCTGCCCGGCCCGAGCGGCCGCCGTCCCGAGGAGGGCCGCGGCCGCCGATCCGGACGCCTCAAGGCTTGACCCCGCTCCTGCGCCTCGTCGGCCTGATCGCCTTCGCGATCGTGATTGTCCTGCTGCTCGTCTACGCGATCGAGGGCTGCCAGTCTTCGAGCAAGCACGCGAAGTACGAGCACTACATGGCCAAGGTTGCCCCGGTCGCCTCGAACTCGCGCGCGATCGGCACCCGCTTGACCTCCTTGCTCGGGCAGCCGGGCCTGAAGGCGAACGAGGTGCAGAGCAAGCTCGCCGGCCTCGCTCGCGAAGAGCAGCAGGACGTCGACGAGGCCCGAGCGATCGATCCTCCGGGCCGCCTGCGCGACGAGCACTCGCGCCTGATCGACGCCCTCCAATACCGCTACAGCGGCATCGTGGGGATCGCCGAATCCCTGCGCCAGGCGCTCGCCAACAAGAAACTCGCCGCCGCGCAGGCCGGCGCGCTGCTCGTGACGCCGGCGCAGCGCCTGCTCGCGAGCGACGTCGTCTGGGACGACAGCTTCAAGGATCCCTCGAAGCAGGTGCTGAGGAACCAGGGCGTCGGGGATGTGCGCGTTCCGGATTCGAACTTCGTCTCGAATCCGGACTTCTTCACGGCCAGCGGCCTGGCAGCGGTCGTGAGCCGGCTTCGCGGGGTCAGCGTCGCCCCGACGGCGGGAGGGCTCCACGGAACGAACATCGTCTCGACGAAGGCGCTGCCGAAGGGCACCGAACTTTCGACCGACACGCGGCTACCGGTGCAAACCGGCACTACGCTCGGCTTCGCGATCGCGGTCGAGGACTCCGGCGATTCGGTCGAGGTTCACATTCCGGTCACGCTGACGATTAGCGGCGGCACGACGCCGATCGTCAAGAAGCAAGTGATCGACCTGATCAGCTCGAAGGAGGTGAAGACGATCACCTTCCGCAACATTCAGCTCGACCCGTCCTTCTTCGGCGCTCCGTCGACGGTGAAGGTGAAGGTCGACGCGGTCCCGAACGAGCACAACCTCGGAAACAACAGCGCCGAATATCCGGTGACCTTCACGCTGCCGCCACCGTAGATTGCGCGGCGGATGAGCAACTCGACGACTGCGGCAATCGCGATCGCCGCCGCAGCGGCGGCGATCCTCGCGCTCGCGGCCGCCTTGCTGGCCTGGCGTCAGCTCAGGCGAGTCCGCGCATCGCAGCAGGTGCTCCTCGGCGGTGCGAAGGACGATCTCGTCGATTTCGCCGTCTCGCTCCAGGCCCGGATCGACGATCTCAACCGGGCCGTCGACGAGATCGCGGCCGGGCTCGCCCGTGTCGACCGGCGAGTCGACGAATCCCTGGGGAAGATCTCGATCGTCCGCTACGACGCCTACGAGGGGACGGGGGGCCACCAGTCGGCCTCGGTCGCGCTCCTCGACGGTGGCCGCAGCGGGATCGTCCTCAGCGCCATTCAGGGCCGCGACTACGCGCGGATCTACATGAAGGAACTCGAGCGCGGCCGCGCCTCGATCGCCCTCTCGCCGGAGGAAGAAGAAGCGGTAGAGAGAGCGATGTCGCGGTAGCGGGCTCTTATCTCGGTGGTACCTTTTTGCTGTCTTGCAGCAAGTATTGGTGTTGAACGCGAGCTATGAGCCGCTCAACGTAACGACGGTTCGGCGTGCGCACGTGCTCGTGTTCAAGGGCAAGGCCGAGGTGATCGAGGAGCTCGACCAGGCTTTACGCTCCGCGACGACCACGTTTCCCTGGCCCCACGTGATCAGGCTTGTCCAGTACGTCCGGGTGCCGCGAACCGTGCAGCGCAAGATCTCGCGCCGGGCGCTCTTCGCCCGTGACGACTGGCGTTGTGTCTACTGCGGCAACGCCGGCGGACGGCTCACTCTCGACCACGTCGTCCCGAAGAGCAGGGGCGGCGAGTCCGTCTGGGAGAACGTCGTCACTTCGTGCGCGCCTTGCAACCTGCGCAAGGGGAACCGGCTGCCGCACGAGGTCTCGATGGAGCTGCGCAGAAAGCCGCGGCCGCCTGCGCCCGTGCTCTTCATCCGCCTGGCGGCGCCGAAGATCCCGGACGGCTGGCAGCCGTACCTGAGCGGTCTTTCGACGGCCTAGCTGCGCTCGGCGGGGAGTCCCCGACCTGACCATTCGCTCCACGAGCCCGGGTAGAGCTTCGCCTCGCGGCCGGCGAGGGCGAGGCGGTGGACGAGCACCGTTGCGGTGACGCCCGACCCGCAGTACGCGACGACCTCGCCGGGCGGGATCTCGGGTAGCGCTTCGTTCCAGGGAGCGTTCTGCGCGCCGGAGATGTGCCCGGCGACGGGATCGATCGGCTCCACGTCGCCGCGGTAGCGCTCCGGGACTCGGGCGTCGAGCAGGATGAGCTCGTTGAGGCGTTCGTGCAGCTCCTCCGCCTCGATCGTGTCGCCCTTCCGAGGCCGCGGGGTGAAGACGGCCGGCTCGATGTTCTCCTCCCCGGCCCGGAGCGGCCCGAGCCAACCCTCGAACTGCAGCACTGCGCAATCGTCGTGGCCGAAATGGCGCAGCAGCCACCAGAGCCGCTCGGCGCCGCCCATCGAGCCGTAGGCGACGACGAAGATGCCGTCGCCGATGCCGGCCCGGCCGGCTGCCTCCGCGAACTGCTCCTCGCTCGGCAGCGGGTGGCGCCCGCCGGGACCGGGCGGCGACGATAGATCGCGCTCGACGTCGAGGAACGACCCTCCGGGGATGTGACCCGCGAGGTAGAGCTTCTGGCCGCGGCCCGGTTTGCCGAGCTCCCAGCGGCAGTCGACGAATTGGTACGAGATCTGCCGACTGTAGCCGTAGGCTTGTGATCTAGATCACGCGGTGCTGCGTACTGCGGCGAGGCGGAGCCCGAGTGGGCGCTTGCAGCGGTCGCAGAAGCTTTCGGAGACGCCCTTCTGCTCCGCTCGCTCGCGCAGGATCGGCCGTTCGCACTCACATTTCGGTTCGTGATTCATGCAGCCTCCTCGGCTGGTTTGGCGGGGATCGGCACCGACTCTGGCTCACGCACAGGACGGTGCATGTGTGGCACGCCGAGATGCCCGTGCGACTCGGTGCCGTAGCCGCCGGGAACGGGGATGTAGAACTCGGGGTAGCCCCACATGCCGTGCTCGGAGACGTCCAGGCCGGCCGTCTCGACGTGCTCCTCGACCCGGATGCCCCACAGCCTCTTCAGCGTCCAGAGGCAGCCGAACGACGCGGTGAAGGTGAAGCCGCCGACCGCGGCGAGGCCGAGCGCCTGAACGCCGAGCTGGTGGAACGAGCCGGTGTAGACGAGCCCGCCGCTGCCGGTGGCGAGGTTCGAGGCGAGCGCCGGCACGGCGAAGATGCCCGTTGCCAGCGTTCCCCAGACGCCCGCGAGCCCGTGGACGGCGACGGCGCCGATCGGATCGTCGATCCCGATCCGCTCGACGAGCGGTACGGCGACGACGGCGATCGCCGCGGCGAGAAAGCCGATCACGATCGCAGCCCAGGGGGCGACGAAGCCGGACGCGGCCGTGATCGCGACGAGCGCGGCGATGACTCCGTTCAGCATCATCGAGACGTCCGGCTTTTTCAGCACGAGCCAGGCGGTGGCGATCCCGCCGAGGGCGCCGGCCGCCGCGGCGACGTTCGTCGTCAGCGCGACGTAGCCGAAGTAGCCGATCCTGTCGCCGGTGATCACGGCGAGCGTCGAGCCCGGGTTGAAGCCGAACCAGCCGAACCAGAGGATCAGGGTCCCGAGCACGGCGTAGGGCATGTTGTGGCCCGGGATCGGGTTGGCGCGGCCGTCGTGGCCGAACTTGCCGATTCGGGGGCCGAGCAGGATCGCGCCTGCGAGCGCCGCCAGCGCGCCCTGGTAATGGACGACCGTCGAGCCGGCGAAATCCTGCATCCCGAGTCCGAAGAGCCAGCCACCCGAGTGCCAGATCCAGTGCGAGGTGACCGAGTAGATCAGCGTGAACGCGACGCCAAAGACGAAATAGACCCAGAGCTTGGCCCGTTCGGCCATGGCGCCCCAGACGATTGCGAGCGAAACGCCGGCGAAGACCACCTCGAACAGGTACGCGCCCGCGCCCGGGATCGTCGTGAAGAACGAGTACGGCGCCTTCCCGACCGCGAGCAGCGGGCCGACCGAAGGCGCAAAGCCGTGCATGCCGACGATGCCGTTGCCGTCTCCAAAGGCGATCCCGAAACCGACCAGCCAGTAGACGAGCGAGCAGATCCCGAAGATGAGGACGTTCTTGCCGGCGATGTGCGCGGCGTTCTTCATGCGCGTCAGGCCCGCTTCCAGGAAGGCGAACCCCGCTTGCATGAACATGACGAGGATCGCGGCAACGACGACCCAGAGCGTGTTGGCGGCGATCAGGAGGTTCGCGTTGCTCATAGCTGCACCACCTCGTCAGTTGTCGCCGGAGCGGCCTTGCCACTCGGTTTCAGCGGCCGCGCCGCGCAGCGGGCGGCCGCACCGGCAAAGCCGGCACGGCCTTCAAGCGGCATCGCAAGCGATGCCTCGGCGGCGCGGCCTCTTGTACGGCATCGCAAGCGACGCCTCATCTCGTCTCCACCGCCTCGAGCGCCTGGCCGGTGCGGTTGTGGGTGACGTTTTCGACGCGGCTTGTCCAGACGAGGCCGTCGCCCGACTCGTTGCCCGACCGCGCCGAGTCCGCGATCGCTTCGACCACAGCGGGCGCGATCTCGTCGTCGACGATGAACGCGAGCAGCGCCTTCGGCAGGAAGCGCGATTCGAAGACACGCCCCCGGTACTCGTGCGTGACGCCGCGCTGGCGTCCGTGACCGATCGCCTCGACCACCGTGACGCCGACGTGGCCTGTCTCCTCCTCGACGGCGTCGATCACGGTCTCGACGCGCTCGCGGATGACTACGGCCTCCACCTTGATCATTCGGTTACCTCGCTTCGTCGCTCCAACAGCAACGTGTCGCGCCACCGGCCGTCGAGTTGCGCGATTCGCTCGCGTCGGCCGACCACCCGGAATCCGGCTCTTTCGAGCAGCCGCAGGCTGGCCTCGTTCTCAAGGAAGACGCTGGTCTGCAGCGTCCAGATCCCGGCTGCTTCGGACTCGCGGACGAACTCCGCGAGAAGCGCCGTGCCGACGCCTTGGCCGCGGGCCTGCTTTGCGACGTAGAGGCTGATCTCCGCAACGCCGGAATAGATAGGCCGAGTGGAGACCGGCGCTACCGCGGCCCAGGCAACGACCTCACCGGCAACTGTCGCGACGAGGCGGGGGATGGGCCTGTGTACACCGGCCCACTTGTCCCAGCTCGGCACGTCTGTCTCAAACGTGGCGTTGCGCGTCGCGATCCCTTCGGCATAGATCCGGGCGACCTCCGGCCAATCGTCCGGCCGGAGGTCGCGGATCTCGACGGCGGTTGCGATCAACAGGCCGTCAGCAGTCGTAGTAGAGGGCGAACTCGGCCGGGTGCGGCCGCAGCCGCACAACGTCGACCTCGTTCTCCCGTTTGTAGTCGATCCAGGTGCGAATCAGCTCCTCGCTGAAGACGCCGCCGGCGAGCAAGAACTCGTGGTCGGCTTCGAGCGCGTCCAGGGCCTCGGCGAGGGAGCCAGGCACCTGCGCGACACCGCGGTCCTCCTCGAAGAGGTCCCAGTCGGCCGGCTCGCCGGCGTCCAAGCCCTTTTCGATTCCGTCCAGACCCGCCATCAGCATCGCCGAGAAGGCGAGGTAGGGGTTTGCCGCAGCGTCGGGGCAGCGGAACTCGATCCGCTTCGCCTTGGGCGAGTCCGAGTACATCGGGATCCGGATGCAGGCCGAGCGGTTCCGCTGCGAGTAAACGAGGTTGACCGGCGCCTCGTAACCGGGCACGAGCCGGCGGTACGAGTTGGTCGTCGGCGCACAGAAGGCGAGCAGTGCCGGCGCATGCGCGAGCAGTCCGCCGATGTACGTCCGGGCTAGCTGCGACAGACCGGCGTAGCCGGACTTGTCCGCCATCAGCGGTGTCCCCTCCTTCCAGAGGGACTGGTGGGTGTGCATGCCGGAGCCGTTGTCGCCGAAGAGCGGCTTCGGCATGAACGTGACCGTCTTGCCGGCGGCGCGGGCGACGTTCTTGACCACGTACTTGTAGGTCATGACCTGGTCGGCCATCCGGGTCAGCGTGCCGTAGCGGAGGTCGATCTCGCACTGGCCGCCCGAGGCCACTTCGTGGTGGTGGAACTCGCACGGGATCCCCAGCCGCTCGAGCGTCAGCACCATCTCGGAGCGCAAATCGGCCAGCGTGTCGTGCGGGGCCGGCGGGAAATACCCTTCCTTCGGGCGGACCGTGTAGCCGAGGCCCGGGTTGCCCGAGTTCCAGTGGCCTTCCTCGGAGTCGATCTCGTAGTGCGCCTTGTGGTCGGCGAGCTCGTACGAGACCGTGTCGAGGACGAAGAACTCGCATTCCGGCCCGATGTAGGCCGTGTCGGCGACTCCGGTCTCGCGCAGATACTCCTCGGCGCGCTTCGCGATCCGGCGCGGGTCCTTTGCGTACGGCTCGCGGGTGACCGGGTCGACGATCTCGCACAACAGGGAGAGAGTTGGCGCGGCGGCGAATGGATCGAGCACGGCGCTGGACGCGTCCGGCATCAGCAACATGTCGGACTCGGAGATCCCCTGCCAGCCGCGAATCGACGAGCCGTCAAACCCCAGCCCGTCGTCGAATGCCGATTCGCCGAACGCCGAGAGCGGCAGGGTCATGTGCTGCCAGGCGCCGAGCAGGTCGCAGAACTTGAGGTCGACCATCTGCGCCTGCGTCTGACCCGCCCATTCGAGCGCCTCGCGCGGCTCCGGCTGCTCGCCACCGCCGTTCACCAGGTAATGCCGTGCCTCTGCCTCCATCTCGTCTCCTTCTGTTGGACCAACAAAAAAGGCCCAGGACTCCACGAGTCCTGAGGCCTCATTGCCTCCGCGGGCGCCTTCGGCGACGCTCGCTGGAAAAGACGATAACTCTCCGGCCGGACGACCGCAATGGCAAATTCGTTGACGCGGCAGCTCGGCGGCGGCTAAGGTGGCGGCCATGTTGCTGGTCGGCTGACACCGCGTCTTGCGCGCGCCGCCGCGGTTGGCGGTGCGCTGTCTTCGTGTCCCGCCGATTCGTAGGAGAGCAACGTGACCGCCGTAGAAGTCCACAACCTGCGCAAGGAATTCCTCCGCCGCGACGCGGAGCGCTCCGGTCTGCGCAGGCGCAGGCGGCGAGTGCCCGCGCTCGAGAACGTCACGTTCGCGATCGAGCGCGGCGAGTGCGTCGCCATCCTCGGGCAGAACGGCTCCGGGAAGTCGACGCTCGTCCGGCTGCTCTCGACCTTGCTGCTGCACGATGGCGGCAGCGCGCTCGTCTTCGGGCACGACGTCTTCAAGGAGCAGCGCGCCGTTCAGCGGCTGGTCAACCGCGTCTCGGTCGAGGCTTCCTTTTTCAAGAAGATGTCGTCCGAGGAGAACCTGAGCTACGCGGCGCGGTTCTACGGGATGACCGGCGCAGAGACCCGTGAGCGGATCCCGATGATCCTCGACCGCGTCGGCTTCCCGGCCCGTCGCCGGCACGAGGCGATGGAGCATCTCTCGCGGGGAATGCAGCAGAAGGTCTCGCTCGCCCGGGCGCTCCTCACCTCGCCCGTGCTGCTGCTTCTCGACGAACCGACCACGGGTCTCGACCCGCGCTCGAAGCTCGAGGTGCAGGATTTCATCCGCGAGGTCTGGGCCTCGCACGACGCCACGATCCTGCTCTGCACGCACGACCTCGCGGAGGCCGAGGCGCTGGCGGACCGCGTCGGCATCCTCGATCGCGGGCAGCTGCTCTGCCTCGAGCCGGTCGACGAGCTCAAGGAGCGCTACCGCGCCGAGACGCTCGAGGAGGCCTTCTTCGCCGCGACCGGGCGCGAGTTCGAGCAGGAGGACGAGGACGCGGAAAGAGGCGTGTTCGCGTGAGAGGGGCTGCCGCAACCCTCCGGCACGAGCTGATCGGCCTCTCCGGCGTCCTCGAGCGGAACGCCTACCTGGTCAAGCGCTACGTCTGGTGGGAGCTCGCGTTCTTCGTCTGGTCGCTCGCGAACACGCTCACGATCGTCTTCATCGCCAAGGGCATCCACGCCGCGGGCGGCAAGCTCGACGTCGACCGTGCGACGACGACGCTGCTGATCGGCGCCGTCATCTGGTCGTACCTCGGCGTTGTCTTCGAGATCCTGACCGAGACCGTCGCGTGGGAACGCTGGGAAGGCACGATCGAGTACACGTTCATGGCGCCGCTTGCCCGCCCGATCCATTTGATCGGCATGGGTCTGTTCGCGGTCGTCTACGGCGTCCTCCGCACCGCCGTCCTCTTCGCCGTGATCGCCGGCTTCTTCTCGCTCAGCCTCGGCGGAGCGAACTTCGTCGCGGCGCTGGTCGTGTTGGCGGTGGCCTCGGTCTCGTTCATCGGAATCGGGATGATGACTGCGGTTCTCCCCTTGATCTCGCCCGAGAAGGGGATGCAGATGGGCTTCATCGCGCAGGGCATCCTGCTCGTGATCTCGGGCGTCTACTACTCGGTCAGCGTGCTGCCGCAATGGATGCAATGGCTCTCCACGATCTCGCCTGCGACTTACGCTCTGCGGGGCATCCGTCACGCGATTCTCGACGGCTACGGCGTCGGCGCGGTCTGGGGGGACATTTGGCCACTGATCGTGATCGGGGTGATCGCGATTCCGCTCGGGCTCGTGATCTTCGGCGTTGGCGAGCGGCACGCGAAGCGGCACGGGAAGCTGAAGCGGTCGGGATGACCAAGGATTACTTCGGCGAGGAAGCCGCCGCGCGGTATGACGAGTCGACCGCCGGTATGGAGGTCGAACCGGTTGCCGACTTCCTCGCGGCGCTTGCCGGTGACGATCCGGTGCTCGAACTGGGCATCGGCACCGGGCGCATCGCGCTGCCGCTCGTCAGGCACGGCGTGCGGGTACACGGCATCGACCTCTCCACGGCGATGGTGGCGAAGCTACGTGAGAAACCCGGGGGCGAGGACATCCCGGTCGCGATCGGCGATTTCGCGACGACGCGAATCGAGGGGACTTTCTCGCTCGCGTACCTCGTCTTCAACACGATCAACAACCTGACTGACCAGGATCGGCAGGTGGCGTGCTTCGAGAACGTTGCAGCGCATCTCCGGCCAGGCGGCCGCTTCGTGATCGAGGTCGGCGTCCCGAAGCTGCGGTTGCTGCCGCCCGGGCAGAGATTCGTCCCGTTCGACGTCGGTTCGGAGCACCTCGGTTTCGACGAGTACGACGTTGTAGAGCAGGGCCTGATCTCGCACCACTACTACCCGGGGGAGGGTGTGCAGGTGTCGATGCCCTTCCGCTACGTCTGGCCTTCCGAGCTGGACCTGATGGCTCGGATTGCGGGCATGCAACTGCGCGAGCGGTGGAACGGCTGGCTCCGTGAGCCTTTTACCGCAGAGAGCGGCAAGCACGTTTCTGTCTGGGAGAAGCTTTGAACCCGCCGCTGGGACGCTGTTAGACTGCCCGTGTCTGAAGGCGACGCAGCCTCAGGCGCCGCGGGGCGCCTGGGGCTTTCGTGTTTTTCAAGGAGGTTTCGATGGCGCAGGTCGAGAGCAGGGCGAGGGCAACCAGCGATCCGGAAGCGAGGCGGGAGGCGCTGAAGCGGCTGCAGGACGAGAACGTCGACTTCCTGCTGCTCTGGTTCACCGACATCGAGGGTCATCTGAAGAGCTTTGCGGTCACGCCGAGCGAGGTCGAGGAGGCGCTCGACGACGGGATGGGCTTCGACGGTTCGTCGATCACCGGCTTCAATGCGATCGAGGAGTCCGACATGGTCGCGATCCCCGACCCGGCCACGTTCCAGCTGATGCCGGCTCGCGAGGGCGAGATGAAGATGGCTCGGATGATCTGCGACATCGTCACGCCGGACGGGAAGCCCTACGAGGGGGATCCGCGCTACGTCCTGCGGCGTGCGCTCGAGCGCATGCGCTCGCTCGGCTTCGACACCTTCAACGTCGGCCCGGAGCTCGAGTACTTTCTGTTCGAGGACGACAAGGGCACCGAGACCCTCGACGAGGGTGGCTACTTCGCGATGACGACGTTGGACGCCGCTTCAGGCCTTCGCCAGGAGACCGTCCATGCGCTCGAGTCGATGGGCATCCCGATCGAGTACGTCCACCACGAGGTCGGCCCTTCCCAGCACGAGATCGACATGCGCTTCGCGCCGGCGCTCGAGATGGCCGACCACACGGTCACGTACCGACTGATCGTCAAGGAGATTGCGAAGAAGGCCGGCTATCACGCGACCTTCATGCCGAAGCCGATCTTCGGCGAGAACGGCTCGGGCATGCACACGCACCAGTCGCTCTTCAGCGACGGCCGCAATGCCTTCTTCGACGGCGACGACCCGTGGCACCTCTCGGCCGCCGGCAAGGCCTTCATCGCGGGCCAGCTTCACCACGCGCGCGAGATCGCGGCGGTCTTCGCGCAGTGGGTCAACTCGTACAAGCGGCTCGTCCCCGGCTACGAGGCCCCGGTCTACGTCGCCTGGTCCCAGCGGAACCGCTCGGCGCTGATCCGGATCCCGCTGTATAAGCCGGGCTCGGAGCAGGCGACCCGCGCCGAGATCCGGTGCCCGGATCCTGCGTGCAATCCATACCTCACCTTCGCCGCACTCCTGCACGCGGGGCTCGAGGGGATCGAGCAGGGCTACGAGCTGCCGGAGGCGATGGAGACGAACCTCTACCACTTGACACCGGAGCAGCGGCGGGAGCGCGGCATCGTCTCGTTGCCCGAGACCCTCGGCGAGGCGATCGACGCACTGGCCGAGTCGGAACTCGCGCGCAAAGCGCTCGGCCCGCACATCTTCGACCGCTACGTCGAGCTCAAGCGCAAGGAGTGGGACGAGTACCGCGTTCAGCTGACGGGCTGGGAGCTCGAGCGGTATCTCGCCGTGCTGTAGCGCAACCGCAGAGAGAAGAATCCGCCCAAGTCGCCCCCAACAGCCCGGTTTGACGATGCCTCTGGAAACGAGCGCCAAAAAGAGAGAAGATTGCAGGCGCTTCGCCGCTGCGGCTGGCGAAGCCAACTGACGGCCGATCGCGAGGTGCTGATTCGCACCTCGCGGTCGTTCTACGGGACTTTGATCGGGAAGTCCTGCGGCGTCTGCGGAACGCCCTTTGAACTCTCGGGAACGAAATGGATGAAGTAGCGGCCAGACGGGACGCCGAGTCGACGGACGTAACGTTTGCGACCGGCGCGGTCGAAGCGAACAACGGCCAGCCGACGCAGGACGTGGCCTGAGCAGCGAAGCGAGCTGAGCCACTGCTGCATATCGCAACCCCGCCCGAGGCCGATCCGGACCCGGCCCGGCCCGCTCAGGGCGAGCGTCAGTCGAAGTCTTCGGACCGGGAGGTAGGTCTTGAGTCCCTTGAAGTCGAAGCGCAGTTGCCGAGCGAGACCGATCGCCACGAGAAGCCTATTGCGCGAGCGGGCGAGCAGCGAGCCGTATACCCAGGCCGCGCGAGGCTGCCACGAGGGCAGGACACGTGCGGTGGTTTGGTCGAGCGCAGCAAGCCCATTTCGCCGCACGCCGTTGATTCGGTCGAAATCGCCGGTCAGGTAGACGCGCCGATCGGCGACGAGGATGGCGTTCGCCGACGTGCCTCCATACAAACCCGTGACCGCGGAGATGTAGGCGTGCCAGCTCTGGTCGATCGCGCCCGTTGCTCTGCTGAAGGCGACGATGGAGTACCGGGACGGTCCGTTGACGGCACCGAACACGCGGTTCTTCCCTACAGCTGCGGCCATCAGCTCGCACCACAAGCATTGCGTCCTCGTGACCCGCGGCGTCCACCTCCGCGCAAGTTGCCCGGACTCGTCGTCGAGCTCGCCGACGGCAACTCGCTCCCGTGGTCCGACGGAGAGGCCGCGGATCAGGACGGCGCGGCCGTCGCTCGCGAGCATGTAGACGCCGTTCCCGTACAGTTTCGCGGGCCCGACGTGCGGCTTCCAGGTTGTGTCCACCGCCCCGGATCGGGCATCGAGCGCGCTTGCTGCGGAGCCGGCCTCTGAGCAGCAGGCCGTGCTGCCTGTGACCAGGCGCCGGCCGGCAGCGAAGAGAGCGTCGTACGAGTACCAGGCGCTCCGCGAAGGCCGCCACTTCTCCAGCCGACCACTCGCCAGATCGAGCGCTCCGAGTTGGAACCGCGGCTCATGCTGGAGCTTCGCGAAGTCGCCGGCGACGTAGAGCCGCGAGCCGCTTCGCGCGAGCGACGTAACGGAGACGCCGTTGCCGTTCGCCTCCGGCTTCCAGCCGGGATCGAGCCGGCCGTTGGCATCGATGTGCGCCAGTCGCTTGCGAAGGACGCCGTTGACGTGGATGAAGCCGCCGCCGATGTACCAACCGCCCTCCCCGTCGGGAATCGCGGCGCGAATCGGGTTGTTCGCCCGGAAGGCGGCAACTGCACGCCCTGTCTTTGCGTCAAGGATGACGCCGAAGTTCGCTTGGTTCGCGGTCAGATGCCTGAGCACGGCCAGTGAGCTCCGATTCGAGGTGTCGTGGCGCGCTCCGGCGCACGCGGCCAGCGGGAAGGAAAGCGCTACCAGCGCAAGGCAAGCTCGCACACCCGAAGCTACGGCTGGACGGGCGAGCCGCGTCCGCGCCGGAGGCGTCGCTTGCGATGCCGACCCAGAGGCCGTGGTGGCTTTTGCCGCCGCGGCCGTCTCAATCCGGCTAAAGCCAGGACCTCGGTCGAATGTCGTGTCGCGAGCGCTACAGAAAGCTCTTTAGCGAATCGCGCCCGACGCGAAGGCCGATCACGCCGCTCTTGCCGTCGATGTCCTCGATCGCGCCCGCAGGAACGACGCGGCGACGGCGGGCGAGGAAGCCGGAACGCACGGCAAGGGCGTCCGGAATATCGGGAGCGGTGCCGTACATCGGGCATTCAACGCGGCCGACGACGCGGCCTTCGTAGTCGGCAACGAGAAACCCGTTCAGCCAGCGAAGGTCGGTAGCGGCGACGGCGGCCATGGCCCTGAACCTATCGCCCACCTTTAAAGGGAAACTGTGACGGCTGTAATTGTTTTGTTAACGACGACGAGTCGCCTATTGGTCCTTCTGAACTTGCAAACGTCTGGGTCGGCCCTCCGGTTCGCCTACTCTGCGCGGCGCATCGCCCTATACACCGCGTCCCAATGCGAGGAGATCTCCTCCATCCCGCGCGCAGTTGTTTGAGCCGCCACCTCCAGTCGGGGGATCACTTCTTCGACTACCGCTATGCGGGCCTCAAGGGCAACGATCCTGTCTCCAATCTTTTCCAGCTCTTGTGCGAGTACTTCGGCGTCAGTGGTTCGCTCGGCCATCGCGGTCAGTGTTCCCAGGCTTGCAAATCGAACATCCAATCGTCAAGCATGGGCGCTTAGGAGCCCGGCTTCGCGGACATCGCGAACCAGGCGATTCCGAGCGCGAGGAGATAGACCGACGCGAGCCACGGCACAGCGACGGCCCCGCGGAAGCCGGGGCGGCGGGCCGCCAACCAGGCGAGGATCAGCATCACGATCACGAGGATCGCTCCCGGCTCGGTGACGATGAAGCCAACGTCGAGCCAGCCGGGCGTCTTGGCATTGCCCGGGTACTCCTTGTTGGCGATCCACTGCGCTCCGCCGCGCATCAGGATGAACGCGGGGACGAGGACGTAGCCGCCGATCCGAAACGCCAGGCTCCGCAGCCAGGCGGCGCGCTCAGGGCCGCTTCGCAGGCCGGAGAAGCCGACCAGGGCGAGCGTTGCGGTCGCACCGAACGTCAGGGTCGAGCCGAGCACGTGCAGGAAAAGCGGCAGGTTCCAGGAGTCGGGGCGGATTGCCGCGAGCATCAGGCGCCTGGTTTCCAGATCATGATCCCGAGGACCGCGAAGGCCAGCAGACCGCTCCCGTAGCTGACCGCGAGCGCACGTGGGGCGCGTAGGCGCGCGTAGAGCTCAGGTGTCGGAACATCGCCTTCGGCTGAGAGACGCTCAGCGAACTTGCCCGTTCGGCGCTGGTACTTACCGTCGATGCCGCCGAGCCAGCCGGCAAGGGCCCACAGGACGAGCGCAACGATCACCCACGCGTCGTCGTAGCCGTAATTCCAGGGCGATTCGTGCACGAGCCACAGCCCGATCGCCAACGTCAGCAGCATTCCGGCCCCGATCAGCGGGACCGCGAAGCGGATCAATCGGTAGAGGGTTGCGATCTCGCTCGGGCGCCGCTTGGGCCCGATTGCGGCGAGATTGAGGATGCCTGCGACGACGACTCCGCCGATCAGGAAGAAGGCGCCCGTGACGTGAAGGAAGAGCAGCCAGTCGTAAAGGCTCATCGGCCGGGGACAATAACCCTCCTACAATCGAAGCGATGAACGCGCCGGCGCGGCATCTGCGTTTGCTGACCGAGACGATCGCGGCGGTCAACTCGACGCTTGATCTACAAGAGGTGCTCGGTCTCGTGGCCCGCAAGGTGGCGGAGGCACTCGACACCGACGCGTGCTTCGTCTACCTCTACGACGAGCGGGCCGACGAGCTTGTCTTGCGCGCGACGCACGGGACGCGGGTCGAGGAGATGACGAGGCGGCCGAAGCTGCGGCCCGGCGAGGGGATCACGGGCAGTGCCGCGGCGGAGCGCTCACCGATCATGATCCCGGCGCAGGCCCATCTCGATCCGCGGTTCAGAGGATTCTCGAATCTCCCGGAGGACGAGTACGAGTCGATTCTCGCGGTGCCGATCCTGGCGCGCGCGAAGCTGGCGGGCGCGCTCAACGTCCGCACACGGCGGCCGCGCGAGTTCAGCGAGGCCGAGATCGAGCTCCTGGTCGCGATCGCGGCGCAAGTCGCGCAAACAATCGAGCACGCCAAGCTGTATGCCGAGGCGCAGCGCCGCGTCGGCGAGCTCGAGGCGCTGGCCCGGATCTCCGAGGCGGTTTCCGAGTCGCTGTACCTGGAGGAGTCGCTGGAGGCGATCGTGAAGGCGACGGTGGACGCCGTCGGCGCCACCGGTGCGGCGCTCGTGCTCGAAGACGGCGGCATCGCCAGGCCCGAAGGCCAGGCCGGCGCGTTTGCCGTGCGGATGCCACTGCGCTGGAAGGGGCGGCAGATCGGCGAGCTTGTCTGCGACCGCGATACGGACTTCACCCCGGACGAGCGGGCGCTCCTCGCCTCGATTGCCCACCACGCCGCCGTCGCGCTCGAGCACGGGCGAGCGGTCATGCGCGGCGTCCTCGCCCAGGAGATCCACCACCGGGTCAAGAACAACCTGCAGACGGTCGCCTCGCTCCTGCGCCTACAGGCGCGCGCCGAGGACGACGTCGACCCGCGCAAGGCGCTCGACGACTCGGTCAACCGCATTCTCGCGATCGCCGCCGTGCACGAAGTCCTGACCGAGCAGCGCGAGGAAGAGGTCGATCTCGGCGAGCTGCTCGAGCGATTGCGGGCGATGCTCGTGCAGGGGCTAGGCGCCGGGAAGCGCGTCGAGGCGAAACTCGCGCCCGTTTCGCTGGCGGGGAACCGTGCGACCGCGCTGGCGCTCGTCTTCAGCGAGCTGTTCCAGAACGCGCTGGAGCACGGCGGCGACGAGGTGCGGATCGAGCTCGCAAGCCGCAACGGCGATGCGATGCTGGCGATCACGGACGACGGCGGTGGGCTGACAGGTGAGCCGAGCGGGACGGGTCTCTCGATTGTCCACGCGCTCGTGCGAGACGAGCTCGGCGGCACCTTCGCCCTGCGCCACGACGCCGGCACCCGCGCCGAGGTCGTCTTCCCGGCGCACACGTAATGGTTGACGCGCGCGAACCGGGCGCCCCTGACCCCGCCCACCAGCCGTCAGGCTATGGCAGAAAGGCGCGCGTGTCGGTCACGGGTTCGTGTCGATTTCGAACCGATCCGAACGTCTTAGGGTGAAGACACGTATGCCGACGACTGCCCAGAGGAAAGGGCGCACATGAGCGAGCCGCCCGGTCGCCTCACGTATGACGCCTGGACCTGGCTGGTGCCGGTCGGCGAGCTCACCGTGTAGGAACAGGGCATGCGGATCCTGGTCGCCGAAGACGAGACGATCATCAGGCTCGACCTCGTCGAGATGCTGGCGCGGGCCGGGCTCGAGGTGTGCGCCGAAGCCCGAGACGGGGAGGAGGCGGTCGCGCTTGCGCGCGAACACGAGCCCGATCTCGCGATCATGGACGTGAAGATGCCGGGGCTCGACGGGATCGAGGCCGCGCGGCGGATTCTCGACGAGAGGCCGATCCCGATCGTGATGCTGACCGCCTATGGTCAGGACGAGCTCGTCTCGCGCGCGGTTGAAGCCGGCGTCTTCGGCTACCTCGTCAAGCCGTTCCGGGAGCAGGACCTGCTGCCGGCAATCCGCGCCGCCCGCGCCAGGCACGAGGAACTGCTCGAGCTGCGCGAGGAGGCCGAGTCGCTCGCCGACGCGCTTGCTTCGCGCAAGGCGATCGAGCGGGCCAAGGGGTTGCTGATGGAGAAGGAAGGACTTTCAGAGCAGGACGCGTTCACACGTCTGCGCAAGGCCTCGCAGGTCTCGGGCCGGCCGCTTAAGGTCGTGGCCGAGGCGGTGGTCGCGACGCTCGGCGGGGAAAACGCTTAGACCTGTTTCCCCCATGACTTGTCGCCAGCGCCCTAGACCTTCGCCTCCTCGAACAAGCGCTCCCAGCGGGCGAGCAGCCCCTGGAGCTCGTCCCGGGCGGCGCGGTGGGCCGCCAGGATCTCAGCGTCGCCCCAGTCGTCGGCCAGGCGTTGTTCGAGTTCGGCGATCGCCTGCTCGCGTTCGGCGATATCGGCTTCGACCCGGTCGAGCTCGCTCGGCCCGTCTTGCCGCGGAGCCGGCGGCTTGGGCTTGGCCTTCGGCTTCGGCTCAGGCGTCTTGACGGGCGCCGCGAGCTCGTCCCGCCGGCGGACGTAGTCGGCCCAGCCGCCGTCGAATGAGCGGATCGTCTCGTCCTCGATCGCGAGCGTCCGGTGCGCAACCGCGTCGAGCAGGGCGCGGTCGTGGGAGACGAGCAGCACGGTGCCGGGGAATGCCTCCAGCGCCAGCTCGAGCGCCTCGCGGCTCTCCAGGTCGAGGTGGTTCGTCGGCTCGTCGAGCAGGAGGAAGTTCGCGCCCGAGGCGACGACCAGGGCCAGCGCGAGCCGTCGGCGCTCGCCGCCGGAGAGCTTGACGACCGCCTTGTCCTGCTCCTGCCAGCCGGAGAAGAGGAAGCGGCCGAGCAGGTTCTGCGCCTGGGGGCGCTTGAGGCCCGTGGCCTTCTGCGCGCAGTCGAGCACGCTGCCGGTCTCGTCCAGCTCGACCTCGTGCTGGGAGAAATAAGCGGAGACGACGCCGTGGCCGAGCCGCGCCGAGCCCGAAACCGGCTCGCGGATCGCCAGCAGGGTTTCGAGCAGCGTCGTTTTCCCGGATCCGTTCGGGCCGACGAGGGCGACGTGCTCGCCGCGCTCCAACGCGATGTCGACATCGTGCAGAAGGTGCTTCTCGCCGGCGGCGATTTCGAGGCCCTTCGTCTCGACCACGGTTCGGCCGCTTCGCGGCGGGTCGAAGAAATCGAAGCCGAGCCGTTTCTGGCGCATCGTCAGCGATTCCAGCTCGCCGCTCGCCTGCTGTCGCTCGCGCTCGAGGCGCCCGATCTGGGTCAGCTTCGCCTGCGCCTGTTTGGCCTTGTCCTTCTTGTAGCGGAAGCGTTCGACGAAGCGCTCCAGCCGTGCGATGTCGACGCCGAGGCGATCGGCCGTCCTTCCTGCAGCCGAGGCGCGGGCGGCCTTCTCGATCCGCCAGGCGTGCCACGGACCGGAAAAGGAGATCGAGCGGCCGCCGGCGAGCTCGAGTACGCCGTTCGTAACCGCCTCCAGGAACCAGCGATCATGCGCGACCAGGATGATTCCCGCGTCGAGCGACTGCAGTTCCTGCTCGAGCCACTCGAGGCTGGCGACGTCGAGATGGTTCGTCGGCTCGTCGAGCAGCAGCAGATCCGGGTCGCCGCCGAGGGCGCGGGCGAGCGAGGCACGCGTGAGCTCGCCGCCGGAAAACGTCTCGAGGGGCCGGTCGAGATCCGGCTCGGCGAACCCGAGCCCACGGACGACTGAGGCGGCGCGCTCGCGCCAGGCGTAGCCGCCGGCGTGCTCGAGCCGCGCCTGCGCGTCGGAGTAGCGCCGGAGCGTCGCCTGGTCGTGCTCGCCGGCCGCCATTCTCTGCTCCAGGTCTCGAAGCTCGCGCTCGGTCGCGACGAGGTCGGCGGCGCCGGACAGCACGTACTCGCGCAGGGTCAGGCCCTTGTCGAGCGGCGGCCGCTGGTCATGGAGCGCGACGCGCGTCCCCTTGGAGAACACGAGCTCGCCGCCCTGGTAGTCGGTCTCGCCGTTGAGGATCCGCAGCAGCGTCGTCTTGCCGGCGCCGTTCGGTCCCGAGAGCGCGATCCGCTCGCGGCGCTCGACCTTGAACGAGACGCCGTCGAAGAGCTGCCAGCCGGAAAGCTCCTTGCGGAGCTGGGATGCGATGACCAGGGCCACGCCGACAGAGTAGAAGCCGCGGAGCCGGAGGACTACGAGGTTGCCCGATAAACCTCGGTTCGCTCCCAGCTGAGCTCGCCGTCGGCGGCGACGCGGGCGGTTACGAAAACGCCGGGACCGAGGGTGCGCTCGTCGAAGAGCTTGAGGCGACGTGGGCGCAGGCTGTAGAAGGCGTAGGCACTGTTGTCCTCGCGCCGATAGTCGGGAAAGCGTTTGGCGTAGGCGCGCTCCGCGGCCTCCGCCTGCTTGCCTTTCAGCTCGCGGGCCGAGCCGAACAATTGGACGCCTCGGTCCGACGTCCCCCACGTCTGGTGCGAGTCGAAGACGGCGATGGCGACGCTTCCATTGTCGCGCACGTTTCGCGAATGCTTCGCGCCCGGCTCGGAAAGCCAGATCAGCCGGAAGTCGTCAGCCCAGGCGAAGTAGGCCGTGTTGACGTGGGCCTGCCGGCCGGAAAAGCTGGCGATCGCGCACAGCGTCGATGCGTCGAGCAGCGAGCGGGCGAGCTTGGCCATGCGCGCCGGCGCCACCCGCCTCTGTGATCGCCTGATGCCCGTGTCTGCGCCTCTGCGGCTACGCCGAGACCGGCGCGCCCACAAGCTGTCGAGCTGCGTCGGCGATGTGCTCGGCGTCGATCCCCGCGGCGGCCAGGAGCTCGGCCGGCTTCCCCGAGTGCGGCATCTCCCGCACTGCAAGTTGAACGACGCGCGGGCGCTCCTCGGATTGCGCAAGCGCAGAGAGCACCGCCTCGCCCAGGCCGCCTTCCGCGAAGTGGTCCTCGACCGTGACGATCGGCGTCGCCAGCGAGTGGATCGTCTCCTCGTCTAGCGGCTTGATCGAGTAGAGGTCGATCACGCGCGCCTCGATCCCTTCCTCAGCGAGCGCGTCTGCAGCCTTGAGCGCCTCGTGCACCGTGATGCCTGCTGCCACGAGCGTGACGTCTTCGCCGTCCCGCAGCGTCCGCGAGCCGCCGATCTCGAACTCGTCGTCGGCGTCGTAGATGACAGGGGTGTTCGGCCGGAGGGTCCGCAGGTAGACGATCCCTTCGCGGTCGGCCATCTCGGGGACCAGCTTCGCGGTCTGGTTCGCGTCGCAGGGATGGAGAACGGTCGAGCCGTGCACCGCGCGCAGGGCGGCGATGTCCTCGAGGCCCATCTGGGACGGCCCGTCCTCGCCGATCGAGACGCCTGCGTGGGAGCCCGAGAGGCTGTAGTTCGCGTGGCTGATCGCCGACATGCGGACGAAGTCGTAGGCGCGCGAGATGAACGCAGCGAAGGTGGAGGCGAACGGCCGCCAGCCGGTGACCTGCATGCCCACGGCGGTGGCGACCATCTGCTGCTCGGCGATGAACATCTCGAAGTACCGCTCCGGCACAGCGTCCTTGAAGATCTCGGCGAAGGTCGAGTTCGAGACCTCCCCGTCCATGGCCACGACGTCGCCGCGCGCCTTGCCGAGCGCCGCGAGCGCCTCGCCGTAGGCCTTGCGGGTCGCCACCTCGTCGCCCAGCTCGTAGCGGGGAAGCTCGAGCTCGCCGTGCTCGATCTCGAGCGCACGGCCGCTCGTCTCCGGCTTGGCGACCTGGACGGTGATGTTCCGGACGCCGCCGAGTTCGGCGATCGCCTCCTCCGGGTCGTCGAGGGCCTTGCCGTGCCAGCCGGGCTTGTCCTCGACGGCCTTGACGCCTTTGCCCTTGATCGTGCGGGCGACGATCGCGACCGGCCGGTCGGCCGCGAGAGCCTCCGCGTAGGCGCCGTCGATCGCCTCGACGTCGTGCCCCTCGATCTCGATCGCGTGCCAGCCGAAGGCACGGGCGCGGTTGGTGTAGGAGTCGAGATCCCAACCGTGCATCGTCTCGCCACGCTGGCCGAGCCGGTTGACGTCGAGGATGGCGACGATGTTGTCGAGTTGGTAATAGGCGGCGTGCTCGAAGGCCTCCCATTGCGAGCCCTCGGCCATCTCGCTGTCGCCGAGCAGAACCCAGGTGCGCATTGCTGTCCGGTCGAGTCGCTTGCCCGCCAGCGCCATGCCGACGCCGTACGGCAGGCCTTGCCCGAGCGAGCCGGTGGCGACGTCGACCCAGGGAATCCGCGGCGTCGGGTGGCCCTCGAAGATGCTCGAAAACTGGCGGTAGGTCAGCAGCTCTTCCTCCGAGATCGCTCCGGCCGCCCGGTACATCGAGTAGAGCAGCGTCGAGGCGTGGCCCTTCGAGAAGACCAGTCGGTCGTTGGCCGGATCCTTCGGCTTGTCGAAGTCGTAACGCAGGTACTTCGCAAGCAGCACCGCCATCAGGTCGGCTGCCGACATCCCCGAGCTCGGGTGGCCGGACTTCGCCGCCGCCGCGCACCGCACGGAATCGACGCGCAGCTGTTGTCCGAGCTCACGCCAGAGTTCCGGACCCTCCATCCCGGGTAACGTAACGGTTCTGATGAGGGTTGCAGTCGCGTTCGACCATCGCGGCGTGCGCCTGCGCGACACGGTGCTCACCGAGCTCGACGCGCTCGGGCACGAGACGCTCGATCTCGGCGTGGACACCGACGCCGTGCGGATCGATTACCCCGACAAGGCGCGAGAGCTCGGCGAGCTGCTCCAAAACGGGGACGCGGAGCGAGGGATTCTCGTCTGTGGCTCGGGGGTCGGGGCTTCCGTCGCCGTCTCCAAGCTGGATGGAATTCGCGGCGCCATGTGCCACGACGTCTACTCGGCGCACCAGGGGGTCGAACACGACGACCTCAACGTCCTCTGTCTCGGCTCGGAGGTCGTCGGCCCCGCCCTTTCGGTCGACCTGATCCGCGCCTTCCTGCACGCGCGCTTCGACGGCGGTGAGCCGTACGTAACCAGGCTCCGGAAGATTGAGGAACTCGAGCGGGGAACGATTGGAAGCTTGAAGTGAAAGTCGTTCTTGGAGTCGCCCCCGCGCGCCGGCGGGAGCCGAGGCCGCGGGTTGCTTTGCCAGGACGAAGAAGGAGGGGCTCGTGGGGGAACCACGGGTTCCCCCACGTTAAGAAGGGAACGGCAAATGTCTAAATCAAGGCTTCATCAACTCTCGGAGCTCGGCCAGAGCGTCTGGATCGACTTCCTCTCCCGTGAGCTGCTGCAGACCGGCGAGCTCGAGCGGATGATGCGCGATGACGCGGTCGTCGGCGTCACCTCGAACCCGACCATCTTCCAGAAGGCGATCTCTCAGGGCGACCTCTACGACGAGCAGATTCGCGCCTGCCTCGACGAGCTCGACGAGCCCAAGGAGATCTTCTGGCATCTGGCCGAGAAAGACGTCGGCGACGCGTGCGATCTGCTCCGTCCCGTCTGGGACGCAGGCCGCGGCAAAGACGGTTACGTCTCGATCGAGGTCGACCCGAACCTCGCCGGCGATACGGAGGCGACGATCGCCGAGGCGCGGCGGCTGCACGCGCAGATCGATAGGCCGAACCTGTACGTGAAGATTCCGGCCACCAGAGAGGGCCTGCCCGCCATCGAAGAGATGATCGCGAGCGGCAAGAACATCAACGTGACTTTGATCTTCTCGCTCGAGCGCTACGGGGAGGTCGCCGAGGCCTACATCCGCGGTCTCGAGCGGCTGGTCGAGTCGGGCGGCGACCCTTCGCAGGTCGCCTCGGTCGCCAGCTTCTTCGTCTCGCGGGTGGACACCGAGGCGGACAAGCGCCTCGAAGACCTCGGCGGCCACGACGAGCTGAAGGGAAAGCTCGCGGTCGCCAACGCAAAGCTCGCCTACCAGCGCTACAAGCAGCTCTTCTCCGGCGACCGCTGGGCACCGCTCGCGGCGAAGGGTGCGACGAAGCAGCGCTGCCTCTGGGCTTCGACCTCGACCAAGAACCCGGACTACCGGGACGTGATGTACGTCGAGGAGTTGATCGGCCCCGAGACCGTGAACACGATGCCCGAGGAAACGATCCGGGCCTTCCAGGATCACGGCGAGGTCGCGCTGACGCTCGAGAAGGGTGTCGACGAGGCGCGTCGGCTCTTCGACCAGCTTGCCGAGGCGGGCGTCGACTACGACGACGTCGTGCGCGTCCTCGAGGAGGAGGGCGTACAGAAGTTCGCCGACTCGTTCGCTGAGCTGCTCGACGGCATCAGCGCGAAGCGCGGCGAGCTCGCGGCGGCATGAGGCGTCGCTTGCGATTCCGACCTGGAGGCCGTGGCGGCTTTGCCGCTGCGGCCGTCCAAACCCGGGTGGTGACGCTACTTCGGCACCGTAGCGCACAGGCGGTGGCGTGACCGCGACGCAGCAAACTGAGCTCCATCGGGAGGTCGCAGGCGAAGGCCTGCCGGTCGTGCTCGTACACGCCGGCATCTGCGACAGCCGCATGTGGGATCCGCAGTGGGAGACGTTCGCGCAGGCGCACCGCGTCATCCGTTACGACATCCGCGGCTTCGGACGCTCGCCGCTCTCGCCGAGGCTGTATTCGCATCCCGCGGACTTGATCGCACTCCTCGACGAGCTCGCCCTCGGGCCCGCGACGCTGGTGGGCGCGTCGATGGGTGGCGGCATCTCTCTCCAGGTTGCGGTGGCACGGCCGGATCTCGTCTCGGCGCTCGTCCTCGTCGGCTCGGGCGTGCGCGGGCACGAGTGGTCGGACTACGTGACGGACTCGTGGACGGAGGAGGAGGCCGCGTTCGAGCGCGGTGATCTCGATGCGGCCGTCGAGGTGAATCTGAGGACCTGGGTGGATGGACCTCATCGCTCACCCGACCAGGTCGACGGAGACGTCCGCCGCAAGGTGTCCGAGATGCAGCGGCGCGCTCTCGAGCTGTACGCAGAGAGTGGCGCGGACGCGCAGGAGGAGGCGCTCGTGCTCGATATCGGCGACCGCCTCGGCGAGATCTCTGTGCCGACGCTCGTCCTGGTCGGTGAGCTCGACGTCCCGGACATGCATGCGATCGCCGATCGGCTGGACCGGGAGATCCCGGACGCTCGTCGCGCCACGATCAGCGGCGCGGCCCACGTTCCGAGCATGGAGCGGCCCGCTGAGTTCGACAGGCTCGTCCTGGGTTTCCTCGACGACCTCGAGGCCGGCTAGCCGTGTCGGTGGCCACCGAGCAGCTCGTCGAGCGGATCTGGGAGCGCGACCCGACCGTCTGGACGAGTTCGGGCGAGGAGAAATGGCTCGGCTGGCTCGACGAGCCGCAGCGGATGCGCGAGCGGATCGGCGACCTGCAGCGCTTTGTCGAGGACCTCGCTGCGCCCGGCGTGATCGACACTTTTGTCCTGCTCGGCATGGGCGGTTCGAGCCTGGCGCCGATCGTGCTCAAGCAGAGCTTCGGCGCGCGGTCGCTGCACGTCCTCGACACGACGCACCCAGCCATGATCCGCCATTCGGTCGAACTGCTCGACCTCGACCGGACGCTCTTCATCGCCTCGTCGAAGTCCGGGACGACGCTGGAGACGCGCTCTCACCTCGACTTCTTCTGGGAGCGGAACGGCGGGCGCGGGGAATTCTTCGTCGCCATCACGGACCCCGGCTCCGAGCTCGAAAGCCTTGCCCGCGAACGAGGCTTTCTCGAGGTCTTCGCAGGCGAGCCGACGATCGGCGGGCGCTACTCGGCCCTGTCGCCGTTCGGGATCGTGCCGGCGGCGCTGTTCGGACTCGACCTCGAGCGCTTGCTCGAGCGCACGGTGGAGATGGTCGAGGCTTGCCATCTCGCCCACGGCAACCCCGGCCTAGAGCTCGGACAACAGCTCGGCGAGGGCTGGCGGGCAGGGCGGGACAAGGTCTGCATCGACGAGACAGAAGGCGGCTTCGGCCTCTGGGCCGAGCAGCTGATCGCGGAGTCGACGGGCAAAGACGGCAAGGGCCTAGTGCCGGCGCCCGGCGAGTCACCCGACGGGCCTGACCGCCAGCGCGGCGAGGTGCGGCTCGAGGACCCCTACGAGCTCGGCCAGGAGTTCTTCCGCTGGGAGTTCGCGGTCGCGGTCGCCGGCTCGTACCTCGAGATCAATCCCTTCGACCAGCCGAACGTCCAGGCGGCCAAGGACAAGACGAACGAGGTGCTGGCCGCCGGCGACGTCGCGCTCGAGCCGGAGTCTTCGCCGGACGAGCTCTTCGCGCAGGCGAAGGAGGGGGACTACGTCGCGATTCAGGCCTTCATCGATCCGAGGCTGGAAGCGAAGCTGCAGCCGCTGATCGAGCGGGCCAGGCGCGAGACGGGCTGCGTCGTCACGCACGGACCCGGCCCGCGCTATCTGCATTCGACGGGCCAGCTGCACAAGGGCGGGCCGAACACGGGCCTCTTCCTGCAGGTCGTCGATGATCCCGGCGAGGAGCTGCCAATCCCGGGCAAGCCGTTCGGCTTCGCGCGGCTGATTCGCGCGCAGGCGGCAGGCGATTTCGAATCCCTCAAGGAGCGCGGCCGCCGCGTCGCGCGCATCCGACTGGAGGAGCTCTAGATGGAACTGGGAATGATCGGCCTCGGCCGCATGGGCAACGGAATGACCGAGCGCCTCCGCGAGGGCGGCCACGAGATCAAGACCTATGACCCGAAGGTCGACTCGACCGCGGGCTCGCTCGAGGAGCTGTCGCAGCAGCTCGACCGGCCCCGCGCGGTCTGGATGATGATCCCGGCCGGGAAGATCACCGAAGACACATTTCGGCAGCTGCTCGGCATCCTCGACGCGGGCGACACGATCGTCGACGGCGGCAACTCGAACTTCCACGACTCGAAGCGGCGCTATGACGAGGCCCAAAAGCAGGACATCAACTTCGTCGACGTCGGCGTGTCCGGCGGCATCTGGGGTCTCGAGGTCGGCTTCTGCCTGATGGCGGGCGGCGACGACGAGCCGGTCGGGCGGCTAGAGCCGATCCTGGAGACGCTCGCGCCCGAGGACGGCTACGCGCACGTCGGCCCGAGCGGCGCCGGCCACTTCGTGAAGATGGTCCACAACGGGATCGAGTACGGCCTGATGCAGTCGTACGCCGAAGGCTTCGAGGTGATGGAGCACTGTGAGTACGACCTCGACCTGCACGAGATCTCGGGCATCTGGCGGTACGGCTCCGTCGTCCGGAGCTGGCTCCTCGAGCTGCTCCATGCGGCGTTCGAGCAGCACGGCAGCGAGCTCGACGACATCGCTCCCTACGTGGAGGACTCCGGCGAGGGCCGCTGGACGCTCGACGAGGCGATCAAGCTGAACGTGCCGGCGCCGGTGCTCGCCGCCTCGCTGTTTGCCCGGTTCGCCTCGCGGGACGAGATCAAGTTCTCGGCCAAGGTCGCGGCGGCGCTGCGCAACCAGTTCGGCGGCCACGCGATTCGCGCCGTCGAAAAGGCGAAGGCAAGTTCCGACCCGCGGTAGTGCACTAATGGCGCTCGCGGAGGATCAGCGGCTCGAGAATCCCCTTCTCGCGGGGCTGCCGGTGTCGCGTCGGTCCGAGCCCTGCGCGCTGGTCATCTTCGGCGCCTCGGGTGACCTGACGAAGCGCAAGCTCTTTCCGGCGCTCTACTCGCTCGCCTTCCGGCAACTGCTGCCCGAGAAGTTCGGCATCGTCGGCGTCGCGCGCAGCGAGGAGACTGACGACGAGTTCCGGGAGCGGATGAAAGCGGCCGTCCAAGAGTTCGGTCGCGACGAGTTCCGCAAAGACATCTGGGAAGGCCTGGCCGAAGGGATGCGCTACGTCCGCGTCGAGGCGAACGAGGACGCGGCGTTGGACCGGGTTGCCGAGACCCTGACCGAGCTCGATCGAAGTCGCGGCACCGCCGGCAACCGCGTGTACTACTTGGCTGTTCCTCCGGACGCGTTCGAGACGATTGTCGGCGGGGTCGGCAAGCGGCGCTCGGCGGAGGGCTGGACGCGCTTGATCGTCGAAAAGCCGTTCGGCCACGACCTCGCCTCGGCTCTGGAGCTGAACGACCTCGTCCACCGGTACTTCGAGGAGAACGAGATCTACCGGATCGACCACTACCTGGGCAAAGAGACGGTCCAGAACATGCTGGCGCTGCGGTTCGCGAACGGGATCTTCGAGCCGATCTGGAACCGCCAGTTCATCGACCACGTCCAGATCACAGTCGCCGAGTCGATCGGAATCGAGGCACGGGCCGCCTACTACGAGAAGGCCGGTGCGATCCGCGACATCTTCCAGAACCACCTGCTCCAGCTCGTCGCCCTGACGGCGATGGAGCCGCCGATCGACTTCACCTCCGACTCGGTGCGGAACGAGAAGGTGAAGGTGCTGAAGTCGATGCACACCCCCGGCCCGAAGAACGTCGTGCGCGGGCAGTACGGCCGCGGCTACGTCGAGGGCGAGGAGGTTCCCGGCTACCGCGAGGAACCCGGGGTCGATCCGAACTCGCTGACCGATACGTTCGTCGCCGCGAAGCTCTTCGTCGACAACTGGCGGTGGGCGGACACGCCGTACTACGTTCGCGCCGGCAAACGGTTGGCGCGACGAGAGACGACGATTGCGATTCAGTTCAAGCGGGCACCGCATCCGCCGTTCGAGGAGCTCGCCGCTGAGGGGCTGAGGCCGAATGTGCTCCTGATCAACATCCAGCCGGACGAAGGCGTCTCCCTGGCGATCGGCGCGAAGGTGCCGGGCCAGGGCCTGCAGATCCGCACCGTCCACATGGACTTCCTCTACGGCGGCGCCTTCAGGACCGACATGCCCGAGGCCTACGAGCGCCTGGTGCTCGACTGCATGCGTGGCGACTCGACTCTCTTCACGCGCGAGGACGAAGTGACCGAGCAGTGGCAGCTCGTCGACGCGATCGTCGCCGCCTGGCGGCGAGACCGGCCCTCCTTTCCGAATTACCCCGCCGGGGCATGGGGCCCTCCCAGCTCCGACGACCTGTTGCAGCGGGACGGAAGAACGTGGCGTCGGCATTGAGACCTCAGACGGACTCGGTTGACGGTTTCAGACGGATGCGCGGGCGAAGCCCACGCATCCTGAAGCCGGCACCGCGAGCGGAGCCTCAGTGGCGTCGGCATTGACACCTCAGACGGACTCGGTTGACGGTTTCATCCTGAAGCCGGCACCGCAAGCGGAGCCTCAGTGGCGCCGACGCTGACATCAGTTTCGGAGATCGAGCGCAAGCTCGCTTCGCTGCGGCTGGACGAAGACCGCGCCGCGCGGTTGCGCACGAGCGTGATGACGCACATCGCCTGGGTGCCGGAGGAGTGGGTCGAGGCGGCGGAGGACGTTCTCGCCGGTCTCGCCGAGCGGCACCCTTCGCGGACGATCGTGCTCTTCCCGCAGTCGGGCAAGGGGGGCCTCGAAGGAGAGGTATCGGTCGAATCGTTCGGAGCCGGCGAGAATCGATCGGTCTGTACCGACACGATCCGGATTCACCTCCACGGGACGAGCGCCGAGCATCCGGGCAGCGTCGTCGAGCCGCTCTTGATCACCGACCTGCCGGTCTTCCTGCGCTGGCGGGGCGTGCCGGCGTTCGGCGACTCTGCCTTCGAGGAGCTCGTCGACGTCGTCGACCGGCTGATCGTCGATTCCACCGAGTGGCCCGATCTGCCGAGGCCGTATGCCGAGCTCGCGCAGGTGTTCGACCGCGTGGCCGTCTCCGACATCGCCTGGGCGCGGACGAGCCGGTGGCGGTCGATGCTGGCCTCGCTCTGGCCGGCAATCGCCAGGGTGGAGCGAATCAAGGTCACCGGCACCGAAGCGCAGGCGCAGCTGCTCGCGGGCTGGCTTCGCTCGCGCCTGGGACGCGCGATCCGTCTTGAGCACGAGCCTTCAAACAAGCTCGCCGGCGTCGAGCTCGACGGCGAGCCGGCGCCGTTCCCCCCCGGCGATCCGCCGCTGCCCGCGGATCTGCTCTCAGACGAGCTCGACAAGCTTTCCCGTGACCCGGTCTACGAGGCCGCGGTCTCCGCCGCTGTGACGTAGGCGCGGAGCGGCGGCGTATAGAGGTCGTGAACGCGGAGCCGGCTCCCACCCTCGCCGCCATCGCCGAGCGACACCTCGACGAGGTGCTTGCCTACCTCGTGTACCTGACCGCCGACCACACCCTCGCCGAAGACCTGACGGTCGAGACCTTCGAGCGCGCGCTGCGGCGCTGGCGCCGTTTCGACCCTCGCCGCGGCGGCGCGCGCACCTGGCTCTGCCAGCTCGCCCGCTCGGCGGCGCTCGACCACTTTCGCGCGGAGTCCAGGCGCCTGCGCCGCGAGGAGCGCTACGCGGTCCGCGAGCTCCGCGAGGTGCCTGCTCCGAGCTTCGGCGAAGACCTCTCTCCCGAGCTCGAGCACGCGCTCGCAGAACTGTCCCGGGCAGAACGCGAAGTCGTCGCGCTGCGGGTCGTGCTCGAGCTCGACGGAGAGACGGCCGCCCGTGTCCTTGGAATTAGTCCGAGCGCGTGCTCGACCCGCTTGAGCCGCGCGCTCCAGAAGCTGGAAGGGATGGTGAGCGCCGATGCTGTCGCCTGAGCTCGCTACCGAACTGCGCGCAGCGCGGCCGACCGCCTCGGCTGGACTGCGCGAGCGCGTGCTGGAGATCGCGGCCCGAGAGCAACCGCCTCGGCCGCGGCGGTTCCCATTGCCGCCGCTGCGGCGGGTGGCGCTGGTCGTGGCTCCCGCGGCGCTCGCGCTCGCGATCGGAGGCGCCTTGGTGCACGGGCTCACGCACTCAGGCCAGAATCGCGCCGTCTCGGAAGGAGCCGGTCGGGTTCGTACTCTTCCTCATCTACAGCCGAAGAAGGTCGAACTTGCGCCCGGTCCTGGACCGGAGTCCGACACCCTTCGAGCAGCCGTTCCGAACACAGCAGGCCGGCTGCAGCAATACGGCGCCTACCTGCGCCTGCAGGTGAAGGACCTCGGTGCGCTCTCGGACGCGACGAAGCGCGCGATGCGGTTTGCCCGGCTCGTCGGCGGCTACGTCGCCTATGTCCGCTACACCACGCCCGCTCAGGGCCGCGGCTCGGCCTCGTTGATCGTCCGCGTGCCGGTCGACCGCGTCCAGGACACGATCGAGGAATACTCGGGCCTGGGCACGATCCTCTCGCAGAAGGTCACCGTGCTCGACGTGACGAAGGCCGTTGAAGAGGAAGCGCGGGAGATCGCGCGGCTGAAGGCTCAGATCGCACGGATCGAGGCCGGTGGCGTCACTGCGGACGAGGAGTACCGGCTGGCCGCCCTGAAGGCGCGGCTCGACGAGCTGACGAAGCGCAAGACCGCGACGGTTCGCCGCGCCCAGCTCGCGCGCGTCGCGTTGGAGCTGACGACGAAGCCGAAAAAGGCTGCAGCTTCGGCCGGTCGCTTCGACCGGACGATGAGCGACGCCGGCGGCGTCCTCCTGCGCGAGGGCGAGATCCTGCTTTACGCGCTGATCGTCGCCGGCCCGCTGCTTCTGCTCGGCGCCGCCTTCATCGCCGCCGGGCGGCTACGCGACCGGCGCCTGTTCGAACGTAGCTGAGCTCGCACGCGCTCCTAGAACGCGATCCAACCGGGCAGCTTCCCTCTCGGGCCCACGGCGGCGTAGCCGACCTGATAGGTGACGCCGTTCAGATGGCCACTCGTCACGATCAGAACGATCCGCTTGCGCTCGCTCGCGCTGCGGAAGAGGGTGGAGAGAATCACTCCCGGCCCCGGCCGAACCCGCTTGCCTACGACTCGTCGGCCTTTCGGCCCGCCGACCAGGAGCGTGACCTGCGGGCTCGGGCCATTTCTGTCGGGTACCACGATCACCACGCCGCGAGAGTTGCGCGGAACATGTACTGGCACGTATTGGGTGGAGAGCCCGTAGATGCCCCTTACCGACGTTGCGCGCGGGGTCGTGGACGATCTGAGCGAGTAGGTGCCGCCGAGCGGCAGCCCCCGTCGGTACAGGTTGAGTGAGAACGCTGCGAAGACGTCATTGAGCGTGCCCACGCGACTGTTTCTGAGCGCGCGGTCGAGCTGCGCCACGCCGACGCGGGCGGACTTTCCTTGCTGGTCGGCTGCCTCGAGCAATGCGAAGTAGCGAGGCAGAACACCCGGTTTCAGGCGGGCCAGGTACTGCCACCACCAGGCGCTGCCGTAGCAGTGTGCGCAGCCGAATCTCTCGTCGTAAAGCGGAAGCCATGGCTGGATCAGCCATGCATCGAGGTAGTTCTCCACCGTGAGGTCCTCTACCTTCGGGAAGACGAGCATCGAGAGGGCGGTCGCGCTGCCCTCGGCGGCCCAGACCGGCAGTCTGCCGCTCTTCACGTACGAAAACTGGATCACGTGGAAGAGCTCGTGCGCAACCGTGATCTGGAGGCTCCCGAACGTCTTCTGCCTCGCATCGAGCCGGGGAGCCACGAGCACGAACGTGCCCCCCTCGGCCGTCTCCGGGAACGTCAATCCGAAGATGCCGGCAGGCAGGTTGTCGATGTAGATGTCAGGCCTCGAATCTGGTCCAGCGGCGTCGGGGAAAGGCAGCCTGAATCCGTGACGCTCGTAGTAGAGGAGGGCTGTGTCGGCGGCCGAGCTCACCTGCTCCACGTAGTCGGGGTAGCCGTTGCCGTCGTCGTCGTTGAGCGGGGGCGCGGCGACGCCGGTCGAGACGTAATGGACGACGGCGCGAGCGCCGACATACGGCGCTGCCTCCGGCGCTGTATACGCGTATTCGCCCCCGGTCGTCGGCCGAGTGCCCGTCGCCGGATCCGCCGCCAGGGCGGAATGGGCTCCCGTAGCGAGCGTGAGCCCTCCGGCGACCGCGAAGACGAGGAAACGGGCCACCACAGACATGCGTTGAGAGTTGTCGGCACGCCCGGGTCGCGGTGGCCTCCCTCGAACGAGTGAGCCCGGGTGAGCCTAACCCGCCTGGAGCGCCCGCTCCAGAGCGGCAGCGGCCGCAAGAACCAGTGCATCGTGCCCCGGCGGGGCCGCGAGCTGGACCGATGCCGGCAGGCCGTCTTCGGCCGAGCCGCAGGGCAGCGCCAGCGCGGGCCAGCCCGCCAGGTTGAACAGAGCGGTCAGCTTCGTCAGCACGGTGCGCGAGCCCTGGCCGTAGGGCGGCGCCACGCAGGGGAGCGTCGGCGTCAACAGCAGGTCGAATCCGTCGAGCGCCTCGGAGACCTCGTCGCGGAGATCCTCTCGCAGGCGCCAGGCGGCCTCGACCTCCGAGTGTGTCAACTCGAAGGCCTCTTCGAGCGACCGGCGCACGTCGTCGCCGTAGTCCTCGGCGCGTTCGGGATAAAGGCCTGCGTGCGACTCGACAGCCTCGCGCCGGAAGGCCGCGCCCCACCGCTCGCGGTCGGGCACGCTAAGTGTGAGCTCCTGCAGATCCGCGAATTTCGAGGCCGCGCCTTCGACGCGGGCGCGGACGAGCGGATCGGCCTCGTCGAGCCAGGCGACGGCGACGCGCAGGTCCGAGAGTGCGACCTCCGCCGGCTCGAAGCCCGGAACGAGTGCTTCCATCATCCGCACGCATTCCGCGACGTCTCTCGCCATCGGTCCCGCATGGTCAAAGCTCGGCGCCAAGGGGAAGCAGCCGTCGATCGGAACGAGCCCGAAGCTCGGCTTGAAGCCGACGACGCCGCAGCAGGCGGCCGGAATCCGGATCGACCCGGCGGAATCGGAGCCGAGCGCCGCGTCGGCCAGGCCGGCGGCGAGGGCCGCAGCGGAACCGCCGCTCGAGCCGCCCGCGGTCCGGCCTGGCGCGCGCGGGTTCGGCACGGCGCCGTAGTGCGGGTTCTCCGACGTGACCCCGTAGGCGAACTCGTGCAAGTTGGCCTTGCCGACGTTGACATAACCGGCCGCCTCGAGCAGGCGCACCGCTTCAGCCGTCCGCGCCGGGACGTGGTCGGCGAAGATCGCCGACCCGTAGGTCGTCCGCATGCCGGCGGTGTCGAAGAGATCCTTTACGGCCAGCCGCCGGCCCGATGGCGGCGATTCCACCGTGGTGATGAAGACCGAGTCAGTCGAGGGCGAGATAGACGTAGGCGACGAGGATGGTCGCGCCGAAGAGAAGCAGGACGAAGCCGAACAGCGCCAAGCCGAAGATCATGTTCTTGCGCGCGAGCGCGGCTTCGGGATCGGCAGGCTCGTGCAACGTCTGCGGCATCGCCGGCTCGGGGAGGCGCTCGTTCACAGCGCGGCGTCCACGGCCATGGCGGCGAAGAGCAGCGCCAGGTAGAGGAGCGAGAAGTGGAAGAGCAGCGCTGCCCGGCGCGGCGTCGGCTCGCTGCGCAGGCCGAGCGCGAGCACGAAGAAGACCGCGCCGAGGGCGAGCGCGGCGACGAGGTAGGGCAGCCCCAGCGTCCCCCAAAGGAAAGGCGAGGCGGTCACCGCCACGAGCACCCCGCTGTAGAGGGCGATTTGCTTCGTCGTCTCCCGCTCTCCGCGTACGACCGGCAGCATCGGCACGCCGGCAGCTTCGTAGTCCTCCCGGATCAGCAGCGCCAGCGCCCAGAAGTGGGGCGGCGTCCAGAAGAAGACGATCGCGAAGAGCAGTAGCGCCGGCAGCGTCACGTCCCCGGTGGCGGCCGCCCAGCCGACGAGTGGAGGCACGGCGCCCGCCGCCCCGCCGATGACGATGTTCTGGGGCGTCGAGCGCTTCAGCCAACGCGTGTAGACGAAGACGTAGAACAGGTTGCCGGCGAGTGCGAGCACGGCGGTCAGCACGTTGACGAGGCTGGCGAGCAGGACGAACGAGAGCGCCGAGAGGGCGAGCCCGAACTCGAGCGCCCGGGTCGGTGCGACCCGCTCGGCTGCGACCGGCCGCCGGTCGGTGCGGCGCATGTGGCTGTCGAGGTCGCGGTCGAGAACGTGGTTCAGCGCGCTCGCGCCGCCACAGGCGAGCGCGAGGCCGACCATCGTCTCGGCGAAGAGCCCGGCCGAGGGGAAGCCGCGGGCTCCCACGATCATTCCGCAGGCCCCCGTCAGCAGGAGCAGGCTCATGATCCGCGGCTTGGTCAGCGTCACGTAGTCGCCCCACGGAGCGGCGGCCACGGGCTCGCCGCGCACGGTCGCCACGGTGGCGACGAGCGCGGCGGCAAGGGCCAGGGCAGCGAAGGCGATGTGCAGCGGCCGACCGGTGACGAGCGCCGCGGCGAGAAAGAAGCCGAGCGCGGCGACGGAGGGTGCGAGCAAGCGGCGATGGGCCACCCACGCCGCCGCGACGAGCGCAGCGAGCGGCGGGAGAGCGAGCGCCGCGAGCGCCCGGTGCGCAGTGTGGAGCGAAAGCGCCCCCGACACGACGGCCAACGCCGCTGCAGCGGCAGCACCGACGGCGATGAGGCGCAGCCAGGGACCGGGCCGCAGCTCAGGCACGGGCCGTGCTCTCCTGGAGGCGGCGCCGCAAGTCACGCAAAGGCCTCGCGCTCGTCACGTAGGGGACCTTGTCGAAGTTGTGAGCCGGCGGCGGCGAGCTCGTGTACCACTCGAGCGTGTCGGCCACCCAGGGGTCGTGCCCGGCGCGCCGGCCCACCCGCGTCGTCCTGACCACGTTGACCAGGAAGACGAGCGTCGCGAGCGCCATCACGAAGGCGCCGATCGTCGAAACGAGGTTCCAGGCGGCCCACCAGCCGTGGTGGTTGTACGTCCAGATCCGCCGGGGCATACCCAACAGCCCCAGGAAGTGCTGCGGGAAGAAGGTCAGGTTGACCCCGATGAAGTAGAGCCAGAAGTTGAGCCTCCCCAGCCGCTCGTCGAGGAAGCGGCCGAACATCTTGGGCCACCAGTAGTAGAAGGCCGCGAAGAGCGCGAACGCCGACCCGCCGAACAGCACGTAATGCATGTGGGCGACGACGAAGT
>VAWH01000108.1 GCA_005888315.1 Actinomycetota bacterium | reverse complement strand
CCGCACGCGCAGGCGCGCCACGAGCGTCCGCATCTCCTCGGCCGAAACCCCCTGCGCGGCGGCGGCGCTCACGACCTGAGCGAACGTGCCCCGCAGCCGCTCGGGGCCGCGCTCCACCTCCGCCTGGCGGCGCAGCCGCATCGCGGCGTTCTGCTCGGCGATCGAAAGCAACTGGAACCACGTGCCCTGCGCCTGGATGGCGCGCGCGATCAGCGCGGGGGACGCCCGGTCGGCCGGGCCGTGGGCTGGCCCCGGAGCACCGGCTCGAGCTCCGGCTGATGGACGTGGATCACATCGCTGAACTGCTCGAACAGCAGCTCCGCCACCGCTTCGAGGTACTCGGAGCCGGTTCGGGCCGTGGAGAGGGAGGGGCTGTCGCTCACACCACGCGGTCGCGCGGGGCAGTCCCCGCGAAAAAGGCCATCAGGTTGTCCAGCGCCCGCATGCCCATCGCCACGCGCGTCTCTTGGGTAGCGCTGCCGAGATGCGGCAGCAGCACTACGTTCTCCATGGTCAGGAGCGCGGGCGTCACGAGAGGCTCCTTCTCGTACACGTCGAGCGCGGCCCCGGCGATGTGCCTGCGCTCGAGCGCGGCAACGAGGGCCGCTTCGTCGACGATGTCGCCGCGGGCGGTGTTGATGAGAAACGCGGTGGGTCGCATGAGGGCGAGCCGCGCGGCATTCATGAGGTGGCGCGTTTCAGGCGTGGCCGGGGAATGCAGCGATACGAAATCAGCCTCCCGCAGCACGTCCTCCACGGTGGCCCTTGGCTCGGCGGCGAGCTCGGCGACGACCTCGGCGGGGGGCGGATACGGGTCGTGAAACACCACGCGCATCCCGAACCCGTGACGGGCGCGGCGCGCCACTGCCCGGCCGATCCGACCCAGTCCGATCAACCCGAGCGTCTTGCCGCTGACCTTGGTGCCGAGCAGGTGCGTGGGCCGCCACCCCGTCCAGGCGCCGCTCCGCACCTGCCGCTCCCCTTCGCCGGCGCGCCGCGCCACCATGAGCATCAGCATGATGGCGTCGTCCGCGGTGTCGTCGGTGAGCACCTCCGGCGTGTTCGTGACGACGACTCCGCGTGCCTTGGCGGCGGCTACGTCGATGTGGTTGAACCCCACGCCGTAGTTGGCGAGGATCCGGGTGCGCAGCGGCTCGACGGCGAGCGTAGCGGCGGTGATGCGGTCGCTCACGGTGGGGAGGAGCGCGTCGGCGCTGCGCAGCGCGTCTTGCAGCTCGGCCGGCGTGAGCGGATGGTCGTCCCGGTTCAACCGGGCGTCGAAGGCCCGGGTCAGCTCGGCTTCGACGGGCGCCGGCAGCCGGCGGGTCACCACGACGGTCGGCCGACCCGCTGCGCTCACCGCGCGACCAGGACCGGGCGGGACGGCCTCCGGGCCAGGGCCTGGGCGACCGTCGATCCGAGCTCGGCCGGGCTCGGGGCCACGACGAGACCGGCCGACCGCATGATCTCGGCCTTCTCGGCCGCGGTGTCGCCGAATGCCGAGATGATCGCGCCGGCGTGCCCCATGCGCCGGCCCTTCGGCGCCGTGAGGCCGGCGACGTATCCGATTACCGGTTTCGTCATGTGCTCCTGGACGAAGCGGGCGGCGTCCGCTTCCTGAGGGCCGCCGATCTCGCCGATCAGCATGACCGCGTCGGTCTCCGGATCCTGCTCGAACAGCGCCAGCATGTCGACGAAGGAGCTTCCGTTGATCGGATCACCGCCGATCCCGACGCTCGTCGTGATGCCGACGCCCGTGGCCTGCATCTGCGCCGCCGCTTCATAGCCGAGCGTGCCGGAGCGCGTGACCAGGCCGACGGCGCCACGCGAGTAGATGTGGCCGGGCATGATGCCCATCATCGCCTTGCCCGGGCTGATCACGCCGGCGCAGTTGGGTCCGATCAGACGGGTACGCCGCTCCCTGGCGTAGCGCCACAGGTAGCGCTTGACGCGCATCATGTCCTGGGCGGGGACGCCGTCGGTGATCGTCACGACGAGCCGGATCCCGGCGTCGGCCGCCTCCATGACCGCGTCGGCGCAGAACGGGGCCGGCACCAGCACCAGCGAGGCGACGGCACCGGTCGCCGCGACGGCTTCTTTGACCGTATTGAACACCGGCCGCTCGAGGTGCCGGGTGCCGCCCTTCCCCGGGGTCACGCCGCCCACCACGTTCGTGCCGTACGCGATCATCTCCATCGCGTGGAACGTCCCCTTGTCCCCCGTCAAGCCCTGGACGATGACTGCAGTCCGCTCGTCGAGCAGGATGCTCATACGGGCTGCGCGGTATGGATGCGTGCCGCCACCACCTTCTCCGCCGCTTCCGCCAGCGTGTCGGCGGGGATGATGGGAAGCCCGCTGTCCTGCAGGATGCGGCGGCCTTGCGCCACGTTCGTGCCCGCGAGCCGCACCACCAGCGGAACGGAGACGCGCACCTCGCGGACCGCCTGCACCACGCCCTGGGCCACCCAGTCACAGCGATTGATGCCGGCGAACACGTTCACGAGAATCGCCCGGACCTTCCGGTCGGAGAGCACCAGGCGGAACGCTGCGGCGACGCGATCGGGAGACGCGCCACCGCCGATGTCGAGGAAGTCGGCGGGCGCCCCGCCGGCGTGCTTGATCATGTCCATGGTGGCCATGGCGAGCCCGGCGCCGTTGATGATGCAACCGATGTCGCCGTCCAGCGCCACGTAGTTCAACCCGTGCTGGGCGGCCTCGGCCTCGCGCGGATCTTCCTGCGCGTGATCGCGCAGTTCGGCCACGTTAGGCCGGCGGAACATCGCGTTGTCGTCGAAGCTCATCTTGACGTCGAGCGCGAGCACCTGAGCGTCCGCCGTGACGACGAGCGGATTGATCTCGACCATGGTGGCGTCGAGCTCGCGGAACGCCCGGTACGCGCCGAGGATGACGGCTACCGTCTGGTTCACCTGCGCGGGGGCGAGCCCCAGGCCGAACGCGAGCTCGCGCGCTTGAAACGCCTGCATCCCGACGGCGGGCTCGACCACCTCGCGCAGGATGGCCTCAGGCTCGCGCTGTGCGATCTCCTCGATCTCCATGCCGCCGTGCGGGTGCGCGACGACGACTATGCGCTCGCGCCCGCGGTCGAGCACGAGCCC
>VAWH01000029.1 GCA_005888315.1 Actinomycetota bacterium | reverse complement strand
TGTTGTAAGGCGATGCGGGCGTCCTTGAAGCGGTACGCCAATTACGTTAGAAGTCAGGTACCTACGTAGGGAGAGGTGCGTGAAAAACAATGCGGGCGGGGGGATCTTGCTCGTGGACGACAACGACGGCTTTCTGTCGTTCGTCAGCGAACTGTTGGAGGGCATTGGCTACGCGACGACCCAGCTAACGAGCGGGGCCGCGGTGTTACCCGCCGTCGCCGAGAAGCGTCCGGCGGCGATCCTGCTCGACGTCCAGCTCCCCGGCTTGAATGGCTACGAAGTCTGCCGTGAGCTCCGCAACCGTTACGGCGACTCGATCGCGATCGTCTTCATCTCCGGCGAGCGGACGGAAGCGCTCGATCGGGCCGGTGGCCTTTTGCTGGGAGCAGACGACTATCTGACCAAGCCCGTCGATCCCGGGGAGTTGATCGCACGGGTCACGCGCCTCGTGGAACGGCCTCACTCGAACGGAAACGGCGCTAGGCGAAACGGCAGCCTCGACGCGCTGACTCAGCGCGAGAACGAGGTTCTCGGCTTACTCGCGGAAGGCCTCAGACAGGAGGAGATCGCGGAGCGGCTCGTGATCACTTCGAAGACGGTGGCGACCCACATCCAGCGGATTCTCGGGAAGCTCGAAGTCCGAAGCCGCGCCCAGGCGGTCTCGCTCGCGCTGCGCGAGGAGCGGGACGTGAGCGCTCACGCTCAAGCAGATCCGTTCGACCTGCTGATTAGTTAGCCAAGACAACGGCCCATCGCGGCCGCCCGGCTCACTTCGTCGAGAGCGCGTAGACGAGGCCGACCGCACCCATACCGAGCAGCACGCCGGCCAGAAACGCGGCCAGGCTGCGGTTGATGGCAAGAGCAATCCCGGTCAGCAGGGCGACGCCATACGTGCTTGGAAACATCGCGACCGCCAGGGCCCGCCACCAGGGCTCGCGAGGCGAGACCGGTGCGGCGACCGGAGGCCGGAGCTGCGCAGGCCGCCGCCTGCCGGCCGGGGCGATGAGCGCGAAGGTCGTCAGAACGGCTCCGGCGGCGGCCTCTGCGAGCGCCGTGCCGGAGGAGACGTCGATCGAGACCGCGGCGGCCAGTCCGGCTACCCCAAGCGCGAGCCGCACCGACGCGATGAGCAGCGCCTGGCGAAAGGCAGAAGGCGGCGGCGCGTTTTCAGACGCGCCGCCGCTGCTCACTTCTAGCGCCGTTCGCGGTCGCGGCCGCCTCGGCCTCCGCGGCCGCGGTCGCGGCCGCCGCGAGGTCGCTCCTCCTCAGGCGGTCGCGGCGGGGCGTTCTTGGCCCGCTCTATCAGCTCTTCGGGCTGGACCCTCCCGCCGTTCTCGTGTTTCGCGACCAGCTTCAGGCCGATCCGGCCGCGGTCCTTGTCTACCTCCTGGACGATCACGTCGACGACGTCGCCGCGGGTCATCACGTCCTCGATGTGCCCGACGCGGCCGGGGCCGACGTTCGAGACGTGGAGCAGCCCGTCGGTGCCCTTCGTCAGCTCGACGAAGGCGCCGAACTGGGTCGTCTTGACAACCTTGCCGGTGTACTCGTCGCCGACCTCCGGTGACTTGGTCAGCTGCGTGACCGCGTTGATCGCCGCCTCGGCCTTGTCTCCCTCGGTTGCGTAGATGAGGACGTTGCCGTCTTCCTCGATGTCGATCTGGACGTCGTAGTCGGACTCGAGCGAGCGGATCGTCTCGCCGCCCTTGCCGATCACCATGCCGATCTTCTCGGGGTCGATCTTGACCGAGGAGATGCGCGGCGCATGGCCGGCAAGTTCCTGGCGCGGCTCCGGGATCGCCTCGAGCATCTTGTCGAGGATGAACTCGCGCGCCCGCTTGGCCTGCTCGAGCGCATTCCGGAGGATCTCCTGCGTGACGCCCGTGATCTTGATGTCCATCTGCAGCGCCGTGATGCCCTCGCGCGTGCCGGCGACCTTGAAGTCCATGTCGCCGAGGTGGTCTTCGGCTCCCTGGATGTCGGTCAGGATCGTGTAGTCGTTGCCTTCCTTGACGAGGCCCATGGCGATGCCGGAGACCGGCGCCTTGATCGGCACTCCGGCGTCCATCAGGGCAAGCGTCGACCCGCACACCGAGCCCATCGACGAGGAGCCGTTCGACTCGAGCGTCTCCGAGACCAGCCGCACCGTGTAGGGGAACTCCTCGAGCGACGGGATCATCGGCTCGAGCGCCCGCTGCGCGAGCGCGCCGTGGCCGATGTCGCGGCGCTTGGGCCCGCGCATGAAGCCGGTCTCGCCGACCGAGTAAGGCGGGAAGTTGTAGTGGTGCATGTAGCGCCGGTCGGTCTCGAGCGAGAGATCGTCGATCCGCTGGCCTTCCTTCGCGGTGCCGAGCGTCAGCAGCGTCATGATCTGGGTCTGCCCGCGCGTGAACAGCGCCGAGCCGTGCGGGCGCGGCGCAACGCCGACGTCGCACGTGATCTCGCGGATGTCCTCCGAGCCGCGACCGTCCGGGCGGCGCTTCTCGACGGCGATCTTGCGGCGGACGAGCTCCTTGTAGACCGCCTCGGCGGCCTTCTTGACGTATTGCCGCGTGATCGAGTCCTTGACCGCCGGCTCGTCGCCGTCGGCCGCCGCCGGCCCGATCGGGAACGGCAGCTGCAGCTGCTCCTCGATTCGGTCGAAGAGGAGGTGGCGCTTGGCGGACTTGAGCTCCTTCGGATCCTGTTCGGCCTCGGTGAGCGCCCTCAAGTCGTCTTCGAACTGCTCGCGGACAGGTCCCTCGACCGCCTCGAGGCGAAGCCGCTCGAGGATCAGCGCGAAGCTCGAGCGGACCTGCATCCGTCTGATGATGTCGTCCTCGGTCGAATCCATCGAGAGCTCGGGGCAGATCTCATCGACGCTCTCCTCGACCGCAGCGCCGGCCTCGCGCAGGCCCTCCGACTGAATCCGCTGCCGGAGCTTGTCGCCGTGCTCGCGCTCCAGCTCGTCGGTGAGCGTGGTGTCGAGCCACTTTGCCTTGCCGACCTGGCGCTGGAGGTCCTCCTGAAGCTCGCAGAGCTTGCGGATCTCGTCGTGGGCCCGTTCGAGCGCTTCGAGCAGCAGCTCCTCGGGGATCTCCCCCGCGCCCGCCTCGACCATCGTCAGCGCGTCCTTCGTGCCGACGACGATCAGGTCGAGCGTGCTGTCACCCTGCTCGATCTCGGCCAGGGTCGGGTTGACGACGAGCTCGTCGTCGATCAGGCCCACCCGCACGGCGCCCACCGGCCCGAGGAAGGGCAGCGGCGAGATCATCAGCGCCGCCGAGGCGCCGTTGATCGCCAGGATGTCGTGCGGCGAGATCAGGTCGGCCGAGAGCGTCGTCGCGACGACGTGCACCTCGTTCTTGAAGCCCTTCGGCCAGAGCGGCCGGATCGGGCGGTCGATCATGCGCGCGGTCAAGATCGCCCGCTCGGTGGGACGTCCCTCGCGCTTGAAGAAGCCGCCGGGAATCTTGCCCGCGGCGTACATGCGCTCCTCGACGTCGACCGTTAGCGGGAAGAAGTCCGCGCCTTCGCGCGCCTCGGTCTTCCCCTGCGCGGTCGCCAGCACCATCGTGTCGCCCTCGCGCACGACGACGGCGCCGTCGGCCTGCTTGGCCAGCTTGCCGGTCTCGAACGTGATTTCTCGGCCCGCAATCTCCACCGAGAGGGTGGTCGGGCCCTGCGTTGCAATGCTCATCTGTCCTCCACTTCTTTCTTGAAGGTGGAGGTTTGAGTCAGCGCGTCCGGTGCGCGCTCGCTCAAACTTCCACCCTCGGTTGCGTTCGGTTATCTCCTCAGGCCGAGCTCCTGGATCAGGCCGCGATAGCCCTCGAGATCGCGCTTTTGCAGGTACTGCAGGAGCCTGCGGCGCCGACCGACCAGCTTCAGCAGCCCACGTCGGGAATAGTGGTCCTTCGGGTGGGCTCTCAGGTGCTCGGTGAGCTCGTTGATCCGCCGGGTCAAGAGCGCTATCTGCACCTGGGGCGAGCCGGTGTCAGCCTCGCTGTGGCCGTGTTGGCCGATGATCTCCTGTTTTGCTTCCTTGGTGAGAGGCATTCACGTCCTCCTAGATGTGCGTCTCCGCGGTCTCCGCACGGCGCGCCAAGGAACGCGCACGGCCGGGGCTGCGGGCTCGCAGTAGGGTAGCAGCCGCCCGATGGAGTGGCTTTCGGCGGAACGGTTGGCGGACTGGGCCGCAGAGGCGCGGGAGCGCTGGAACGTGCCCGGGATCGCGGTGGGAATATGGCGAGACGGCGAGACAGTGAGCGCGGCTGACGGGCTCTGCGAGCTCGGCCGTCCCGAGACCGTCTCGCCGGACACCGTCTTCCAGATCGCGTCGATCACGAAGCCGTTCACGGCAACGTTGGCGATGACGCTCGTCCAGGACGGGCTCTTGGCGCTCGACGAGCGGCCGCCGCGATCGAAGCTCGACGCGACCGTCAGGCAGTTGCTCAGCCACCAGGGCGGACTCGCGTGCGAGTGGCCGGAGCCGCTCGACGGGTTCGGCGACGCGGACGACGCGCTTCTGAGGCTGACGGAGGGCAAGCCGGAGCTGTTGCCTGTCGGGCCGGGCGAGCTCTTTTCGTACTGCAACGCCGGCTTCTGGTTCGTCGCGGCTGCGATCGCGCGGGCCTTGGGCACGAGCTTCGAGGAGGCGATGCGCACCCGCGTGCTCGACCCGCTCGGGCTCCGGTTGACGGGCTTCGAAGCGGAGCAGTCGGCGCGAGGCCACGACCAGGTCGAGCCCGGCGCGGCCGAGCACGCGACGACGGAGAAGACGTACCCACGCGTGCGGCGGCCGTCCGGCGGGCTCTGGTCCTCGGTTACGGACCTGTTGCGCTTCGCGGCGCATCACCTCGGCGGCCCCGGCCCGCTGACGCCTGCGTCGATCGCCGAGATGCAGCGCCCGCAGATCGCGCTCGCCGGCGGCAGCTACGGGCTCGGCTGGTTGCTGGCCGAGACGCGGGCTCTGCCGACCGTCGAGCATGCGGGCTCGGCCGTCGGCTTCCAGTCGCTGCTCCTGCTGGTGCCGCAGGACCGCGTCGCCGTCGCGGCACTCACGAACTCGAGCCGCGGCAGCGCGGCGATCCGGGACGTACTCGAGCGCCTCGGTCTGGGCCCGGCGCGGGTCGCCGAACGGGACCTTTCGATCGCCGAGCTTGCGGCGCTGACCGGCCGGTACCAGGGACAGGACTTCGAGCTCGAGATCGCCACCGAAGACGGCGGGTTGAGCATCGCCGCCGCCGAGGTCGACCCGTTCAGCCGGGAAACCCAGGTCTATCCAACGGTGCACGGACGCCCCGTTGCCGAGCGGGAGTTCGAGATCCCCGACGGCGAATGGCGAAGCGAGCGCTTCGATTTTCCCCGAGAAGGATTCGTACGCTTCCTCGGCCGTCTCGCCGCGCGGACCGAGTGACGAGCGCGATCGCAGCCGGCCACCCCGCGACCGTCGAGGCCGGGATCGAGATGCTAAGAGCGGGCGGCAGCGCCGCGGACGCCGCCGTGGCGGCCTCGCTTGCCTCGTGCGTCGCGGAGACCGTGATGACGGGTCTGCTCGGCGGCGGGCACGCGATCTACTACGACGGCACGGGCGGAAGCGCCGAGAACCTTGACTTCTTCGTCGCCGTCCCGGGCCTCGGCGCCGAACGGCGCGAGGCCGCGCTGCTCGAGCTCGACGTTCCCTTCGGCGCCGAGCTCGTCCATTACGCGGTCGGGATCGCCTCCTGCGGGGTCCCGGGCGTGCCGGCCGGCCTCGCCGAGCTCTGGCGCCGCCATGGACGGCTCGAGTGGACACGGCTCGTCGAACCGGCACTGCGGCTCGCGCGCGCCGGCGTCGAGATGACGCCCGCACAGGCCTCGTGCCTGGCCATGCTCGCCACGGTGATGACGATGAACGAGGGCGCCCGGATCTACGCGCCTCGTGGTTCTCTTCTCGCCGCGGGCGAGCGCCTCGAGCAGCCGGGACTCGTGCGCGCGCTCGAGCTCCTCGCGGAAGAGGGCGCGGCCTCGGCGTATTCGGGCTCGATCGCCGACGTGCTGCTGGCGCTGATGCGCGAGCGCGGAGGTCTCGTCACGCGGGAGGACCTCGAGGCCTACCGCGCCGAGTGGAGCGCCCCCGACGAGGTCGCCTACCTCGACGCGCGGGTCTACACGCGAGATGATCTCTCCGGCGTGCCGGACGCGCTCCCCCGCGTTCCGCGGTTAGCCGAGCTCTCGGAGGCCGAGCGCGCCCTCATCCTGGCGCGGATCCTCGACCGCGAGGGCCCGGACGGGGTCGGCGACACGACGAACATCACCGTCGTCGATGGGGATGGGAGTGCGTGCGTTCTGACCACCAGCCTCGGGCTCGGCTCGGGCGATTTCCTGCCCGGATTCGATCTGCACCTGAACAGCATGCTCGGCGAGGCCGATCTCGTCCGCGGAGCGCTCGAGGCCGGGGAGCGCATGGGCAGCATGATGGCGCCGACCCTGGTCCTCGGAGACAACGCCCTCGAGCTCGCGATCGGAGCGGCCGGCGGAACGCGGCTTCGCGGTGCGCTGATCCAGGTCGCGGCGGGGGTGCTCGACGAGGGCCTGTCCCCGGGCGAAGCCGTGGCTCGGCCGCGGCTGCACGCGTCAGGCGGTCGCGTTCAGGTCGAGCCCGGTTTCTCGGAGGCGGCCGTCGCCGCGCTCGAACGGGAAGGCTTCGCGGTGCGCATCTGGCCGGCGCAGCATCACTTTTTCGGCGGCGTCAGCCTCGTCACGCCGAACGACGCCGCCGGCGATCCGCGTCGAAGCGGCGCCGCAGCGCGGGTCCCGTAGCCGACGAGGGCCTCACCCAGCCCACGTAGCCGCATTCCGGGCAGCCCGGGTTGGAGGTGACGATGCCACCGCGAGCCGGCTTCGAGTAGACAGCGCGGCAAGCGAGGCAGCGCACGGTATGCAGCACGTCCACCGTCGGCCGACTGTGCGCACGGTCTGTACCCCCCATGCCAAGCAAGATTCCGTGATTTGCGGAAACTTGTGCCGTGGGCCTCCTGTGCCGAGGGCATACCTCAAAGCGGCCGCTCGGCCGCCTGTGTCGCCTCGACATCGCGCGCTATCTGGGCGACCAACTCTTCCTCGCTCACGAACGCCTGCTCGTCCCGCAGGCGGCGCCAGAGCTCCACGATCAGGCGTTCTCCGTAGAGATCGCCGTCGAAATCGAGCAGGAACGCCTCGACTCGGCGTTCGCGGCCTCCGTAATGCGGGTTCGTACCGATCGAGACCGCGGCGCGATGGCCGGCGACCCAGCCGGCATAGATCCCGTACGCGGGCACGAGCAGGTCCGGATCCACGCGCAGGTTGGCGGTCGGATAACCGAGCGTTCCCCCGCGGGCGTCGCCGGCGACGACGGTGCCGTCGACCTCGGGCGGGCGGCCGAGCAGCCGCGACGCGCCCTCGAGGTCGCCTTCCGCCAACAGCGCGCGGATCGCCGTCGACGAGACGCCAGGGAAGAGGTCGACGCGCCGGACCGTGAGGCCGAGTTGCTCGAAGGTGTCGAGATCGCCGCGCCGGCTCCGGCCGAAGCGGAAGTCGGCTCCCGCGACGACGACCTGGCTCCCGATCGGGCGCAGCAGCTCGTCGACGAACGCTTCCGGCTCCATCTGTGCCAGCTCGACCGTGAACTCGACCACCAGCGTCTCGCCGACGCCGGCCTCGGCCAGCAGCTCGAGGCGCCGGTCGAGCGTCGTCAGGAGGCCGACCTCGTTGCCCAGCACGATCCGCGGGTGCGGCCAGAAGGTCACTACCGTCGGCGCGAGCTCAGGCGCCGTCGACAGGGCGGTCTCGAGCACTCGCCGGTGGCCTAGATGGACGCCGTCGAAGGTGCCGAGGGCGACGGAACGCGGACGCGCGTCGAGCTCGCTCGGGGCGCGGACGACCCTCAGGTGGTCCCTCCCACGTCGCCGTTGGCAGTGCGCCCGATCCGCGCCAGCGCCTGCTCCGGCGGCAGGATCCGCCCCGGGTCTGCTTCTGCGACCGTGAACGGTCCGACCTCGGTTCGGCGCAGGGTCACACAATGGCCGCCCAGCTCCTCGGCGATGGCTCGCACGTACGTGCCCGAGCTGACCCGGAGATCGAGGCGTGCGACGCCGTCTCTATACGCGATGACGTCGAGCGCGTCCACACGCGACCGGCGGAGCGGCATCTCCACCTCGACGCCGCGCCGGTGCAGGCGGTAAGCGCGCTCACCGCTGATCTTGACCGCGGATGCAGCCGGGATCGGCAGCTCGATCTCGCCGCGGAGGGGCTCGAGCCGCCGCGCAAGCTCGTCCGCCTCCGGAGCCTCCGAGCGTTCGACGATCTCGCCCTCGGGATCCCCGGTCGAGGTCCGCGCCCTCAGATCCACATCCGTGACGTAACGCTTGTCCAGGCCGACGAAGCACGAGGCCAACTTAGTTGCCGCACCGGACAACAAAATCAATAGGCCCGTCGCGAACGGATCAAGCGTGCCGGCATGGCCGGTACGAGCGCCGGTGCACCTTCGCATCTCGGCGACGATCGCGAATGAGGACGGCCCCGCCGGCTTGTCGACGAGGATCAGGCCGCTGGGACTCAGAGCTCTCTTCACGATGAAGCGCTGTGCCCCCGAGCCGCGCCGGACAACCCGTGGCAGGCCCCATCATGAAAGGAGCTCATGTCCGCGTGGGGGCACTCGCGAGGAACTCGCGCTGGATGAAGTCCGTGATCTCCTCGACCGAGGCGTCGCTCGAGAAGCCCGCCGCCTGGCGGTGACCCCCACCTCCCGACTTACGTGCGATTGCGGAGACGTCGAGCTCGTCGTTGCTCGCGCGGAGGCTGACCCGCCGGGTCGGCCCATTGGAGCGCGGCGGCTCGCGGATCAGCGCGGCCATGTCTGCGCCCTCGACCGCACGGAGGTAGTCGATGATTCCCTCCGAGTACGCCTCGGCCGCGCCGATGTCGGCGAAGTCGCTCCGCAGCAGATACGAGACGACAAGGCGGCCGCCGTCGTAGATCTGCGCCCGCTCGAGCGCGCGCGCGAGCAGCTTCAGCTTCGCGAACTGGACGGTCTCGTACACGCCCCTGAAGATGCGGTGGACGTCGGCGCCCGCCTCGACCAGCTCGGCGGCAAGACGCAGCGCCTTCGCGCTCGTGTTCGAGTACTGAAAGCGGCCCGTGTCGGTGACGAGGGCGATGTAGAGAGCCTCGGCGATCTCCGGCGAGAGCTCGACCTCGAGCTCCGCGAAGAGGTCGCGCAGCACCTCCCCCGTCGAGGAGGCGTTCGGGACGATCAGGTTGAGCTGGCCGAAACGCGAGTTGTCGTGGTGGTGGTCGATGTCGAGCACGAGCGGCGCCCCGGCGAGGGGTTCCGGCTCAGGTCCGATCCGGCTCTCATTCGCGCAATCGACGGCGATCAGAACCCGGTCGCGCCAGTCGTCCGGCAGCCGGCGCCGCAGCTCGGCGAGCGGCATGAACGAGTACTCGGCGGGCAGCGGCGCGTCGCCGTAGAGGTACATGACGCTGTCTTTGCCGAGCTGGTCGAGCGCTAGCTTCAGCGCCAGGATGGAGCCGAGTGCGTCCCCGTCGGGGTTCTCGTGGGTGACGAGCAAAAAGCGGTCGCGCGAGCGAATCGCGTCCGCGACCGCCGCTACCTCACTCGTCGTCTGGGGCGAGCTCATCGATCAGCTGCGTCATGCGGACCCCGCGCTCGACCGTCGGATCGTATTCGAACGCGAGTTGTGGTGTTCTCTTAAGCCGGAGCTCGCGCGCGAGCCGGCCCTGCAGAACGCCGTGCGCCGCCTCCAGACCCGCCAGGCTCTTGCGCTGCTGGGCCTCAGGTCCGAAGACACTCACGTAAACCCGCGCGTGCCGCAGGTCCGCCGAGGTCTTGACTCCGGTGACGGTCACGAAGCCGATCCGAGGGTCCTTCAGCTCCCCGACCGCTTCCGAGAGCACTTGCCGGACCGCCTCGTTAACGCGCCGCATTCGGTCGCTCATGCACCGTATTCAATCGGCCTCGCACTGAAAGCGGCGGCGCCTCACTGCGAGCGACCGGCCGAGAAGGCCCACGGCTATGACGGCGACGCCGGCCGTGATCGCCGACCATGGCAGCGTCGCGACGAGAATGACGCAGCCGACCAGGCCGACGACGTTGAGTCCGCGCGGCCAACGCCGCCGCTGCTGCGGCTGGGTGTATGCCGACGCGTTGGCGATCGCGTAGTAGAGCAGCACGCCGAACGAGGAGAAGCCGATCGCGTTGCGCAGATCGGTCGTCAGCACCAGCACGACGACGGCGGCGCCGATGAGGAGCTCGGCGTGATCGGGAACGCTGTAGCGCGGGTGAACGGACGCAAGCCAGCGCGGCAGGTCGCTGTTGCGCGCCATCGCGAGGGTCGTCCTGGCCACGCCGGCGATCAGCGCCAGCAGGGCTCCGAGGCTCGCAACGGCTGCGCCGATCCGCACGACGGGCAGCGCCCAGGCGGCGCCCCCGGCGTTGACGGCGGTCGCGAGCGGGCGGACGCTTCCGGCCAGTGCCGCCGGTCCTGCACCCACCAGCGCCGCGACGCCGACGGCGAGATAGAGAGCGAGCGCGATTCCGAGGGCGATCGGCACGGCGCGCGGAATCGTCTCCTCCGGCTTCCTCACCTCCTCGCCGAGCGTCGCGATCCGCGCGTAGCCCGCGAATGCAAAGAAGAGCAGTCCGGCGGACTGCAAGACGCCGTAGGCGCCGAACGACGAAGACCCGATACCGCCGTGGGTATGACCCGACGTCGCGATCGCCAGCACGACGACGACGAGCGCGAGAATCGAGAGGCCGACCAACACCCACGCCGCCTCGACCGTCCGCGAGATCCCGTGGTAGTTGGCGGCCGTGAGAGCGACCACGGCGGCAACAGCCACGAGACGGTTGGCCCAAAGCGGCCCGCCGGCCGCGTAGGACGCGAACGTCAGCGCCATGGCCGCGCAGGACGCCGTCTTCCCGATCACGAAGCCCCAGCCGGCGACGAACCCCCACCACTCGCCGAGCCGCTCGCGGCCGTAGACGTACGTGCCGCCAGACGTCGGATACTGCGCAGCAAGCTGTGCCGAGGCGACCGCGTTGCAGTAGGCGACTCCGCCCGCGATCGCCAGGCCGATGAGCAGGCCGCTGCCGGCGGCCCTCGCCGCCGGCCCAAACGCCGAGAAGACCCCCGCGCCGATCATCGAGCTCAACCCGATGACGACGGCGTCGCCGGTACCGAGCCGGCGGGCCAGCGCTCCGCCGCCTCGGCCAGTCCGGAGTCGGCCACGTTGGGCAACACGTCCTCCCACACCGGCAACATCATCCCGGAGGCCTCGAGCATTCCGAGCGGCCGCGGCAGGAACCAGACGTGGAAGTGTGCACCTCCGTCGCCCCAGCGGTAGAGGTGAACGCGCGCGACATCGTCGAGTGAGAGGATCGCCCGCTCGATCCGTGCCGCCACCGGTCCGAACGTGGACGCCACCTCCTCGGGAAGATCGGAGAACGAGTCCTCGTGGACACGGCTGGCGAGCCAGACGGCTCCGACCAGGCTCCCCTGGGCCGGTGGATGCAGCGTCCAGTTCTCCTCCGACCAGACCGCGGCCCGGGTCTCCCCCGAGCAGATCGCGCAGGGCGGCCCGCCGGGCTCACCGCGCCGCGCCGGCTCGGGTATCTGCAGTGGGCCGGGCTCCCGGACGACGAGCGGCTCTTGATACGGAAGCGTGCTCACTTCTGCTCCTTTCGTGAGTGGCCTGCCCCTACGATGCCGTTCAGAACGAGCCCGACGAGGCGCTCGCGGGCCTCGTCGGCTTCCCAGCCGTGCCGGCCCCGGAGGTGGACGTACGGCCAGGCGACTGCGTTGAAAACCATGTCGGCTATGCGAACGACGTCCTCGCCGACCGCGAGCGATCCATCCCGCGCGCCTTCGCCGAGAAACTGGATGAACGGGTGGAGGTAGTCGGACGGCTGACCCGGAGCCTCCGGCTGGTGGAACGCCTCGTCGCTCGCGAGCATCAGCGGGAGATGACGATCGAGGAGCTCGCAGAGCGCTTCCAGGCCGCGAGTCAACCGCTCACGCCCGGTGCCGCTCGACATCAGGATCGGGTACATCGTCGAGCGGAAGTCCTCTGCCAGTTCGCCGACGAGCGCGGCAATCAGGGAATCGCGCGTCACCCCCTGGCGCCAGAGCGTCGACCGCACACGGCCGGCCAACTCGGCCACACCTCGCTCTCGCAGCACCTCGATCGTGGCCTGCCGCAGCGCCTCGTCCATCGTCGCCTGCATCGTCTCTGTCGTCGGCATGCAACGTCAGTGTTGCAAAAAAGCGACTTGCTTGCCCGCACTTCAGCGGGCGTGCACGAGGCGGCCGAGCGCTAGGCTCCCCGGGGGTCTTCGTGGCGTTCCTTCGTTCATTCGCCGGGCGAGAGCTTGCGGTGGATCTCGGCACCGCCAACTCGCTCGTCTTCGTTCGCGGCGAGGGCATCGTCGTCTTCGAGCCCTCCGTCGTCGCCGTCGACGACCGCACCGGCCGGGTCCAGGCCGTCGGAGCCGACGCCAGCCGCATGATCGGCCGGACGCCGGCCTCGATCCGTGCGATCCGGCCGCTCAGGCACGGGGTGATCGCCGACTTCGAGATGACCGAGCAGATGCTGCGGCACTTCATCCGCAAAGGTGGCGGCGGCCGACTGCCGCTCGCGCAGGTCGTCCTCTGTGTGCCCAGCGGGATCACCAAAGTTGAGCGGGAGGCCGTCCAAGAGGCGACGCTGGCCGCCGGTGCTCGCGCCGTCTACCTCGTCGAGGAGCCGATGGCGGCAGCGATCGGCGCGGGCCTGCCGGTCGCCGAGCCGCGCGGAAGCATGATCGTCGACATCGGTGGCGGGACGACCGAGGTGGCCGTGATCTCGCTCGGCGGGATCGTCAGCTCGCAATCGATCAAGGTCGGCGGTTACGAGATGGACGAGGCGGTCGCCAAGCACGTGCAGGCGCAGTACGGGCTGCTCATCGGCGAAGAGACGGCCGAGCACGCGAAGCTCGACGCCGGCTCGGCCTGGCAGCTCGAGGAGGAGCTCGAGTCCCTGGTCGGTGGACGCGATCTGCAGACCGGCATGCTGCGCCGGCTCGAGCTTGGCTCGGAAGAGCTTCGGCAAGCCCTCGACGCTCCGGTGCAGCGGATCGTCACCGCCGTCAAAGACACGCTCGAAGGCACTCCACCCGAACTTGCTGCCGACATCAGCGACCGGGGAATCATCCTCGCGGGTGGCGGCGCGCTCCTTCGCGGCATCGACGTACGAATTAGCGCCGAGACAGGCCTGCAAGTCGCTCGCGCCGAGTCGCCGCTGACGTGCGTCGTGCTCGGAGCCGGCGAGGCGCTCGACGAGCTGGAGACGCTGAAACGGGCCCAGGCCCCACGTGGCCGCAAGCTACGCGGGCGCCGGTTTCAGCGGCGGTGATCCAGAGGCCGCGCAGCCACGATCAGGCGTCGTCCAGCGAGATGATCTCGCGCTCGACGCCCGCGAGCTCGAACTCCTGGCCGGCCAGGTAGCGCTCGGCGCCGTCCAACAACGCCAGCAGCTCGCGGTGATCGCGCGCGACGCAGGAGAGCGTCAGCCGCGAGCGCTGCCAGAGCTCGTGGTGGTCGACCTCCGCCACGGAGGCGCCGAACCGCTGCTGCAGCTGCGCCTTGGCCGACTTGACGTACTTGCGCTTGCCTTTCAGCGAGCCCGCGTCCGGGAAGTGCAGCTCGGCGGAGAGGATGCCGACATAGCCTGCGCCCACGCCCGCATTGTGGCGGGCGCGAACGAGGCGTCGGTTTGTACGTCTAAGCAGACATGCGGTTTATCGGCATGGCGGTGGGCGCCGCGGTTCTCGCGCTTTCGCCCGCCGGCGCGCACCGGATTCGCCCTCTCGGTCACGTCTATCCGGGCGGCGGCTACACGGGCGACGTCTTCGTCCACCGCGGCTTCGCCTACCTGTCGAGCTGGCATGGACGGAACTGCCCCTCGCAGGGCGTCCGGGTCTACGACCTGAGCAGGCCGAGCCGGCCTCGCCACGTCTCGACGTTCGCCGACGGCTCCGACCTCGCGGTCCGAGGGACATGGACCGAAAAGACGATCGTCCAGCACGCAGCCACGACAAGCTTCACCGGCGAGCTTGCCGCGGTCAGCTTCCAGAACTGCCCGGGGACGAACGCGTTCCGGGGTTTCGGCGTCTACGACGTCACCAACCCCGGCTCTCCCAGGCAGCTCTCGCTCGTTCGCACCGATCCCGGCGGCTCGCACGAGATCTGGCTGCAGACGGTTCGCCGTCGCGCCTACGTCTACACCGCGATTCCGCTCGCGGAGTTCCCGGGCCATCCTCCCAGCCCCGGCTTTCGAATCTTCGACGTCACCGACCCGCGGCACCCGGCCGAGATCGGCTCTTGGATCGCGCCGGCTGCGATGCGCAGGAACACCCCTGGTGTGTTCGTCCATTCCGTCCGCGTCAATACGGCGGCGACGCGCGCCTATCTCTCCTATTGGAACCTCGGCACGGTCATGCTCGACATCTCGAGCCCCACCCGCCCACGCCTCCTCGGCCGGACGACCGATCCGCAGGGCTCCGCGCACTCGACCGCGATCACGCCGAACGGCAGGGTGCTGATCGAGACTCACGAGACGAACGGTGGGCGCCCCTCCTTCTGGGACATCTCGAAGCCGCGGCGGCCGCGCCTGCTGAGCGTCTTCAAGCCGCCGGCGCGCCTGATTGCGAACGCAAGGAGGCGCGGCGCTGCCGGGTTCACACTCGGCGTCCATGACGCGAAGATCATCGGCAAGCGCGCGTACTTCTCGTGGTACGCGCTCGGTGTCATCGTCGCCGACATCTCGAACCCGCGGCACCCGAAGTTCGTGGCCCAGTTCCTGCCGCGCCCTACGCCCGATCCCGAGAACGAGTTCTGCGCCAAGCAGTCCTGTACCTACACCTGGGGCGTCTACCCCACCCGGAAGTATGTTGCCGCAGCCGACATGGTCGGCGGGCTCTGGGTCTTTCGTCCGCCCGGCTAACTCGCGGCGGGGGCGGTCGGCGCTTCGCTCAAATCAGTGCGCTCGACCTGCCTGGTCTCGTAGACCTCGAGGATGTCGCCTTCCTTCACGTCGTTGAAGCCCTCGAGCAGGATGCCGCACTCGAAGCCCTCGGCGACCTCGCGGACGTCGTCCTTGAACCGCTTCAGCTGCGAGATCGAAGTCTCGTGGATGACGGTGCCGTCGCGGACGACCCGGACCTGGGCGCCGCGGCGGACATTGCCCTGCGTGACATAGGAGCCGGCGATCGTGCCGAGCCGCGAGACCCGGAAGAGCTGCCGAACCTCGACCTCGCCGATCGTCTCCTCGGTCGTGACCGGGCGGAGCATGCCGACGAGCGCCTGTTCGATGTCATCTGTGAGCTGGTAGATGACCCGGTAGGTCCGAATCTCGACGCCTTCGCGCTCGGCGAGCTGGCGCGCCTCGGCGGAAGGCCGCACGTTGAACCCGACCACCATTGCGTGCGAGGCGACCGCGAGGTTGACGTCGTTCTCGGTGATCCCGCCGACGCCCTGGTGGATGACGTTCACGCGCACCTCGGGGTGCTGGATCTTCTGCAGCTCGCTGATCGCGGCCTCGACGGAGCCGACAACGTCACCTTTGAGGACGAGGTTGAGGTCCTGCGTGCCGCCTTCCTGCATCTGCGCGAAGAGGCGCTCGAGCGAGACGGCGCCGCCGGCCTGCGTCGCCAGCTGCTCGCGCCGTAGGCGCTCGCCGCGGACCTGCGCGAACTGGCGCGCGGCGCGCTCGTTCTCGACGACGCGCGAATATTCGCCCGCGGGCGGCGGATGGTCGAAGCCGAGGATCTCGACCGGCGTGCCGGGCCCGGCGTCCTCGACCTTTTCGCCGCGGTAGTTGTAGAGGGCGCGCACCCGACCCCAGGCGTCGCCGGCGACGATCGAGTCGCCGACCCGGAGGGTGCCGCGCTGGACGAGCATCGTCGCGACCGGGCCGCGGCCGACATCCAGCCGCGATTCGATGATCGGGCCCGAGGCCTCGGCCTTTGGATTCGCGGTCAGCTCGAGCTCGGCGTCCGCGACCAAGAGCACTTTCTCGAGCAGCTCGTCGAGGTTCTGCTTTGCCTTCGCAGAGACGTCCGCGAATTGAACCTCCCCGCCCCAGTCCTCGGGCTGCAGGCCTTCGCCCGCGAGGTCGCCGCGGACCCGGTTCGGGTCCGCGTCGGGCAGGTCGATCTTGTTGACCGCGACGACGATCGGCACCTCGGCCGCGCGCGCGTGCGAGATCGACTCTCGCGTCTGCGGCATGACCCCGTCGTCGGCGGCGACGACGAGCACCGCGATGTCGGTGACCTTCGCGCCGCGGGCGCGCATGGCGGTAAACGCCTCGTGGCCCGGCGTGTCGAGGAAAGTGATCTTGCGGCCGTCGTGCTCGACCTGGTAGGCGCCGATGTGCTGCGTGATCCCGCCCGCCTCGGTCTCGACGACGGCGGACTCGCGGATCGCGTCGAGCAGCGTGGTCTTGCCGTGGTCGACGTGCCCCATGATCGTGACCACGGGCGGCCGGTCGCTCAGGTCCTCCGGCGCGTCCTCGTAGGCCTCCGGCTCCAGCTCTTCCTCGGCCGCGTGTTTGATCTGCAGCTCGCGGTCGGGCGCCAGCTCGGTCGCGATCAGCTCGACCTCGTCGTCGACGAGCGACTGGGTGATGGTGACCATCTTCCCCAGCCCCATCATCACCTTGATGATGTCCGGGACCGTCTTGCCCATGGCGGCCGAGAGGTCCTTGACCGTAACCCCCGAAGGAACGCTGATCGGGCCGGTCGGCGGTGCCACCGGCTGCTTGGGAGGCCGCGCCTCCTGGCGCTCGCGAGCCTGGCGCGGGCTCTCGCGCGGCCTTGCGGCAGCGTTGTCGATCACCACGCGGCGCTTGCGGCGGCCGGTGACAGCCCCTTGACGGGGCCGGATCGGGCGGTTTGGTCTATTCGGACCGTTAGCCATCGGCGTCAGTGTAGAGCCGTGCCAGCGCCGGATCGACGCGGACGGTCTGTCGAAGGACTCGGTTGAATGCCGAGCCCGCCGCGGCGCGCTCGAAGCAGGCCAGCCTGCGGCACGTGTAGACGCCCCGCCCCGGCGCCTTCGGCCCGGATGCGAGCGACCCGTCGCGCGCGACGAAGCGGACCAGCTCGCCCTGCGGTGCCTTGCGGCCGCAGCCGGCGCACGTCCTGATCGAGTCGGTCACGCAGCGCCGGAGCCCTCCTCGTCAGTCGCAGCCTCGACCGGAATCCCGGCCGGGACCTCCTCGGGCGGTGCTACCTGGGGGTGCGAGACGTCGAGGTCGACCTCGTCTTCGGCCGCTGCAACAGCGGTTGCGGGTGGGCCGTGCGTCGCCGCCGCGTCCGCCGGCGCCTCGGACTCGAGCGGCTCCTCGCCCGACGCGGACACCGCGGGTCCGACCGCCTCCGCATCCGGCGGCAACTCGTCGGCGAGCGCCTCGAGCTCCGGCTCGGACTCGGCGACGATGGGCTCCGCATCGGCCTGCTCCGGCTCGCGCTGGGCGAGTTCCTGATGGGCTGCGACGCCGCAGTAGCGGGAGCCGGGCAGCGCCGCGTTCGGGCAGCGCTTGCCGTTCGCGAGGATGGCGGCGCAGCGGCCGGTGAACTCCTCGTCCTCGCCACCACCGCCGAAGGCAGCCTCGGCCTCGGCTTGGGCGAACTCGCTGTCGGACTGGATGTCGATCTTCCAGCCGGTCAGACGCGCGGCGAGACGGGCATTCATGCCCTCCTTGCCGATCGCGAGCGCGAGCTGGTCGTCTGGGGTGACGACAGTCGCCTCTCGGCCGTCGTCGTCGAGGTAGACCTCGCGCACGCGCGCCGGCGAGAGCGCCTTGGCGACGAAGCGCGCGGGCTCCGGGTTCCACGGAATGATGTCGATCTTCTCGCCGCGGAGCTCAGAGACGACCATGCGCACCCGCGAGCCGCGCGGACCGACGCAGGCTCCGACCGGGTCGACACCCTGGGCGTGCGACTCGACCGCGATCTTGGACCGGTAGCCGGGCTCCCGCGCGACGCCGCGGATCTCGACGAGACCGTCGGCGATCTCGGGCACCTCGAGCTCGAACAGCGTCTTGATCAGCTCCGGATCGCGCCGCGAGACGATCACCTGTGGGCCCTTCGTGCCGGAGCGGACCTCGGTGATCACCGCCTTGATTCGCGAGCCCTGCTCGTAGCGCTCGCCGTCGACCTGCTCGGACCGAGGCAGCAGCGCCTCGACCTTGCCGAGGTCGACCAGGACATTGTTGCGGTCGCCCGCCTGCTGGACGATGCCGGTGACGACCTCGGAGACGCGGTCGATGTACTCCTCGTACATCATCTGGCGCTCCGCCTCGCGGATCCGCTGCGTGATTACCTGCTTGGCGGTCTGCGCGGCGATGCGGCCGAAGTTCTCGGGCGTCACGTCCGCACGCTTCACCTGCTGCTCGGGGACGTCGGACCAGTCGATCTCGAGGTCCTCGTCCTGGACGAGCACGTGCGAGCGCTCGCCGGTCTCCTCCTCGGCCTGCTCGAGCTCGGTCAGCACGCGTTCGCGTGCCTCCTCGAGCAGTCGCTCTTCGATGTCGGGCGGCAACTCGATCGAGAACACGCGGAAGTCACCCTCGTCGCGGTCGAGCTCGACCACGGCGTGGCGCGACGCGCCCGGCGTCTTCTTGTAGGCGGCGAGCAGCGCGTCCTCGAGCGCCTCGATCAGCGTGTCGGACTCGATGCCCTTGTCTCGTTCGAGCTCCTGGACGAACTCGATGATCTCTCGGCTCATTTCGATCCCTCGTCGATCAGATTGCCCCGCACGATCTGGTCGTACGGGATGTCCACGGGCTGCGGCTCGGTGGCGAGATGGACAGCCTGCGCGTCCGCACCGATCAGCTCGCCCTTGAAGCGCTTCCGGCCGGCGATCTCGGCGGCGGTGCGAAGCGCGACCTTGCGGCCGACGAAGCGCTCGAAGTGCGCCGGCTTGCGCAGCGGCCGCTCGAAGCCGGGTGAGGAGACGTCGACGGTGTACTCCCGCCGGTAGTCGTCGAGCTCACGGGTGACGCGCTCGCAGAGTGCGTGGTCGACGCCCTCGGGATGGTCGATGTAGACGCAGAAGCGATCGGGTCCGAGCAGCTCGACGGCGAGCACTTCCGTGCCCGGGACGCCTTGTTCGATTCGCCCGGCGAGCTCCTCCTGGAGCTGCCTTTCCTTTGTGTAAACGTCTCGCATCGGCCCTCCTACCGTCATAAAAAATGGGCGCCGCGCGCCCATTTCGCCAAGCCGGTGAAATGTGGTGCTGGCAGGATAGCAAGGCGTGATTCCCGGCCGCCTGCTCGGACGCCTGCCACGACGGTGGCGCCGCGTGCTCGACTGGACGCTGACGATTGCGATCGCGGTCGCACTCGTGCTCGTCTTCGAAGCCGAGGTGGCCAAGCCCTACCGCGTCCCCTCGGCGTCGATGGAACCGACGTTGCACTGCGCGAAGCCTGCCAGCGGCTGCCGCGCGCACTACTCCGACCGCGTGATCGCACTGCGGATCGTCTACCGCTTCCGCGCTCCGCGCCGGGGCGAGATCGCGGTCTTTCGTGCGCCGGCCGGTGCGGCGAGCTGCGGCGAGAGCGGCTCGCTCACCTTCATCAAGCGCGTGATCGGCCTGCCCGGGGAGACCGTCTCCGAGCGAAACGGGATCGTTTTCGTCGATGGCAAACGGCTGACCGAGCGGTACGTCCCCGCTTCGGAGCGCGATCATCGGACGAGCAGGTGGACGAAGCTCGAGCCGGACCAGTACTTCATGCTCGGCGACAACCGATCGGCGTCGTGCGACTCGCGCGACTGGGGTCCCGTGTCGCGGACGAGCTTCATCGGGCCGGCATCGGTCACGTACTGGCCGCCGAACCGGATCACGGTGCGTTAGGAGCGAGTGCCCCGCCTGAACCGGCGGGGCCGGTTCGCTCTAGACGCTGGCGGTCTGCGTCTTCTCCTCCTTGAGGCGGCGGATCAGGTCGGCCACGTCGGCCGTCTCCTGCTCCAGGTCGCGCTGGTACTCCTCCAGGCGGCGGAGCAGCGTCTCCGCGTCGGGGAAACGGCGGCCGCGGCCGCAACCGCCGCGCCGGTGATGTCTTCTTCCGTGCATCGGTTCACCTCCTCTCGTCCTGGTCGTAGCGGTCGAGAAAGCTCTGGACGTCGGCCTGCGCCTGGCGCAGCGCCTCGGCCCAGCGGTCGAGCAGCCGCCGGCCTTCGGCGGTCAGCTCGTACGTACGCTTGGCCGGGCCGGGAAGGTCGGCGCTCCACTCCGAGCTGACGAGCCCCTCGGCCTCGAGGGCGCGCAGAAGCCGATAGAGGTTGCCGACGTCGACCCGTCCCTCCCCCGCCACTTCGGGCAGGCGTTCGATCAGCTCGTAGCCGTGGAGCGGCCGCTCACGAAGCAGCAGCAGGAGCGACGGCTCGACGAAGCGCTCGACGCGAGCTCGGACGTGCCAGTGCCCCGGCCTCGTCCGGTGCCGGCTGCGAACGCGCCGTGGATGGCGATGTCTCATTCGCGCCAGTATAGGTCAAATACATATGTCTAAGACAGGACGAGCGTCACGGGCCCGTCGTTGACGAGCTCGACGTTCATGCGCGCACCGAAGGCACCGGTCTCAACGCGCGTTCCGAGTGCGCGCAACTCGTCGCAGAAAACCCCGTAGAGGGGCTCAGCCTGATCCTGCCGTGCGGCCCCGCTGAAGCTCGGCCGGTTGCCCTTCGTGGTGTCGGCGATCAGCGTGAACTGGCTGACGACCAGCGCCTCGCCGCCGACGTCGAGGAGGCTCCGGTCGAACTTGCCCGCTTCGTTCTCGAAGACCCGTAGGCGGGCGATCTTTCCGGCGAGGCGCCCGGCCTCGTCCGCCGTGTCCTCGGCGGCGACGCCAAGCAGGATGCAGAGACCGGCGCCGATCGAGCCGACGGTTTCGGCGTCAACGACGACGCGGGCCCGCGTGACGCGCTGGACGACAGCGCGCACGTCGTCTAGGCCAGGTCGCGAATGCGAGATGAATAGTGCTTGCTGGCCGGCCGCAGCGAGCTGGCGAGCTTGTAGTGGCCCTGCGCCTCGGTCTGCCGGCCCTGCTTCTCCAGGCAGCGACCAAGGGCGTAGTGGGCGTAATCGTCGGCTGGGGCGAGCTCGAGCATCTTCCTGAACTCGCTCTCGGCGGCCTCGTAGCGATGGATGCGGAAGTAGGCGATCCCGAGCGCCTCGCGGATCGAGGCCTTCTCCGGCTCCCGGCGCTTCGCCTTCTCGAGCGAGACCGTCGCCTGTGCGGCCATGCCCTCGCGGAGGTGAGCCCGGCCCTGCTGAAAGAGGTTGTAGGTATCGCTCATCGGTCTTCTTAGGTTATGTACGCCAGTGATCCCACAGCCGATTCAAACGGGCGAGTTGGCAAAGCCGCCACGCCCTCCGGTCGGCGTCGCAAGCGACGGCTCAGCGCTTACTCGCTCCTACTCAAATACGGAAAGTTCTCCTGTACCAAGTCAAGCGCATCCGTCAAATCCCGGGTTCGCCCGACTTCAAACGCGGAAACTCGCAGACCGTCGTCGATCGCCCGCTGGTAGGCCTCGGCAAGCTCGAACGGCGGGCCGCCGAGCCCTTCCAGGTACGGCACCAACTCGGGCCCGAGACCCCAGAGCGACGCGTGCGCGAACGGCGTTTCGCCCGCCGCGACGATCCGCCCAGCAAAGCCGCCCTCGACCTCGACTCCCGCGCGTTGCGGCCCCGGCGCCGGCTCGCGCCTGATCGCGACTGCGCCGGGGGTGCCCGCGCTCGCGAACGCGCTCGCGAAGCGGGAGAGATCGCCCGACCGGAAGACCGTGTCGGCCGTGGCGACGAGGAGCGGCGGCTCCGCCCCGGCGGCGAGCCCGCGGGAGACCGCGTCGGCCGATCCGTCCGGACGCGGCTGGCGCGCGTAGCGAAGCTCCAGTCCGAAACCGGAGCCGTCGCCGAGCAGACGCTCGACCTGCTCCGCGAGATGCCCCGTCACGACGGTGACGCGCTCGCAGCCGGCGCTCCGCAGCTCGCGCAGCAACGTCGCGATCACAGGGTGTCCGTCGATCGGCAGGGTCGGTTTCGCCCAGCGTTCGGTCACCGGCCGCAGCCGCCGGCCCTCGCCGGCGGCCATCACGATCGCTTCGATCACGCGGTCAGGCCGAGCGAGCGGAGCGAGAGGGCGCCGCGAGCACGTTCGGTACGAGTCAGTGCCGCGCGCAGCTCGCGGCGCAGAGAGCGCAGTTCGCGGCGCGCAATGCGAGCTGCGGCGCGGGCGCGCACGGTCGGGCCGAATCGCGCTTCCGCCGCGGCCGAGGCGAACGCCGACGCCGACACCCCAAGCTCCGCCTCGACGAGCTGCGCGAGCTCGCCCAGCGTCGCGCTCGGCGGGGCCTTCGCCCCCTGATCTGCGGCGAAGTCCGAGAGCTCGCAAACGCAGGCGCGGGCAAGCATGCGCGGGTCGCGCGTCAAGTAGCGGGCTTTCCGCACCGCGAGCTTCGTCGCCACGACGGCCGCAACGAGGCCCGCAGCCACGAGGACGAGCAGCCGCAGGAGAGCACCGATCCCGGCGCCCGAGGAGCCGGCCTTCGTATGCGTCTTCCCTGTCGGCACGGCCCTCGCACCCTTGCCCTTGCCGGAGCCGCGAAGCTTTCGCAGGTCGAACGCACCGGGCCGCTTCAGATGCTGTGCCACGGCGAGCAGGCCGGCCGAGAAGTCGAAGTGCGGTGAGGCGGTCGTGTACGAGCCGCCCAAGGAGCCGCGGCCGGGCGTCGGGTCGAAGGGAAGCCACCCGTAGCGGGGGAACCAGGCTTCGACCCACGTGTGGGCGTCGTGGTCTGTCACCGTCCACTCATGCTTGCTCCGGTCGTACTCGCCGGTCGTGAAGCCCGCCGCGACGCGAGCGGGGATCCCGAGATAGCGCAGCATCAGCGCCATCGCACCGGCGAAGTGCTGGCAGTAGCCGCGACGCGTCTGCGTGACGAAGGCAGCGAGCGGCGGGACGCCGGCGATTTGGGGCGGCCTCTCGTCGTACTGGAAGGCTCCGGAGCGGAACCAGCCCTCGAGCTCGAGCGCGGCGGCATACGGATTCGCGGGCTCGCCGACGACCCGCCTCGCCGTCCGGTAGACGGCCTGGTACGGGCGAGGGGAGCGCCGGAAGACCACTGCCACCTGCCGCTCGCGGTTGGGAGCGCCGAATGGAGGCGCGGCGACGCCCGGCTCCACCTCGAGATCGACAGTCCTGACTTGCTCGGGGTAGCGGGCCGGTAGCGCGGCGAGCCGTTGCGGCGTCGGCTGCGCCTCGTAGCTCCAGACGCTGTAGCGCTCCCCCGGCGCCAGGGAGTCTTCCAGGTGGGCGACGCCGCCCTGGGCGTAGGTGACCGGGTGGGAGCCTGGCTCGAAGGCGACCGGGACGCCGGCGCCGGTGAAGTGGTTGTCCCGGAGCGCCCGGACCTGCACGTCTTGGCGGAACCAGCGCCTTGGATCACGCGCAGCCGCCGGCAGCTCGGGGTCGGCGAGCAGCTCGTCACGGCCGCCGATCCGAATCGGCGGGACCGCCGCTCCTTTCTTCTCGCGCCAGTTGCGGCCGTCGAACACATCGAGCGTCGTCGCGCGCCAGTACGTCGGCCTGCTCGGCGCTCTGATCGTCAGGAGCGGGGTGACCTTCTTCGGGAAGTGCAGGCCCGTGAAGTTCGAATTCCAGACGTATCCAACCCCAACCGGCTTCGCCGGTTTCGTGTAGAAGTCCCAGCCCTGCCAGTGGAGGACCTGGCCGCTGGCGACGGCCGACGAAGTGGACGCCGCGAAGGCCGCGAGCACGATCGCGCCGAGCGCGACGCCGGCTAGCAGCAGGCGTCTCGGTTGCAGCGGGCCGCCGAGGCCGGCGATAAGCGAGAGCGCGGCCGCGAGCAGAAGAACTCCGCGCAGCAGGTCGTCCGGGCCGGTCAGCAGGGTCGCGGGCCAGCCGACACCGACGACGAGCACCAGTGCGGCGAGTGCCGGCCTGCGCGCTGCGACGACCACCCCGAGGCACGCACAGAAGGCGAAGAGAGCCACGAGAATCACGCCTTCCATCCTCGGATGCAATGGGGTCGCGAACGGCAGCCGAACGTCGTAGAACTCGAGGAAGCCGCCGCCGAAGCGTCCGAGCAGCCGGAGTGGGTGGACGAGCCAGACGCCGAGCGCCACGTGCAGGGCCAGGACGCTCGCCGGCACGAGCGCAAGCACGCGCTGGCGGGGCCGAGGCAGCAGCGCCGGCGCCAGCGCGAGCGCGATCAGCGAGAGCGCCGTCGAGGCGGCGGCGTGCGGCTGGCTGAGCCGCAGCCAACTCCAGGCCAGCAGCGCCGACGGGGCGGCCCAGAACGCGGCAGTCCTAGCCATGCGCGACCCTGCTCACTTGCGCCCCGGCGAGCTTCGCCGTGAGGTCGTCCCCGCGCTGGATCACGGCGACAGGCACCCCGCTCGCCTGCAGGCGAAGCAAATCCGGTCGCGGGGCCGGTCGGGGGCCGTTCGGGCCGAAGCTCGCCGAATCGACGAAGACAAGCGCAGCGGGGCGTCGGCTCTGCGTTCGCTGTAGCAGCCGCTCGACGAGCAACGGAGTCAACGCTGCGGTCACCACTGTCAGCTCGAGTGCACGGCCGAGCGTGCTCGCCTCGTCACCGACGAGCGCGGCGGCGGGCGCGTGGCCGTCCGGCTCCGCCGCGGCGAGCAGATCGTAGGCCTGCTGCCAATCGGTCTCGTACGAATGCACGCGCTGTTCGGTTCGGCGGGCGCCGTTGACGAGCAGGACCGCCTGCCGGCCGCGCCGAGCCTGCGCGAGCAGCAGCGAGCCCGCCGCACGCACCTGGACGTCGAAGCTCTCGCCGACGACCGCGCCCGCCTCGGCGTCGAGCAGAATCGCGATCTCGTCGCGCGGCGCGTCCTCGAGCTCCTTCACCATCAGCTCGCCGCGCTTGGCGGTGGAGCGCCAGTGCACCTTGCGCAGGGACTCCCCCCGCTCGTAGTCCCGCACGCTGTGCAGGTCGAAGCCGCTCGGCCGGCGGAGCAACAGCCGCCGGCCGTCCTGGGCATAGGTTCCACCCTCGGAGAAGAGCCGCTCGAGCTCGACCAGGCGCGGGTAGACGAGCAGCGTCCAGGGAGCGGCAAGCGGGATTTCGGCGCGCTGAAGGCCGAACGCGTCTTCCAGCACGGCCCGGACGTCGAGGAAGACGTAGCGCCCGCGGCGCACGCTGGAGAGCGTGTAGCGGCCGTGCTCCGAGTCGAGCGGCGTGCGACGTTCGCCGAGGCCGGAGAGCCGTTCGACGAGGACGAGCGAGGCCGGCGGGACGGCCGCGTTGTGCTCGAGCCGAAGCTCAACCTGAACGTCGTCGCCTTCGAGGCGCTCCTCGGCGCCGATCTCCCGATGCAGGCGCATCGGGCCTCGCGCTAGGCGAACCCAGAGCCAGGCGAGAGCGACCGCGAACAAAAGCCCCAGCGCGACCGGATAGAGCGGCTTCGAGCCGAACGCGCGCGCGGCGGCGTAGGTCAGCAGACCGAGGCCGAGCAGCGCGCGGCCCCTCGCCGTCATACGGGGACGGGCGTGTGCTCGAGCGCGTCGCGGACGAGCTCGCCGGGAGTGACGCCGGCGGAGCGCGCCTCGGGAGCGAGCATCAGCCGGTGCGCGAGCACAGGTTCGGCGACCGCCTTGACGTCGTCGGGCTCGACGAACTCCCGCCCGGCGGCGAGCGCCTTCGCCTTGGCGACCCGCAGCAGCGCGATCCCGGCGCGCGGGCTCGCGCCCACGTAGAGGCGCTCGTCCTGGCGGGTCTGCCGCAGCAGCGCGACGACGTACCGGTTGAGGCTCTCCTCGACGAAGATCCCGCGAGCCTGGTCGATCAGCTCGAGGACCTCGCCGCCCGTCGCCACGGGTTCGAGGGTCTCCAGCGGCGGATCGACGGTCTGCTCGGTCAGCATCCGCGCCTCGTCGGACAGTGGCGGATAACCGATCGCAAGCCGCATCGTGAACCGGTCGAGCTGGGCCTCCGGCAGTGGATACGTGCCCTCGTACTCGACGGGGTTCTGGGTCGCGATCACCATGAACGGCCGCACGAGCGCATAGGAATGGCCGTCGACGGTGACCTGGTCCTCCTGCATGCACTCGAGCAGCGCCGCCTGGGTTTTCGGCGACGCCCGGTTGATCTCGTCGACGAGCAGTAGGTTGGCGAAGACCGGCCCCGGCCGGAACTCGAACTCGTTCGAACGCTGGTTGAAGACGTTGACGCCGGTCACATCCGACGGGAGCAGGTCGGGCGTGAACTGCAGACGCGAGAAGGAGCAGTCGATCGACCGGGCCAACGCTTTCGCGAGCGTCGTTTTGCCCACTCCCGGCAGGTCCTCGATGATCAGGTGGCCCTCGGCCAGCAGGGAGAGAACGGTCAACTGCAGCGTCTCGGCCGGCGCGTGTACGACGCCGGCGAGGTTCGCGACGATGCGACCGATCGACTCGTCGGAGCCGATCCGGGTTGCGGCGCTCCGCAGCGGATCGTCCATTAGTGCCCCTTCCGGTAATGCCGCCCAGTTTCGGGCAAGAAGCAGGCATGTATTGCTGGATGGGGCACCTACTTCGTCACCAGCTTCACGACCTCGTCGAGGATCTCCGTTGCAATTCGCTCCTTCGGCGCCTTCGGGATCCGCCGCTCCCCCGTTGCGGTGACCAGCACGACCTCGTTCTCGCTCGCGTCGAAACCGATGTCTTCTCTTGAGACGTCGTTGAAGACGATCAGGTCGGACTTCTTTGCCGCCAGCTTCTCGCGCGCCCGCGCGAGGCCCGTCTCGCCCCGGTCGGCGGCAAAGCCGACCAGCACCTGGCCGTGCCACCTCTTGGCGCCGAGCTGCGCGAGAACGTCGCTCGTCGGCTCGAGCGTTACGACCCACGGCTCGGCGTGCTTCGGCCGCTTCTCGGCGCTCGGCTCCGCCGGGCGGTAGTCGGCGACCGCGGCCGCCATCACGACGACGTCGGCATCCGCCCTGGCGAGCACCTCCCGCTCCAGCTCAGCCGCCGTCGGCGCCGGCACAAGCTCGACCCTGCCGGGGGGCGGCACCGAGAGATTCGCCGCGACGAGCGTCACCTCGGCGCCCCGAAGCCTCGCTTCCTCGGCCAGTGCGACGCCCATCCGGCCCGAGGAGCGGTTGCCGAGGAAGCGGACGGCGTCGAGCGGCTCCCGCGTCCCGCCGGCGCTGACGAGCACGCGCCTGCCCGCGAGCTGGTCGCGCCGGGCGAGCACAGCCTCCACCCGCGCGAAGATCTCTTCCGGCTCGCTCATCCGGCCGACCCCCCACTCGCCCTCGGCCAGCTCGCCTTCGTCGGGGCCGACCAGGACGATGCCGCGCTCTCGCAGCTTCGCCACGTTCTCGCGAGTCGCCCGGTGAGCCCACATCCGCGGGTTCATCGCCGGCGCGGCGAGCACCGGCCCGTCAAAAGCAAGCACGGTCTGGGTGAGGACGTTGTCAGCGAGCCCGTGCGCCAGCTTCGCGAGCGTGTTCGCCGAGAGCGGCGCGACGGCTAGCAAGTCCGCGTGGACGAGATGCGGGTAGAGCTCGCGGGGCGCTTCGCGCCTGGCAAGCGCCTCGAAGGTCTTGGCGGCAATGAAGGTCTCGGCCTCCGGCGTGAGAATCGGCGTCACCTCGTGCCCCGCCTTGACGAGCAGCCGCGCGAGCTCGGCCGCCTTGTAGGCCGCGATTCCGCCTGTGATGCCGAGGAGAACGCGGGCCATGCAGGCATTCTGCCCGCCAGGCGCTGGAAAAGGTCGCCTTTTCTACATGGGCCGACCGCGATAGCGGTCTGAAGCGAAAACCGGCTGCGGGTCGCTTCCGTACTGGGGAGGTCAATTCCGCGAGCCCAAGGAGAGCAATGTCTCGACGACTTCTCGTACCACTGGCAGGAATCGCAGCGGCGCTCGCCGTTGCCGGAACGGCCTTCAGTCAGGCTCGGTCGACGCCCAAGCTGGTCGGAACCGTGGGCCCGGGGTTCACGATCAAGCTGATGAAGAGCGGCGTCAAAGTCAGGTCCTTGCGGGCCGGCACGTACAAGTTCGTGATCTCGGACAAGTCCTCGTTCCACAACTTCACGCTCGAGCGAGAGATTGGCGGGAAGATCGAGAAGCACTTGACCGGCACCGCTTTCACCGGCTCGAAGACGGCGATCGTCACGCTGAAGCGCGGCAAGTGGAAGTACTACTGCTCCATCCACGAGTCGACGATGTTCGGCTTCTTCACCGTCAAGTAGAAGAAGCCACCGGACGCGAGGGAGCCACGGCTCCCTCCGCCCGCCTTCCTATGCCTTACTTCTTGTAGGCGTACTTGATCTTGCCCTCTGCGGTCTCTTCGAGCGCCATCGTCAGGTAGTTCTTCGAGCGCGACTCGATGAGCGGGGGCAGGAACTGGTCGAACGTGCCTTCGCCGAGCTGGTGGTGGTAGTTGTTGATCTGCCGGGCGCGCTTCGCGGCCACGATCACGAGGGCGTAACGCGAGTCCACGTTGTCCAGCAGTTCGTCGATGCGGGGATGAATCATGGCCCGGGGATGGTACCTGCAGCCCGAGGCGCCGCTTGCGGTGCCGTTGAAAAGGCCGTGCGGGCTTTGCCCGCGCGGCCGGATAAACCAGGGCTTAGGGCAAACGAACGTCTCGAAGCTTTAGGCGCGCGCAGCCCGAGGCGCCGCTTGCGGTGCCGTTGAAAAGGCCGTGCGGGCTTTGCCCGTGCGGCCGGATAAACCAGGGGATAGGGCAAGCGGACGTCTCGAAGCTTTAGGCGCGCGCTGTGGCAATCTCTCTTTTGACGATGACCTCGAGCTCGTCGATTGCGCGCTCCAGCTGGTCGTTGACGACCGTGTAGGAGAACTCGTCGGCCAGCTTGCTCTGCTCGAGCGCCTGGGCGAGCCGTTCCTCGATCTCGCCCTCGCTTTCGGTGCCGCGTGCGCGAAGGCGCCGTTCGAGCTCCTCGCGGTTCGGCGCCGTGATGAAGATCGTGACGCTGCCGGGGACGCGATCGCGTACTGCGAGCGCGCCGCCGGTCTCGAGCTCGAGCAAGACCGGCCGGCCGCTGCCCGTGATCCGCTCGATCTCCGACCACAACGTCCCCGAGCGCCGCCCCTCGCCCCACGGAAGGCGTACATACTCGAGGAACGCATCCTCGGCGAGCTTCCGGTCGAACTTCTCGTCCGGCCAGAAGTAGTACTCGCGGTCCTCCTGCTCCTCGGGCCGGCGCGCGCGGGTCGTCGCCGAGATGGCCAGCGCCAGCTCCGGAACGCGTTCGAGCAGCAGCCGCGCAAGGGTGCTCTTCCCCTCGCCGGACGTGCCGGTGATGACGAAAACGGGAGGGCGCTTACCTGTTGAAGAGCCCGATGAGCTCGGCGCGCTGGCGCTCAGACAGCCCTCCAACGGTCTTCGACTGGCTGATCCGGCACTGGTTCAGGAACCGGGCGGCCTTGACGCGGCCGAACTTCGGCACGGCCATCAGGATGTCGAAGACCTTGGCCGTCGAGACGTACTCCGGCGGATGGCGGAGGACGTCCTCGATGGTGGCGGAGCCGGTTTTGAGGTCCTTCTTCAGCTGCGCCCTGCGGACGCGAATGTCGTTCGCTCGCTTGAGCGCTTCCATTCGCTGGTCGAGCGAGCGGAGGGGTGCCTGAGCCTGGGTCTTGAGCGCTGGCAAGAGAACGCCGCATACTAACAAGTAGGGCGAAGCCGTCAACCGCGGAGAAAAATGCCGATTTGCAGGATGTTTCCTAGCCTGACACCGCAGCGGTACGCGATGAGATCTCAGAAGGCCCGGGCGGTTTGGCATGGGCGAGGCCGATCACGTTGTCAAGCTCGCCAACGCCAAGCTGGCCGATCTCATTTGCAAGCTCGACTCGAATCCGGCCGGGAGCGGTCGGGTCCGAGAACAGAATCGTGCCGAGCGCGACACTCGGAGCTCCTGCCGCAACGAACTCGAGCGCGTCTCGACCGGAAGTGATGCCGCCCATACCGACGATCGGCAGGCCGGTCGCCGCATAGCAGGCATAGACGGCTGCAAGCGCGATCGGCTTCAGCGCCGGGCCGGAGAGACCACCGGCGCCGCGGGAGAGACACGGCCGCAACGTCCGCCCGTCGAGGGCCAAGCCGAGGATCGTGTTGACCATCGAGAGCCCATCGGTGCCGGCCTTTTGCGCCGCCAGCGCGACCTCGGCGATGTCCGCGGTCGCCGGCGAAAGCTTCGTGTACAGCGGTTTTCGGGTCGCGGCCCGGGCGGCGCCCACGATCTCCCCCACGCTGGCCGGGACGTCGTCGACATTCGGGCAGGACACGTTCAGCTCGATGACCGCCACTTCGGGACGATCGTCGAGACGGTCGCAGAGATCGGCGTAGTCAGCGGTCGCGAAGCCGCCGACCGAGACCCAGACCTGCACGCCGAGCTCGCCAAGCCGGGGCAAGGTGTGCGACAGGAAGCGGTCGATCCCGGGGTTTGCGAGCCCGATCGAGTTCAACATCCCGTGCTCGACCTCCGCAATCCGCGGGGGTGCGTTGCCCTCACGCGGCAGCGGCGTCACGGTCTTGGTCACGAAGGCATCGAGGGAGCGCGCGATCGTCGGCGCCGTCAGGGCGTCGAGGCAGCCCGATGCGTTCAGGATCATCACGCAGCAATCGCCTCCGCGGGAAGTACAGGCCCCTCGACGCAAAGCCGTTTGAGCTCGCCGTCGAGCTCGACCGCGCAGCCGTAGCAGGCGCCGTAGCCACACGCCATCGGCGCTTCCCACGCGAGCTGGGCGCCCGGTTCGAGGAGCGCAACCGCAGCGAGCATCGGCTCCGGACCGCAGGCGAGCACGTCGTGGCCCGCGGGAATCGCCGCCGTGACGTAGGTCGGCTCGATCACGACCTCCGCGTTTGGAACGAGGCGCGCGGCCTCGGCGTGCCCCTCGCTCCGGAAGCCGAGGACCGCGGGCGGGCGGCCGAGCGACTCGGAGAGATACGGCAGCGGCGCGACGCCGATCCCGCCGCCGACGAGCAGCGGTCGCTCGACGTCGAGGCGATAGCCGTTGCCGAGCGGGCCGAGGATCGCGAGCTCGTCGCCGGGCTGCAAGGCGCAGAGCGCCCGCGTGCCGGAGCCGATCGCGTCGATCAGGAAAGCGAGCTCGCCCGGAGGCGCCAGGCAGAGGCTCATCGGTCGCGGCAGCGGCCGACCCGGCGCCTCGAGCATGAAGAACTGGCCGGGAATGCCGGGGTCGAGGCCGCCGCGCGCCACGTGGAGGAGCGTGTAGGGCCCGACCTGCTCGGACCCGGTTACCTCAACTTGCGCGCGCTGCACTGATTCGCTCCTGGAGAGAGACGGAGATCTCGGGTTGCGCATGCGCGATCGCCTCCACCGCCGCCGCGGCACCCGGGATCGTCGTGATGCACGGAACGCGGGCGACGAGCGCAGCCTCGCGGATCAGATAACCGTCCGTTCGGGCGCCCGAGCCCTGCGGAGTGTTGACGACGAGGTCGCAGCGTCCACGGCGGACGAGATCGACGACGGTCGGCCCCGCCCCCGGCTCGGTCACCTTCCGCACGTACTCGACGGCGAGCCCTGCGGCCGCGAGGACGTGCGCCGTCCCCGCGGTCGCGACGAGCTCGAAGCCGAGCCCCACGAGGGCGTGCGCAACCGGGACGATCGCCTCTTTGTGGGCGTCGCAGACGGAGATGAACGCCGTCCCGCCGCCCGGCAGGGCCCGGCCTGCCGCGCGCTCTGCCTTCGCGAAGGCGGTCGGGAAGTCGGCGGCCGTCGCCATCACCTCGCCCGTCGCCCTCATCTCGGGCCCGAGCACCGGATCGGCGCCGGGAAATCGCGCGAACGGGAGCACAGCGGCTTTGACGCTGACCTGCGCGGGCGTCGGGTCGGCAGGCAGGTCGAGGTCGGCGAGGTTCGCGCCCGCCGCGAGCCGACACGCAGCAGCGACGAGGTTGATCCCGCTCGCCTTGCTCGCGAATGGCACGGTTCGAGAGGCGCGCGGGTTGACCTCGAGCACGTAAAGGTCGCCCTCCGCGATCGCAAGCTGGACGTTGAGGAGGCCGACAACGCCGAGCGCGGCGCCCAGCTCCCGGACAACCTCTTCCACGTACGTGCGCTCGAGCGGGCTCAGCGCCGGCGCCGGCAACACGCAGGCTGAGTCGCCCGAGTGGACGCCGGCTTCCTCGACGTGCTGCATGACGGCGGCGACGTAGGTGTCCTCGCCGTCACAGAGCGCGTCGACGTCGAGCTCGAGCGCCTGCTCGAGGAAACGGTCGAGCAGGACACGACCCGTCGCGTCCGCCATCGCCGCCCTAACTTCCTCCGGGCCGTAGCAGACGCGCATCGCCCGTCCGCCGAGCACGTACGAGGGCCGCACGAGCACCGGGTAGCCGATCTTCTCCGCGGCGACGACCGCCTCGTCCGGCTCGGTCGCGGTGCTCCAGGCCGGGCAGCGGATCTGCAGCCCGTCGAGCAGGGCGCCGAAGCGCTCGCGGTCCTCGGCGAGGTCGATCGCCTCGGGCGAGGTGCCGAGAACGCGGTGGCCGGCCGCCTCGAGCGCCCGCGCGAGCTTCAGCGGTGTCTGGCCCCCGAACTGCGTGACGACGCCGACCGGCCGCTCGCGCTCGCAGATCGCGAGCACCTCTTCGACGCAGAGCGGCTCGAAGTAGAGCCGGTCGGAGATGTCGTAGTCGGTCGAGACGGTTTCGGGGTTGCAGTTGACCATCACCGCCTCGTAGCCGAGCTCGCGGAACGTCTTCGCGGCGTGGACGCAGCAGTAGTCGAACTCGATTCCCTGGCCGATCCGGTTCGGCCCTGAGCCGAGAATCACGACCGGACCGGGTCCCGGGCCATGTCCCGGGACCCGGTCGCGGGACATGGCCTCATCCGGTGCGTCGTCTTGTTCACCCCACGTCGAGTAGAGGTAGTTCGAGGCGGCCTCGACCTCGCCGGCGCAGGAATCGACTCGGCGGAAGGCCGGCCTGACGCCCCAGGCACGCCGGCGGGCGCGGGCGGCCGCCTCGGTCGCGCCGCAGGCGGCGGCGACGTCGGCGTCCGAGATGCCGAGGCGCTTCAGCTTCAGCCAGTCGTCCGCAACGAGGTCGTCGAGGGAATGAACGCGCGCGAGCGCGGCGGTCACCGACTCCAAGTCGCGCCGAAACCAGGCATGGACACCCACCGGGATCGCGTCCAGCGCCTCCCAGGGCGTGACCGCGCCGCCGTCGAGCTCGCGCGAGCGGATCGCCTTCAGGAAGGCCTCGGTGAAGGTGCGCCCGATCCCCATCGCCTCCCCGACCGACTTCATCTGCGTGCCCAACTCGGTCTCGGCGCCGGGAAACTTCTCGAACGCGAACCGCGGGGCCTTGACCACGACGTAGTCGAGCGTCGGCTCGAAGCTCGCCGGCGTCGTCCCCGTCAGGTCGTTCGGGATCTCGTCGAGCGTGTAGCCGACCGCCAGTTTGGCGGCGACCTTGGCGATCGGGTAACCGGTCGCTTTCGAGGCAAGCGCCGATGAGCGCGAGACGCGCGGATTCATCTCGATCACGCGCAGCTCGCCGCTTTCGCGATGTCGAGCGAATTGGATGTTGGAGCCGCCGCACTCGACTCCGACGGCGCGGATCACGTCCGCGGCTGCGTCGCGCAGCTCCTGGTAGGCCTCGTCCGAAAGTGTCATCTGCGGCGCGACGGTGACGGAGTCGCCCGTGTGGACGCCCATCGGGTCGAGGTTCTCGATCGAGCAGACGATGACGACGTTGTCGCGGCGGTCGCGGATCACCTCGAGCTCGAACTCGTCCCAGCCCAGAAGGCTCTCCTCGATCAGGACCTGGCCCACCGGACTCTCGCTCAGCGCTCGCTCGAGGAGCGCCTGAAGCTCCGGCCAGGATCGCGCCGTACCTCCGCCGTGGCCGCCGAGCGTGAAGGCCGGCCTGAGGATGACCGGAAAGCTCAGGTCGACGGGAACATCCGCCGGGTCGGTGACGATCGTCGATTCCGGCACCTTCAGGCCTGCCAAGCGCACGGTCTCGCGGAAAAGCTCGCGGTCCTCGGCGCGCCGGATCACCTCGGGGCCGGCGCCGATCAGCTCCACGCCGAGCCCGGCGAGGATGCCCTCGTCGGCGAGCTCCATCGCCAGGTTCAAGGCCGTCTGGCCGCCGAGCGTCGGCAGCAGTGCGTCGGGACGTTCGCGGCCGAGCACGTCGGCGACGCCGTCGAAGTCGAGCGGCTCCAGATAGGTGCGGTCCGCGAAACCCGGGTCGGTCATGATCGTCGCTGGGTTGGAGTTGACGACGATCGTCCGGAAGCCGTCCTCGCGCAGCACCTTCAGCGCCTGCGACCCGGCGTAGTCGAACTCGCAGGCCTGGCCGATCACGATCGGGCCCGACCCGATCAGGCAGATCGAGCTGAGGTCACGCCGCCTGGGCATAGGCCACCTCCGCAACCCACTCGTCGAGGAGCGGCCAGGCATCGTGCGGGCCCGGCCCGGCCTCGGGATGGAACTGCACCGAGCGGGCGCGCAGCCACGGGAAATCGAGCCCCTCGACCGTCCCGTCGTAGAGCGAGACGTGCGTGACCTCCTTGGCCGCGCTCGCGCTGACGGCGAAACCGTGGTTCTGGCTCGTCACGAGCACCCGATCGGAGCGCTTGTCGAGCACCGGGTGGTTGGCGCCCCGGTGCCCGAACGGCAGCTTGTACGTCTCGTGGCCGGTGGCGAGCGCGAGCACCTGGTGGCCCAGGCAGATGCCCAGGATCGGCACTCGGCCGAGCAGCGCGCGAACGGTGTCGACCTCGTCGTGGAGCGGTTCCGGGTCGCCGGGGCCGTTCGAGAGCAGAATCCCATCGAAGGCGTGCAGGTCACGGACCTGCGCCGAGTGCGGGAAGACCGTCACCGCCGCGCCGGCCGCAGCCAGCCGGTTCAGGATCGAGCGTTTGCAGCCGTAGTCGACCACGGCGATCCGTGCCCGGCCGCGGTCTGCGAAGACGTAGGGCTCCGGCGTCGAGACTTCGGCCACGAGCGGCCGGCCCGCCATCAACGGCTGTTCGGCGACGATCCGCAGCGCTTCGTCGACTGAGCCCTCGCCCGCGACCGCGATCGCGCGCATCGCGCCCTGGTTGCGAAGGTGCACCGTCAGCGTTCGCGTATCGACGCCCGACAGCGCGACGAGCCCATGCTCGAGCAGCCAGTCGGTCCACACCGGCCCGCGCGCCTCGCGCATCACGACGGCGCGGGCGTGCGGCCGCGCCGCCTCCGAGCGGGCCGGCTCGACCCCGTAGTTGCCGACCATCGGCGCCGTGAAGGTGACGATCTGCTCGGCGAAGCTCGGATCGGTGACGACCTCCTGGTAGCCGGTCATCGCGGTCGTGAAGACGGCTTCGCCGAAGGCGAATCCGTCCGCGCCGACCGATTCGCCGGCGAAGACGCTGCCATCCTCGAGAGCGAGAAAGCCTTTCATTGCTCCTCCTTCTGCGCCCGAGCCTTCGGCATCCATTCGCCGTGCTCGAGATAGTGGCGCGCTCGCGCCGCGTTGAGACGGGCGAATTCGAGGTCGGGCCATTGCTCGGACCAGGCAAGCGAGCTGAGGACCGCCGCGTGCAGCCGGTGCTTGGAAACCGGATCGAAGTAGTCCGTCCAGGCCGGAATCCGCTCCTGCGCCATGCCGGCATCGATCACGAACCAGTGCTCGTGTGCGTCGGGGTCCTCCCGCGCACCGTCGTCATCGACCTCCAGGTTCAGCTCGAAGTCGGGCGGCTGGTGCCCGCGCACGTAGACGACCAGCTCGAGCCTCCGCCCGGGCCGCTCCAGCGCGGCAATCCGCTCGATCGCACGCCGGCGCGCCTCGTCGCGTAGGGGAGCGTCGACAACGACGGCGAGGTCGAGGTCGCTCTCGCCGGGCCGGTAGCCTCCGACGAGCCCCGAGCCGAGCACGAACGAGTCGAGCACTTCGACTTCCTCGCCGATTGCGGCCAGGACATCGGCGCGGTACTTCTCCGCGGCCTCGTCCAGATAGGTGGGAGTGACGGCGATCACCCCTCGAAGGCGACCCGCCCTGCCGCCACTGTCAGCCGCACCTGGCCCTTGACGGTCTCGCCGAGTAACCACGAGTTCGCCGAGCGCGAGCGGAACTCGCTCTCGGAGACGCGGTGGCTCGCCTGCAGGTCGAGCAGGACGAGATTCGCGGGCGCGCCGACCACGATCCGCGGGGCGTCGAGCCCGTACGCCCGCGCCGGCCCCGCGGACATCCGCTCGAGGAGCGTCTCCAGCTTCAGCAGACCCGACGCGACCAGATGCGTGTAGAGCGCCGAGAACGCGGTCTCGAGGCCGGTGACGCCGAACGGCGCCGCCTCGAACGGCACCTCCTTCTCGTGCCGCGCGTGCGGCGCGTGGTCGGTCGCGATCGCTGCGATCGTGCCGTCGCGCAAGCCCGCAACCAGGGCCTGCCGGTCGTCCTCGGCTCGGAGCGGCGGGTTCATCTTCACGTTCGCATCGAGCGAGCGCACCGCCTCGTCGGTCAGACAGAGGTGGTGCGGCGTCGCCTCGGCCGTGGCGGCCACGCCGGCGACCTGCGCCCGCGAAAGCGCCTCGACGGACTCGTGCGCCGACAGGTGCAGCAAATGCACGGGCTGCCGCTCGTAGGCGGCGAGCGCGAGGTCGCGCTCGACCATCAGGCTCTCGGCCACGGACGGATAGCCAGCGAAGCCGAGCTCGGCCGAGACCGCGCCCTCGTGCATCTGACCGCTCTTCGAGAGTGTCGGCTCCTCACAGTGCAGCGCCAGGCGACGGCCGGTGACGGCGCTGTACTGGAACGCGCGCCGCATCAGCCCCGGCGCGACGACCGGCCGCCCGTCGTCGGTGAATCCGACCGCGCCCGCCTCTGAGAGCTCGGCCATCTCGGTCAGCTCGGCGCCGCCCTGGTTCCTCGTGATCGCTGCGAGAAAGCCGACCGGAACCTCGGCTTCGGCCTGCGCCGTTTCTGCGAGCGAGCGGAGCACCGTGGCCGAATCGACGACCGGCTCCGTGTTCGGCATCGCCAGGATCGCGCAGTAGCCGCCCGCCGCAGCGGCCGCCGTCCCCGAGGCGATCGTCTCCTCGTCCTCGCGGCCGGGCGTCCGCAGATGGACGTGCGGGTCGACGAACGCCGGCGCGAGCACGAGCCCGCGGGCTTCGATGATCCGGTGGGCGTTCGTCTCCAGATCCGTTCCGAGCTGCGCGATCATGCCGCCGTCGACGCGGACGTCGAGCGCGGCATCGACACCCTCGGCGGCATCGACCACGCGCGCGCCGCGAATGACGAGATCGTCGCTGCCCTGCTTGCCGAACAACATCACGCCGCCCCGATCTCGTGCAGGGCGCCCGCCTGGACGCCGGTCGGCCCGTGCGTGAGTAGGTCGTAGAGCACGGCCATCCGGACGACGAGGCCCGAGCGCACCTGCCGCTCGATCAGCGCGTCGGCGGCGTCGGCGACGACCGGGTCGATCTCGACGCCGCGGTTCATCGGCCCCGGATGCATCACCTTCTGCCCGGGCCGTAGCCGCTCCGGCGTCACGCCCCAGCGCGCCGTGTACTCGCGGAGCGAGGGGACGTAGTTGGCGCCCTCCGCCATCCGCTCGCGCTGCATCCGCAGGACGTAGACGACGTCCGCCGCTTTGATCGCGTCGATCTCGTGGGAGACCTCGCAGCCCGCCTCGCCTATGCCCCGCGGGATCAGCGTCGGCGGGCCGACCAGCGTCACGCGGGCTCCCATCAGCGCGAGCGCCTGGATGTTCGAACGGGCCACGCGCGAGTGGAGGACGTCGCCGACGATCGCGACGTGGAGGCCCTCAATCCGGCCGAGCTCCGCCTGCATCGTGTAGAGGTCGAGCAGCGCCTGGGTCGGATGCTGGTGCTTGCCGTCCCCCGCGTTGACGATGTGAGCGCCGGTGTACTGCGCGACGAGCTGCGGCGCGCCGATCTGCGGGTGCCGGATCACGATCACGTCCGGGTCGTAGGCGCCGAGCGTCAGGGAGGTGTCCTTCAGAGACTCGCCCTTGTCCACCGACGAGCCCGTCGATTTGATCGACATCGTGTCGGCCGAGAGCCGCTTCGCGGCGAGCTCGAAGCTCGAGGACGTCCGCGTCGAGGACTCGTAGAAGACGTTGACGACGGTTTTCCCCCGCAGAGTCGGCAGCTTCTTCAGCTCCCGCTCGAGCGAGCGCTCGAAGCTGCGCGCGGTGCCGAGCAGTCGCTCGACGTCGTGGCGCTCCAGGTCGCCGATCGAGATCAGATGCCGCCGCGGCGGCTCTTTCGGCGGGAGCAGGTCCTGCCGCATGACGCGGATTTCAGCCATTGGGGGATTCCTCCTCGGCGGCGGGGATCAGTAGGACCTGGTCGACCTCGTCGACCTCGACCAGCTGCACCTGGATGCGCTCGTCGCGATGGGTCGGGAAGTTCTTGCCGACGTAGTCGGGGCGGATCGGCAGCTCGCGGTGGCCGCGGTCGGCGAGGACGGCGAGCTGGACCCGCGCGGGACGGCCGTAGTCGAACAGCGCCTCGACGGCGGCGCGGATGGTGCGGCCCGTGTAGAGGACGTCGTCGACGAGCACGCAGGTCATTCCGTCGAGCCCGAAGTCGAGCTTCGAGTCGCGCACGACCGGCTGCGCGTGCTGCGGCGCCTCGCGGCCGCGGACGTGGACGTCGTCCCTGTAGAAGGTGATGTCGAGCTGGCCGAGCACGACCTCGCGGCCGGTGAAGTCGGCGATCCGCCGGCGAAGGCGCTGGGCGAGCGGAACGCCGCGCGTGTGGATGCCGACGAGAGCGACCTTGTCCAGCTCGGGGTTGCCTTCGATGATCTCGTGCGCGATCCGGGAGAGCGTCCGGTCGACGGCCTCTCGGTCGATCAGGACCTTTTCGCGCTCCGTATGCGCCACGCTCACGCGGGCAGCGGTCGGACGAGGGCAGGCAGGGTCATTCACACTCCTTTCCGGCCTCACGGGACCGGGTTAAAGGGGTTCGTGGTCTGGCGAGACCTTACAGCGTGGAACGGACGGCATCCAAGTGTCACGCCGCAGCCTGCCCTTGAGCCGGGTTTATACGGCCCCGGCGGCGAAGCCGCCGCGGCCTCCATGACGGCGTCGCAAGCGCCGCCGTGGAACGGACGGCATCCAGGGGTGACCCCACCATCTATCCTCCGCCCCGTGGAGCAGCGAGCCCTCGAGCGCCTCGCCGACCTCGCGGTCGACTTCAGCGCCAACGTCCAGTCGGGGCAGATCGTCGCGATCGAGGCGGAGACCGGGATGGAGCCGATCGTCCGCGCGGTCGCCCAGCGCGCCTACGAGCGCGGCGCGCGGTTCGTCGACGCGACCTATTTCGACCCTTACGTGAAGAAGGCGCGGCTCCAGCACGCCCCCGACGACACGCTCGAATTCGTCCCGGAGTGGTACGGGAAGCGGATGCTTCAGCTCGGAGACGTCCACGCCGCCCGGATCGTCTTCGTGCCGCGGGTCTCGCCGGGGGTCCTGAACGGGGTCGATCCGAGACGAGCCGGCCGCGACCAGCTCCCCGATATCCGCGAGCGGCTCGTGATCATCAACAAGCGGCTCGTCAACTGGACGATCATGCCGTTCCCGACCGAGCCCTGGGCCGAACTCGTCCATCCCGAGCTCGACGGCGAGGAGGCACTCGCCCGGCTGACGGAGGAGCTGACGCACGTCTGCCGGCTCGACGAGGACGATCCGGTCGCCGCCTGGCGCGAGCGCAAGGAGACGCTGCATACGGTCGCAGACCGGCTGACAGAGCGCGGCTTCGACGCGATTCGTTTCGACGGACCCGGGACGGAGCTGACCGTCGGCCTGCTGCCGTCGTCGCTCTGGGAGGGAGGCTCGACGACAACGGTCGACGGCGTCGAGCACATGCCGAACGTGCCGACCGAGGAGGTCTACACAACGCCGGACCCGACCCGGGCCGACGGAGTCGTCCGGGCGACGAAGCCGCTGGACGTCGCCGGCACGATCGTCAAAGGGCTCGAGGTGCGCTTCGAGGGCGGCCATGCGGTCGACATCCAGGCCGAGACCGGCGTGGACATTCTACGGGAGCGCGCGGCGTTCGATTCCGACGCGTCCCGCCTTGGAGAGCTCGCGCTCGTCGATCGTGAGGGCAGGATCGGCGCCCTCGGGACGACCTTCTACAACACGCTGCTCGACGAGAACGCCGCCAGCCACATCGCGCTCGGCAACGCCTACGAGTTGACCGTCGGCGCCGACGATCGGGGGAAGATCAACAGGAGCGCGATCCACGTCGACTTCATGATCGGCGGCGACGACGTCAAGGTAACGGGCATCACCCGCGAGGGCGACGAAGTCCCAGTCCTGCGCGACGGCACCTGGCAGATCTAACTAGCTCTGTCGCGGTGCCAGACCCGCGGACGCGCCCCGTCTAGACGTCCCGGATCGCGCCGCGGATCGCGCCTTCCTGCTCCTGGAGGTCGCTGTCGGACAGGCCGTGGGCGCTCTTCGCGTGGTCCGCCGCCTGCGCCATCACCTCTTCCTCGGTGTCCGCGTTGATCTGGGCGCTGCAATCGAAGCCGACGTCTGCGCAATTGAGCTGCTTCGCCATCGCTCCTCCTCTTCGCTTGACGGCCGACTCTAACGCTCGGCGACGGCGATCAGCCACTCCGTCTCATGTTCCACCGTGGCGGGCAAGCTGCGCTCGGCGAGCCGCCTGCCCTGCTCGTACTCGGCGTCGTCCAGGAGGTCGAACGTCGAGATGTGGCGTCCGGCGATTTTCGCCAGCGCCGTCTCGCGGTCGATCCGACCGCGCTGGTGGTGCCCAAGCAGCCGCACCTCCACGAACCCGGCCCCGCGGAGCTCATGTTCGAGCTCGTCGCCCGTCGGGAAGCGAGCTCGATCGATCGCCTCGAGGCGCGGGAAATAGCGGTTCAGCCAGAAGTCCGAGAAGTAGGTGGGGTCGAACGTGACGACGCACGCGCGCCCGCCGGGCGCGAGCAGCCGCCGCGCCGCGCGAAAGGCCGCGTCTCGATCGAGGAGGTGGATGACCAGCCAGTAGACGACGCGGTCGAACCATGACTCCTTGAAGGGAGGATTCTCCGCGTGCGCGAGCTTCAGCTTCACGTTCGCCGGCACTCGTTTCCGCGCGACGGCGAGCATCTCCTTCGACGAGTCGATGCCCCAGACCGAAGCTTGCGGCGCCAGCGCGGCGACGAGCCTTCCCGTGCCGCAGCCGGCATCGAGAACGCGCTGCCCGCGCAGATCCGCCTCGCGCACCACGAGCTCGAAGAGCTCCCACCAGTTGTCGTCCTGCGGGCGAAGGACATCGTAAGTCGCCGCGCGCGCGTCGAAATCCGGCTTACTTAAACCCACTCAGGCGTCGGAGACGAGCTCGTCCGGATCAGTCAGCGCCTCGATCGCATGCTGCGCGGCCTCGAGCGATTCTTCCGGAACGAGCACCTTCTGGGGAGTGTCCTCCGTCGCCCGCGGATGGTGGTCGACCGCCGGCTCGAGCTCGGAGACGATGCCGGCCTGATTGAGGATCGTCTGTAGCTCCTCGGCTTCGGCGATGTCTTCGGCGAGCGCGACCTGCACGAGCTGGGTCATAGCGGCTTCATAGCAGCAGTTGGCTACCCCCGCATCTTGCGGCATCGCAAGCGACGCCTCAGGGCACGGCCTCCTCGCGCTCGGGCTCGGGGACGTCGTCCCGGCGGCGACGGGCGCCGCCCTTGACCAGCTCGGGCGAGCCCCGCTCGGGAAACGGCACGTCGATCACATCGAAGTCCTTCGGCACCACGGTGTCGGGGAAGATCGTACGTGCCTCGCGGGCTACTTCGGGGCCGAAGTAGCGATTCGACAGGTGCGTGAGCGCCAGCAGGGACACTTCGGCATCGCGCGCGAGCTCTGCCGCCTCGAGCGCGGTCGAGTGCGCCGTCTCCCGCGCCCGGTCTCGCTCCTCGTCCAGAAACGTCGCCTCGTGCACCAGCACCTGCGCCTCACGGGCGGCCTCGAGCACGATCGGAGACGGAGCGGTATCACCCGCAAGGACAAGCTTCCGCCCGGGGCGAGGGGGCCCGAGCACGGCGTCCGGCGTAACCACCCGACCGTCCGCGAGCTCCACCGACTCGCCACGCTGGAGCAAACCGCGCGACGGCGGCTCGACTCCGAGCGCGTCGGCGGTCTCAACGTCGAAACGGCCGGGCCGCGGGGCCTCGAGGAAGGAATATCCGATCGCGGAAACGCCGTGCGCTGGAGCAAAAGTGGCCAGCGTGTAGCCGTCGCGCTCGAGCACGTCGCCCGCCTCGAGCTCCTGCAGCCGGAGCCTGTAGGTCAGCTTCCCGAAGATCCGCTTCAGCGCCCCGAACAGATCGACGAGGCCCGGCGGCCCATAGATCGTCAGGTCGAGCTCCCTCCCCCGAAGCGCGAACGTCTTCAGCATTCCCGGCAGGCCGAGGTAGTGGTCGGCGTGGTAGTGCGTCAGGAAGACCTCGCGCAGCTCGACCAGACCGACCGTCGAGCGCAGCATTTGCCGCTGCGTGCCCTCTGCGCAGTCGAAGAGCAGCCGCTCGCTGCCGCGGCGAACGAGCAGCGCCGACGGCGCTCGTCGAGCCGTCGGGACCGAGCCCGAGGTGCCGAAGAAGACGAGGTCGAGATCCACGGCGCAAGTGTAGGCTCGCGCCGTGAATCGGCTCGGAACCCCGCCGGCGGCGGCCGGCGAGCAGGCCCGCGAGCAGCTGGCGCGACCGGTCGACCCGCAGCTCTACGACGAGATCCGCGAGCTCTGGAAGCGCCACTCGATCGCGGAGGAGAACCGCGATCTCCCGGGCCTGATCGCGACGCTGGCAGAAGACTGCGTCTACGAGATCCCGGCGTGGAAGCAACGCTGGCAGGGTCACGAAGGCGCGACCGAGTTCTACAACGGCCTACTGACCGCTTTCCCGGACGTCCACTTCGCGCTCACCGAGATCGTCATCGGCCCCCAGGGCGTCTGCGAAGAGGCGGGCGTCACCGCCACGCACGCGCGTGACTGGCTCGGCGTGGCGGCGACCGGGCAGCACCTCGAGTTCACCGTCGTAATCTTCTTCCCCTGGGACGCCGAGCGCCGGCTCTTCGCCGGCGAACGGATTCACGTCTCAGGGCTCAGCCCCAACCGGGTGTAAGCGGCCGCGCCGGCGAAGCCGCCACGGCCTTCATCGCGAGCGATGCCTACGGAAGCACGAGCTTCTCACCCGGATAGACGACCGTCCCGGTGAGTCCGTTCCGCTCCTCCACGCGCTCGATCGCTGCCCTCGGGTCGCCGCCGTAGTGCGAGGTGGCGATCGACCAGAGCGTGTCGTAGGGCTTCACCCTGTACACCTGGCGCCTCCCGGCGCCGTCCGACGAATGGGCAGCGATCGCCCAGACGACGAGCGCCGCGAGCATGACTCCGAGGAATTTGACGAACATATGTTCGCCAGTCTAAAGCGAACACGTGTTCGTGTCAAGCCCCGCGTAGCACCTTCAACAGCGCCTCGAGGATCTCGCGCCGACGCCGCAGTGCGGCCTCGCGCTCCGCCGAGCTCGGCGACTTCTTCCCCTCGTCCGGCTCGAGCTTGCCGCCCATCGCTCGGACAGATGCGCACCCGTCGCCAAACCGACGCGCGACCTCAGGTCAATGTGACGAGTCGCGGCGCAATCTTCTTCCCGGCGACGTCGAGCAGAAGCAGCGAGCGAGCCGTGGCGCGCCGCCGCTCGGTCGGACTGCCGGGGTTGAGAACCCAGACCCCTCCCACTCGCTCGGCCTGTGGCATGTGCGTGTGCCCGTAGACGACCGCGCTGCACTCCCGGAACCGGGCCGCAAGCCGGCCTTCGCGACCCAGCCGCGGCCCCGGAATGTGGACCATCGCGATCCGCGCCTGTTCGACCTCGACGACGCACTCCTTCGGCAGCAGCTCGCGTAGAGCCGGCTCGTCGGCGTTGCCCCAGACCGCCTCGACCGGCGGCCCGAGCGCCCGTAGCTCCTCGAGGACTGCGACCGTCGAGATGTCGCCGGCGTGCAGGATCAGATCGGCGGCCCGAAGGAGCTGGAGGCACTCGTCGGTCAGTCGCCGCGAACCCCGCGGCAGGTGGGTGTCGGCGATGACCGCTACCCGCGTCAGCCGACGCCGTTCAGGAACTGCCCGTCACTGTAGATGAGCTCGCCGTCGGCGAGCACCTCGCTTCCCGAGCGGAGGTCGCAGATCAGATCCCAGTGGAGCGCCGAGCGGTTGAGGCCACCCGTTTCGGGATAGGCGGTCCCGAGCGCCAGGTGCATCGTCCCGCCGATCTTCTCATCGAAAAGGGTGTTTCGCGTGAAGATGGCCACCCCCTCGTTGAGGCCGAAGGCGAACTCGCCGACGCGCCTGGCCCCCTCGTCCATCGCGATCATCTCCCGCAGGAATTCCTGGCCGCGCGACGCCGTCGCCTCGACCACCTCGCCGGCCTCGAAGCGAAGGCGCACGTCGTCGACCTCGCGTGCGTGGAAGACCCCGGGGTAGGTGAAGCGGATCTCGCCTTCGACGCTGGTTTCGACCGGGCCGGTGAAAACCTCGCCGTCCGGGAAGTTCTCCTGCCCCTTCGACGGGATCCACGTCCTCCCCTCCGTGACGAACCGCAGGTCGGTGCCCTCGGCGACGACTCGCAGCTCGCGTTTCGTCGAGAGGAAGGCCGCCAGACGATCGACCCGCTCGCCGAACTGCTGCCAGCGCGCGACCGGATCGGGATCGTCGAGGAAACCTGCGCCGTAGACGAAGTCCTCGTACTCGACGAGCGACATCGATGCGTCCTGCGCGGCCGCCTCGGTCGGATAGGCGGACAGCACCCAGCGCAGCTCGCCCGCGGCGGCGCGCTCGAGGTAGCGATTCCGGAGCTCTTCGCTGGAGCGTTCGTGGCGGGCATGCCGCGCCGGGTCGACGTTCGAGAGCCGTCGCGTGTTTCCGGGCGCCTCCAGCGCGATCCGGACGTCGACCGTCTCGATGTCGTCGGAGCGCGCCGGGTTGACCCAGGCCAGCTGCTCGTCGTTGCCGTGCTTGAGCAGGTTCTCGCTCAGACCCTCCAGCGAGACGCGCGGCAGCGGCTGACCACCTGCCTCGAGCACCTTGCGGTACAGCTCGCGCAGGATCGGCGCAGCGAGCGGAGTCGACTCCAGCGTGACGAGATCGCCCTCGCGAACGCGGGCGCAGAAACCGACGAGCACGTCGGCGAGCCGCTCGTGACGGCTATCAGACACGTTCGGCAGGTCGAGCTGGTTGTGGGTCCTGCAGGAAGTGGCCGTTGCGCCAGACGAGCTCGCCGTCGGCGTAGACCTCCCCTTCCCGGCGCAGGTCGCAGATCAGGTCGAGGTGCAGGGCCGAGCGGTTGAGGCCACCGAGGTCCTCGAACCCCATTCCGAGCGCGAGGTGCATCGTGCCGCCGATCTTCTCGTCGAAGAGGATGTTGCGCGTGAAGCGGTCGATCTCGTAGTTGAGGCCGAACGCAATCTCGCCGACGCCGCTCGCGCCGTCGTCGAGCTCGAGCAACGAGCGGAGGTAATCCTCACCGCCGGCGGCCTCCGCGGCGACGACCCGCCCCTCCTCCAGGCGGAGCCGCGCGTCGTCGACCTCGCGACCTCCGAAGACGGCCGGAAACCCGAACCGGATCGTGCCGTTGATGCCGCTTTCGACAGGGCTCGTGTAGACCTCGCCGTCGGGGACGTTCTTGCGGCCGTAGGCGGGACGCCAGGTGCGGCCCCGGACGACGACGGTCAAATCGGTGTCCTCGCCGACGATGCGCAGCTCGCGGACCGCAGCGAGCTCGTCCGCGCGTGCCTGCATCTGCTCGCCGACGCCGGTCCAGTGAGCAACGGGGTCGTCGTCGAGGACGTGGCAGGCGCCGAAGACGAAGGCCTCGTAGTCCTCGAGCGACATCTCGGCGTCCTGGGCGTGGGCCTCCGTCGGACAAAGCGTCCCGCACCAGCGATGCTCCCCACGCGCGATCCGGTCACGGCGGCGAAGCGCAAGCTGGCGCTGCGCGGCCAACTGGCGCTGCCGGCGGTCCGTGTCCGCTCGCGAGAACGAGCGCGTGTTCGTCTCCGACCAGATCGTGATCGACGCGTCGATCGCGTCCATCTCCCGGAGCGCGATCGGCGACACGAAGCCGATCTGCTCCTCCGCGCCATGCGCCACGAGCAGCTCGGTCAGCCCGCTCAGGTCCAAAGCAGCGTAGGCGTGCGCCCCGCGTTTGATCGCCTCGCGGTGCAGCGGCACGACCAGCGGCTCCGCCACCGCATCGGCCTCGATCCGAAGCACCTCCCCGGGCTGCAGACGAAGCGAGTGGTCGAGGACGAGCTCCGCGAGCCGGTCGTAGCGCGGATCGCTCATTGTGGCCGCTATCTGCGGCTCTTGACCCGGAACGGGCGGCTCACCGCAGCGAACGTCCGCTGAGGGTTCATCGCCGCCGCGAGCTGGATTCCGTAGACGTACCACCCTGCACGCTTGAGCCGCCGCTTGGGAAGCGTCACGTACCTGGACTTGTAGGCAAGAGCTGTTCCCTTGACTCCCAGCAGTGGTTTGGCGCGGGGGTTTGCGAGCGTCTTCAGCACGGCTTTCCGTGCCTTCGCGCTCAGCCTGCCCCGGGCGACGCGGAAGACGCCGGTTGTGAAGCTCGCGTCCTCCTGCACCGCCACCCGGAAGCGCCAGAGCCGGTTATTCCAGCGTTTGGAGCTGCCGAGATAGCCGAACACCACCGAGGCGCCGCTGACCGTGCTGATGTGCGACCAGCCGGGCGGCGTCAGCGCGCACTTGCCCTGCGTCTGGGCGATCGCATTCTTGACCGACGCGAATGACGGCCGCTTCGAGTCGTCGAGCCGAAGTAGGCCGCTCTGCCACCGGTCGAGATCCCGCTCGTCGACGAGGTGGAAGAAGCTGAGCGACCGCACGTCTGGATCGCAGCTGACGAAGCGGACGATGTCGGAGTAGTACTGCGCCTGCGTTCCCTCGTCGATCGGGATCACGTTCTCCTTGCCCGTATAGAGGCTCTGCAACGAGGCCGGGATCGCGACCTGCCAGCCCGTCTCGTCGAGGTCGAGCTTCAGCGCATTGGCCGGCGCCGGCCGGCCGCGCTCCGCGAACACGGGCTGCGCGGTGCCGTTGAAGGCATCCCAGACGCCCTGTTTGAGCCGGTCGAGATTCGGAATCCCCGCCTTCGGCCAGGGATAGCCCTTCAGCGGCGGATCGTTGTTCTGGTTCGGATACGGGTGAAAACCAAGCTCGTCCATCAACGGCTTGTTGCGCTTGCTGGCTCGGTAGGCGGTGCCGACGTCCTTGAGGAAGCGCACCGGCGAGATCGAGACGTTGTCCTTCGCGAACGGGTTGTCGTTCCCGCGCGGTGACAGACCGAGGCCGATCACCGTGATCGAGGGATCGACGCCCTTCAGCGCGTCGTACGACGCGGCCAGCAGCGGCTCGTAGGAGGCGCCGGACACGTCCGCGCCCGTCTCGCTGAACTGGGGCTGCCAAAAGCGCGGCTGGTTCGGCTCGTTCCCGATCACGTAGGCCTTGACGACCGGATACGTGGTCGCCAGCTGCTGCAGAAAGGCGGCGAACTGACCGATCCGGGCGGGCGAGGAGGTGATGTCGCTCGGATGCGCGGGGGCTACTGCGAACAAGACGCGGACGGCGTGGATCGTCGCCTCCGGGATCCAGAAATCGAGCGCCGCCTGATTCGGAATCGTGGTCGGGTGAGCCGGATCCCAAGTGATCGCGATTCGGTTTTCGCCCGCGCCGAGCTCGTTGAGGGTGGAGTAGAACATCGCAGGGTCGGCGAGCGCACCCGTGTCCTCGGTGATCCCAAAGCTGACATTTGCGGCGGCACGCCCGCAAAAGGCGAGCGCGGCGCAAACGCAGCAAGCAACGAACACGGTCTTCTTCACGGGCGGTCCCTTTCTCCCTCGGCCGGTGTAGGTTGCCACGCTCGGCGGCGGGCTGCATAGGTCTGACGGTCTATCTTTCGGCCTGAAGGGTCCCAGTCCTTAGATCAACTGACTCGAGAACGGCCTCGAGGAGCCTTCCGGCGCCGAAACGAACCGGATCGTCGGCGGGTAGGCCCGTATCCGCCTCGGCCTCGGCTACAGCGGCCTGGGCCTCGTCCTCGGCGAGTCCTCGCGTATTCAGGGCGACGCAGGCGACCCGGGCAGGTCGCGCGGTCAGCGATGCCCTCTCGTGGAGCTCGACCAGCTCGCTCAGGGGCGGGATCGCATGCCCGAGAAAACCCTCGATCTCGGTCGCTCCTGCCTGGTGGCAGAGGACGTAGGCGTGGGGAGCGCTGCCGTGGATCAGACCGAGGGTGACGCCCGAATAAGCTGGGTGCAGCAGCGCGCCCTGGCCCTCGACCCAGAGCAGGTCGCCCCGCGCGGCGCCCTCGACGACCAGCCGCTCGGCCGCCCCGGCCAGGAAATCGGAGACGACCGCGTCGACCGAGATGCCCCAGCCCGCGATCGCGATCCCGGTCTGCCCCGTCGGCACGAAGACCGAACGCAGCCCGCGTTCTCGCGCCTCGCGGTCGAGCTCGAGCGACACGGTCATCTTGCCGATCGCGCAATCGGAGCCGACCGTGAGCACGACCTGCGCGTCGAGCTCGAGGTTCTCGCCGGTCGGAACGTTCAAGCCGGCGGGCGGCTTGCGTAGGTCGCGCAGCTCGCTCCCGTGCCGAGCCGCGAGGTCGGCCAGCTCGGGATCGTCGCTGAGGAACTCGTGCAGCCCGTTTTCGACGTCGAGCCCCTTGGCCACGCACGAGCGCAGCAGCTCGCGCCACGCCGGCGGGAAGCGGCCGCCCTGAGTGGCGACGCCGACGAGCGCCGTCGTCGGGTTGAAGCAGAGCGCATCGTTGACGGTGCCGACGACCGGGATCCCGTCCTGGGTCTCCCCGGCGCGCACCGAATCGAGGATCGCGACCGTCGGGTGCGCCGAGTAGCGGAGCACGCCGCGTGCCGTCTTCCCGTAATGCGGGTCGGCGGATTTGCCCTCAGCGAGGATCAGGTATCGCTTCGCGGGCTTTGACACCTAGTCCGGGTGCGTCGGAAGGGAGCTGGACGCCGTCGCGAAACTCGACGCCCGGCCACGGATCGTCGAGCAGGAGCAGGTTGCCGTCGAGGTCGACGAAGTCGCAGAGGCTGGCGATCTGAACGCCCGCCGAGATCCCGAGCCCCGACTCGGTCATGCAGCCGAGCATGACGCCGAGCCCGAGCGCGCGGGCCGCGTGCGCCATCCGGACCGCCTCGCGGATGCCGCCGGACTTCGAGAGCTTGATGTTGATCCCGTGCGCCCGCTCTGCGCAGGCGGCGACGTCGGCGAGCGTGTGACAGTCCTCGTCGACGTAGATCGGGATCGGCGAGGCCGCTTTGACCTGCGCTCCGCCCGGATCGCCCGCCGGCAAGGGCTGCTCGCAGTACTCGACCCCGACCCCGGCGAGTTGCGGCAGCGCCTCGATCGCCTCGTCGACCGACCAATACTCGTTCACGTCCACCTGCAGCGGCACGTCGGTAACGGAGCGCACCGCGCGCACGCGCTCGAGGTCGAGGCCGTCGCGCCCGCCGAGCTTGAGCTTCAGCCGCCGGAACCGCGGCGCGGCTCCCTCCGCGCGCCGGGCCATGCCGTCCGGATCGCCGAGCCAGACGGTCCAGCACGTGGGCGGTCCCTCGCGGCGGAGCCCGAGTAGCCGCCAGACGGGCAGGCCAGTCAGCTTGCCGCAGAGGTCGTGCAGTGCGTGGTCGAGCGCTGCCCGCGCCGCCTGTGTATGCGGAGCGGCCGGCAACGCGGCCAGGGTCTCGTCGAGCGCGAACGGGTCGTCGCCGAGTAGCTCGCCGCAGTCGTTGAGGAACTCCGCCGCCGCGCCGGCGTCCTCCTCGTAGCGGTCGATCGGGGTGCCTTCGCCGAAGCCCGTCTCGCCGGCATGCCTGAGCTCGACGACGACGGACTCGCTCTCGTCGCTCGAGTCGCGCGAGATCACGAAAGTCTCGGCGAGCTGATAGGTGACGGCCCGGGCTGCAAGCTCCACGCCGGTAGCGTAGTCAGGCTTCTCCATGAGACCGGCGGCGTCGCTTGCGATGCTGCATGAAAAGCCGCGCCGCCAAGGCATCGCTTGCGATGCCGCTTGAAGGCCGTGCCGGCTTTGCCGGTGCGGCCGCCTGCTGCGCGGCGCGGCCGCTAAACCCCGCTACGGCTGTAGCGCCTAGCCTTTGACCGATTCGATGCGGGCGCCGGCGACCTATCTCCGCAGCCTGGACCCGCGATTGCCGCGGCAGGTCTGGCTCGTCCAGGCCGGCGGGGTGGTCAACTCGCTCGGCAACGGGATCGTCTTCCCGTTCATCGTCATCTACCTGCACAACGTGCGCGGGATCTCGTTCGCCGCCGCGGGCCTGGCGCTCTCGGCCGGCGCCGTCGCCGCGCTCGCGGCCGGTTTCTCTGCCGGGACGATCGTCGACCGCTTCGGCGGGCGGAACACGCTGCTGCTCGGGCTGCTGCTCCAGGCCGCGTCGTTCCTCCTCTTCCCGCTGATCCGCGAGGCCTGGCACGCGTTCGCGCTGCTGGCGCTCGAGGGCGCCGGCACCGCCTGCTTCTGGCCGGGCCAGTCGACGCTGCTCTCGCGTCTGACCCCGGCCGAACGAACCCACTCGGCCTTCGCGCTGCAACGGATCAGCATGAACCTGGGGCTCGGCCTGGGCGGAGTCGTCGGCGGGTTGATCGCGAGCACCCGCCATCCGGGCAGCTTCACAACGTTGTTCGTGCTCGACGCAGCGACGTTCCTCGTCTTCATCGCCGTACTGGGCACGATTCCGGAGCCGGCGCCCCAGGAGCCGGAGCCGCACGAGACGGCTGTCGGCTACCGAGCTGTGCTGCGCGACCGCAACTTCGTCTGGCTGCTCGCGCTGAACGTGCTCTTCGTCGCTGTCGGCTACGAGGTGTTCGCGCTGCTGCCGCCGTTCGCCAAGAACTACGCCGGCGTCAGCGAGCGGTGGGTCGGGACGATGTGGCTCGCGAACACGCTGCTGATCGTGCTGATCCAGCTGCCGGTCTCGAAGGCGCTCGAGGGCCGCCGCCGGATGCGCGCCCTCGCGCTGATGAGCCTGCTTTTCGCGGCGGCAGCGCTGATCGTGCTCGGCGGCGGCATCTGGCTGACGGGAACGGCGGCTGCGCTCGTCTTCGTCGGCGCGACGCTCGCCTTCGGGCTCGGCGAGACGCTTCAGGGGCCGACGCAGGCGCCGCTCGTCGCCGATCTCGCGCCCGACCACCTGCGCGGACGCTACTTCGCGCTCGGCTCGATGTCGTGGAGCGCCGGCAGCATCCTCGGCCCGGCGATCGGCGGGCCGCTGCTCGGCTGGCATCCGCTGGCGGTCTGGCCGCTCGCGGCGGCGATCAGCGTGGCGGCCGCGGCCGGTTGTCTCGCGCTCGAGCGGCGACTGCCAGAGCGAGTCCGTCGCTCGCCGGTCGGTGAAGGACTCACCGAGGGCGAGCCTCTACCGAAGCCAGCGCCCGCATGAAAACGAGCTACTTCGCGTCTTGCAGCCGCCGGCGGAGCCGAAGCTAGACTTGGCTGCTCCGCGCCTGTAGCTCAGGGGATAGAGCGCGCGCCTCCGGAGCGCGAGGTCGCAGGTTCGATTCCTGCCAGGCGCATAGGCCGCATCAACAGCGGGATTGCGGAAAGCTTGGCGGGAAC
>VAWH01000005.1 GCA_005888315.1 Actinomycetota bacterium | reverse complement strand
ACCTGCAGCGATGCGGTTCCGGTCTTCCCTGCGCTCGTGCCGGTAACCATGTGCGCGCCGGCAGCGGAGGCGGTACAGGTGGCGCCGCTGCAGGAGCCGTTCGGCGCGATCGAGAAGCTGGTCGTCGACGTCAGGTCCCCAAGCGAGTTGCCGTATTGGTCACGTCCTGCCGCCGTGTATGCCTGCGATCCACCAGAGGTGATCGAGGCAGTTGACGGCGAGAGCACGAGGTGGTCCAGCGCCGCAGGGCCGATGGTCAAGGCGGCGGTCGCCGTCTTTCCGGCTGCGGTCGCACTGACGGTGTGGAGCCCCGCCACGTTGGCCGTGCAAATGTGGCCTGTGCACGACCCGTCGGGCGAGACGGAGAAGGATGTATCGGCGGTCACATCCCCAAGCGAGTTGCCGGCACCGTCGAAGGCTTCGACGGTGTATGCCTGCGAACCACCTGCCGCGATCGTCGCATCGCTCGGGCTGACGACGATGTGATCGACGTCGCCAGCGACCACGTGGAGCGACGCGGCCCCAGTAGCGCCGAAGAACGCGGCGCTGACCGTGTGGTCTCCTGCGACCGAGGCTGTGCAGCTCGCACCGATGCAGGATCCATTGGAAAAGACCGCGTCGGCCGTTACGTCGCCGAGGGAATTGCCGTATTGATCGCGCGCTTCTGCTGTGAAGGCTTGCGATCCACCAGCAGCTATCGCCGCCGAAGTCGGCGATAGCGTCAGGTGGTCGAGCGGGCCCGCGGCGACGCCTATCGAGGCCGTCCCGGTCTTCCCGGCGTACGTGCCGCTCACGGTATGCCCGCCCGCCACCGAGGCGGTGCATGTGTTCCCGGAGCAGGAGCCGTCGGGCGCGATCGAGAAGCTCGCGACCGAGGTCAGGTCACCGAGCGAGTTCTCGTACTGGTCACGGCCCTCTGCCTCGAACGATTCCGATGCGCCCGCGGCGATCGAGGTCGTGTCTGGACTGAGGACGATGTGGTCGAGTGCTGCCGGCGTCACGAACAGCGTTGCGCTGCTCGTCTTGCCGTCTCGCTCAGCGGTAACCGTGTGAGGCCAGGCCGGCGTTGCGGTGCAGACGTTGAGGGTGCACGAGCCATCGGGCGAAATGGAGAAGGTCGTGCTTGACGTAACGTCGCCCAGGGAATTCCCGGCCGCGTCGAACGCCTCGGCCGAATAGGAACGGGACTGGCCGGCGTCAATCGTTGCTCCATCAGGGTCGATCACGATGTGATCGACCGGGGGCGGCTCTTGCGCGTCGAGCGTCGCGCTCCCTGTGGCGCCAGACAGATTTGCTGTGATCGTGTGCGTTCCGACAGCCGCGGGGGTGCAGGTCGCGCCGGTACAGGAACCGTCCGGCGCAATCGAGAACGTGGCGGTCGTCGTGACGTCGCCGAGGGAATTGCCGTACGCGTCGAAGCCTTCACTGGAATACGTCTGCGACTGGCCGATAGTGATCGATGAGGTCGACGGGGAGAGGACAAGGTGGTCGACCGCGGCCGCGTTGACCTGGAGAGGCGTGCTGCCGCTGGCTCCGCCATTCGTAGCGCTCACGGTGTGCGTGCCGGAGGTGGTCGCGGTGCAGACGTTGCCGCTGCACGTCCCGTCGGGTGCGAGAGAGAAGGTGGTCGTCGAGGTGACGTCTCCCCGCGAGTTGTCGTACTGATCGCGGCCTTGGGCAGTGTAGGACTGCGAGCCTCCCGCAACGATCGAGCCTGAAGTAGGCGACAGCGCGAGATGGTCGAGCGGCCCGGCGTTCACCGCGAGGGCCGCGCTGCTCGTCTTACCGGTGTTGTTGCCGGTCACGGTGTGAGCGCCGGCGGTCGTCGCCGTGCAGACGTTTCCGCTGCAGGTTCCGTCCGGCGTGATCGAGAACGTCGTGCCGGGCGTGACGTCGCCCAACGAGTTCCCCGAGCTGTCGAAGCCCTGAGCTGAGTAGGTTCGCGAGCCGCCCGCGGTAATGGTGGCGCTGGAGGGAGAGATGACGATGTGGTCGAGCGCCGAAGCCGTCACCTGCAAGGAGGCGGTACCCGTCTTTCCAGATTTCGTTCCCGTGACGGTGTGCGCTCCCGCGGTGGAAGCTGTGCAGGTGGCACCGGTGCACGAGCCGTTCGGACCGATCGAGAACGTCGTGGTCGATGTGAGGTCGCCGAGAGAGTTGTCGTAGACGTCGCGCCCCTGCGCAACGTAAGTCATCGTCGCGCGCGCGGTGATCGTGGCGACGCTGGGTGAAAGCACGAGGTGATCGAGCGAGGCGGGCGAGACCAGCAGCGACGCAGCGCTGGTCTTCCCCGCATCGGTCGCCGTCACCGTGTGGGGTCCCGCCCTCGTCGCCGTACAGACGTTCGCGCTGCACGAGCCGTCAGGTGCGATCGTGAACGTGCTCGAGCCGGTGACGTCGCCGAAGGAGTTGCCGGAGACATCGAACCCCTCCGTCGTGAACGTCTGAGAGCCGCCCGCCTGCATCGTCGGCGCCGATGGAGCAATGACGATGTGGTCCAGGGCCGCGGTCTGGAACTCGTACGCGCCCCGATCGTCGTACGAGCGAAGACCAACTCCGGTGTCCGGAGTTCTCGGATCGTCGAGTCGGCTTGTACCGTCGGCGTCCGCGCTCGGCTGCCCGCTCGCACCGGAATTGGCCGAATCGATCGCCGGAGAGCCGGAGACGAGGTGGAAGTCGCGTCCCGCGACGTTCACCCAGTTCGGATTCGCCTGGATGCCGTGCATCTCTTGACCGGTCGCCGCTTTGAACGCAGCGAGCGATGAGTAGGTGATGGAGTTCCAGATGAAGAGCGTGTCCGGGCTCGTCAGGTAGACGAGGTCGTAGTCCATCGTCGTGCCGTCGGTCGAACCTGCCTCGATGCGGATGTCGCTGTGCGTTCGGGGACTGGCGACGCCGTTGTCGACGCTGACGTTGTTCGCGACCGTCGCCCCGGTCGATCCTCCCTCGACGTTGATGCCGGCAGTGACGTTGTGGTAGGCGGTGTTGGCGATGATCCGCTGGCCCGTCGACGCGTAGTTGTCGATGCCGTGGTCGCCGTTGTCGTACACGACGTTGTCCACGATCAGGTTGTCGTTCGCGCTGGTGAAGGACTCGATGCCCGAGTCCTCGTTGCCGTGGCTGATGTTCGAGGAAACAGTGTTCGCGACAGAGTTGTAGAGCCGGATCCCTGAGGCTGCGCGCTGGAACCCTTGCGCGTTGCTGAAGCTCGTATTGCCTGCGATTTGATTGCGCGTCGAGCCCGCTAGGTAGATCCCGTAGCTGGTGTTGTGGTCGACGGTGTTACGGGTCACGCTCGAATCTCTGACGGTGTTGAAGTAGATGCCCGACTTCGTCTGGCCGCTGACCTGGTGCCCGGCGTAGCTGACGTGGTTGTCGGAAATCGTGATGTTCGAGGAGTTCTGGACCGAGATGCCCACGCCGGTCGTAGAACTGATCTCGAAGCCGCTGATCGTGATCCAGCTTTTGTTCGAGAGCGCGAAGCCATTCGCCCCGCCGCTCAGCAGTACGGAAGCGCCCAGCGCCGCCCTGAACACGATCGGCGCCTCGGCGGTCGCAGAGGTCGGGACGGTCACGGACTCGGGGTAGATACCCGACGCCACCTCAACCGTCTGGCCCGGGCTGATCCTCGAGGCAGCCGCTCCGATCGTGCAGAAGGGCTCGTCCCGCGTCCCCGTTCGGGTGTCGGTGCAGAAGGGATTGCCATTGTCGACGTACAGGACCGGCGGGAGTGTCGTGTCAACGGTCCACGTGTAGGTCGCCGGGGTCGGATCGGTTTGACCGACGGCGTCCGTCGCCCGGACGGAGAAGGAATGGGGGCCGTCTGCCAGGCCCGAGAGCGCCGTGGGTGACGTGCACGGAGCATATTGGCCCGAGTCGAGCTGGCACTCGAACGTCGATCCAGGCTTCGAGGAAGCGAACGAGAAGCTCGGCGACGGGTTGTTCGTCGGGTCTGGCGGGTGCGCCGTGATCGACGTCTCGGGGGGGCCGCCGTTGTCGATGCGGATGCTGGTGGTCGCCACCTGGATGGGCTCGGCGTTGCCGACGTTGTCTACGGAGAAGTACCTGACCGTGTAGGTACCGTCGTTCACGAGCGAGACGCTCGTGCCCGCCGAGGACGACGTGGTCGGCGTGCTCCCGTCGATCGTGTAGTACGTGTTCTTGACGCCCGACAGAGCGTCGGTCGGCGTCAGCGTGACCGTCTGGGCCGTCGCCTTCCAGTCGGAGCCGATTGCGGCGGTATTGTCGGTCGTCGCCGGCGGCGCAGTATCGGGAGTGGGAGTGAACGACGTATCCGTCCCGTTGTTGCCGGCCACGTCGCGGGCGTGGACGCCGAGCGCGCCCGGCGGCGTCGGCGTCCCGCTCCACCCATAGGTGCGGGCGGCGCCGGTGCCGGTGACCGTCCAGGTTGCAGACGTCGGGAAGACATAGACGGAGACACCAGATTCAGCGTCGGTCGATCCACTCGCCGTGACGGTGAAGCTGCCGCTCGCGCCGGGGCGGTAGTAGAGCGTGGAACCGGACGCGCTTGCGTTCGTGAAGGCGGAGTACGCAAGAGACGGCGGCGTGGGCGGCTGTAGGTCGACTTTCGCCGTCCCCGAGGCGGCCGACGCTGCGGACTGGTTGCCCACGCGGTCGGACTCGCGCAGCCGGTAGCGGTAGCACCTTCCGTTCTGCACCGTCGTGTCCGGATTGGAGACCACCGTCGCCCACGCCCCGGGGAACGCGTTGCAACTGCCGCTCGTGATCGATGTTTCGTCCCGCTGATAGATGCGCGTTGCAACGTCGACGCCCGACCCGCCGTCGGTGCCGTCCGTGGGCGTCAAGGCAACGGCCGCCGTCGCGTACCAGGCCGGCGGTGAAGTGAGGGCGAGAGACGGAGTCGTCGGCGCCGTCGTGTCGTTCGTGATCGTGACCGGCGAGCCGGTCGTGGAGTTGCCCGCTCGGTCCTGGGCGATGATCGCCTGCCCGCCAGGCGAAGCTGTTGCACCGGCTGTCCACGAGTAGGTTGAGGACTGATAGCTCGGTGCGGACGTGACGGTCTCCGCAGCGTGCGTCCAGCCGGACTTCGTGACGGCTGGGTACGTCACCTGCGCGACGCCTGAGCCTGTGTCCGTGGCCGCGTCCTGCAGACGGAAGCTGCCGGCCCCCGCACCGCGGTAGTAGACGGTGGCGCTGGACCCGCCGGGATTCGTGAAGTAGACGGCGCCCGTCGTGTTCAGGGCCTGGAACGAATTGACCGGCAGCGTGTCGTCCGCCGCGGGGTGTGCGACCAAGCTCGCGCCGTCGTTGACTACCAGGTTGACCTGGCGGTCGGCGGACGCCGACGAGTCGATCCCGGCGGCTTGCTTGCGCCAGATCTCGACGTACAGCCGCTCGTTCGACGCAAGGCCGAACGTCGGCAACGAGTAGTTCACGGTCGTAGTTGTCTCCCCGAGCGACGCGCGGATGTTCTGCGCCGCCGGATCGTCCGTCGGCGTGAGCAGTGTCTGCGTGGGCTTGAAGGTGCTGCTCGCGAGGGTGCCCTTCCAGACGCCGATGGCAAGCGTCGCCGCACCAGGCACGAGCGTTGCGCTCGCGACCTGCGTCTTCAGGGAGAAGCTCCAGTTGCCGCCAGGGAAACGCGTCCCGCCGGCCAGGTCCTGAATGAAACCGGTGCCGACCGGCGTTGCGCTCGGAGTGCCGGCAGTGGTGTTCTGGACGCCGGGCTTGAACAGGAAGTAACCCGTCGCACCCTGCGCCGGCGCGGTGCCGGTCGCACTGTTCGCCACCGACGGTGCGGTCGTGACCAGCCGCCAAGAGCCCGTCTCGGTCGACGCCGTGCTCGAGAGGTAGACCGGCGACGGGTAGTCAACCGCGGGATCGATCACGTATGGCAGCGGCAACTGCCGGTCGTCGAGACGGAGCTCCAGCCACCATGACCGCGCATCGGCGCGTTGCAGCACCCAACGCAGCCCGGCGGGTGTTATGGCGGCTCCGTCGGCATCGAGGATCCGCACCGGCGCGAGCCTCATCGGCGGAGCAGCGCGCCGTGCGGAAAACGAGATGCCGCCGTCGCCGGTCAACCGCGGGTCGAGCGTCGTGCTTCGGAGCTTCCAGCGCCACGTGTTCGGTCCCTGGCGGCGTGAGACGGTCAAGAATTGCTCGGTCCGGTCGGGGGCGACCGAGATCGTCTCGGTCCCGTAGCCGGTGCGCCGGGAAACGCCGTGCTCGAATCGCGACCACCTTCCCATCGATCGAGGGCCGGCGAGAGCGATCCGGCCGTCCCGCGGAGCCGCGACGCTGTAGCCGCGATCGCCAAGACGGACGGTGACGCCGCGCGCCGGCCGGCGCACGAGCGCGGCCGTGCTGCTCGGGGCGCCCAAGGAATGGAGGAGGAACTGCGGGCTCGCCGCGACGGTCGGCGTCGCCTGCGACGGATCACCGACGAGCCGATCGGCGACGAGCACCGTCGACAGGCCGAGGGCCACGAGCAGGATTGCGATCCATCGACCGGAGACGCCGGCGAACTTGTGACGCGACGGCGTCCGCGGCACGTTTCGTAGTTGTCTCGGCGCGATCAACTTTTCCCGCCCGATGCCGTGAGCCGTCGGAACAGCTCCAGATGGAGGCGCCCAAACTCGTGATGGTCGGTGAGTGCGGAGACCTCAGCGATCCCCGCGAGCGCGGCATCGCGCCAGCTCTGCGGCGAAGCGCCGAGCCTGATGAGGCCGTCCTCGAGGAAACGCCGGTAGAGCGTCGGAAACCAGCCGGTCCCGAAGATCGCGTACTCCAGGGCGGCGCCCCAATGTCCGGCTCGGAGGCCGGGGTGCCCGGCAACGTTGCGACCCGGCTTCGTGTTCCGGTCGAGATAAAGCGCATACATGTTCGCGAAGCGGACGAGATCGCGGACCGGCTCGCCGCAGACCGCGGAGGCTTCCCAGTCGACGACGCCGGAGACGCGTCCGTCGGATACGAGGACGTTCCCGAACCAGAAGTCGCCGTGCACAAGCGTGCGCGGCACCTCGTTGGCGCGAAGACGTTCGTGGATCTGCGCGAGCTGGTCAAGGTCCCCGGCAAGGAGCGCGTCGCCGGAGAAGCGGGCCTGCAAGCGAGCCGTCACGTCGGTGTCCATCTCCAAAGAAGCGGGCCCCTGGACGGTCTCGCGCTGAAACTCCACAAGCCAGGCGGCGACCGCCGCAAAGTCGCTCTCGACGCGGGCAGTGACTCGCGTGTGTCGCCGGCCGGCGTACGCGGTGCTCATCGGCTGTCCAGGCAGAGCCGTCATCACCGCGGCCCGCCGCTGCTCGAACGAGACGACGTCGATGAGGCGCGGGATCGTCTTGGCAATGCTCCCGGGGCGCTTGCTCGAAATCTCGGCGAGTACGTGTGCCTCGGCGTCGACGGCACGTTCGGCTCCAGGCGTCGTCGGAGCCTTGACGACAAGGACCGGCATCCCAGTCTCCGGTGAGACGAGCAAGATGGTGAACTTCGCGTTCGGATCCTTGGAGGTCGCGGAGACGAGCGAGCGCAACCCCGTTGCAGCGATGAAGTCCCACACAGGCGTGTGCGAGCAGGCGCCGCGGGCTGCGCTTGTCGAGGCGGAAGCAACGGCGGGAACGGCCATCACGTTCGCCTCGCAACGACGACGCGGCCCGGCGCGAAAAGGCGAACGAGCCGCCAGGGCTTCAGAAAGCGCAGTACGTCGAGGCCGATGTTGATCGGCAACGAGAAGCGGCGACCAGGTGGCGCCAGGATGAAGTTCGCAATGAACAAACGCACCGTCGCCGGCGCGTCCTCGACGAGATACGCAGGGGCTGCTGCCGCCGGGAACGCCAGATACTCGCGCTCGAGGTCGAGCCCGGCCGCCGACGCGAATGCCCTGCACCGGCGGACGGCGCCGGGAGCAGACGCCGAGAGAACAACCGGCGAGCCGGGCTCGAGCTCCCGGATCGCCGCGAGCGAGGCGGCGCGCTGGGCGGCCGAGCGCGGCAGCTCGGCTCGCACGGCACCGTCCAAAGCCAGCGCCCGCCAGTTGTCCTGCCAGCGTTGGGGGGAGATGACGCTTACGTCGCTCAATTCAGCACCGCGAAAGGCCGCAGGCGCGCGACCGGCCGGACGATGTCATGGCTCATCAGGACGGAGAGCGTGTCGTCGATGCCAAGGTCGTCGAGCTGCTCGACATCGAGCGGGCCGTTGCCTGCGTAATCGAAGCGCAGCGTCACCCGCTTCTGCGGATCAGAACGCGAGAGCCCCCGCTCCACGAAGCTCTTGATGTTCGAGCCGGCGCCGTGGGGCGCGGAGTAAAGGCTGCGACGTGCTCCCTCGCCCGCGACGCAGAGAAATGACGACGTTCGGTTCGTACCGGGGAGAAGCAGCGGCTGTCCGATGCGCCCGAACAGCGGGTGCCCTGCCATTCGAGACGCCGGGTAGGCGCGCGCGGCATTGTGGCGATGGACGATCGCCTGAGCGCCGCCGACCTCTTCTTCGTAGATCGAGTTGTGCGGCGAGTCGACCACCAGCCGCGCGCCTACCGCGCCGAAGGATTCGCCGGCCAGCCGCGTCAGGATCGAGAACGCCGCGAGCCTGAAGGCGAACCCGTAGTTCATCGCCATCACGTTCGAGAGCATCAGGCGCTCGCCCTCGGGCCCTGCGCGCTCCACCGGCGGAAAGCCGCCCGAGAAGTACAGAGCGCGTCTCCGTTTGAGCTCGTCGAGGGAGCGGGCGCTCATGAGGTGGTAAAGCGGCTTCTGCAGTGCCATCTGGATTCGCAGCGCCCGAGGGAAGCGCTTGCGACGGCCGAAGAGCACGCCCAGTTCCCCGGGCAGCGATCCTCCGCCGCCGTGGTACTGGAGCGTGACCTGGCCCGCCTCGACGCCGAGAAGCGCGGCGGCCTCGCGGTCGAAGATCTCCTCGACTTCCTGAAGCTCGATGAAGTGGTTGCTCCGCCCGATCGTCCCGAACCGGATCCGAGAGAGCTGGGCGACCGACCACGGCAGCTCGCGTCGGATCCGCTCCACGCCACCGTACGAGTCGGCGTCGATCCGGCCGCCGTGCTCCATTCGTTCGGTGGCCGCCGGATCGACGCCGAACCTGTCGACCGCGAAGAGGGCTCCGTCTGCAGCGGCCCGAACGACCTCGTCGACGCTCAGGTCACGGCGATAGGTCGGGGGGAACGGCAATCGGGCGCGGACTCGTGTGTAGAAGTCGCTGATCGCTTCCCGCCGCGGCCGCTCGAGGTCCAACGCAACGAGCGCCATGCCGCAGTTCAGCGAGCAGCACGTAAAGGTGGGACGGATCGTCTCGCGGGTCGCGACGGCGATGCTCGACGGCATCTCCTTGTCGGCCTTGAAATGGAAATCGGGCAGGACGACCGCCGGAGCGGCAAGATCGGCGCTGTCCGCGGCCAGGCGCAGAGCGTGCAGCGCAACGGGATCGGCCGGGGATGCGGCGCTGTCGAAGACCCGAACCTCGTCCACCGCGGCGCTGTCGAACGCTTCCGCTGGAATCGTGGTTGCGTTCACGCTGCCGCCTGTACGTTCGCGAGCAGATCGAAGAGGTGAGCGCCGGGTGCGGGACCCAGTCCGAGCGAGAAGCACGGCAGGTTCGCGGTGAATTCCGACGCGACAGGCTCGACCGGCGGGTGGACGGGACCCACGCCTGTACCGACGGCGAGCGCTGCTGCGAACGCCCAGTACCTCCGCAACTCTCCCGCCATGTACGTGCTCGACACCAAGGCATTCGCTGCCGCCTGCGAGCCGCACCGGGAGAGGGACGGAGCTTGGCCGTCGCCGCGCACGATGACGACGACGCAGTCCGGCTCGACCGACGTCAGACGGTTCGGCAACGATCTCTCGTGCCGGCCGTGCGGCATTCGCCGTCCGCTCCCGCCCTTGACGCGAACCGGCTCGATGAGGCCCCACAAGGTGGTGCCGTCGCCGACGGCGAGGTTGTCTCCCGTGGCCCGACCACCGGCGTCCAGCTCGTGCATCACGAGCGTCGAGCGTCCGACTCCGCTCTGCGCCGTCAACATCGCCGCCGAACCGGCGGAGACGCACGCAGACGCATGGAGTGGCGCCCGGCGCCGCAGTCCGGCGCGCCAAAGCGCGGGGTACTGGAGCAGCGTCGCTCGTGCCAGCAGGTGGAACCGCGAACGAAGCACGTGGGCGGCTGCGCGATCGCGCGCCGGCGGGCGCCATCGATAGGTGAAGTCGGCACGATCGCCCGCGCACCGCAGGTGTAGGTCGAATCCCGCGGTGCAGGCGTTCTCGATCACGACCTCTCCGCCTCGGCGCCAAGCCCCGCGCGCGAAAAGCTCCCAGCCACGGGTCGCAAACGGCCGCCGGACTGCCTCGACATGCACCCGAACCGACGGTTCGCGATCCTCGCCTTCAGTAAGTTCCTGGTTCGCCCCCTCCGCGATGAGTTCGCTCACCCACTCGAGCGACGACTTGATGGAGAGGTGTTCGCCGGCGGACGCGAGGACGGCGTTCACTGTCCGTTCGTCCTTCGCTTTGCGGCGAGCCGAAGAGCGGTTTCGTAGATGTCCCTCAGCTCTTCACCCATGCGGTCCGGCTGGAACTGCTCAGCGATTTGTTCGCGCGCGGCCGCAGCCATACGCGCTGCGTCGTGCGGGTGATCCAGCATGTAGGCGAGCCCGCGCGCGAGCGATTGCGGATCCTTCGGTCGCGTGACGATGCCGGTCCTGCCGGCGATGACGATTTCGGGGACCGAATTCACTGCGCTTGCGACAACGGGCACACCGCAAGTCATCGCCTCGAGGACCGAGCAAGGCAGGCCTTCCCAGCGGCTCGAGAGGGCAAAGACATCGAATCCCGGCAGCAGCTGTGCGACGTCGTTCCGTTCGCCGAGGAGCAGGAAGCGGTCGCCGAGGCCCTTAGCGTGGATCAGTTGCTCCGTCTTCCTGCGCAACTCGCCGCCGCCAACCCAGACCATGAAGGTATTGGGTCGTGTGAGCGCCGCAAACGCCTCGACCATGTCGTGCGGCGACTTCTGCTCGGCCAGGCGCGCAACCGTTCCCACGACCTGCGCCTCCTCCGGCAGGCCGAGCAACCTTCTCGCCTCGCGGCGGCGAGCGCTCGTGACCGGGGGAACCATGTCGATCGAGCTGATCAGCGCGCGGATGCGGTCGGGCGGAGCGATCTTCAGCCGTATCGCCTCCGAAGCCACGAAGGTCCCGTCGGTGACGAAGTAATCCGTGATCCGCCCGAGCCTCCGCTCGATCGTGCACAGGGCGGTTCGCGTAAGTGGGGAGTGGAACTCGTGGAAAGGGAAGCCGTGCAGCGTGTGGACGATCGCCCTGACTCCGAGCCGGCGTGCCGCGAGCCTCCCCAGCACGCCCGATTTTCCGCCGTGGGTATGCACCACGTCGAAGCGCCCGGCGCGCAGATGACCCATCAACTCGCGGACGGCGGCGAGTTCGGAGGACGGAGAGACCCGGCGGCCGCTGCCCATACGCTCGAGCCTGACGACGTCGAGCCCGGCCTCCTCGGCGCGTCCGAAGAGCGTTCCGTCGCGCGGCGCGAGAATCGTGCTCGAAAATGCGTCAGGGTCGAGCGTCAGCGCCTCGCGTAGCGTGATGCCGCCCGCTCCGGCCGTGAAATTCGCGTTCACGTGCGCTACGCGCAGCGCCCGTGGACGCGCCGCCTGTCGCCTCGCTGGCGGAGAAGAAACTGTCGCCGTCAAGACGCAGCCAGGACCACGGCACGCACCACGGCGGCGACCTGGTCGTCGCCCATGTGCGGGTAAAGAGGAAGGGTGACGAGCCGCGGCGCCACCATGTCGGTGACGGGCAGAGGCCTATGCGTAATCGTCCGGTACGCCGAGAAGCTATGGATTGGCGGGTAATGGACGCTCGTTTGGATTCCGGCCTCTGCGAGGCGACTCTGGAATTCGACCCGTCGGCTCTCCTCAGGCAGGACGATGACGGCGAGATGGTGTGCGGACTGGCTCTCGCCGTTGCCACGGAAGGGCATTTCGATGCCCGCTACGCCGTCAAGGGCCGCTCGGTACTGGGCAACGAGTCGCGCGCGCGCAGCGTTCTGCTCCTCGAGGCGGCGGAGCTGGACGAGCCCGATTGCAGCGCGAATCTCGTCGAGCCGGTAGTTGAATCCCGGTACGAGGACGTCGTAACTGTGCGCGTGGCCACGGTGGCGGTCCCACGTCAGCTTTGTCATTCCGTGCGACCGGAGCAGCCGGATCCGGTCGGCCAGCGCTTCGCTGTCCGTTACGACCATCCCGCCTTCACCGACTGGCAGGTTCTTGTTCGAAAAGAAGCTGAAACAGCCGACGTCGCCGAGCGTCCCGCACATTCCTCCTCGCCAGCGTGCACCGGGTGCGTGCGCCGCATCCTCGATTACGGCGATGCCGTGTTGCGCCGCAAGCTCAACGATCTCGTCCATTGCGCACGGATGGCCGCCGTAGTGCAGCACGACGATGGCTCGCGTGGCAGGCGTGATCGCGGCTTCGACACTGCTCACATCGAGGTTCAGGTCGTGCGTGCCCTGGATGTCGCAAAAGACCGGCGTCGCACCCACATGGACGATCGTGTTCGCGGCGGCGACGAAGTTCAGGGAAGGAACGATGACCTCGTCGCCCGCGGAGCAGCCGACTGCGAGCAGCGCCAGGTGTAGTGCGGTCGTACCGTTCGAGACCGCGAACGCGGCCTTCGCGCCACACATGCGACCGAACTCGGTCTCGAACTCTTGGACGCGGGGGCCCATGCTCCACCAGCCGGAGCGGACCACCTCGGCGACAGCCTGCTCGACCTCTTCGTCGATCGCAATGTCCGACAGGGGCACTGCCCAATAAGAGGTTGTCGGCACCGCCGACGGTGCTTCCGGACGCGCGACGCTCACTCTGCGGTCACACCGGATGAGCTAGAGCGTTCGCTGCCGAGGAACTCGCGCCAATCGAACTCGCGCCAATCGAAACCCGGCGTTCCGTACGCGATCACGCCGAGTAGTGGCAGGTTCGCCACTTTCAAGAACTGACTGGCGTCGACGAGTTCTGTCTTCTTCAGCACGCTCGGAGCGACCAAGACGAGACCGGAAGGCCTACTGCCGTTGCTCACTGACGGGCTGAAGGGTCGAATCGCGACGCCGGCTTGGTGGCCATTGCGCTGGTGGCCATTGCGATTCGAGCTACCCGTCTTGCGCCGCCCACCCGCGGGCGCGGGTTGAGCAGCGGTCAAAGATTCCGCCAAGCTCCCCAGATCGACGTCCGGGCCCGCCGCGAGCAGGCCGACGTTTTCCACTCCTGCTGCCTCCGCGGCGAGCCGCAGCCGCACGCCGATGTCCGTGGCCGTCGCGTCGGTCGCTGCCGCGGACGGCAGTGTCCCGAGCAACGCTGCGTCGAGCTCGCCGGCGAGCGCGTCGCTCCCGACCAAGGTCGGCCGGAACGCTTCGATCGCTCCCGCCAATCCCATTCCGGCGACGAAGCCGAGGAGCGCGCCCAGGATCAGGTACGAGAGCCGGTGGGAGGACTCCGCATTCGCCGGAGGCGTTGCCGGGCTGATGATCGAAGGCTTGGGTCGCAGCGCGCTGGTCGAGAGCAAGCTGACACGTTCTGACTCGAGCACCCCTCGTTGCTCGGCAAGGAAGTCGCGGCTGCGGGCAGCCTCGTTGCGCTTGTCGCGGAGACCATTCGCAGCCTCAGCCGTGGACGCTGTCGCCATTTGCAGGCTGAGCGTGTTGACCGACTCGTCAGCCTTCGAGATCTTTTCGCTGAGCGCTGCGGTTCGCCGGTCCAGGTCTGCGAGGACCTGCTGCGTTTCTCCATTCGTGACGTCGAGACGCGTTCGGATCAGGGAAGCCGCGAGTGCGTTGGCAACAGAAGCGGCAACTTGGCGGTTGCGGTCGGTGACCGAGAGCTGCAAGACGCCCGAGGTCCCGAGCGCCGCGACCGATACATGCTTCCTCGCGAAGGCGCCTGGATCGCCGCGCTCTACGCCCGCCTCGCGCAAAGCATTTTGCGCCAGCGACGGACTCGTGACGATCGCCTTTGCGGTGTCGGCGATGACGCCGGACTCCTGCCGAGTAGCCGGATCCGCCGTGTCGAGCACCAAGCGAGTGGAGGCTGAATAGAGCGTGCCCTGGGGGGCGAAAAAG
>VAWH01000104.1:4480-5181 GCA_005888315.1 Actinomycetota bacterium | reverse complement strand
GAGGCGACGGGGCCGCGGGCGGTGATCTTCGAGGTCGGCGGGATGATCGACCTCTCGGACGACATCTACATCACGAGTCCCTACCTGACGGTGGCGGGCCAGACGGCGCCGAGTCCGGGCATCACGCTGCGCTACGCGGGGCTGCAGATCCAGACGCACGACGTACTCGTCCAACACCTCCGCATCCGGGTTGGGGATCTGGTGACGCCGTCCTCGCTCGGTCAGCGCGACGGCATCCAGATTCAGAACCAGAACACGCCTCCCTACAACGTCGTGATCGACCATGTGTCGTTGAGCTGGAACACGGACAAGAACATGAGCACGTGGTACGCCCTGCATGACGTGACCATCAGCCATTCGATCATCGCGGAGCCGCTGTGGGACGCGCGCGGGCAGAACTACAACTTGCTGATCGGGGACTACAGCACCAACGTCACGGTGCTCGGTAACATGTTCGCGCACTCCGATGAGCGAAACCCGTATGCCAAAGGGGCGACGGGGACGGTGGTGGTGAACAACCTGCTCTACGATCCGGGGCAAGATGCCATCACGTTCTCGGACTATGATGGCAGCGGGCCGCTCACGTCCAGTACGGTAGGGAACGTGATGATCGCAGGGCCGAGTACGACGGATCCATGGATCGTATCGATCGTAAGCCCGATTCCATCGGGCACGGCGGTCTATCTGGCGGACGACGTGGG
>VAWH01000104.1:0-4447 GCA_005888315.1 Actinomycetota bacterium | reverse complement strand
TGACGACGCCGCCCGTGTCGCTCGCGGGCCTGACGATTCTGCCGAGCAGCCAGGTGGAGGCGTGGGTGCGGGCGACGGCCGGCGCGCGGCCGGCGGATCGGGACGCGGTCGACCTGCGCCTCTTCACCGAGGAGCAGACGCACACGGGGCAGCTTCGCAACAGCCAGACCGATGTGGGCGGGTGGCCGGTCTTGACGCCCACCACCCGGGCCCTCACCCTGCCCGCCAATCCCAACGGCATCGATCCCGCCACCGGCTACACCAACCTCGAGCTGTGGCTGTTCCAGTATGCCGCTCAGGTCGAAGGCCGATAGGCCACGGGGGTGGCGCATCCGACGGCGCCGGTGGAGTAGATGGGCTGGTCCGGGAGCAGCCGACGCAGCGTGTCGTACATCTTGGTGATCGGGACGGGCGAGGGGTGTCCGACGGCGTAGGTATCCTTGCCTACCAGGGCGTGCGCGAGGGCCTCATGCAGTCGCGCCTCGTGAGCCTCCAACAGCTCATTGCACGCGCCGGGCGCGGCAATCCGGGATTGTAGATAAGAGGACACCAGCTCCTGCCACTCGTGCCGGAGCGAAAACATCAAGTGCCGAACGGCATCCTGGAGCGCCATTGTGACGTCCGGCGCGTCGTGCCTGAAGAGCACGAACACGGTGTTCACGGTGCCCGTTCCCGGGCAGGCCGCGGCGCCAAAGAGCTGCTGCGGCGCTACGTGCGTGAAGAGACGTTGCGCCAACGCCGCCCGGACCCGGTGTCGGAGCGCGGCGCCGAGAGCGGGGCGACGCCCGCCGTCCGGGATGCCGCGGTCCACTCGCTCCACCAGCGAGAGGGCCCGGAGCCGCCAGCGTTCGCGCGGGTCTAGTCGCGCGCGGTATTGTGGGAGCGCCTGGAGATACGCGTGTCGCACCTCCATCACTCCCGGCAATCCGAACACGGTGGCTCTGTCGGGCGCGACATAGACCCAGTCATCACCGATGTATGAGGCGCCGTGAGCCATGAACGCCAGCAGGGTCCCCGTCTTTCCTCCCCTCGACGCCCCGGCGGCGATGGCGCCCCCTCCGCTCATACCGAACGCCGACGCATGCAACGGCAGGTACCCTTTTCCGAGGGCGGTCAAATTGACGATGGGCACGAGGAGGGGGACTTGCGACGCCGCGCGGTCGCAGGTGATCTCGCACGTCCCACCGATGTCCGCGAAGGGGATCCCCGCCAGGGCGGGCACGCGATCCACGAACCGGATCACGATGTCGGGCGCTCGCCGCAGCGGGCCGTCCGAGACGCCGATCTGCAACGCGACCGCCTCGGCCTGTGCGGGTGCGGCATCGACGAGGCGGATGCCCACGATACCGTGCAGGTCGTAATCACGCTCCGGCATCGACCGGTCCGGTGCGCCCGGTCTCACGAGCAGCCAGCCACGCCGCGTTCTTCGGCCAGTCGGTCGACGAAGCTCGCGACGTCGTCGTACACGTCTTCCATCGGCCGGTTGGCATCGACCCGGAGATGAGGGGCCTGCGTGATCTCCAGCGCATGATCGAAGATCCGCTTGAGGTGAGGCCCGTGAGCGACCAGCAGGCGCTCGGACTCTGGGCGGTTGCTCCGGTTGAACAGCGGTGTCGTCGACCGGCTCCCGACCCTCTCGATGGCCACGTCCAGCCCCACGTCGAGATACACGAACGCGAAGGGCAGCCCGACCGACGACAGCGCGCTCCGGAGCGCCGCCCGTTGGACCAAGTCGCTGCGAAGTTCGCCGCGGAGCAGCACGCACCAGGCGTTGTGGACCAGGCCCTCATGAAGAAGCACGAGCGGAAAGCGTCGCGTCCGAGACAGCTTGAGGCGGTGTACCCAGATCAGCAGCGTGAGCGCGCACCGCATCCGCTCAGACGTCAACGGCCGCACGGCCAGGGCGTAGGCGAGGCTCGAGAGGAGGACCCCTGGATGTCGCGCTGCGAAGGCGGCCAGCTTGGCGTAGCGTACGGCGCGGCTCGGGCTGCCCGGAAACACGACCTGCCGGTCGGCGCAGACAATGCCCCTGGACTGGAGTCTCGCCATGAGCTGTTCTGCGATGGTCGTCTTCCCGGCTCCCGGTAGCCCGACGAACTCCAGAATCAGCGGAGTTCCGGGCGCACGAGGCGACGGGGCCTCGGCGGCATGTCGCTCGGGACCGAGCGACCTACGCAGGGACCCGGCGCGCGGCGCCGTCATCGCCATGGCCCTCGAGTCGTCACCGGAGCTCGGCGGCCATGGGCCGACTCGCGGAGCCGCGTGCGAACGGCGCCCGGGTGCGCAGCGTCTCGAGCATCCACAATCCCTCTTGGCCTAGGAACCACCCGGGTGCGTACCGGACGAGCAGCAGCGCCCACCCGAGCGTGATGCCGAGCGTAGCGACGAGCACGCTCGCAGCCGGAAGGTCGGCATGCCGCAGCGCCCCGGCCACGGCCCACGCAGCGGCCCCCGAAGCGACGGCAAGATTGAGCGCCGGCAGGTGCGCGCTCCAGAAACTTCTCCACTGCAGGCCGGACAGCCTCAAGCCGAGCTGCGCCATGAGCAGGAAATTGATCGTCAAGGCGACCAGCACCGCGTAGGCGACGCCGGCGATTCCCCAGTGTTGCCCCACCCAGGCACCGCCGATGACGAGCGCCGCATAGACCCCCTGGCGCCAGGCACGTCGGTATACGGCGCCTGTCGCGCGAGCGATGGAGTCGCTCATCTTGTGACTCGTGCGAAACAGCAAGCCGGCGCCGAGGATCTGCAGCGCCGCGACTGCCCCGGTCCAGCGGGGGCCGAGGACCACGCCCACAATTTCGGGGGCCGTGACGCACAAGAGCGCACTCGCGGGCAGCATGATCAAGGCGATCAAGGCGATGCCGCGCCGATAGGCCAGGGCCAAGCGCTGCTGCTCCCCTTGCACCAGTGCCATCACCGGAAACAGGACGTTGTCGAGAATCTCACCGAACAGAGCGGCCGGCGTCGCCATCAAGGTGTACGCGCGGCCATAGAGGCCGAGCGCGGCGGGGCCGAGCCAGCGACCGACGACGAGGTTGTCGCCTTGTAGCGCCCAGTAGTGCGCGACCCTCGCCACAGTGTGGCCGCTGCCGAAGTACATCAGATCCCTGAGCGCACGTCCCTCCGGCAGCACGCCCACCGGTGGCCGCCCTTGGGCAATCAGCAACACGATAAGCCGGAGCAGGGACTGAGCGAAGTTCCCGGCCACGAGGGCCCAGACGCCGAAGCCCCGCATGGCCAGGACGGTGCCGACCAGTCCGTATCCGGCGCCGTAACTCAGCACCTCGAGGTTCGCGAGCCAGCGGAATCGCAGCTGGCGGCGCATCAGCGCTTCCGGCACGACGGCGAGGCTGTTGAGCGGAAACAGCCATGCGAGCGCTCGGAGTACGGGGACGACCGGCGGCATTCGAAGGAAATCGGCTAGCAGCGGCGCCCCCAGCGCAACGATGCCGGCCAGCACGAGGCCGAACAAGAAGGAGGCACTGAAGGCCGCTTGGAGGTGCCGGGTTTCGAGCTCGGTGCGCTGCACCAGTGCCGGTCCCAGCCCGATTTCCGAGAAAATCGCCGAGAAGCCGATCACGACCAGGGCCGCGCTCACGACTCCGAAATCCGCCGGGCGCAGCAGGCGGGCAAGGACGACCACCACCGCCACTTGTAGGAGAGCGTGACCTCCCTTGCCCCACGCCGTCCAAAGCAAGCCGCTCACGGTTCGCGACGTGAGTCCGGCGCCGCTCCCCCGAGGCTCGGATCCCACGGAGCGTGGGCGGATCGTCATCCCGTCAGGGCGAGCTCGCATGACTTGAGCCGCTGTTCACGTTTCGTGCCGGTCGCCGCTGCAGGAAGTGGCTGGGGTGGCACGACTTCGCATGGGTGGCCGAGGATGGGACGGAGGCTGCCACGTACAAGGTGTAACGTTGTTGCCACACTAGGGTTGGCCTATTTTGAGACCGGCCCGCAGGGCGGCTGGTGGCGCCATGGGCGGCGGTCAGCGCGTGATGTCGGGCACCGCTGCGGGCCGGGCGACCTGGCACTATTCGACAGTGCGGGTTGCGGCTTCACCTGGGAGGCCGATGTGACCAAGGCATGGCGCGGGTTTGGGATGACGGGGTGGCGCAGCGTGCTCGTCGGCTGTTTCCTGACGAGCGCGTGCCGCGGGCAGGATGTCGCGCGGCCCGGCGCGGGCGCTTTGCCGGTTTTTCCGGGGGCGGCGGGGTTTGGGACGACGACGGCGGCGGGGCGGGGCGGGGCGATCCTGCGGGTGACGAACCTCAACGACGCGGGGGCGGGGTCGTTACGGGCGGCGCTGGAGGCGACGGGGCCGCGGGCGGTGATCTTCGAGGTCGGCGGGATGATCGACCTCTCGGACGACATCTACATCACGAGTCCCTACCTGACGGTGGCGGGCCAGACGGCGCCGAGTCCGGGCATCACGCTGCGCTACGCG
>VAWH01000004.1 GCA_005888315.1 Actinomycetota bacterium | reverse complement strand
CCGCGGCGACCAGCGCGTCCTCGTCAACGTCGCCGTACCGCGCCGGCTGACCGACGAGCAGCGTCGGCTGCTCGGGGAGTTCGCACGCTCGACGGACGAGGAGACCTACCGGGCGGACGAGGGGTTCTTCGAGAAGCTGAAGAGCGCGTTCCGCTGATCGGCCTGCGGCGCGTCTCCATCACCGTCGACGGCGAAGCGGCCGAGTCCGCCCGGGCGGAGATGCTGGCCCTGTTTCCGGAGGGTTTCGAGGAAGCCGAGCGCGGCGACGAATTCGTGCTCTCGGCCTACACCGACGCAGGCGGCGAGGCGCGCATGTCCGCCGTCTTCGGGGCGGTGGCCGCCAAGGACGTGCCGGCAGGATGGGAGGAACGCTGGAAGCACTTTCATCGGCCTGTGCGCGCGGGCCGCCTCTGGATCGTGCCGCCGTGGGAGCGCGCTCCGCAGCACGCGGATTCGATCACGATCGACCCCGGGCGCGCCTTCGGAACGGGTGCGCATCCGACGACACGGCTTTGTCTCGAGCTCGTCAGCGAGCTCGAGCCGGGCTCTCTGCTCGACGTCGGCTGCGGCTCCGGCGTGATCGCGATCGCCGCCGCGAAGCTCGGCTTTGCCCCGGTCGTCGGGCTCGACCGTGATCCGCACGCCATCGAGGCGGCGCGGGCAAACGCCGCCGCGAACGGCTTCGAGCTCGACTTCAGGCGCGTCGACGCGCGCCTCGACGCGCTGCCGAACGCCGATGCCGCCGTCGCGAACATCAGCGAGGAGCTCGTCGCCGCCGTGGCGCCACGGCTGAGCTGCGGTCTGCTCGTCACCTCCGGCTACTTCGAGCCGCACGTCCCGCGACTGCCGGGCTTTCGCGCGGTCGGCCGCCGGAGGCTCGACGGCTGGGCGGCCGATCTGCACGCTCCCGAGTAGCATCCCGCGCCGTGGCGAGCTTCTCGATCCGCTTTCTTGGCTGCAAGGTCTCGCAGACAGACGCGCAGCAGGTGCGCGAGCGACTGCTCGCCGACGGCCACGTCGAGTCGCAGGCCGCGGAGGTCGCGGTCGTCAACACCTGTTGCGTCACCCACGAGGCGGTGCGCAAGTCTCGGCATGCCGTCGCGCGTGCGGCCCGCACACACGACCGCGTTTACGTGACCGGCTGCGGAGCCAATCTCGGCGGGGAAGCGTTCGCCGGCATGCCGGCGAACGTCAATATCGTCGGGCGGCCGAGCGAGCAGACGCCCGCGTTCGTGGCGGGCGACGTCGGCGCGATCGGCTGTGTTCAGAGCGAGGCGCGGCTCGACCGCGTTCGCGCCTTCGTCAAGGTGCAGGACGGCTGTAGCTTCTCGTGCAACTTCTGTGTAGTCCCGCTCGTGCGGGGCCGCTCCCGCAGTCGCCCCGCGCAGGCCGTGCTCGCCGAGATTCGGCGCCGCGTCGCACAAGGCCACCGCGAGGTGGTGCTGACCGGCATCAACCTCGGCTGTTATCGCGACCGCGAGGCCGGGTACACGCTCGCCCGCCTGCTACGTGAGGCGGGTGCGACGCCCGGTCTTGCGCGGCTGCGGCTCTCGTCGATCGAGGTCAATCATGTGAACGACGAGCTCGTTACGGCGCTGCGCGAGATTCCGACCCTGGCGCGTCATCTGCATGTGCCGCTCCAGTCCGGCGACGACCGCGTCCTCCGCGCCATGGCCCGCCGCTACGACGGCGCAACCTACCTGCGACGCTTGGAACGACTCGAGGACTTCAACCTGACCACGGACGTGATCGTCGGCTTTCCCGCCGAGGACGAGCTCGCCTTCCGCAGGACGCTTCGGCTCGTCCGCGACGCTCGGATCACGAAGGTGCACGTGTTCCCGTATTCACCGCGTCCGGGCACCCGCACCGCTGCCGAGGACACTGTCCCGCCGGCGGTCAAGAAGGAGCGGAGTGCCCGTCTCCGCGCCCTCTCGCACGAGGCATGCCTCGAGCGTTGGCGCTCGAAGCTCGGCACCGAGGATGTCGTTCTCGTCGACCGGCCGGGGCGCGGGTACGGCGACGACTACTCGCCGTGGTTGGTCGACGCGCCGGTCGGGGAGCTGGCGCGGGTCCGCGCCGCGGCAGTCTCGGAGGAGGGCATCGTCGCTGCCTGACAGCTGCCTCTTCTGCCGGCTCTTCAAGGAGGGCGACCACGTGCGCGGGGCGGCCGGCTTCGTCGCGATCGAGGACATCAACCCGCGCGCCGACGTCCACCTGCTCGTGATTCCTGAGCGGCACGTCGCAAGCTTCCGGGAGATCGGCGAGTTCGAGGCCGACGAGGCAAAGCGAATGCTGGAATTCGTCACCGATACGGCTCGCGAGGTTGGGCTCGAGGATTACCGGGTGGTCGTCAACGTCGGCGCCGGGGCGGGCCAAACGGTCTTCCATCTGCACTGGCACGTGCTCGGCGGGCGCGCCAAGGGGTTGCCGTGAGCCTAATCGTGCGTCTCGAGGAGGAGCTCAAGCAGGCGATGGTCGCGCGCGACGAGACGCGGCGGGACGCGCTGCGCCTGATCCTGTCCAGCCTGCGCTCGGCCGAGAAGGAGCTCCAGCGGCCGCTCCACGATGACGAGGAGCTGCAGGTGCTCCAGCGCGAGCGCAAGCGCCGACTCGAGGCCGCGGAGGCCTTCCGCGGGGGCGGCCGCGAGGAGCAGGCGGCGGGCGAAGAGCAGGAACTGGCCGTCCTCGAGGAGTTCATGCCGGCGCCTCTCTCCGAGGACGAACTCGAGGAGATCATCGACGACGCGATCGCGGAGGTTGGCGCCACGAGCATCCGCGATCTCGGTCGCGTCATGGCGGACGTGATGCCGCAAGTCTCCGGCCGTGCAGACGGCTCGGTCGTCAGCCAGCTCGTGCGCGAAAAGCTCGCCTGAGCCGCGAGGCTTCGGCCCGGCCGCTCCCCGTGCCGCGGCGCTCTAGTTTGGCGCGCGCGCGTGATCCCAGGAGCCGTAGCCTATGGGTGGGGCTTCACCCTCCTCCCTCGTCCCCGACGCTATCGGCGAACGAGCTACACGTGTGTGACGCCGTGTGACGATTGCGCAACTTTTACGCCGACCGCGGGGAGTTGCTGGCACGAACGCCGGGCTGCCGCGGCAGGGCCGAAGCGCCCGCCCGGTCCCTACACTGAGGCTCGGTGCAGGAGGTTTTCTCCGTCTCCAACGAAGTCGCCGCCGAGATCGCCACGATCGGCGACGGCGTCCTCGGCGCGCTGCGGGACCGTCTCCGCTGCACGATCATGCTGCGCGGAAACCGGCTCACGATCGAGGGTGACGAGCCCCACGTCGAGCAAGCCCGGGCCGTGGTCGACGAGCTCGCCGAGCTGGTCGAGGGCGGTCACGAGATCAGCCCGACCACGGTCGACGCGGTCCTGTCGGCGCTCGAGCAGACCGAGGACATCCGCGAGGTCTTCGACGACGTCGTCTGGCGCCATCGCGGCAAGAAGATCGCTCCGAAAACCGTGACGCAGAAGCGGTACGTCGACTCGATCCGCAGCCACACCGTCACGTTCGGAATCGGCCCGGCCGGCACGGGCAAGACCTACCTCGCGATGGCGCTCGCGGTCGCGGCCCTCTCGAACCGTGAGGTCGGCCGGATCATCCTGACGCGGCCCGCGGTCGAGGCCGGCGAGCGTCTCGGCTTCCTGCCTGGCACGCTGCTGGAAAAAGTCGATCCGTACCTGCGGCCGCTGTTCGATGCGCTCTACGACATGCTCGAGCCGGATCGCTTGACGGCGCACATGGAGAAGGGCGTGATCGAAGTGGCGCCGCTCGCCTTCATGCGCGGGCGGACGCTGAACGACTCGTTCATCATCCTCGACGAGGCCCAGAACACCAGCCCCGAGCAGATGCAGATGTTTCTCACCCGTCTCGGGTTCGGCTCCAAGGTCGTCGTCACCGGCGACGTCACCCAGGTCGACCTGCCGCGCGACCAGGCCTCGGGCCTGATCCAGGTTCAGGACATCCTCGGCTCGCTGGACGGCGTCGCCTTCGTCCGCTTCGGGCACGAAGACGTCGTGCGCCACAAGCTCGTCCAGCGAATCGTCGAGGCGTACCGGCTGCACGCGGAGGAGACGGGCACCGGGCGGAGCAGATAGGGGCGTGATCGCGGTCGAGGTCTCGAATCGCAGTGGCGTGGCCATCGACGAGGAAGGTGCAAGCGCCCTCGCCCGCAGCGTGCTCGAGGCGGAAGGTGTCGACGAGGGGGAGCTTGGCCTCCTGTTCGTCGGCCCCGATGAGATGCGGACGCTGAAGCGCGAGCACCTCGGCGTCGACGAACCGACCGACGTGCTCTCGTTTCCGATCGACGGCCGGGAGCGCCTGGCCCCTGGCCTGCCGCGCCAGCTCGGCGACGCGGTTCTGTGCCCGCAGGTTGTCGGCGAGGCTTGGAGAAAGCCGCTCGTGCACGGTCTCCTGCACCTGCTCGGCTACGAGCACGGGCCCGAGATGGAGACGAAGGAGCAGTCGTGGCGCGCCTGACGACGCCGCGCACCCGGCTGCGAGGCAACGGTGACGGCGCCGGCCAGCAGGAGCGGGTCCGTAGGCCGCTGGGGCGGGCGCCCTCGGTCCTCGACAGCTTCAACTTCGCGGTCGAGGGGATCATCCATGTGCTGCGCACCCACCGGAACATGCGGGTGCACTTCGCCGTCTCGATCGTCGTGCTCGTCGCCGCCGTCTGGGTCGGGGTTTCGAAGCTCGAGCTGATCGCGCTGCTGCTCGCGATCGCCTTCGTCTTCATCGCCGAAATGATCAACTCCGCGCTCGAGCAGGCGATCGACGTCGCTACGACCTCGTTCGACCCGCTTGCGAAGCTCGCGAAAGACGTCGCCGCGGGCGCCGTTCTGATCGCGACGGTGAACGCGGTCGCGATCGGCTACCTCGTCTTCTCGGGCGAGGTCGCGGAGCGGAGCACGCGCCTCCTCGACCGGCTGCGCGACGCGCCCGCCAACGTGACCCTGATCGCGCTCGTCCTCACGATCCTGGTCGTGATCGCGACGAAGGCATACACCGGCCGGGGCACGCCCCTTCGCGGTGGTCTGCCGTCCGGGCACGCCGCGCTCGCCTTCGCGGGCTGGATGGCCGCGACCTACGTCGTCGGCGCCCAACACCGCTTTTTGATCTCGTCGATCGCTCTGCTGATGGCGTTTCTCGTCGCGCAGACGCGGATTGAGGCAGGCGTTCACTCCACGGTCGAGGTCGCCTACGGCGGCCTCCTCGGCGCGCTCGTCACTCTCGCCGTCTTCCAGCTCTTCTCGTGAGCGACGACTTGCTTGCGCGGGCGCAGGCGGCCGCGGGACGTGCCTATGCGCCCTACTCGAACTACCTCGTCGGCGCTGCGGTGCGGGCCCGCAGCGGGCGGATCTACGAGGGCGTCAACGTCGAGAACGCCGCGTACCCGCTCGGAATCTGCGCCGAGCGAACGGCGATCGCGTGCGCGGTCGTCGACGGCTGCGGGCCGGGCGACCTGGTCGAGATCGCGATCACGGCCTCCCCGTGCGGCGGTTGCCGACAGTGGTTGCACGAGTTTCGCCTCGGGCGGGTGACGTTTCCGAGAGCGGGCGGCGAGGTCGTCTCGTTCACCCCCGGCGACCTGCTCCCGGAAGCGTGGGACCTGCCGGCGTGACGAATCGGCACGGTCGCGTCACACTCCGGCACGGTCACGTCGCAGATCCGCGCGCCCTCGACCTTTATCGTTGTCGCTGGGACCGTCGTTTTGACCCCACCCCCGGGGGTGGGCGCACGCAGCGGTTCGCCCCGAGCCCGCGATGAAGAGCGGGTTCGTCGCCGTCGCGGGGCGGCCGAACGTCGGCAAGTCCACGCTTGTGAACGCGCTCTGCGGGGGGAAGGTCGCGATCGTCTCCGAGAAGCCGCAGACGACCCGGCAGCGGATTTTCGGGATTGCGAACGGCGACGACTACCAGCTCGTGCTCGCCGACCTGCCCGGCTTCCAGCGGCCGCGGGACGCCCTGACGGAACGCATGCAGCGGACGGTCGACCAGTCCTTCGAGGAGGTCGATGCGGTCCTTTTCGTCCTCTCGGCACGCGAGCGGATCGGCGCCGGCGACCGCTTCATCGCCGAGCGCGTCTTCTCGCTCGGGACGCCGGTCGTGATCGCCCTCAACAAGGTCGACCGGCTGAAGCCGGGCCACATCGCTTCGCAGATGCAGACCGCCTCGCAGCTCGGCGCGTTCCGCGCGCTGCATCCGGTCAGCGCCGTGACCGGCGACGGCATCGGCGAGCTCCGCGACGAGCTCGTCGGCTTGCTCCCGGAAGGCCCGCTCTACTACCCGGCCGACCAGCGAAGTGACCTGATCGTCGAGCTGCACATCGGAGAGCTGATCCGGGAGAAGGCCCTCCAGCTCACTCGCGACGAGGTTCCGCACGCGATCTCGGTCGAGGTCGACGAGCTGACCGAGAAGGTCGTCCACGCGACCGTTTTCGTCGAGACCGAGTCCCAGAAGCAGATCGTGGTCGGTCGGGGCGGCTCGGTGATCAAGCAGATCGGCACGCGCGCCCGTCCGGAGATCGAGGCGCTGCTCGGCCGGCAGATCTTCCTCGAGCTCCAGGTCAAGACACGGCCGAAATGGCGACGCGACGCGGCGATGCTCGAGCGGCTCGGGATCTGATGCGGGCCGAAGCCGCGACCTATGCCGCGCGACCGGATCTCGCTGCGCGGGTCGGCGAGATCGCTGATCCATGGCCCGAGTTCATCCACCACGCGAACTGCAACCGGCTCTGGCATGTGATGCGAGAACGCTTCCCGCAGTTCCAACTCGTCCTCTTCGACGCCGACAGCGAACGGATGCTCGGCCGGGGCCAGACGATGCCCGTCCGCTGGGACGGGACCGCGGCCGGACTGCCCGGCGGGGTTGACGACGCGGTCGAGCAAGGAGCGGCACTCGCGGACGGCGAGGCCGACACGCTCTGCGCCATCGTCGCTGTTCTGGATCCAGCCGCCCGCGGCCGGCGGCTGAGCTCGCTCGTGATCGACGCCATGCGCTCGGCTGCCGCAACAGCCGGCCTCCAGGCGCTGATCGCCCCCGTCCGTCCGACACTGAAGGAGATCTATCCGCTGACCGCGATCGAGAGCTATGCGACGTGGCGCCGGGACGACGGCCGGCTGTTCGACCCCTGGCTCCGCGTCCACGAGCGGCTGGGCGGCGACGTGCTCGGGATCGCCGAGCGGTCGATGACGGTCGAGGGCAAGGTCGGCGAGTGGGAGATCTGGACCGAGATGCCATTCCCGGAGACCGGGTCGTACGTACTGCCCGGCGCGCTCGTGCCGATCGAGATCGACTGCGAAGCCGATCTGGGCCGGTATGTCGAGCCGAACGTCTGGATGCGTCACTCACCGCGCGGTGCGTAGTAACGCGCCGGCCCGCGCGAGAGGCCGTCCAGTCCCCGAGAGAGCACACGCTCCGTGGTGTTCGCCTGGTCGAGCTTGTCGCGCACCTCCCACTTCAGCTCGCCCCGGGATCACGCTTCGGCGGCGTCATTTCGGCCCCGAAAGGGGAAGTTCGAGCGGAATCGCCGCAGCTCCGGCTGCCAGGAATCGGCGAAGACCTGCTCCTGCAGCTCGGCCCAGCTCGAGACGCGAATCTCCTCCACGGCGATGCGTTTGCCCGCCTTACGAGGGCTACACTCACCACATGGCGCAGGCGCCGGCCCTCCCCACGGGCTTCGAGCTTCCGCTCGAGCCCAGATTGCCCCGCATCGGCTCCGTCGACCAGGTCGCGGTCGAGGCGCGCGCGACAGACCTCTCCCGCCGCTCGATCAAGCGCGAGGCGAAGCTATTCGCCCTCGATCTCGCCGTTCGGATGATGGACCTGACCACGCTCGAGGGGGCCGACACGCCCGGCAAGGTCGCCGCGCTGGCCTCGAAGGCCGTGCGCCCCGATCCGTCGGACGCGAGCGTTCCCTCCGTCGCGGCCGTCTGCGTCTACCCCAACCTCGTCCAGACGGCGCGGGAACGGGTCGCCGGCAGCGGTGTCAAGGTCGCCTCCGTCGCCACCGCCTTCCCATCGGGCCAGAGCCCTATCGATCTCAAGGTCGCCGAGGCCAGGCGGGTGGTCGAGCTTGGCGCCGACGAGGTCGACATGGTGATCGACCGCGGCGCCTTCCTCGCCGGTCGGTACGCGAAGGTCTACGACGAGATCGTCCAGGTGAAGGAGGCGGTCGCTGAAACGCACCTCAAGGTGATCCTCGAGGTCGGCGAGCTCGGCACGTACGACAACGTCCGCCGCGCCTCGTTGCTCGCGATCGCCGCGGGTGCGGACTTCATCAAGACTTCGACCGGGAAGCTGTCGTCCTCGGCGACGCTCCCGGTGACGCTGGTGATGCTCGAGGCGATCCGGGACGTCTTCGAGGAGACCGGCCGCCGGGTCGGCATGAAGCCCGCCGGGGGGATCCGCAACGCGAAGCAGGCGGTGCAGACGCTCGTGCTCGTCCACGAGACCCTCGGTCTCGACTGGCTGACGCCGGACCTCTTCCGCTTCGGCGCCTCCTCGCTCCTGAACGACGTCCTGATGCAGATTCGCAAGGAGAAGACCGGGCGTTACCAGTCTCCCGAGTACTTCACGATCGACTGATGGCGGAGCTCGAACAGCGCGGCGACCGGACGCCGATCCCTGCCGCCTGGGAGTACGCGAGCGCGCCCGAGTCCCGCGAGATCGTCAAGCTCGAGGAGCGCTACGGTCTTTTCATCGGCGGCGAGTTCGTGGAGCCGCGGTCGGGCGAGCACTACAAGACGCTCGACCCCTCCAGCGAGGAGCCGCTCGCGGAGATCCCGCAGGCGGGCCCCGAGGACGTGGCGCTCGCGGTCGGGACGGCGCGCAAGGCCTTTTCCGACGGCTGGTCGGCGGCGAGCCCGGCGGAGCGCGCCAAGTACCTCTTCCGGATCGCCCGAATCCTGCAGGAGCGCTCGCGCGAGTTCGCCGTGCTCGAGTCCCTGAACGGCGGCAAGCCGATCCGCGAGTCGCGCGACGTCGACGTGCCGCTCGCCGCTGCGCACTTCTTCTACTACGCCGGCTGGGCCGACAAGCTCGAGTACGCGTTCCCGCACCGGCGGCAGCAGCCGCTCGGCGTCGCCGGGCAGATCATCCCCTGGAACTTCCCGCTGCTGATGTTGGCCTGGAAGATTGCGCCGGCGCTCGCGGCAGGGAACACGGTCGTGCTGAAGCCCGCCGAGACGACGCCGCTCTCGGCGCTGCTCTTCTGCGACGTGCTGCGCCAGGCGGAGCTGCCGCCCGGGGTGGTCAACATCGTCACCGGCGACGGCGCCACCGGCGCCGCGCTCGTCAAGTCGGAAGTCGACAAGATCGCCTTCACGGGCTCGACCGAGGTCGGCAAGGCGATCCAGCGGGAGCTCGCCGGCACGGGCAAGAAACTGACGCTGGAGCTGGGCGGCAAGGCCGCGAACATCATCTTCGACGACTGCGCGCTCGACCAGGCTGTCGAGGGCATCGTCAACGGGATCTACTTCAACCAGGGTCATGTCTGCTGCGCCGGCTCGCGGCTGCTCGTCCAGGAGTCGATCTACGAGCCGCTGCTCGAGAAGCTCAAGCGGCGACTGACGACCCTCCGCGTCGGCGACCCCCTTGACAAGAACACCGACGTCGGCGCGATCAACTCGCGCCAGCAGCTCGACAAGATCGAGGAACTGGTCGCGGCCGGCGAGGAGGAGGGCGCGGAGATCTACCAGCCGCCCTGCCGCCTGCCGGAGAAGGGCTACTGGTTTGCGCCGACCGTCTTCACCAACGTCGCGCAGAGCTATCGGATCGCCCAGGAGGAGATCTTCGGGCCGGTGCTCTCGGTCTTGACGTTCCGGACACCCGACGAGGCGGTCGAGAAGGCGAACAACACGCCGTACGGGTTGTCAGCAGGCGTCTGGACGGAGAAAGGCTCGCGAATCCTCTGGATGGCGCAGCGGCTCGAGGCCGGCGTGATCTGGGCGAACACCTACAACCGCTTCGATCCGGCGTCGCCGTTCGGCGGCTACAAGGAGTCGGGCTTCGGCCGCGAAGGCGGGCTGCACGGCCTCGAGCCCTACCTCGACTTTCGTGAAGACAGCGCGGACGTGATCGGTGGCTGAGCGCGCAGGCCGGCTGCCGGTCAAAAAGACCTACAAGCTCTACATCGGCGGTGCGTTCCCGCGTTCCGAGTCGGGGCGCACCTACGAGGCGGAAGGCCAGAACGTTGCCCGCGCGTCGCGGAAGGACGTGCGAGACGCGGTGCGCGCGGCGCGCGCCGCGCAGCCGAAGTGGGCCGGCATGACCGCGTACAACCGCGGGCAGGTGCTCTACCGCGTCGCCGAGATGCTGGAGGCGCGCACGGGCGAGTTCGCCGAGCTGATTGGGGACGAGGCCGAGGTGCACGCGGCCGTCGATCGCTTCGTCTGGTACGCGGGCTGGGCCGACAAGCTGGCGCAGGTACTCGGCTCGGCGAACCCGGTTGCGGGCCCGTACTTCAACTTCACCGTGCCGGAGCCGACCGGCGTCGTCGGCGTCCTGGTCCCGGAAGAGCCGCCGCTGCTCGGGCTCGTCTCACGACTGGCGCCGGTCTTGGTGGGTGGAAACGGCGCGGTCGTCGTCGCGTCCGAGTCGCGACCGCTCGCGGCGATCGAGCTGGCCGAGGTGCTGGCGACCTCCGACGTTCCGGGGGGCATCGCGAACTTGCTAACCGGTTTTCGGAGCGAGCTCGCGCCCGTACTGGCGGCTCATATGGACGTGAACGCCCTCGACGTCACCGGAGCCGACGGCGACGTGCCCGAGCTCGAGCGGCTGGCCGCCGACAACGTGAAGCGGATCGTCCGCGGCTCCGCCGACGCGCAGAGCCCGTGGGAGATCGCGGGGTTCCTGGAGCTGAAGACGGTCTGGCATCCGATGGGTGTGTAGGTCTGCTGACGCGGCGGATCTCAGGCGGGTGTAGTGCGGCCGCTGGCGCAGAGCCGCCGCGGCCTCCAGACCGGCGTCGCAAGCGACGCCTCAGGGCATCCGATGGGTGTCTGAACCGGCCGTGTCCGTTGGCGCGGCCGGAAGGCGTACCCAGCCTCCTCCCCGCCGCGAGCCTACAGCCGAGTTTCGCGCGGGTGGGTGACGGAATCGTGAAGAATCTGCGCCGGTGAATGCCGGTCGGCGCTTCAGCCAGGCGATCTCCGAAGGCGACGGGATCTCGCTGATCGCTCGCGTCTCGGCTGCCGACGACGCTGCTCGGGTCGAGGAGCAGGGCGCGGAGGGCGTCCTCGTCGCGGCTGGCGATGGCGGCGCGCTCGCGCAGATTCGCGGCGCCACGAACCTGCCGGTCCTCGTGACGTGGCCTTCTCAGCTCGGCGAACCGCCGCCCGAAGCTGATGCGTGCCTTGTCGACGTCGGTGAGGATGTCGACTCGCTTGTCCGGCTCTCCAGTCACCTCTCAGAGGCGTGTGAGGTCGCCTACCGGATCGACGACGAGGAGCAGCTCGAATTGGCACTCGAGGAGCTCGACCCCGAGATCTTCGTACTGGCCGCGCCCGACGCGGATGGCGAGGAAGCGCTCGAGCGTGTGCTCGACCTGCTGCCTGACGTGCCGGCCGGGAAGCTCGCGATCGCCGAGCTGCGGGGCTCGAGCCGCGACGACGTCGGCGCGCTCGAGCGCGCGGGCTTCGACGGCGTCATCGTCGAGCCGCGCAGCGTGGCCGACCTGGTCGGCGATGCGCCGCCCGACGTCTAGAACCGGCGAAGCAGCGGGCAGGTGAGGCAGGTCGGGCCGCCGTCGCCCTTCGACAGCTCCTTGCCCTCGTAGGCCACCACCTCGACCCCCGCCCGCTCGAGTCGGCGGCGTGTCCTCGGGTTACCTTCGACGACGAGGGCAACCCGCGGCGCCAGTGCCAGCACGTTGGCGCCCATCGACTCGAACTCCTCGTCCGGCACGGCGGCGATCTCGATCCCGCGCTCGGCGAGCAGTTGGGTTAGCCGCGCCGGCAGCAACGGCGGATAGGCGACGACGAGGTCGTCCGCGAGCGGGCTCAGCAGCGAGAGCAGATGCATGACCTCGCTCTCGCCGCGCCAGTGCGGCAGGTCGAACGTGACGACGTCGAGACTGGTCAGCTCCGCAAGCGCGTCGGCACCAGCCCGGTTCGTCCGGTAGCCGAGGCCGACGAGCAGCGTTCGTTCGTCGAGCCGGATCAGGTCGCCTCCCTCGGCGAGAGCGGGCTCGTCGAGGCTTCCGGCGACCGGGAGACCAACGCGCGCCAGATCGATTCCAAGCGCCTCCGGCTCGGCGCGTCGGCCGTCTTTCCCGGGCCGAAGCAGCACGGCGCCCTCGTCCGCGATCAGCACGGGGTCGTAGACGTAGACGGCGTCGGGGTCGCCCTCGACAGGCACCTCGCCGAGCACGACCTCGGCGCCGGCGCCGGCCAGCAGCTCGCAGAGCGCCTCGTGCTCGCGCGCGATCCCCGCCGGGTGGGGCTCCGCCCGCCAGCCGTACTCGCGCCAGAACCGCAAGTCGTCCTCCCTCGGCGCGCGCAGCAGGACCCGCCGCAAAGGCGCAGTCATCGACGGACAGCCGTGGAGCTTCGGTTCGGCGATGCCCATCAACCGAAGAAGGCCTTCGCGACGTCGTACCACTCCGGCGGCACCGTCTTCAGCTCGGCGGTCGCATCCTTGAGGGGCACGTCGACGATCCGGTCCCCCTGGAGCGACGCCATCTGCCCGAACTTTCCCTCGTGCGCGAGGTCGGCCGCCTTCAACCCGAAGCGCGTGGCGAGCACGCGGTCGCGGGGAGTGGGGGAGCCGCCGCGCTGAACGTGCCCGAGCACTGTCACCCGCGTCTCGAAGCCGGTTCGCCGCTCGATCTCGCGTGCCAGAGCGTCGCCGACGCCGCGCTGGGACAGCCGGACGTGGCCGAACTCGTCCTGCTCACCGGCGTCGGCGAGTCCCTCGAGCTCGTACCCCTCGGAGACGACCACGATCGAGAAGTCCTTGCCCCGCTCGTGCCGGCGGCGGATGTCGTCGCACGCATCGTCGATCGAGATCGGCTGCTCGGGGATCAGGATCACATCGGCGCCGCCGGCGATCCCGCTCACGACCGCAATCCAGCCGGTATGCCGGCCCATCACCTCGACGACCATGACGCGGTTGTGCGACTCGGCGGTCGTGTGCAGGCGGTCGATCGCCTCGGTCGCGATGAAAACCGCCGTGTCGAACCCGAAGGTGTAGTCGGTCCCGTTCAGATCGTTGTCGATCGTCTTGGGGACGCCGACGACGGGAAAATCGTGCTCCTCGTACAGGCGTGTCGCGACTCCGAGCGTGTCCTCGCCGCCGATCGCGACGAGCGCGTCAAGGCCTGCGCTCTCGAACGTCTCGCGCACTCGCTCGACGCCGCCCTCGAGCTTGTACGGATTCGTCCGCGTCGTCCCGAGGATCGTCCCGCCACGCGGCAGGA
>VAWH01000105.1 GCA_005888315.1 Actinomycetota bacterium | reverse complement strand
ACGCTCTACACCTACGTGCCGGCGCCGGGCGGCGCGCAGAGCGAGAGCCGGTTGCGCCAGACGATTCGCTTCCTCAAGACGCCGGACGGCTGGCGGGTCGCCGACATCCACAACCTGCGTTAGCCGTCAGTCCCAGGCGCGCTCGGTCGCGGCCGGCGGCGGCGGGATGGCCACGGAGTCAGCCCGGACGGTCGGCGGGCCGACGCGCCGCATGCTCACCGGTTTCTCGAGGTCCCCGCCCGACAGCGTCAGCTTGTCGCCGCCGAGCTTCATGCCGTACACCTGCCAGACGCCGTCCCCCAACGTGATCCACAGGCTGTCCCCGACGACCCGCCAGCGCGCCACCTGGTCGCCGAACTGCGCCGAGCTGTCGCTGCGGACCATGATGTCGCGGATCTCGTCCTCAGCCTTCGCTTGCCACTTTCCCTCGAGGCGGGCGTGCCGCGGGGGGGTGGCCTGAGCGGCGAGGCGGGGCCCGAGTCCGAACAACAGCAGGAGGGCGGAGAAGCGCAGCATGACGGTGGCTCAGGTCCCCGCGGCGCGCACCGGCGTCCGCTCGTCGGTCATCACCGCCAGCTTCGGCGCCCACTGCTGCATCATCCGCACGAAGGCTCCGGCCAGCTCGGGATCGAACTCGACCCCCGCCCGATCGCGCACGTACGCCAGCGTCTTGTCTTGTGGCCATGCCTCCCGGTAGGGGCGGTTGGTCCGCAGCGCGTCGTACACGTCGCACACGTGCACCAGCTTGCTCGCGTGGTGGCAGTCGCGCCGGAACCGCATGACCGGGTAGCCCCCGCCGTTCAACATGATGTGATGCTCGTAGGCCACCACGGCGGGCAGCTCGAGCTGCTCCTCCGACTTGAGGATGATGCGGGCGCCTTCCACCGGATGCTGGTTCATGAGCGCGCGCTCCTCGTCCGTGAAGCGACCGGGTTTGGTGAGCACGTCGAGCGGGATCGTGACCTTGCCGATGTCGTGCAGCAGGCCGGCGATGCCGAAGGCCCGCACGTCCCGCGCTCCCAACCCCAGGTGCTCCGCCAGCGCCATGGTCAACACCGCGACGTTCATGGAGTGAGTGGTCGTGTACTGGTCGAACTCCTTGAGCTGCAGCAGCGGGATCACGAGTTGGCGGTCGCTGTGCATCGCGATCGACAGGGACCGCACCACGGCCTCCGCCTCGGTGAGCGGTACCACGCCTTGGGACTTCACCGCGTCCTGAAACCAGCGGACCGTGTCGGCCTCTTCACCCAGCGAGTAGCTGATCGTCGCCGTCGCGACCGCCGGCTCGGCCTGCCCGGCGTCGCCCTTCACGCCCACCGACCCGAAGCGGATGCTCGAGCGGCGCAGCTGATGCGTCTCCGACGTGTCGATCGCGGAGAGCGTCAAGCGGGCCAGCACGTCGTCCAGGAACCCTTCGAATTCCTCGCGGCTCACGCGATCGGCGAACTCGAGCCGCTGGATGCCGGCCTGGGCGAGGCGGCGGGACCAATCCCACGCCTTGAGCTCACGCACCGGCAGGTTCCCGAACACGATCTCATCGCCCAGGAAGGTGAACAGCGCATGGGGCGCCGCGGACTGGAGGTCGTGCAGCTCCTGGAACGCGTCGTCGATCGCGCGCTCGCGCGCGGGATGCCCTGCGCCGTACAGGGTCATCGCCGCGAGGGCGTGCGCGAACGCCGACAGGAAACCCGCGGGGCCGGTCAGGACGCGCTCCGCCGCTCGCCCGTGTCTGCCGCAGCCCGGATGTCTGGGTCGCTCGAACCCGCGGCCCGACGCAACAGCGCACGCGCCCGCGGATCCTGTTGCCACCCGCTCGCGAGCCCGGCCAAGGCGGCCAACAGTTCCGGGGACTTGGGCGGCAGTTTCTCCCGTCCGAACAGTGTCCGGCCGGTCGAGGCCAGCCGCAGCAGCGTCGTGAGCGCCGCCGGCGCCCGGGCGTGGCCCAGGGCGCGCACCGCGAGCGTCCGCACGTCGGGCGGCAGCGCGCGCTCCGTGGCGCGTCCGGTCAACACCGGTACCGCGCTGTCCGGGCAGCTCTGGAGTGCCACTGCCAGACCGAGTGCCAGCCGCAGCGTGCGGGGATCGTGATCCTGGAGACCGAGCGCCAGCGCCTCGTCGCGCGCGGCGGGAAGCTTCACCTGAACCTTCACCGCCTGCCAGCGCACGCGGGCGTCCGCGTGGCGCAAGTAGGCCGCCGCGGAAAACCCCGGCGGGAGCGGCGACAGGTCCTCCAGCAGCGCGAGCATGTTACGGGTGACGTACCAGCGTGAGTCCTCGAGCCGCGGGATTACGACCGGAGCGATCTCCGGCCCCATCCTGGCGAGCTGGGCGAGCAGGCCGCGGCGCACCCCACGCGCCTCCGCCGCGGCAAGCGCATCCAGCAGCGGAGCCGCCGCCAGGAGCCCCACCCGGGGCACCAGCCGCTCCAACGTCTTAAAATCCACCGGCTCGCGCATGGCGAGCTGTCGGACGACGTCCGCAGTGGCGAGGCGCGCCCACACCTGGGACGCGGCCCCTTGCGACTCGGGGACTTCGGCCAGCGCATCGAGCAGCTGGCCGAGCCGCCCCTCCTGCGCCACGCGATCCGCCGCGCCGAGCACGTGCGCGTTGACGGTGTCCACCTCGAGCGCCATGGCGACGATGCGATCCGGCTCGGTCGCGTATTCGCCCCCGGTCGCGGCGCGCGCCGGCGCCGCCCGGGCCATGCGCTGCAGCGCGGCGCCATACGCGTCCGGGTTCGGGTCCGTGAGCGTCCAGCCCTCGAGCAGCCGGCGCACCTGGTCGCGCAACGCGGCGTCCGCCTGGGGCCGCACCTCGGGCGCGCCCCCCTCCGCGTGCGCGGCCAGCTTGGAGAGCATCCGCACCAGCGAGTGCGAGATCGTCTGGTGCGACGAATCCGCGGCGGCCCGGACGATCTCGAGCACCGCGTCGACCGCCATACCGTCGGTCGCGTCGTGCACGAACTTGCGCCGCTGGGTGAAGTCGCCGCCCATGTCCACCAGCCGCCGCAGCGTTTCCGGCTTGAGGGCGCGGATCAGCCGCGACGTGCGGCGCCGCAGCGCCACGGCATCCGCGCTGCCGGCGGTCTTCAACTCCTCGGCGATCTGCAGCAGATAACCGACGATGACTTGATCGTAAGCCGCGGCGTCCGTCCTGGGGTGCTCGTCGATCGCCCGGGCGATGACGGCCGGTTCCGTTGGCGTCGGCTGGTCGTCGTTCCCGGCTTGCGCCGTGAGGGCGGCTCGGGCCAGACCGACCCAGAGCTGGGCGGCACGCGCCCCGCGCTCGGATGCGGGAGCGTCTTCTTCCACCAGCTCGAGCCGCTCGTACGTGAGGGGATGCAGCTGGGCGTGCGCCCAGGCGCGTAACCGCTCCGGCGCGCCCAGTCCGAGCGGTTGCCCGCTGCGCTCGGCGTCCACAGCCAGCGTCTTCAGGACGCTCGCCACCTCGGCCGTCTCGACCCCCCGCCGGAACGTCACGGCTCCGAGGTGGTGACGGTGTAGTCGAGCGGCGAGCTCCGCCAGCACCGGGTGCTTGGGATCGGTCGCGACGCCCTCGATCACCAGCTGTTGTCGGGCAACGCCCAGCGAGAGCGTGGTACGGTCCTCGAGCAACAGCTCGGCGCGCCGCGTCACCCCAGCCGCCGCGGGCGCGAGCGACGGATGGCCCTCGGGATACATGGCGTGCTTGTGCAGCGCGATCGAAAGCTCGATCAGGAAGTCCGCGAGATCGCGCGACAAAGTCGTGCGCTCACCGGAGGGTGCCGGCATGAGGGCAAAGATAGTAGGACCGGCAACAAACTAGACGCACAGACGCATAGACGCACAGACGCAACAGAGGTGGACAGCCCCTGTTGCGTCTGTGCGTCCGTGCGTCTGTGCGTCTGTGCGTCTAGCTGTAATTGACAAGGAGGTTGTTCACTGAGGCGCGAAGAGCGAAG
>VAWH01000106.1 GCA_005888315.1 Actinomycetota bacterium | reverse complement strand
TCTCCTCGTAGAGCTCGACGAAGGGCGCCAGGTCACCGGGCCCTGCGTCCGCCGTGACGACCGCGCCGGACGCGCCCGCCTTGCGGACGACGTTGCGGTGCTTCGGATGCATCCCGGCGAGCAGGTCGCCCCCCGCCTCGAGCCGCCAGCCGATCGTCGACGCCAGGAGCTCGACCCGAAACGGGGGCGGCGCCTGGTGGTGGTTCGCGAACAACGGGTGAAAGCGGACGAAGCTCGTCACGATGCCGCCGTCCGAGCACCAGCGCTCGTAGAGCTCGTAGAAGCGCTCGACCGGAGGTTGCTCGCCGACGGCGACCGGCCCGCCGTAGCCGTAGGGAGTGGTCACGTCGAAGCCGCCGCCCGGAACCTCGCGCACAAGGCAGGCGAAGACGACGTGCCCGCCCGGCGCCGCCAGGTGCAGGAAGGTCGGTCGGCCCGCGTCGAGCAAGGCCGCGCCCTCCACGTACTCGCGCAGCAGGTAAGCATCCGCAAGTTCGAGCACGCCGAGCAGCTCGTCCCAGGCGGCCGGCTCGACCTCCGCCAGCTCGCGCCGCCCGACCGCCGCGCTCACCGGCCTTTCGCCGCCTTGGCGCGCTCGGCGTTCAGGCGGTCCTCGACCGGCTTCGGCTCCGGACGACCGAGTTCCGTGAACGTCCGCACCAGGATCCGGGCGTCGAGCCGGAGCGACCAGTTCTCGACGTAGAACGCGTCGAGCTGGAAACGCTCTTCCCAGGGAATCTCGTCACGTCCTTCCACCTGGGCGAGGCCTGTGATGCCCGGCAGGACGTCGAGGCGGCGCCGCTCCGCGGGCCGGTAGTTCGCGACCTGGTCGACGACATCCGGGCGCGGCCCGACGAGGCTCATCTCGCCGCGAAGCACGTTCCAGAGCTGGGGGAGCTCGTCGAGACTGGTCCGGCGGAGGAAGCGGCCGCTGCGCGTGATGCGGGGATCGTCAGGCAGCACGCCCCACGGATCCTCGAGGCCGAGGCGGCGGCCGGCCTCGAGCGCGTCGCGCACCATCGTCCGGAACTTCAGCATCCTGAACGGGACGCCGTCCTTGCCGGCGCGCTCCTGCGAGAGCAGCGCCGGCCGGCCGTCGTCGAGCCAGATCCAGAGCACGATCGTGAACAGGAACGGCGAGAACAGAAGCAGTAGCACCGCGGCGGCGGCGCGGTCCGCCACGGCCTTGACCACTCGCGTCACGCGATCTCCTCATAGAGCCGCTCGTGAGCCGCCGCGGCCGCGTCCCACGTCAGTGCCGCCGCGGCCGCCCGTGCGCCTGCGGCGGCGCGGTCCAGCTCGCCGGAGCCCAGCAAGAGCTCGTTGCACGCCTGCGCGAGCGCAGCCGCGTCGTCGGGCGGGGCGACCTTGCCGGCGCCGAACTCGCGGACGATCTCTCCGAGCGAGCCCACATCGGTGACCACGACGGGCCGACCGTAGCCGATCGCCGTCGCGAGGACGCCCGAGGAATCGTGCTGTCGGTACGGGAGCACGACCGCAGCCGCACCCTCCATCAGCGTCACGACCTCTTCTTCCGGCACAAAGCGCAGGCGCCAATCGATCCGGTCTGCGACGCCGAGTTCCGTCGCCAGGGCCAGGACGGGCTCAACGGGGTCGAGCGGATCGCCGGCGACGACGAGCCGCGCCTCGGGAACGTCCACGAGCGCCCGGACGAGCAGGTCGAGCCCCTTGTACTCGCGCAGGAGACCGAAGAAGAGCAGCGTCCGGCCGCTCGGCGGCGACAACTCGCGACGAGCCTCGAAGACCGGGTGCGGGATCCGCCGAGCCTCGACGCCGAGCTCGGCGAGCTGCTCGACGGCGCGCTCGGAGTGCACGACGACCCGGCCGAACCAGCCGAGCAGCCCCGGCCAGACGGCGCGGGCGCGGGCGCGCCGCGGGACGACGTCGTGCGCGGTCAGGACTGAAGGAGCGCGGAGCCGGCGCACCCAGCGCCGGTCGAGCTCCGGCCGAGGCAGCCACTGGACGTGCACGAGGTCGGGAGCGAGCGCCTCAAGCCGGCCCAGCAGGCGCCTCGCGCTCGGCAGGTATTCGACGCCCTTGAGCAGTAGACGCAGGCGCGCACGCGGGTGCGGTCGGAAGAGGCGGCCGGTCATCGGCAGAAAGACCTCCTCGCGGTCGTAGCCGACGGGCTCCGGCACCGCGCCGTGCAGGAAGGGCCCGGCCAGCAGGGTCACGTCGTGACCGCGACGTGCAAGCGCCGCCGCGAGCCCGTCGTCGTAGGGCGGCGTGTAGCTGAGCGGATCGACGATCGCGATTCGCATCAGATTCGCGAGCGGAGGTAGCCCAGGCTCGCGAGCGCGGGCAGTGGGTCGTCGGCCGCGAAAACCGCGCGGACCTTGTTGCGGCGCAGGTAGTGGGAGAGGAACTCCCGGGGCCGGAGCTCGCGCCGGCGGGCCATCTGGGCCGAGACCCAGACGTCCTTCGCCATGTAGATCCAGGAGACACCGTCGGGAGGCGCGCCGTTCGCGCGAGCGGGGCGGCCGGCGAGGTCGTCGTAGGCGATCCGGGCCAGGTTGAACTCGCGGCCCATGGCGACGCCGGCCCAGACCGGCAGGCGCGTGTTCACCTCGACGAGCTTCAGCTCGGCGTCCCGCGGGTCGCGGACGAGCTCGACGTGGGCGAAGCCCTTGTAGCCGACGTGCCGGAGCAGCCGCAGCCCCTGCTCCTCGACCTCCGGCTCGCGCCGGGCCTCGAAGACGGCGCTCGTGCCGAAGCGGAGCGGGCCCTGGCGGACCTTCCGCCCGGTAACGCTCGCCAGCGGCTCGCCTTCCCGGCCGATGTAGGTGAGTAGCGAGAAGACGAAATCGTGCGACTCGGGGATCAACTCCTGGACGATCGTGTCGAAGCCATGCTCGTGCGCGCGGCGCCAGGCGGCGACAGCGGCGTCGGCGTCGAGCGCGACGACCGCCTTCTCGCCGAACGCGAGCGCGAACTCCTGGCCTTCCGCCGGCTTGACGAGGAGCGGCGGCTGCAGGCCGGCCGAGCGAATCGTCTCCTCGTCGCGCGCGAGCACCGTTGCCGGCGCGGCAACGCCCGCGGCGGCGCCCTCGACCGGCAGCCGCTCCTTGCGACGCAAGCGGACGACGATCTCGGGGTCGTCGGGGAGCGGCACGTCGGCGAGCTCGTGGACGGCGTCCCAGTTTCGCAGCACGAAGGCGACGTTCTCGTCGCGCTCGGGGAACAGCACCGGACGCTCCGGAAAGCGGCGGAGGAGCTCGAGCACGTCCTCGTCCGATCGGACGAGGCCTTTGCCAGTGAGGTACCGCGAGCGAAGCCCGAACTCGCGCTCGTCGACCGCGATCCCGTGCACGGGGACGCCTTCACGGCCGAGCGCCCGCGTCAGCGCCAGGCCGGCGTGGAGCTGGCCGAAGACGACCGCCGGCCTCATTCGGGGCCCTGCCAGTCGTTCCGCGCTGGCGCCACCATTAGCCGGGTTTGGACGGTCGCAGCGGCAAAGCCGCCGCGACCTCCGTGTCGGCATCGCAAGCGACGCCTCATGCGATCGCCTCCTCGTAGGCCGCAAGCGTCCGGTCGGTGACGCGCTCCCACGAGAGCGTCTCCTGGGCGCGCCGGCGGGCATTCGCGCCGAGGCGGGCACGCAGCTGTCGCCGCAGCGCCTTGCGCAACGCCCCGACGTCCCCGGGTGGCACGAGCAGGCCCGTCTCCTCGTCCACGACCAGGTCGAGCAGGCCGCCGACCGCGGCGGCGACGACCGGCCGCCCGTGCGCCATCGCCTCCGCGCAGGCGACGCCGAAGCCCTCGCGGCGCGACGGCACGGCGACGACGGCGGCACGGTCGTACAGGGGCCCGAGCTCGTCGTGAGGGACGAAGCCGAGCGCCCCCGGAACCCGTTCGCGCAGCGGTCCGTCGCCGGCGATCGTCAGCTTCATTCCGTTGTCCGCGGCCGCGAGCAGATCGAGGATTCCCTTCTCGGCCGAGAGCCGGCCCGCGTAGAGCACCTCGGGCGGCGTGGCCTCCTCGCCGACGGTCGGCGGCACCTCGACGCCGCTCCCGATCACGCGCACCTCGCCCGCGCCGAGCTCGCGGGCAGCGTCGGCGAGCGCGTTCGAGGCGCAGAGCGTCAGGCGCGCGCGGCGCAGGATCCGGCGGGCGAGCCACGGCGCCCGCCGCCCCAGCTCGACGTCCGTGCCCCAGAGCTGGACGACGAAGGGGCGCCCGAGCCGCATCGCGATCCCACCGAGCGGCAGCCAGTGCGCGTGCACGAGGTCGGCGTCGCGCGAGGCGCGCCGGGCCGCGCGCCGCAGTCCGCGCAGCATCAGCGGCACGAGCAACACGCGGGCCGGCCGGCGGCGCAGGTTCCCGGCGATGCCGGAGCCGTAGGCGATCCCGTAATGGCGGAAGACGAGCGGCGAGACGACCTCGACCTCGACGCCGCGCCGGCGCACGTGCTCGACCGCATCCGCGACGAAGCGGCCCGCGACGTCCTCCCGCGTGCGCGGATAGGAAGTCGTCAGGACTGTCACCTTCATGGCGCCGCCTGCAGGCGCTGTCCGAAGACGGCCGGTAACGCGAGCGCGAGCAGCACGAATGCGTAGAAGTAGAACGTGATCATCGTCAGGTAGAAGGCGTTCGCCGCCATCGTCCCGACCAGCGCGGCCGTCAAGCCCCACGCGAGCGGCCGTACCCGCGCCGCCAGCGGGTCGCGCGCCGCCGCCAGCGCCCGTCCGAGCGCGCGCGCGTCCCGCAGCCGGCGGAACACGTACCAGAGGAAGAGGGCGAAGAGAGCCGTACCGACGAGGCCGGTCTCGACCACCAGGGCGACGTAGAACGAGTGCGGCCCCCAGTTCGTCTTGCCGGTGACGAACTCGTAGTAGACGGAGAAGTTGTTGAAGCCGAGCCCGAACAACGGGTGCCGGTGGAGCACCTGCGGGATGAAGTCGTAGATCTGGAAGTGGATCCTGGTCGAGCGCCCGCCGCGCTGGAGCCGCGAGGCGATCACGGTGTGGAAGAAGTGCGGCCGCCGGTGGATCTCGAACGCCACGGCAGCCGCGACGAGGGCGAGCGGCCCCAGCATCGCCGGCGAGACGAGCAGGCGCCGGTAGGGGATCAGCAGCACGAGAAACCCGACGCCGAGGCCGAGCAAGCCGCTGCGCGAGAGGGTCGCCAGCTCGACTGCGAGCAGCCCCGCGATCAGGAGCGCGAGCGGCAGGCGCAGCGGGTGCCTTCGCTCCAAGCGCAGGTACAGCGGGCCGAGCACGAGCAGCGGCACGACCAGCGCGATCCCGAGGTGGTTGGGGTCCGGCGTCAGGCCGTCGACGCGGTAGACGTTCGAGCCGCCCACGGCGCCGTAGATGTTGATCTGGGTCGAGTGGCCGGTCAGCGGCCGGATCAGGATCGCGTCGAGGTTGTGCCCGGCCTGCGCGGCCGCGAGCTGGAGCACGCCGTAGCCCGCGTTGACGGCGACGCCGAGGCAGAACCAGACGAGCATTCGCCAGTAGACCCGCTCGCTCGAGCGAGTGACGTAATCGATCGCCGCGGCGAGGAACGCGAAGTGAATGACGAACTTGCCGATCCCCTTGCCGAACTGGGTCAGTGCCTGGTGCGTCTCCAGGTTGTAGAAGCCGACGAGGTAGACGAACAGGAAGGCGCCGAAGAACGCGATCACGATCCCCGCCGTCCGCGGCAGCGAGCCGTCCGGACGGCCGAGACGGCGCAGCAGGTAGGCCCCGACGAAGAGGATCGAGAGCACCTCCGAGAGGCTGATCTTGCCGGCGACGTTCCAGTAGAGCTTCTCGAAGCTCATCGTGAAGACGGCGGCGAAGAGCAGGAAGTCGGTCAGGCGGCGCGACGGCATCAGGTGACTTTGAGCAGTAGCTCGGAGAGCTCTTCGACCCGCCGGCGCCGGGAGATGCGGTCGCGGAGCTCCGGGGAAAGCGGCGTCCCGTTCAGCCGCCCCGCCCGCCACCGCGCCTCCAGGCCCACCAGCGCCTCGCGGATGCCCGCAACGTCATCCGGAGCGACGACGATCCCGGCGCCGGACTCGCGGATCAGGTTGGCGGCGGCCCCGGTCGGCGGCACGGCTGCGAGGATCGGCCGTTCGGCCGCGAGGTACTCGAAGATCTTGCCCGGCAACACCGGCGTCCCGCGCTCGCCGGCCTGGGGCAGGAGCAGGAGCAGCGCCTCCGAGTCGCGCTGGTACGCGAGCGAGCGGCGCCGCGAGCCGAACGGCAAGAGCTCGAGCCGGTCGCCGAGGCCCAGCGTCTCGGCCCAATCGCGGTCGCGCTTCGTCAGCTCGCCAACGAAGCGCGCAACGACGTGCTCGAGACCGGACTCCTTCAGCGCGGTCAGGAACGGCCTCGGGTCGCGTTTGCCGAAGAAGCTGCCCGTGTGGGTGATCCGAAAGCGCTCGGGCGATCGCGTGTATTCGAGCCCTTCGAAATCGTCGTAGTCGGCGCCGTTCGGGATCACTGTCACGCCGACCTTCGGCCCGTAGGCGCGGATCTCCTCGGCGATCCCGTCCCAGGCGGTCACGATCGCGTCCGCCTGCGAGGCGACGAGCCGCGCTACTACCCGCTGCACGTTCTCCTTCAGCCGCGCCGGCAGCCGCTCGACCGGGTTGTCGGCGTCGGCGATCAGCGGGTCACGCAGATCGGCGACCCACTTGACGCCGGTGGCCTTCTTCACCGCCGCGCCGATCAGGTTGATCGAGTTCGGCGGCGAGGTGGTCAGCACGGCGTCGATTCCCTCGCGCCTGACGATCCGGATCGCCGCCGGGATCGCGCTCGGCGCCCACGTCACAGACTTGTCCGGAACGAGCGAGCGGCGGAACACGGCGCCCGCCTGGTAGCGAAGCCGGTCGACGCCCTCGAGTGCGTACAGGTCCTCCGAGGGGATCCGCCCCCGAGGGCCGTGATAGCGGGCGCGGTGCACCCAGGCCTGCGTCGGCGGCGTCGCCTCCTCGTCGCGGTGCACCCACTTCGGGTCGTCCGGGGCGAGCACGTGCGTCTCGATGCCGAAGCTCGGCAGGTGGGTCGCGAACTTCAGCGGGCGCTGCACGCCGCCTCCGCCCGCGGGCGGGAAGTACATCGTCACGAGCAGGACTTTCATCGGAGGGGATGGATTCGCGTGTTGTCTCTTCCAGTCATGAGCCGAGATGACGATACCCAGGGATCCCTCGCCTTCCCCACATCTGCGACACGGCGCGAGCGGGCGGCTCGATGATCGAGCCGCCCGCTCGCCAAGGCTCATGCTGATCTGTCTACCCGGTCGGCGGGTGCGTGCCCCAGTCGGGCGAATTCGAGCCGGGGGCGTGCGTGACCTGCGTCAAGCCCGTACCGTCTACGTTAACGGTGTAGATCTCGCCGTCGACGTCGTTTGAGTGCGACCTCACGAACGCGATCTTCGTTCCGTCGGGCGACCATCCTGGTGAGTTGCAGCCTTCGGCGTCGGGATCGGCGTTCGCGCCGCCGCACGCTGATGCCG
>VAWH01000066.1 GCA_005888315.1 Actinomycetota bacterium | reverse complement strand
GCATGGATGAAGAGCCCGCCGCCGACGTACATGCCTTCGTGGCCGGGGATCCCGAAGGCGCCGGCGTCGAAGAAGACGAGGTCGCCGGGCTGCAGCGCCTCCGGGGGCACGGGCGTGCCCTCGTGGAGCTGAGCCCCCGTGTAGTGCGTGAGGGCGACCCCGAGTTGCGCGTAGACGAACATCGTCAAGCCGGAGCAATCGAAGCCGGTGAGCGGGCTCGCGCCGCCCCAGCGATACGGAACCCCCAGGTACTGGGCTGCGATCGCGACCGCGCGGCCGCCGACCCCGTTCGCGGGCGGCAGGATGCCGTTGAGAAGCGGTTCCGTCACGACCGGTAGCCCCGCGATCGACGGTGCCGCGCCGAAGCCGAGCGCCGCCCATGGCCCGGCAGCCGTGACGACCCGGTTCGCCAGCTGCTTCGTGCTCTCGCTGCCTCGTTCCCGCAGCCCCACGAGCACCTGCGCGCCGCGCGCGACGCCCGGGTAGCCGGCGGCAACGCTCAGCCGCAGGCCGACGTAGCCCGTCTTCTTGCCGATCACCGCCTTCTGGCTGACGACCAGATAGCTGCCGGTATCGAGCTGGAAGAGCGCGTTCGCGCTCGCATCGCGCAGGAGGCCCTGGACGACAAGGCCTGAGATCGCGGCGCGGCGTCCGTGGCGGATCGTGACCCGGTCGGCGTGGACGCGGCCCCCGAGCATCGAGACGTCCTCGAGGTCGACGCGCGTTTCGGTCGCCTCGACCTTGCCGATCGTGAGCACGGAGCCATCCGCGGGATACCTGAACGAGCCGTCCCCGGCGGCCGCGAGCAGCTTGCCGTCCGCGGTCCGCACTTGCGCCGTGCCGAGGATGTCGGCGGCCGCGACGGGCGCAGCGGCGAGCGCGATCGCGACCGCGGCCGTGAAGGCGAGGGCGCGCATCCACCGGCACGATAGAGAGATGCGGGCGATGGTGCTAGAGCGGGCGACTGCTCCGTTGCACGGAGCAGTGCTGCCGGAGCCGACACCGGCTCCCGGCCAGTTGCTCGTCCGAGTCCACGCCTGCGGCGTCTGCCGCACCGACCTGCACATCCTCGACGGCGAGCTTCCCCACCCGAAGCTGCCGCTCGTGCTCGGCCACCAGATCGTCGGCACGGTCGTGGGCGAGGAGCGGCGGGTCGGGATCCCCTGGCTCGGCTGGGCGGACGGCGAGTGCCGGTTCTGCCGCTCCGGCCGCGAAAACCTGTGCGACCGAGCACGCTTCACGGGCTACGACCTGGACGGCGGCTACGCCGAATACACCGTCGTCGATGAGCGTTTTTGCTTCGCACTGCCTGAGGACTATTCCGATCTCGAGGCGGCTCCCCTGCTCTGTGCCGGACTGATCGGCTACCGGTCGCTCCGGATTGCCGGCAACGCCGAGCGCGTCGGCCTCTACGGCTTCGGCTCCTCGGCGCACATCGTGGCGCAGGTTGCGCGGCATGAGGGGCGCCGCGTGTTCGTCTTCACGCGCCCTGGCGACGACGAGGGGCAGGCGTTCGCCCGCGAGCTCGGTGCCGACTGGACGGGAGGATCGGACGAGGCGCCACCCGAGGAGCTGGACGCCGCGATCATCTTCGCTCCCGTCGGCGGGCTCGTCCCGACGGCGCTGCGCGCGCTCGCGAAGGGCGGCACCGTCGTCTGCGCGGGCATCCACATGACGGACATCCCGGCCTTTCCGTACGAGCTGCTCTGGGGCGAGCGGGTGCTGCGGTCGGTTGCGAACCTGACCCGGAGTGACGGCGAGGAGTTCCTCGCGCTGGCGCCGCAGGTCCCCGTGAGGACGAGCGTGGAGGCATTTCCGCTCGAGCAGGCGAACGAGGGGCTCGAGCGCCTGCGTCGTGGCGAGGTTCGCGGCACCGCTGTGCTCGACGTCGCTACGAGCTGACCAGGGGTGCCGAATCGACGGCCTCACGAAGCGACGCGACGTACTCGCGCAGCGCCGCTGGTCCATCTGCGGCAACCTCGACGGCTCGCGACCCGACGACGACGCCGTCGGCGATCGCCGCCGCCGCGGCCGCCTGCTCGGGGGTCGAGATGCCGAAACCGGCGTAGAGCGGTAAGCCCGTGAGGTCGCGGGCGCGCTCGACGAGGGTGCGGAGAGCGGGGGAAAGGTCGCCACGCGCGCCCGTCGTGCCGGTGACCGTGACGAGGTAGAGCCAGCCGTCCGTCCGCTCGGCCGCGAGTGCGATCCGCTCGTCGGTCGAGGTGGGCGCAACGAGCTGCACGCGGCGGAGCCCCGGCTCGGCGTCGACAGGAAGGTCGGCGACGATCAGGCTCGTCGCACCCGCCTCGGCCGCTGCGGTGGCGAAGCGGTCGTATCCGTAGGCCTCGAGCAGCGAGGCGTAGGTCATCGGGATCAGGGGTACCTCGACCCGCCGGCGCGTCGCCGCCAGGCACTCGAGGCAGGCGGCCGTGCGCATCCCCTCGTCGAGAGCTCGCTCGCCGGCCCGCCGGATCACGGGGCCGTCGGCGAGCGGATCCGAGAACGGAAACCCAAGCTCGACGATGTCGGCGCCGCCTTCGACGGCCGCCTCAGCGAGCTTCGGCGTCGCCGCGCCGCACATCAGGTAGATCGCCAGCGTCTTCATCGCTGTGGACGGATCGGCACCGAATTGGCGCAATTCCGTTGCAGACACGCCACAGGCTCTTCGGTAGCGTCATCCGCCGAGGGCGGAGGGAGCGGCCCCACCCAAATAAGGGTGGGGGTGCGGGTTTCCGGCTGCGGCCGGCTCAACGGGACAGGACCGCGGACAGGTCCTTGTCGCCGCGGCCGGAGAGGCAGACGAGGACCAGGTCTTCCTGCAGCTCGAGTGCCTTCGCGAGCGCGTGCGAGGGCTCGAGCGCAGGGATGATCCCTTCGGTCGCTGCGAGGCGGCGGAAGGAGGCGAGCGCTTCCTCGTCGCTCGCGCCGACGTACTCTGCGCGGCCGCTGTCGCGGAGGAACGCATGCTCGGGGCCGACGCCGGGGTAGTCGAGGCCGGCCGAGATCGAGTGGGCGTCGAGGACCTGGCCATCGTCGTCCACGAGAAGCGAGGAACGCGAGCCGTGGAGGACGCCAGCGCGGCCGGCGCCGAGGCTGGCCGCCCCGACGGCCTCGACCCCGACGAGCCGGACCTCGGCGTCGTCCAGGAAGCCCGCAAAAAGCCCGATCGCATTCGAGCCGCCGCCGACGCAGGCGATCGCGACCTCTGGCAGGCGCCCCTCGGCAGCGAGGATCTGCTCACGCGCCTCCCGGCCGATCACGGCCTGCAGCTCGCGCACGATCTCGGGGTACGGCGCCGGGCCGACACACGAGCCGATCAGGTAGTGGGTCGTCTCGACGTTCGTGATCCAGTCGCGGATCGCTTCGCTCGTCGCCTCTTTCAGCGTCTGCGTCCCGAACTCGACCGGGCGTACCTCGGCGCCGAGTAGGCCCATCCGCTCGACGTTCGGCGCCTGCCGGATCATGTCTTCGGCGCCCATGTAGACGACGCACTCGAAGCCGAACCGCGCACAGACCGTCGCGGTCGCGACGCCGTGTTGGCCGGCGCCCGTCTCGGCGACGATTCGGCGCTTCCCGAGCCGCCGCGCGAGCAGGGCCTGGCCGAGCGCGTTGTTGAGCTTGTGCGCGCCGGTGTGGAGCAAGTCCTCGCGCTTCAGGTAGAGGCGCTTTCCGGGCGCGAAGCGTTCGGCAAGCGTCAGCGGCGTGGGGCGGCCGCCGTAGGAGCGCCCGAGCGCCTCCAGCTCGTCCCCGAACGGAGGATGGGCGAGCGCCTCGCGCCAGCCGGCCCCGAGCTCGTCGAGGGCCGGGACCAGGGTCTCGGGAACGTAGCGCCCGCCGTACTCGCCGTAGGTGCGGCCGACCGCGGTTATCGCGCGGCCTCCACGAATGCGTGCACCCGCTCGTGATCCTTGATCCCGGGCTCGGTTTCGAGACTCGAGCTCGCGTCGACCGCCCACGGCCGCACGGCCGCGACCGCCTCGCCGACGTTCTCCGGCGTGAGCCCGCCGGCGAGCACGATCCGCCCCTCGGCGGCGCGGGCGCGCTCGATGTGCTCCGGGTCCTCCTGATGCCAGGCGCGATCGACCACCCGCGCGACCTGCCGGTCGCCGCGGAGGAGCACGCCGTCACGCCCCCGATGACCGTTCTCGCGCGGATAGAGCTGCGCCAGATCGCTGTCCGCGTCGCCGCGCTCGCCGACGTAGACGGCGACCGAGAGCATGGCGTCCGGAACCGGGAGGACCGACGGAGCGCGCCGGGGAGTCTCGCGGGCGAGGATGAAGCCGGCCAGGTCGGCGCCGGCCGCCGCGGCGACTGCGACGTCCTCCTCCCGAGTCAGGCCGCAGATCTTGACAAGCGGACGCCCCAGCAGCTCGCGCAGTTTGGCGGCGGGGTCCGGCGCGCGCATCAGCGCCGAGCCGACGAGGATCGCGTCGGCGCCGGCCAGCTCCGCCGCAGCGCCGTGGGCGCGGGCGGCGACCCCGCTTTCGGCGACGATCAGGCGGTCGCGGGAAAGATGCGAAGCGGTCGCGCGGGCAGAGCCCGCACGACCTTCAGGCGCCGCCGCCAAGTCGGCGGCTTGCGCGACCAGCTCGAGCGCCGCGCCACGGTCGACCGCGAACGTGTCGAGATCTCGAGCGTTGATGCCGATCACCTCGGCGCCGAGCTCGACGGCGCGCGCAAGCTCGTCCGCGTCATGGGCCTCGACGAGCGCGTCGAGGCCAAGCTCTTCGGCGCGCGCGAGCATCGCCGCCGCGCGCCGGTCGTCGAGGTCGCGCAGGAGCAGGAGCACGGCGTCCGCGCCCGCCCGGCTCAGGCCGTTCAGTTGCGCCTCCTCGTGGAAGAAGCCCTTCGCGAGCAGCGGCGCCGAGGTTGCCGATCGCGCCGCGCGCAGATCCTCGACCGAGCCGCCGAAGCGCTCGTCGACGAGGATCGAGACAGCGGCGGCTCCCGCCCTTGCGAACTGCGCCGCCAGCACGGCCGGGTCGGCGTCTGGGCGCAGCTCGCCGGCCGAGGGCGAACGCCGCTTGACCTCGGCGATCGCCGCGAGGCCCGGCGCTGCGAGTGCATCGCGAAAGCGGCTCACTCCGCCACCACCTGGCCGCTCTGCGTGAAGGCGATTAGCTCGTCGAGCCGCGCGGCCGCAGCGCCCGAGTCGACCGCCTCGCGCGCAAGCTCGAGTCCCTCGCGCAGGTCCTCGGCGTGTCCGCCGGCCGCGATCGCGCCGGCGGCGTTGAGCAGGATCGCGCTCCGGCGGCCGCCGTTCTCCCCCGCGAAGACCGCGCGGATCGCCGCCGCGTTCTCCTCGGGTGAGCCGCCCCGCAGCTCGCCGGGATCGCACCGCTCCAAGCCGAACTCGAGCGGGTCGATGTTCCGCGTCCGCACGCTGTCGTCCACCACCTCGCAGACGAAGTTGGGACCCGCCGGAGAGAGCTCGTCGATTCCGCCGGCCCCGTGGACGACGAAGGCGTGGCGCGCCCCGAGCTGCAAGAGCACCTCTGCGATCGTCCGCACCAGCTCGGGCGCGTAAACGCCCAGCACCTGGGCACGCGCGCCGGCCGGGTTCGTGAGCGGGCCGAGTACGTTGAAGACGGTACGCGCCGCCAGCTCGCGCCGCACCGGCGCGGCGTGCCTCATCGCCGGATGATGCGTCGGCGCGAAGAGAAAGCCGAAGCCGAGCTCGTCGATCGACCTCGCGACACTTTCTGCGCCCAGTTCGAGGTTGAAGCCGAGGGCTTCGAGCACGTCGGCCGAGCCCGACGCGGACGAGACGGCGCGGTTGCCGTGCTTCGCCACGCCTGCACCCGCTGCCGCCGCCACGAGGGCCGCGGCGGTCGAGATGTTGATCGTCCTCGCACCGTCGCCGCCTGTGCCCGCCGTGTCGACGAGGTCCTCGCGCCGCGGCCGCACTGCCACCGCGTGCTCGCGCATCGCCTCGGCGCAGCCGGCGATTTCATCCGCGGTTTCGCCCTTCGCCCGCAGCGCGATCAGGAAACCGGCGATCTGTGCCGAGGTTGCCTCGCCGCTCATGATCGAGCCCATGACGCCGCGCGCCTCGTCCCGCGAGAGATCGTGTCCGTCGAGCAGCCGTGCGAGCGCTCTCTGGATCACGCGTGCGCCTCCAGGAAGTTCTTTGCCAACGTGGGGCCCACCGGAGTCAGCACGGATTCGGGATGGAACTGGACGCCGTCGACCCGCAATTCGCGGTGGCGAACGGCCATCACCTCGTCCTCGCTGCAGGTAGCGGAAACCTCGAGCTCGTCCGGCACGCTCGTCGCCGCGAGCGAGTGGTAGCGGCCGGCTTCGAACTCCTCCGGAAGACCGGCGAAGATGCCGCGGCCGTCGTGGCGGACCGGGCTCGCCTTGCCGTGGACAAGCCGCTTCGCCGATCCGATCTCGCCGCCGAAGGCCTCGACGATTGCTTGGTGCCCGAGGCAGACGCCAAGTGTCGGCACGCGCGGAGCGAGCTGCCTGACGATCTCGACGGTCGCGCCGGCCTCGCCAGGTCGGCCGGGTCCCGGCGAGATGACGACATGACTCGGGACCAGGTCCGCGGCCATGTCCGCGTCGATCGCGTCGTTCCTCACCACCTTCACCTCGCAGCCGAGCGCTCCGAACAGGTGGGCGAGGTTGTACGTGAACGAGTCGTAGTTGTCGATCAGGAGAATCATCGCCGAGCCTCCGCAAGCTCGATTGCCAACTCGAGCGCAGCCAACTTTCGCAGGCATTCCGCGTGCTCGGCCGCCGGCTCGGAGTCGGCCACGATCCCGGCGCCCGCCTGCAGCAACGCCAGGCCGTCGTGCAGGACGATCGTGCGGATCCACGTGTCGAGCGTCCCGTCGGGCAGCGAGTAACCAACCGCGCCCGCGTAAGGCCCGCGGCGGTAGCCCTCCAGCTCCGAAATGAGCTGCATCGCGCGCACCTTCGGCGCGCCGGAGACGGTGCCGGCCGGGAAGCAGGCGCGGAGCAGGTCGAAGGGCGACACCTCCTCGCGAAGCTCGCCCGCGACCTCGGAGACGAGATGTGTGACGTGCGAGAACCGCTCCGGCTCGAGGAAGCGCTCGACATGGACCGTGCCGGGGAGGCAGACTCGCGAGAGGTCGTTGCGGCCGAGGTCGACGAGCATCACGTGCTCGGCGCGGTCCTTCTCGGACGCGAGCAGGCGCGCCGCGTCGCCGTCGCCGGGCGCGGTCGTCCCGGCGATCGGGTTGACGCTCGCGCGACGGCCTTCGAGCTTGACGAGGGTCTCCGGCGAGGAGCCGACGAGCGCGAGATCGCCGAGCTCGAGCAGAAAGAGATAGGGCGACGGGTTGACCCGGCGGAGCGAGCGGTAGAGCTCGAGCGCGGTCGCCGAGGTCGGCCGCTCGGCGCGCTGCGAGAGGACGATCTGGAAGGCGTCGCCGGCTCGGATGTGCTCCTTGGCCCTGACGACGCTGCGCTCGTAGTCGTGGCGTGAAGGGAGCCGACGGGTCGAGCCCGAGCGCCCGCGCGCGCCGGCGGCGGGGTCGGGCTGAGGGCCGCTGAGCAGCTCCGTCACTCGGCCCGGGTCGCCGCAGAGAACCTCCGCCATCCCGAGTCCGTGGTCGAAGCGGACGAGCGTGTCGGCGACGACGAACCCGCTCTCGGGCAGCTCGCGGCCGGCGGCCGGCAGCGAGACGCTGGGCTCCAGCGTTGCCGCGTGCTCGTAGCCGAGGTAGCCGACCGCCGCGGCACCAAGGTCCGCGGCCTCGGCGAAGCCGACAAGCCGCGAACCGGCGCCGATGAACGAATGCCGACCGAGGCGCCCGTGCTCGACCGATTCGAGCAGGAAGGCGGCGACGCCGGACTCGCGCAGCCTCAGATAGGCCCCGAGCGGGGTGAGGAGGTCTGTGGAGACGACGGTGGTCGCGTTCATGTCAGGGGCAAATAAAAAGACCCTCCGGCGGAAGGTCTTGCGAGCGGGACGGGTTGAGTGCCTAGGTCAGTTCAGGCGACGCTCCCGCCACGCTCGTTGCGCCAGGTCCAGGCCCAGGTCCGCGTGATAGGAGGCATCGAACTGAGAGTACGCCTAGCGCAGCGCGCCCGTCAACCTTCTGATTAGGGATCGCTGCGATTCGGTAACGAAGTCGGTGTGGACTCGAACCTGCTTGCGCGTGCTGACGCCGCGGTCGGCGATCGGATCGAGGCGCTCGTTCGCGCCCACCATCGCCGCAGGCTCGCTCGCACCGGCTGGGCAAGGGCATTCGAGGACTCGCCGCGTCTGTGGGCCGAGGGCGGCCCTCCGCCGCGGCGCGGAAACGACGTCGAGATCCTGATCGACGGCGCGAGCTTCCTGCCTCGGCTCGCCGACGAGCTCGCAAGCGCCGAGTCGCACGTCCACATCGCCGGCTGGTACGTCTCGACCGAGCTCGCGCTTGTGCGCAAAGGAGGCCGACGCGTCCTGCTCGACCTGCTCGCGGACCTCGCGCGCAAGGTCGAGGTGCGCGTGCTCCTCTGGGCGGGAGCGCCGCTGCCGCTCTTCCGTCCCTCCCGTGGCGACGTTCGCGACGTCGCGAAGCGGCTGGGCGGCGCCGGCGTCGAGGTCGCGCTCGACGCGAAGGAGCGGCCGCTGCACTGTCACCACGAGAAGCTCGTCGTCGTCGACGACCGTTTGGCCACCGTCGGCGGCATCGACCTGACCACTTTCTGCGGCGATCGCTACGACTCGAGCGGGCATCCCTGGCGTCCGGCGCTCGGCTGGCACGACGCCGCGGCGGTCGTTCGCGGCCCGGTCGTCGCCGATGTGGCCGACCACTTTCGCCTCCGCTGGCATGAGATCACCGGCAACGATCTGTCTGCGGCGGCGGTACCCGAGGAGTCGGGCGAGCATGAACTGCAGCTCGTCCAGACGATCCCGGAAAAGGTCTATAAGGCGGTGCCGAGGGGCGCGTTTCGGATATTCGAAAGCTACGTCCGCGCGCTTCGCTCCGCCGAGCGGCTGATCTACCTCGAAAGCCAGTTCCTCTGGTCTCCGGAGCTCGTCGAGATCCTCGCCGATAAGCTGCGGCGGCCGCCGCGCGAGGACTTCCGGATCGTCGCCGTCCTGCCGTCCCACCCCGACAGCGGCAACGACGACAGCCGCGGCCAGGTCGGCGTACTCGCCGGGGCCGACGACGGCGCCGGGCGGTTCCTCGCTTGCGCTCTCTACGCGCGGGACGGCGCCGACAGAGAGCCGATCTACGTCCATGCGAAGATTGCGATTGTCGACGACCGCTGGCTGACGATCGGCTCGGCGAACCTCAACGAGCACTCGCTCTTCAACGACACCGAGGCTAACCTCGTCAGCCGCGAGCCCGAGCTCGCCAGGGCGACGCGGGAGCGGCTCTGGGCCGAGCACCTCGAGCTTCCGCTCGACCAAGTGCACGAGCGTGAGGCCGTCGAGCTCGTCGACGAGCGCTGGTATCCGATCGCCGAGGAGCAGCTCGGCCGCCGAAGTCGGGGCGAGCCGCTCACTCACCGGCTCGTCCGGCTCCCGGGTGCGTCCCGCCGCTCGCGGCGCCTACTCGGCCCGCTGCAAGGGTTGGTTGTGGACGGCTAGGCCCGGCGGCGGACTGAAACGCCTGCCGCCGGGCCGATAACCGCGGTTACTGGCTTTCGATCCTGCCGAAGAGACCGTGCGACTCGTCGTCCGGCCCGGCTGTGAAGTACAGGGCGTTCGTGGCGCCCGAGCCCGTGCCATTGCCGAAGCCGAGGCCCCACAAGCCGTCGATCGTCACCGGCTTGCGGTCGGCTGTCCTCAACTGGCCGCGGGGCGCGAAGGTGCCGTCCTGCTCCTCCGCGTAAGCGTTGATCGTTCCGTCTCCGAAATTGCCGACGAGAAGGTCGCCGCTGAATCGGCCGAAGTTGGCCGGCGCCATTGCAAGCCCCCATGGGGCGTTCAGCTGCCCACGAGTGGCAACGCGTGTGATGAACGTGCCGTCGGTCGCGAACTCGTCCACGAAGCCGAGCCCCTGTCCGCCCACCTCGTCATTGCCTCCGCTTTGTTTCGCGTAGGTGACGAACAGGTGACCGCCGATGTTCTGGATCCCAAACGGGCCGTAGCCGGTCGGCAACCCCGGATCAATGAAAGGCATCTCGACGGGTTGGAAGTTCTTGTCGAAGACGTCGATCTTGCCGTTCACGAAGTCGTTGACATAGAGGAAGTTGTTCCCGTTTGCCGAACCGATCGCCAGGCCCTTGTAGACGGACCCCGCCGCGGAGTTGTCGACGATTAGCTCCGTCTGGGTCGAGGGCGGGGGCGGAGGCGGGGGCGGCGGCCCCGGCGGCACGCCGGGATTCCACCCTCGGATCGTCCCGCTCTCCGTGGCGAACATGAAGCGCGCTGGGCCGCTCGCGCCGCCGGCGGAGACGACGAAGTCGCTCGTTGGGTTGGCAACTGCGCCGGTCGGCGCGCCCGGGACGCTGACCACAAGCGGCGTCACGCCAAACTGCGCTACGCCGTCGCCGTTGTAGAGCGTCGACGTGTCGGTGCCGTTGTTCGCCACCCACCACGGTGAGGTCGGTAGGGCCGTCAGGCCCCAAGCGTTGACGAGGTGCGCGTCGGTGTGCAGCGCCGGAATCGTCCCGTCGGAGACAAGGTTCGTGACCGTGTACGTCTCGTGGCCGACGGCCGTCCCGCCCGGCGACGACCCTGCCGTTACGAGCAAGCCGACAGCTGCGAGAACGCAAAGCGTGGCCGCGCTGCGGAAACGGCGGCCGAGAGAGGGTCCATGCATGGCGAGCTCCCTTCCGATAGTCGGATCGGTTCCCACAGGTCGTACGGGGCCAGGCCGAGACCGGATTTGCAGCGGCGGCCGTGGGTCGTCGTCCCGTTGTTACGCTGGCTGCAATGGCACGTTCGGTGATCGTTTCCGCCCTCCGGACGCCCTTCGGGAGGCTCGGCGGCGGGCTCAAGGATTACGAGGCGACCGAGCTTGGCTCGGCAGTGATCAAGGCTGCGCTCGAGCGGATCGGGCTCGAGCCGAGCGAGGTCGAGTACGTAATCATGGGTCAGGTGCTTCAGGGCGGAGCCGGCCAGGCGCCCGCCCGCCAGGCGGCGGTCGGCGCCGGGCTTCCGATCGAGGTCCCGGCCGACACGATCAACAAGGTCTGCGCCTCCTCGATCCGGGCGATCGAGATCGCCGACTCGATGGTTCGCGCCGGCGACGTCGAGGTCGTCGTCACCGGCGGCATGGAGTCGATGTCGAACGCCCCTTACGTGCTCAAGAAGGCGCGGTTCGGCTACCGCCTCGGCGACGGCACGCTGATCGACGTGATGACCCACGACGGACTGACCTCGAGCTTCGACGGCCGCCACATGGTCGAGCAGGCGTCCTTCGTCTCCCGCGAGCTGGGAATCTCGCGCGAGGAGCAGGACACCTGGGCGCTGCGCTCGCACCGGCGCGCGGTCAAGGCGCAGGACGAGGGCTTCTTCGAGGGCGAGATCGTTCCGGTCGGTGACGTAGCGGCCGACGAGGGCCCGCGCCGGGACACGTCGATCGAGGCGCTGGCGAAGCTGAAGCCGGTGTTCGATCCCGAGGGCACGACGACGGCCGGCAACGCGCCCGGGGTCAACGACGGCGCCAGCTGTGTGGTCGTCTGTTCTGAAAGTTTTGCCGCGCGCCGGGGCCTCGAGCCGCTAGCGACGATCCTCGCGCAGGGGTACGTAGCGGACGACTTCGCGTACCTCGCGCGCACGCCCGCGAAAGCGGGCGAGCAGGCGCTCGCAAAAGCGGGCAAGTCGATCGACGACGTCGAGCGAGTCGAGGTGAACGAGGCGTTCTCCTCCGTCGCGCTCAACTCGGTGAAGATGCTCGGCGCCGACCCCGAGAGGGCGAACGTCAACGGCGGCGCCGTCGCGCTCGGTCATCCGATCGGCGCCTCCGGCGGCCGGATCGTGACCACGATGATCAACGAGCTGAGTCGAAACGGCGGCGGCCTCGGGCTGGCGGCTATCTGCTCCGGCGGGGGCCAGGGCGACGCGCTGCTCATCGAGGTCTGAGCGCTAGATCTAGCGCGCCTCGAGTTGCTGCTTTAGGCGGTCGAAGTCTTTCCGGATCTCGTGCGCGGCTGCGCGCTCGACCATCGGCCGCATAAGACGCCCGACGCTGCCGGGTTCCGCCTCGGCCTCGATCTGGAGATGCGTGTGACCGCCTCGGTCTTCGAGCCGGTGCCGCACGGTGAAGCGAACGGGCCCCGAGATGCCGTGCAGCGTGAACAGCCGCTCCGGCTCGAACTCGGTCACCTCGACCTCGGAGCGTGCGTGGAGGCCGAGGAAGCGGCGCTCGTCCTCGAGGTGGGTGCCGACTCCCATCTGCCCGTCCGAGATCTGATGCGACGAGAGCGCGCTCGCCTGCCACTCGGGCACGTTCTCCGGCTCGATCAGGTACTCCCAAACCTCGTGCACGGGCTTGGCGATCTCGACGTCGAGCTCGAAGCGGACCACTGCGGCGCTGCACGTTAGCCTCTCGCCCGTGCGCTTCGAGCACGTTCTCGTCGTCGGCGCCGGGCAGATGGGCGGCGGCATCGCGCAGGTGGTAGCCGCCTCGGGCCGACGGGTCTCGTTGCACGACGCCGCGCCCGGCGCCGTCGACCGCGGGCTCGAGACGATGCGGAAGAGCCTCGCCAAGCTGGCGGAGAAGGGCGGGGGGGAACCCGACGAGGTGCTGGCGCGCGTCCGGCCCGTCGACGATCTGGTAACCGCCGACCTGATGGTCGAAGCCGTGATCGAGGATGCCGCGGTCAAGGAGGATGTTTTTCGCAGCGCCGACCGGATCCTGCCGCCCGAGGCGATCCTGGCGTCGAACACGTCCTCGATTCCGATCACCTCCCTCGCCGCCGCGACGCGGCGCCCCGACCGGGTGATCGGGATGCACTTCTTCAATCCGGTGCCCGTCCTGAAGCTCGTCGAGGTCGTCCGAGGGCGCGAGACGTCGGACGAGACCGCCGAGGCGATCACCGAGCTGGCGCGCGAGCTCGGAAAGACCCCGGCAGTGGCGAATGACTTCCCAGGCTTCGTCTCGAACCGGATCCTGATGCCCTACATCAACGAGGCGGTCTACGCGCTCCAGGACGGTGTCGCCAAGGTGGAGGCGATCGACACGATCGCGAAGCTCGGTTTCGCGCATCCGATGGGGCCGCTGGCGCTGGCCGACCTGATCGGTCTGGATACCTGTGTTGCAATCATGAAAGTCCTGGAAAACGGGCTTGGCGACGACAGGTACGCACCGGCCCCATTACTTGAAAATTACGTTGAGCAGGGGAATCTCGGCCGCAAGTCCGGGAAGGGCTTCTACACCTATTAGCTAAAGGCGGCCGCGATCTCGGCCGAAAAGAAGAGAGCCGTAGGACACGAGGTTGGAGGTGACCTTGCGTCTCTTGCTCGTCGACGACGATCCCGGATTGAGAGCTCTTCTCCGAGCCACGCTCGACGCTGTCGACGTGGAGGTGGACGACGCCGAGGATGTGCCGACCGCGCTGGCCGCGATCGGACAGCAGCGTCCGGATGCGATCGTGCTCGACGTCAACCTGCCCGGCATGGACGGCCTCGCCTTCTGCCGGCAGCTGAAGAACGAGCGCGAGACGAATGAGATCCCGATCGTCGTCCTGAGCGGCTCCGACGGCGGTACGGCCGAAGCCGCGCTCGAGGCCGGCGCCGAATCGTTCCTGCGCAAGCCGTTCAGCCCCCTCGAGCTGCTGGCCGTGGTCGAGCGGCTGGCGGGCGGCCTTTACGGAGTTCCTTTCCGCGCCACGAAGAAGCGCGAGCCGGAGGAGCAGCTCCTGCTCTACGCGCGCGATCTCAGGCACCTCTTGGAGATCGAGCGCGGCCAGCGCCACCTGCTCGAGAACGCCTACCACGAGACCGTGACCGCGCTCGCGACCGCCCTCGAGACGAAGGACACCGGCACGAGAGCTCACTCGCAGCGAGTGCAGCGCTATGCGCTCGAGCTGACGAAAGCAATCGGCCCGGAGCTGATCGACGACCAGAGCACCGAGTACGGCTTCCTGCTCCACGACGTCGGCAAGATCGGAATTCCCGACGGCATCCTGCTCAAGCCCGGGCCACTGACCGACGCCGAGCGGCGCCGGATGCAGACGCATACGATTCTGGGCGAGCAGATGCTCGGCGGCGTCGCCTTCTTCCAGGGCGAAGGGTTGCGGGTCGTCCGCTCCCATCACGAGCGCTGGGACGGCGCCGGCTACCCGGACGGGATCGCGGGCACCGAGATTCCGCTTGCGGCGCGCATCTTCGCGGTTGCCGACGCGCTCGACGCGATGACCAGCGATCGTCCGTACCGGAAGGCGATGAGCTGGGCGGCTGCCGGACGCGAGATCCTCGCTGAGTCGAAACGCCAGTTCGATCCGGACGTCGTCGAGTCGTTCGTGGCACGCGAGCGTTCGCTGCGCGCGATCAGGCGCGAGTTCGCCGCCGCCGCCTAGCCCCCTGCGGGCTACACCGCCGGGCCGACGGGCGCGGGCGCCGCGCTCGTCTGGTGCCAGAGCACGATCTTGCCCTCGTGGACGCGAACGACTGCGGTTGCGTGCTGGCCGGGGCCGTCGCACTTGCGCTCCGGGCGGTCGCCGAGGAGGAACGTTGCGGTTGTGAGATCGCCCTTCGTCTTGATCGAGACGATCTTTCCGGAGCAGGGCAGGGCGGCGTTCCACGCGACGGCCTGGGCACGGGTCTCGAGACGCAGGGTCGTGCCTGCCTGGACGACCTCAGCCCCGGGGGCGAAGAGCTTCGCCGCACTTTCGTTGTCGCCCTGGTTTAGCTCCTGGCTCCACGCGCGGACGACACTCTCGGGCGACGGAGGGGTTGACCCGCAGCCGACGAGGACGAGGCCGAAAAGGAGCGCGAGCACGAGGTGGGGCCGCAAGACGCCCGACTAATATCACGCTCGTGACGGTGGGAATCCGGGCGCAGCGCGCGCGGGAGCTGTAGTTGAACTTCGAGCTCAGCCCCGAGCAGCGCGAGATCCAGACGCTGGCGCGCGACTTCGGCGCGGAGAAGATCGAGCCTCACGCCGCCGAGTGGGACCGTGAGCACCGCTTTCCGCGTGAGCTGTTCGGTGAGCTGGCCGCGCTCGGCCTGATGGGCGTCTGCGTCCCCGAGGAGTATGGCGGCGCCGGCGCCGACTTCCTCTCCTACGTCCTCGTGCTCGAGGAGCTGTCGCGTGCAGACGCGGGCGTCGGCGTTACCGTGGCCGTGCACACGAGCGCCGTGACGCTGCCGATCTTGACCTTCGGCACCGACGAGCAACGCTCGCGCTTCGTGCCGCCGCTCGCCCGCGGCGAGCACTTGGGCGCGTTCGCCCTCACCGAGGCGGAGGCCGGCTCGGACGCGGGGGCGCTGCGGACGCGAGCCGAGCCCGACGGCGACGGCTGGCGCATCACAGGCGCGAAGCAGTGGATCACGAACGCGCGCTATGCGGGAACCGTCCTCCTGTTCGCGCGAACCGATCCGGAGACGCCGGGCGCAGGCGGCGTCAGCGCGTTCATCCTCGACGGCGACCACGTTCGGGTCACGCGGGACGAGGAGAAGCTGGGCCTGAACTCGTCGGTCACGAACGACGTCGTCGTCGAGGGGGCGACGGTCGGGCGTGACCGGCTCCTGCACGACGAGGGCAAGGGGTTCCGGGTCGCGATGACGACGCTCGACGGGGGTCGGATCGGAATCGCTGCGCAGGCGCTCGGGATCGCTCAGGCCGCCTACGACGCGGCCCGCGCGTACGCGCTCGAGCGGCGGCAGTTCGGGAAACGGATCGCGGACTTCCAGGCGATCCAGTGGAAGCTCGCCGACATGGCGACGGAGCTCGACGCGGCCCGGCTGCTCGTCTACCGCGCCGCAGAGCTGAAGCAGCGCGGCGAGTCTCATACCGAGGCGGGGGCCAAGGCGAAGCTCTTCGCGTCGGAGATGGCGCGCCGGCAGACGGGCGAAGCGATCCAGATCTTCGGCGGCTACGGCTACACGAAGGAGTTCCCGGTCGAGCGCTACTACCGGGACGCGAAGATCACGGAAATCTACGAAGGCACGAGCGAGATCCAGCGCCTCGTGATCGCCCGCTCGATTCTCGGCCTGACTGAGCGGGCATTGGCGCAGGGCTGATGAGGCCGCGAACGCTCATGACGCCATGGTTGTCGACGCGCGTCACTCTGGGTCCCACCGCCCCCTCCCAGCAACAGCCTTTTTCGGAGAGCCGCGCGTGCCGGTGATCGAAGCGTCACGGATATGCGACGTTTCGGCGTGAGCCGCAAGCGCGACGAGCCCGTCCGGTTGACCCGGATCTACACCGGCGGTGGCGACCGCGGCGAGACGAGCCTCGGGGACGGAACGCGCGTACCGAAAACGGATCCCCGCGTCGAGGCCGTCGGCGAGGTCGACGAGCTGAACTCCCTGATCGGCTGGGCGGCCGCGCTTGAGGGCTCACCCGAGCCCTTGCAGCAGATCCAGAACGAGCTCTTCGACCTCGGCGCCGATCTCGCCACGCCTGAGACGACCGGGCGGGAGCGGTTGCGCTTGTCCGAAGAGCAGGTCGATCGGCTCGAGCGGGACTGTGATGCCGCCAACGCCTATCTCGAGCCGCTGAAATCGTTCGTCCTTCCCGGCGGCACCGAGCTTGCGGCGCGCCTGTACCTCGCGCGGTCCGTCTGCCGTCGCGCCGAGCGCAGCGTCCTGCGCGTCGAAGGTGTGAGCCCCCTGGTCGCGATCTACCTGAACCGGCTCTCCGACCTGCTGTTCATCCTGGCTCGCGCGGCGAACGCGGGAGTCGAAGAGACGCTCTGGAAGCCCGGCGGCTCGGGTACGTAACCCGTTACTTGATCGGTGTGATCATGCCGCCGAGAACAAGCGTCCGGGCCTGCAGCGGGGAGGGGTCGTAGACCTCGACCTGGTAACCGCTCTTCGGGTAGCTGAAATAGACGCTCTTCGGGGTGCTGTTGTTGAAGACGAGCAGGCCGCCGCGATCGATGTTGGCCGAGACAGCACCTTGGCGGGCGGCTGCGCGCTGGATTGCTGAGAAGGCCTGCTTGGCGGGGTACGTCCCGACGGTGAGGTAATCCGGTGTCCGGTCGCCAACCTTGTCGGCCGAAGGCAGGTAGCGGATGTAGATCCGACCGTCGGTCGTTCGCGTCAGCTCGTACGCGCCCGGCTTCGAGCCGGCCCAGTAGATCGGCTGCTTGGACTGCTCGGCAAGGGCTTTCAACTGGGATTTCGAGACGGCTGCGGGCGTCCCTACCGGCGGCAGCGTCGTCTTGCCCGTGGCTTGGCCGCGAAGGAGCAGCATGGTTGCGAGCACGATGAGGGCGGTCACGAGCAGCGCGACCAAGGAGAGAGGCAGCGCCTTCATCCGCGGGCGCCTGTGTTGAGGCATCGCCGGCCGTCGGGGTTCAACGGTGGTGTGCGGAGTTTCATGCGCTTCCATCGTTAGGCTCCTTCGACGTCAGTCTCGGTGGTGGTCATTCGAGCTTCGGCACTCGGCGCCTGCTCCTTGAGTTCAGCAACCGGCGTGTCCGGGGAGGAAGAATTCACGGTTCGTCAGCTCTGTCGAGTGGCCTAGGAAACGTTGCCGTCCCGACCGTCGCCCTGTACTTGGCGGTGAACGTGGTGCTCCCGGCTGTCAGGCCCGAGACGTAGAACGTCCCGCTGCCCTGGACGGTTTGGGCCTGGTTGCCCCCGTTGACGAAGCTGAACGCTTGGGTGTCCGACGCGGCGACGGTTGTTGCCCCCGAAACGGCGAAGCCCATGAAAGCGCCACCCGAGGACCCACTGTTCGTCTCCGAGGAAGTGACGATCACGAGCGCCTTCCCTGAGACGGGAATAGTCACAGTTACCGCGGGCCCGGCGGTGGTGAGGTCCGTGTAAGTCGTCGAAGCCGTCGTCTGTGAGGTCGCCACGGTGTTGCCTGCGGATCCTGCCGTGCCCGAGGCGCCGGTCGCCCCGGTCGCCCCGGTTGCGCCGATGGGGCCGGCCGGACCCTGGGGCCCCTGCGGGCCCGTCGCGCCGGTTGCGCCGGCGGGACCCGCAGGGCCGGCCGGACCCGCAGAGCCCGTGGCGCCTGTCGCACCGGTCGCACCTGTCGCGCCGGTCGCACCTGGCAGACCGATCGGACCCTGTGGGCCCGCGGGCCCGTCCGCGCCGGTAGCACCCGTGGCGCCTGCTGGACCCTGAGGGCCTGCGGGACCCTGCGCGCCGGTCGCGCCGGTCGCGCCGGTCGCGCCGGTCGCGCCGGTCGCACCTGTCGCGCCGGTCGCGCCCGTCGGCCCGATCGGCCCCTGCGGGCCGGCGGGCCCTTGTGCGCCAGTGGCCCCGGCCGCGCCCGTATCGCCTGTATCGCCTTTGGCACCCGGGGGGCCTTGCGGACCGGCGGCGCCGGTCGCCCCTGTGGCACCCGTGTCACCGGTGTCGCCCTTGACGCCCTGAGGACCCTGAGCGCCTGCGGGACCCTGAGGCCCGGTCGCGCCGGTCGGGCCAATCGGTCCCTGCGGGCCCGCCGGACCCTGGGCGCCGGTGGCTCCAGTCGCACCAGTCGCACCAGTCGCACCAGTCGCACCAGTCGCACCAGTGTCGCCCGTATCGCCCTTGACACCCTGGGGGCCCTGCGGACCGGCGGCGCCAGTTGCGCCCGTATCGCCTGTATCGCCCTTAACGCCCTGCGGTCCTTGCGCGCCGGTGGGACCCGTGGGGCCGGTCGCCCCTGTGGCACCCGTGTCACCGGTATCGCCCTTGACGCCCTGAGGACCCTGTGCGCCGGTGGCGCCGGTCGGCCCCATCGGCCCCTGCGGCCCGGCGGGACCTTGTGCGCCCGTGGCCCCGGCCGCGCCCGTATCGCCCGTATCGCCCTTGACACCCTGAGGACCTTGCGCGCCTGCGGGACCCTGTACGCCCGTCGCCCCGGTCGCGCCCGTATCGCCCGTGTCTCCTTTGACGCCCTGAGGGCCCTGCGGGCCGGTCGCACCAGTCGCACCTGTATCGCCGGTGTCTCCCTTGACGCCCTGGGGACCCTGCGCGCCTGCGGGGCCTTGTGCCCCCGTCGCGCCCGTCGGCCCCTGCGGGCCGATAAAACCCTGTGGGCCGGTAGCCCCGGTCGCGCCCGTGTCGCCCGTGTCGCCCTTAACACCCTGAGGACCCGGGGCGCCTGCGGGACCCTGTGCGCCGGTTGCGCCCGTCGGCCCGATCGGCCCCTGTGGGCCAGCCGGACCCTGCGCGCCGGTGGCACCCGTAGCGCCGGTGGAACCCGTAGCGCCGGTAGCACCCGTAGCACCGATGTCGCCCTTGACGCCCTGGGCCCCCTGAGGACCGGCCGCGCCGGCCGGTCCGGTCGCACCGGCGGCACCGGTAGCACCGGCGGCACCGGTAGCACCGGTAGCACCGGTAGCACCGGTAGCACCGGTATCGCCCTTGTCGCCTTTGCCTGCAAACGCGCCGGGGATGCCCTGCGGCCCTTGCGGGCCCGAAATTCCCTGAGGTCCTTGAGGACCAACCGGCCCCTGTGCGCCCGTGAGCCCAATCGGCCCCTCCGGACCGGACGGTCCGACAGCGCCGTCGGTGCCAGGTTCTCCCTGGAGGCCGGCGAGACCTTGAGCACCGTGCACACCCTGGGGGCCGGCGCCCGGGGTACCGGCCAAGGCCGCCTTACCCGCGGTCCCGGCGCTGTCCGCGCCGCCGTGATCGAAACCTGTTGAGCTCGAATCTTTCGTGGAAGCGCCGTTACGCGCGGCTTTGCTTCCAGGCACTCCGGCGCCAGTTGCGCCGTCTTGTCCAGCAGTCCCCGAGCTACCGGCGGAGCCTCGAGCGCCGTCTTGTCCTTTGGAGCTTTCGCTCGAGTCGTGGAGGACGACCGAAGAGAACGGACCGTCCGCGCGCCGGCCCGCTTCGGCCCTGCCCGAAGAGCTGCCGTGAAGGATGACCGCGCCTGCGCCTGCCGCCAGCGCAAAGGCGAGGATCCACACGCGCCAGGTCGTGAGCATCGTCCCGGGGCCGTCCGCCGGCTCTGGGGGTCGAGAAGAAGAACTCCGCAAATTCTTGAGGCTCGCCACTACAGCCCAGGCTTCGGCCGCGAAGGCAGGGAACCGGTGTGTTTTTGGTGTGAAAGCCGTATGACCGGGCCGAAAATCACTCTCACGAGGGACGGCGACACGGGGATCCGCGACGAGGGCGACTTCCGGCGAGCCGACACGTCTGCTATCCCCCTGTGCATGGCCAGCGTGCTCGTGGTCGACGACGAGGCCGACATTCGCAGCCTTGTGCGCGAGTTGCTCGAGCGTGCCGGCCACGACGTCGTGGAAGCGGGAGACGGCAGCGAAGGTCTACGGGTCTTTTTCTCCTCTCAACCGGATCTCGTCGTTCTCGACGTCTCGATGCCAGGGCTCGACGGCTGGGGGACGCTTGAGCGGATCCGGGAGTTGAGCGACGTACCGGTCGTAATGCTCACCGCGCAGACGCGGGAGCTGGCCAAGGTTCGAGGCCTCCGAGGCGGAGCGGACGACTACGTCACCAAGCCATTCGGGCGCCAAGAGCTTCTCGCCAGGGTCGAGGCGAACCTTCGCCGGCAGCGCAGCGACACCGATGCGCCGGTGACGTACAACGACGGCTTCGTCACCATCGATTTCGCGCAGCGGGCCGTCAGAGTCGGTGAGAACGAGCTTTCGCTCACGCCGCTGGAGTTTCGGATGCTCGCCGCCTTCGTCCGCAACACCAACCAGGTCCTCTCCCACGAGCAGCTGCTGGAGCTCGCGTGGGGAAATGCGCGCAACGTCGAGCGCGATCAGGTCAAGCTGTACGTCGGGTACCTGCGCCGCAAGCTCGGGGCGCCTCCAGGGGAAGAGTCTCCGATCGAGACCGTGAGAGGCTTCGGGTATCGCTACCGTCCGCCGAGGGACGCCTGAGCTTGCCGGAGAATCTCCCAGGCGGCGTCGGGCTTTTCAGGCTGCGAACTGGGGCGCCGGAGCGGAGTGGTCGTGCGCCATAGCAAGCGGCAGTTCGACGCGGACGGATGTGCCCACGTCCTCTTCGCTCTCGACCGAAATCCGCCCCCCGTGCCGTTCCGCGATCGCTTTCGTGATTGCGAGGCCCAGGCCGGTTCCCGGAATCGCGTTGTCCGTCGCGCGCGAGCTGCGGAAGAAGCGTTCGAACAGGCGGGTCTGCTCCGCCGTGGGGATCCCGACGCCGTTGTCCTCGACCTCGACGACCGCACTGTCGCCCTCGGCGTACAGCGAAACGGAGACGCGGCCCCCTTCGGCGGTGAACTTCAGCGCGTTGGAGACGAGATTGTCGAGTACCTGAGCGAGGCAGGCCCGGTCGCCGACAAGGCTGGGCAGAGGCGTAATCGACGTGACGAGCTCGATCCCGCGCGACTCGGCGATCGGACGGAGCGCCTCGACCGAATCCTGCACCACCTCTTCGAGGCGGACGTTCTCGTGCTCGATCGTGAGCTTGCCCGCGTCGACCTGTGCGAGGAACAGCAGATCGCCGACGAGATGGAGGAGCCTCTCCGAGTTTCTATCGACGACGCGGAGGAACCGCTCCTGCTCCGCCGTGAGATTGCCCCCCTCCTCCATCAGAAGCTCGAGGTAACCGCGGATCGACGTGAGTGGCGTTCGCAGCTCGTGCGAAACGAGCGAGACGAACTCATCCTTCATCAGGTCGAGCTCCCGGAGCCGTGAGTTCTGCTCGGTCAAGAGCCGCTGGATCGTCTCGGCCTCGGCGCGAGCCGTCTGCTCGGCCTCGAGGAGTTCCTCCCGCTCAGCGGCCTGTTCGCGGAGGCGCCGGTTTCGTGACGCCAGCTGTGCCGTTAGCCGGTGCAAGATCGGGAACAACGAGAGGTAGAGCACTAGGAGCGCGATCCCGAGGATGACCACCAGGCGATGGCTCGCATCGCTGACGCCGATCTCAATCGCGCGGTAGTCCTGGTCGAACTCGAGCGCTCCCAGCGGCTTCGTGGTCGCGGTCTCTCGGACCGGGACTAGCAACTGGAGGACCTTGACGTTCTGCTGGCCGCGCCAGCTCACGGTCCGCGTCACGCGCCGCTCGGACCTGCCTGCAAAGACCGCGGCCAAGTTGCGTGTGTACGGGGCCTTGGTGCCGATCAACGTGTGCCGGGCGGCATAAGTGATCGTCCCGTCGCGATTGACCAGGCGAGTCCCGACGACGCTGGGCATGAGAATGTCCCGCCTGAACAGCGAGTCGAGCTGCGCGAGCCGTTGCCCTCGCACCGGAGCGTCGAAGTCGCTCGGCAGCAGGCGCCCGCGCAAGCTCTGCTGGGCGACCATCTCCGCCTGCGTCTCGACAGTGTGCCGCGCCCTGGATGCGACCTCGCGGTTGACGGTCCAGAGAATCGCCAGACCGGCGGCGAGTAGGACCGCGCCGCTGTAAAGCGCAAAGCGAAGCACCAGCCGTGGTGCTTGCTCGCGCCCGTCGGGAAAGCCCGAGGATCGGCGAAGCTGAACAGGGTTGCTCGCCACACGCTTCGAATCGGCAGCAAACGTGCTCCGGCTGAGGAGAAACGGGCCGAAAAGTTGATCGGCGAGTCAAGATCCCCCTTCCGGGGTAGGAGCCTCGTCCCTCCGAGGGATAAAAGTCAACGATTTTGGGGCAAAAATGGCCCGCGCCGGCGATCAGTCCTGCCCCTAGTATTCGAAGCGTGGCGACGACCGAGGACCGGCCGGAGGTCGAGAGCGGCACAGGCGAGTGGCGGCGCGAGCTCTACGAGGCCGCGCCGGAGCGCCAGGGCGAGCTCTTCTCGACGATCTCGGGGCTGGAGAACGAGCCGCTCTACACACCCGACAGCGTCGAGATCGACTACGACCGAGACCTGGGCTATCCGGGCGTCTACCCGTTCACCCGAGGCGTCTACCCGTCGATGTACCGCGGCCGTCTCTGGACGATGCGGCAGTTCGCCGGCTTCGGGACCGCGGAGGAGACGAACGAGCGCTTCCGCTACCTGCTCGACCACGGGCAGACCGGGCTCTCGACCGCCTTCGACATGCCGACTCTGATGGGCTACGACTCCGACCATCCTCGCTCGCTCGGCGAGGTCGGCCGCGAGGGTGTCGCGATCGACTCGCTTGCAGACGTGGAGACGCTCTTCGAGGGGATCCCGCTCGCCGAGGTCTCGACCTCGATGACGATCAACGCGCCGTCGGCGATGCTCCTCGCGTTCTACGCCTGCGTCGGGGAGCAGCAGGGCGTCTCAGCCGCTGAGCTCCGCGGCACGATCCAGACGGACATCCTCAAGGAGTACATCGCCCAGAAGGAGTGGATCTTTCCGCCGGAGCCGTCGATGCGGCTGGTCACCGACATGGTCGAGTTCTGCGCGCGGGAGATGCCCAAGTGGCACCCGATCTCGATCTCCGGCTACCACATCCGCGAGGCCGGCTCGAATGCGATCCAGGAGCTCGCGTTCACGCTCGCGGACGGGTTCGCGTACGTCGATGCGGCGATCGAGCGCGGCCTCGACGTCGACGACTTCGCGCCGAGACTCTCGTTTTTCTTCAACGCCCACGTCGACTTCTTCGAGGAGATCGCCAAGTACCGCGCCGCCCGGCGGATCTGGGCCCGCGAGCTGCGCGAGCGCTACGGCGCCAAGAATCCTCGCTCCTGGCTGATGCGGTTCCACACCCAGACCGCGGGCGTTTCGCTGACGGCGCAGCAGCCCGAGGTGAACATCGTCCGGACGGCGCTCGAGGCAATGGCGGCAGTGCTCGGTGGGACCCAGTCGCTGCATACGAACTCCTTCGACGAGGCGCTGGCGCTGCCGACCGAGGACGCGGTCCGCATCGCGCTGCGCACGCAGCAGGTGATCGCCCACGAGACCGGCGCCGGCAACACGATCGACCCGCTCGGCGGCTCCTACTACCTCGAGGACCTGACCAACCGGCTCGAGGCCGAGGCCTATGATTACTTCGACCGAATCGAGAAGCTCGGCGGCGTCGTTGCGGCGATCAAGGAGAACTTCTTCCAGCGTGAGATCGCCGACGCGTCGTTCCGCTACCAGCACGAGGTCGAGCAGAAGCAGCGGATCATCGTCGGCGTCAACCGCTACGAGCTCGAGGACGAGCCGGAGGTGGAGATCCTGCGAATCGATCCCGCCCTCGAGCGCAAGCAGATCGAGCGCGTCCAGGCGCTACGCGGCCGGCGCGACTCGGCGGCGGTCGAGGCTTCTCTCGCGGCGGTGGCGAATGCGGCCGACCGGGAGGACGCGAACCTGATGCCGGCCCTGCTCGAGGCCGCGCGTGCGTACGTGACCCTCGGTGAGATGTGTGACGCGCTCCGGCAGGTCTGGGGAACATGGCGTGAGACCCCCGTTTTCTAACTAGCGCGTGGCGCGACCGTCTAACGATCAGAGGATGAGTGCGCTCGAGGGCATCGTGACGTCGCCGAAGGTCAATCGGTATCTCCCGTGGGTGGCCGGGTTGGTTCTGCTCGCCGGCGTGATCTCGTTCGTGGTCGTCCACTACTCCAACACGGTCCCCGCCAATCCGAGCGACAGGCTCTCGAGCAAGCCGGCGACTCAGGAGACGAGCCTGGGCAAGGCGATCGCGCTGCCGAAGAGCGCACGCAGCGTCGCTGCCCGCTTCATCGACGCCGGCGTCCGGGGCCATGACCCGCAGCTCGCCTACCGGCTGAGCGGCCCCGAGATTCGGGACGGCTACCACTCGCTCAAGCAGTGGATGCAGGACTGGAAGACCGTCGGGGTTCCGATCCAGCCCTATCCCGCCACCGAGAAGGCGTCTCTGAGCATCGACTACGCCCGGCAGCACGAGATCCAGCTCAAGTTCTTTCTCAGGCCCGTCAAGGGCTCCGGCGTGACGAAGCCGCAGATCTTCTTGATGCTGCTCGACCGCATTCACGGGCGCTGGCTCGTGAATAGCTGGCAGACCTTCTCACCGCCGGCGATCAAGACGCCGTAACCGGGGCTTTTCGACGGCCGTCTCGTCTCGTAAGCTGAGTCGGATGAGCAGGTTTCTGGCCTCGCCCCGGAGAAGGCGCCGGCTCACGTGGCTCGGTGTGGTCGTCGCGGTCGGCCTTGCCGTCCTCGTCTCATTCGTCTTCTTCCGCAACACGGCTCCTGCGCACGCGCCGAAGTTCACGAAGGGAAAGCCGAGCGAGTATCGGGAACCCAAGGCGGTCAAGCATTCGCGTTACGAGCGGCTGACGGCGATGGGCGTCGCGGCCGAGTTCCTGCGGACCGCGCTCACGCGCCGCGACGTCGATCGGTCGTGGGTGCTGACCGAGGCGAGCCTGCACCAGGGCTACACGCGCGCGCAATGGGACACCGGAAACGAGCTGCCCTTCCCGCCGTACCACTACCGGGTGATTCGCTGGAGGCCGGACTACTCGTACCGAACTCGGATCGGGCTCCAGGTCGCGCTCTTCCCGGCGAAGAACGAGCACCAGCGCGCGGCTGTCTTCTACCTCGACCTACGGCGCCACGGCTCCGGCAAGCACGAGCGCTGGCTCGTGTCCGAGTTCGTCCCGGCGCCTTCGTCCGGGAGCACAGCGCCCGGCATCGGCGAGGGCGCCTCCGATCTGCACATCAGCCTGCCGACCTCTGGGACCAGCAAGTCGCCGCTCAGTGCTACTTGGCTGTTGCTGCCGCTGTCCGCCTTCTCGCTGATCTTCCTGGTTCCCCTAGGGCTCGGGGTCCGCGGCTTCGTCCGGAACCGTCGGGCGATGCGGGAGTATGAGGCGGCGGGGACCTACAGGTCGACTTCGAGCCCGTCGTAGGCGAGCTCCAGGCCGTCCTCGAGCGGGCGCTCGTCGGGACGGTGCGTGAGCAACAGCCGCCTTGCGCGGGATTGCTCGAATGCCTCGACAGCCTCGGCGGCGGCGAGGTGGCCACGCGTCCCGCCCTCCGGATTCGGCTGCAGGAGCGTCGCCTCGCAGACGAACAGGTCGGCATCCCTCGCGAGCCTAGGCAGCGCGTCGCTCGGCCCTGAGTCGCCCGAGTAGGCGAGCACGGTTCCGTTCGCCGAGGCGCGGAAGCCGAACGCCAACAGCTCGTAGTGGAGCACCCGCGCGGGCGTCACCTCGAAGCCGGCGGTCTGAAAAGGCTCCGCGTCGACGTACTCGTGTAGCTCGAAGGTGCTCGAGAACATGTCCGGCCGGCCGAGGCGCGACCCGATCGTCTCGAGCATCTCGCCCCCGCCCGGGGGAATCCACAGCTCGGGCGTCTTCGTATCCACTCCCGGGCCGAACATTCGGCCCCAGACCCAGGGAACGAGGTCGCCCCAGTGGTCGAGATGCCAGTGCGTGATCGCGATCGCGTCGAGCTCGGGCCACGGCTCGAGCTCCCGCAGCCGCGCGAGTACGCCCGGCCCGCAGTCGAGCAGCAGGCGCCCGCCGCCGCTCTCGAGCAGGTACCCCGACTGGGCACCGCCCGGGTTCGGCCAGGCCGGCGAACAGCCCGCAACCGTGAGTTTCAAGCCAGCATCACCGCCATATACTTGCCGCCCGTGGCACGCAAGATCCGAGTCGTGATCGCAAAACCCGGCCTCGACGGACACGATCGCGGGGCCAAGATCATCGCACGCGCGCTACGGGACGCGGGTATGGAGGTGATCTACACGGGTCTGCATCAGACGCCCGAGCAGATCGTGGAGACCGCAATCCAGGAAGACGCCGACGCGGTCGGGATCTCGATCCTCTCCGGCGCGCACATGACGCTCGTGCCGCGGATCCTCGACGGCCTGAAGGAGAACGGCGCCGAGGACGTGCTCGTCGTCCTCGGCGGCACGATTCCGACCGCCGACGCGAACGAGCTGAAGGAGCAGGGCGTCGCCGAGGTGTTCACGCCCGGCGCGCCGACGAGCGAAATCGTCGAGTTCCTGCGGGCGAGGGTGGCTGCCTGAGCGTACGCGTTGATAGCGCGGACGCCAGTGGTGTCGTCCTCGTCACCATCGACCGGCAAGACGCTCTCAACGCGCTCGATCTTCCCACCCTGACCGAGCTGCGCGACCGGTTGCGCGAGCTCGCCGGCGATGCAGAGGCGCGCGTGATCGTTCTGACCGGCGCGGGGGAAAAGGCCTTCGCCGCCGGTGCGGACATCAAGTACATGAGCGGCCTCGGCGTCGGCGAGGCGAAGGAGTGGGGCGCGCTCGGGCACGAGGCCGGGCGGCTGCTCGAGACGATGCCGAAGCCGACGATCGCGGCGGTCAACGGCTTCGCCCTGGGCGGCGGCTGCGAGCTCGCGCTCGCCTGCGACCTCCGCTACGCCGCCCGCACGGCCAAACTCGGCCAGCCGGAGATCAACCTCGGGATCATCCCAGGCTGGGGCGGCACGCAGCGCCTCGCGCGCGCGACGACGCTCGGCTACGCCAAGGAACTGATCTTCACTGGACGCGTGATAGGCGCCGAAGAGGCGGAGCGCCGCGGCCTCGTCAACGCGGTCTTCGAACCAGAGGAGCTGATTGCGAAGACGCTGGAGGTCGCGCGCCTGCTCGGCTCGAAGAGCCCGGTCGCGCTCGCGGCAGCGAAGGCGGCTTGCAATCGCGCGCTGCAGGGCGGGCATGCCGAGAACCTGGACGCTGAGGCCGCGAGCTTCGGGGAGCTTTTCGCTTCCGAGGACGCGAGGGAGGGCATGAGCGCGTTCGTCGAGAAGCGCGAGCCCGTCTTCAAGGGTCGCTAGAACCTCCCTACACTTTGGTCATGTGCAGGTGGTTTGCCGCCTTCGTCGCCGCGGCGACGGTCGCCACGGGGGCCGGGGATTCCGGAGCAACGTCTCCCGCCGCGTATCAGTCTCCAGCCTGGTCGCCGAACGGCCGGCAGATCGCGTTTGCGAGCGACCGCGTGAATCCTGGCTCCGGCAAGTTCGAGGTCTACGTGATGAATCTCGACGGAAGCGGACTGCGGCAGCTGACAAACAATGCGGGTCCATACGGCAAGGCCGGCCTCGCCTGGTCGCCCGACGGGAAGTGGATCGCGTATCAGGACTACGCGTTCATCGACGAAGTGAGTTCTGACGGAACGAAGCACCGGCGACTGACTGGGTACGGCGGTTGGGCGCCGGATTTCTCGCCGAGCGGACGTCGTATCGCGTACGGAAACGGAGCCGCCGAGTCCTACAGCTCGATCTACGTGATGCGACCGGACGGAGCGGAGAAGACCCTTGCCGCGTTCCCGCGGAAGAACGAGTCGCTCGGGTCGCCGACGTGGTCACCCGGAGGGCAAAGGCTCGCCTTCAGCGTGGGCACGGCGGCCGACACGGACCTCATCACGCCGTACCTTGCGATCATCAGCCGGTACCGCGGGAAGCGGACGAAGCTTGTTATTGGCCACACCATCTACTCGGCCGACTGGTCGCCGGGAGGCCGAAAGATCCTCCTCGTCGAAGACCCTGTCTTGAACGACCCGCGCGGGAACACGAGGATCTCAGTGCTCGATCTGCGGACGCGCAAGCTCCACTTCCTCGGCGAGCACGCCACGTACACAGCGCACTGGTCGCCGGAAGGGCGGCGGATCCTCTTTCAGCTCGGTCAGAGCCTGTTCGTCATGAACGCGGACGGCTCGAACGTCCGCGAGATAACGCCGCGTTAGGGCTGCTTCAGCAAGACGAGTGCCGCCGCGAGCGCGAGGTCGTCGCCGCGCTCGGTCTTCAGGCTCGCGGTCGCGGGCATTGTCCAGACCTTGACTGTCTGTCCCTGGCGGGCGCTGAGCAGGGTCGTCTTCCGCGTCGAGGAGCCGTTCGTGGACTGGACGATCGCCGTGTTCGGGACGTTCAGGAGCAGCGGCCGGCGCAGCCTCGTCTGACGCTGCCCCATCGGCCAGGCGTGGACGGTGCTCACCTTCAGCTGCAGCGTCAGGGCCGCGGGCTTCATGACGGTGCCGTCGAGCTCGAGCGTGAACGGCTTGCCCTTTGGTGCCGCGAAGAGCAGGTGCTGGGCCGCCTGCAGATACGGGTAGCCGTCAGCCGCCTTGCCGCCGCCTGGATGTACCTCGAAGTGCAGGTGCGCGTGGACTCCGTCCGCGTCGCCCGAGTCGCCCACGAAGCCGACCGGCTGCCCGGCTGCGACCTTGGCGCCGTCCTTCAGCCCCGGGGCGTACGCGGTGCCGGCGACGCACTTGCCGCGATTGTCGTTGCCGCGCGTAAGGTCGTTGTTCAGGTGGATGTAGTAGTAGGTCGTTCCGCTGGCGCCGTAGAGGTAGAGCATGCAGCCGGCCGAGGCCGAGGTCGTCCAGAACTCGACCTTGCCCGCCTCCGCGGCGAGCGCGAACGATTTCTTGGCCGCGACGATGTCGATCCCCTGGTGCGGGCCGCCGGGACGCGGGGCGCCGAAGTCGTCCGTGTAGTGCGCGGCGCCGAGGATCGGGAAGATGATCGGCTTCGCCGTGCCCCCAGACCGCGCGGCCGCCGTCCCGGCCAGCAGGCCGGCGACGAGCAAGAGGAAGAGGGCTCCTCGGGCTGTCGTCCGGTGGCGTCTCATGAGCTCCGGTTCGCGCGCGACGGCGTAGCTTGCGATGCCGTGTAAGAGGCCGCGCGATTTACTCGCGCGGCCGCTACTCCCGGTTTGCTGCAGCAGGACCGGCTGTTTTCGCTCTCGACCATGTCGGCGAAGCGCGGCACCCTAGCAAGTCATCCGGCGATATCCCGCCGATAGAGTCCGGCGCCGGGATGAAGATCGCTGTTTGCGCAAAGGCCGTTCCCGAGCAGGCGCGCCGGATCGATCCGGAGACGAAGCGCCTCGACCGCTCCGGCGAGCAGACGCTGAACCCCTTCGACGCGAACGCCGTCGAGGAGGGGCTGCGGCTGAAAGGTGACGCCGCCGACGCCGAGGTCGTGCTCTTCTCGCTCGGGCCCGAGCGCTCGCTCGACGCGCTTCGGAAGGCGCTGGCGATGGGCGCCGACCGCGTTGTCCTGGTCACGGATGAAGCTGCGGCCGGCTCGGACCTCGTCGCCTCGAGCTATGCGCTGGCGCGTGTCCTCGAGCGCGAGCAGGCCGAGCTCGTTCTCTTCGGCCAACAGGCGAACGATTCCGACGGCGCCGTCATGTGGGCGGCGGTCGCAGATCGGCTCCGCCGCCCGCTGATCTCGCAGGTCGCCGAGCTGACCGTGTCCGACGGAGCGGTGCGCGGCAAGCGGCAGACGGAGTTCGGCTACGACGTGATCGAGGCGCCGCTGCCCGCCGTCGTTGCCGTCTCGGACGCGATCAACGAGCCGCGCTACCCGTCGCTGAAGGGGATCATGGGCGCGAAGAAGAAGCCGCAGGAGACCGTGTCGCTCTCCGACCTTGGGGTTGAGGGGGAGCGCGCGGGCGAGAGCGGCTCCCGCACCGAGGTCTACGCACTCGGCGAGCCGCCGCCGCGTGGCGAGACGCAGCGAGTCGAGGACGACGGGTCGGGGGCGGAGAAAATCGTCGAGTTCCTCTTGGAGCGGAAGGCGTTGTGAGCACGCTCGTCTTCCTCGAGCACCACGAAGGCGAGCTGCAGAAGGACTCGCTCGGCGTGCTGGCCAAGGCCGCTCAGCTCGGCGGCGACGTCTCGGCACTGATCGCCGGCTCCGGCGTCGAGGGCCTGGCGGCGCAGGCGGGCCGCTTCGGTGCGGCCAAGGTCTACGTCGCGGACGACCCGGCGCTCGAGGCGCCGCTGCCACAGCCCCGTGTGGACGTGGCCGCGGACCTGGTCCGGAGACATGGCTTCGAGACCGTTCTCTTCGGCGCGACCGTTCTAACCGCCGACGTCGCCGCGGGTCTCGCGGCGCGTCTCGACGCCGGTCTCAACTGGGACCTCGTCGACCTGGCGCAGGAGGACGGGAAGCTCGTCGGCAAGCGGCCGGCGCTCGACGACACCGTCTACGTCGACGTCGGGTGGAAAGGCGAGCCGCGCCTGGCGCTGATCCGCACCGGCACCTTCGAGCCGGTCGAGAGCCCTGCCGAGCCCGAGGTCGAGCGGGTCGACGTGCAGCTCGAGGACTTCTCCACCCTCGCGAAGATGATCGAGCAGGCCCACGAGGAGAGCGAGGGGCCGTCGATCGAGGACGCGGACGTGATCGTCGCTGGCGGCCGCGGGCTCGGCGGCCCGGACAACTTCGCCCTGGTGGAGGAACTCGCGAAGGCGCTCGGCGGCGCGGTCGCCGCCACGCGGGCGGTCGTCGACGCGGGCTGGTACCCATACTCGACGCAGGTCGGGCAGACGGGCAAGACCGTCGCGCCGCGGCTCTACATCGCCGTCGGCATCTCCGGCGCGATCCAGCACAAGGTCGGCATGCAGGGTTCGAACGTGATCGTCGCGATCAACAAGGACCCGAACGCGCCCATCTTCGAGTACGCCGACCTCGGCGTCGTCGGCGACCTGCACGAGATCATCCCGAAGCTGACCGAGCTCGTCCGGCAACGCAAAGCAGCGTGAGCCGCGCCGACCACCTTCCAGCGGGACCCGGTCACGGGACAGGTCCCGGGACCCGGTCGGCAGACATGGCCCGGGACCCGGTCGGCGGGTTCGGGCGATGAAGCCTTCCGACTTCCCGCCTCCTTTCGACGTCTCGGAGGCGGTCGCCCGGCCGACCGATCCGGAGGACGAGCGCATCGAGGTCGGCGTCGCGATCGTCGGCGCCGGCCCAGCCGGGCTCGCCTGCGCAATCAGGCTCGGCCAGTTGCTCGAGGAGGCACCGGCGATTGCCGAGCGCCTCGGGGACGTGCCGGTCGCGGTGATCGAGAAGGGGAAGCAGCCGGGCTCGCATCTGCTCTCGGGCGCGGTCGTCAACCCGCGCGCGCTGCAGCGGCTCTTCGCGGGCCGCAAGCGGCTCGACGAGCTCCCCTTCTACGGCGTGGTCGAGCAGGAGTCGGTCTACTTCCTGACCCGCAACCGCGCCGCCCGAATCCCGACGCCGCCGACGATGAAGAACCACGGCAACCGCGTCGCCTCGCTGTCGGAGCTCGGTCGCTGGCTGGCCGCGCAAGCGGAGGAGGCCGGGGCGATGATCCTGCCCGAGACCGCCGCGACGAAGCTGCTCGTCGAGCACGGCCGGGTGCGCGGCATCCGCACCGGCGACAAGGGCCGCGGCAGAGACGGCGAGGAGCTGCCGAACTTCGAGCCCGGCTCGGATGTCCTTGCGCGCGTTACCGTGCTCGCGGAAGGAACGCAGGGCCACCTGACGGGCGCCGCGATCGAGACGTTCGGCCTCGCAGGCGAGAACCCGCAAGTCTGGGCGCTCGGCGTCAAGGAGGTCTGGCGTGTCGCCAGGCCACTTCGACGCGTCATCCACACGATGGGCTGGCCGCTGCGCGCCGGCGCCAAGTATCGCGAGTTCGGCGGCTCGTTCATCTATCCGATGGGCGACGAGCTGCTGACGCTCGGCATGGTGGTGGGGCTCGACTACCGCGACGTCGAGCTTTCCGTCCACGACCTGCTGCAGGAGCTGAAGACGCACCCGCTCGTCCGCAAGTTGCTCGACGGCGGCGAGCGGATCGCCTGGGGCGCGAAGACGATCCCCGAAGGGGGATTCCTGTCGCTGCCGAAGCGGTTGCACGCGCCGGGCCTGCTGCTCGCGGGCGACGGACCCGGCTTCGTCAACGTGCCGGCGCTGAAGGGGATCCACTACGCGATCGAAACGGGCGCGCTCGCCGCCGAGGCGGCGTTCGCGGTGCTCCAGCGCGGGGAGGCCGTCGGCCGCCGCGGCGCGCTCGCCTCCTACGATGAGGCGGTCAAGCAGAGCTTCGTCTGGCGCGACCTCGAGCAGGTCCGGAACATGCGCCAGGCCTTCGGCCGCGGCTTTTGGCTCGGTGGGGCGTTGGCGGGAGCGATGACCGCAAGCCACGGCAAGTTCCCGCCCGGCGACGCGCGCACGGAACCCGACGCGGAGCAGGAGCTGATCCGCACCGGTCGAGCCCGCCGTTACCCGGCGCCGGACGGCAAGCTCACCTTCGACAAGCTCTCCTCGGTTTTCCTGAGCGGGAACAAGACGCGCGACGACGCGCCGAACCACCTCCGCGTCCAGACGCGGGTGGCGCCCGAGCTCGCGGAGCTGTGGGCGCGGATGTGTCCGGCCCAGGTCTACGAGCCGCAGGACGGCCGTGTCGAGGTGACCGCCTCGAACTGCGTCCAGTGCGGCGCGATCACGGCGAAGGGCGGCCGCCTGACCCCGCCGGAAGGCGGCTCGGGCCCGGAATACACCCTCACGTGATCGTGAGCGGCGGGCTGAAGGTGTCGTCCAGCAGCGACCAGATCCGGAACTTCGAGCCCGGCCCGGCGAAGACCTCGCGCGCGAAGAAGCCCTCTCTGCCGGTGACGCCGACGCTGCCGATCGGAACCCAGCGGCCTCGCCGGCGGCGCTGCAAGAGGTAGGGCTGGGGGCCTGACCGTGGGCGCACCTGACCCCACAGCATCGTCCGACCGCCGCGGCGGCTGATCTCGGCGAGCGGCAGCATGAACGCGAAAAACGACGGCTTCACGACCTCGCCCGCGGTGAAGAACCCGCTCGACCAGCGTCCGATCACGGGCTCGTCGCGGAGCAGGAAGTTGATCAACACGTCGACGCGGGGAGCCTGGTAGACGCGCCGGGCCGCCTCGCCGACAAAGCGTGCCTGCAGCGCGAACGGGACCCCGCGGTAGCGGTCGGGCGGGTTGGTCTTGTACGCGTACTCGGTTAGCCACACATGCTTTGGACCGAAGTTCTGGTCACGTTCCGGAGCAGGCACTGGAGGCTGGCCATCGTCAGCCAGCGCGTGCACGGCAGCGTCTGCAACGGCGTCTCCGGTCGGCCCCGTCCGAACCAGCGCGGATACGGATGGTGCGAGTAGACGTCGAATCTCGCGCCGGCGCGGCGCATGCCGCGCATGAAGGCGACCGCGGAGAGCGCGGTCCGCGTCGCGCGCGGCGAGGTGGCGCCGCCGGCGACCACGTTGCGGGGGTCGACGGCGTGCAGCGCCGCGACGGCGGGATTCAGCAATCGCTCGACGTAGAGGCGCGGCGAGTTCGGGTTCAGGCCGCCGACCTGGTTCGGCTCGTTCCAGATCTCCCACTTGTGCACCCACGGGTAGCGCTTCGCCGCGGCGGTCACGAACTGGGCGAGCGCCTTCGGGCTCTTCGGCGGTCGGCTCCGCCTCAAGCGGCCGCTCGCCCAGGGCGGTGTGCCCCAGACGGTCAGGACGACGTCGATCCGGTGCGCGTGTAGCCCGGCAAGCAGGGCATCGGCCGAGCTCCAGTCGTACGCTGGATCGTCCGGGTCCGCGGGCGCCTCGGGCCGCCGAGGCGCGACGTGGTCCCAGCGGACCGTGTAGCGGACGACGCCGACGCCGAGGCGGTCGAGCATTGCCAAGCGCCCGTCGAGCGACGACATCCTCGGCGTCCCGACCTCGAGCCAGGCATCGTCCTGGAGGCCGTATTCGACCTTCCACGAAGCAGAAGCTGTCGAGCTGAGCGCTGCGCCCAAGCTGACCGCGGCGAGGATGAGGAGGAGCCGGCGCATGTCGCCATTGTCATCGGCAGATGTGAGCAGGAAGCAAGGACGGGTTTACCCTGCCGCGATGGTCACGCGCGAGGATGTGCTTACGGCTCGGAACTCCATCGCCGGCCGAGTGCACCGCACGCCGACGCTGACCTCGGCGTCGCTCGAACGCGAGGTCGGCGTGCCCGTCTACCTGAAGGCCGAGCTCTTCCAGCGAACCGGCTCTTTCAAGCCGCGCGGTGTCCTCAACAAGCTCGCCTTGCTCTCGGCCGAGGAGAAGGCGCGCGGTGTGATCGGGATCTCGGCCGGGAACCACGCGCAGGCGCTCGCGTACGGCGCCGCGCTCGAGGGCGTGGACGCGCTGATCGTCATGTGGCATGGCGTGAGCGAGCAGAAGGTCGAGGCGACGAGGGCCTATGGCGGCACGGTCGACCTCGAGGCGTCCGACCCTCTGACCGCGTTCGAGCGCCTCGGCGACCTCGTCGCCGAGACCGGCCGCACGCTCGTCCACGGATTCGACGATCCGGCCGTGATCGCCGGGCACGGGACGATTGCGCTCGAGCTCGAGGAAGACGCGGCGGACGCGAGCGTGATCGTCGTTCCCGCCGGAGGCGGCGGGCTCGTCAGCGGGATCGCCGCCGCCGCTGAGACGCGTGTCGTCGCCGTCGAGCCCGAAGGGTCTCGCGCGCTGCAGGAGGGGCTCCGCGCCGGCCGTCCGGTGACCGTGCGACCGAGCTCGATCGCCGACGGTCTCAGCGCGCCATTTGCCGGTGAGAATTGCATTGCCGTCTGCCAGGCCCGCGGGGTCGAATCCGTGCTCGTCAGCGAAGCCGAGATTGAGACCGGCTTCCGCTTTCTCTACGGCCGCGCGAAGCTCGCCTGCGAGCCGGCCGGAGCGGTGGGCGTGGCGGCTCTCCTGGCTGGAAAAGTGCCGCTGAACGGTGCAAAAGGCGTGGTGGTTGTCGTCTCTGGAGGCAACGTAGCGGCCGAGACCGCGGCTGCTATCCTGGCCCGACGATGAAGCCCGGCATCCATCCCGAATACGTGCTCGCGACCGTGCACTGCGCGTGCGGAAACGAGTTCCAGACCCGCTCGACGAAGCCAGAGCTGCACGTCGAGATCTGCTCGAACTGCCACCCTTTCTACACGGGTAAGCAGAAGCTCGTCGACACGGGTGGCCGGGTGGAGCGGTTCCAGCGCCGCCTCGAGCGGGCGCAGGCCGCCAAGTCGTCTTAACTGAGAGCATGAGCTCACTGATCGGGGGCCAGGCCGTCTTGGAGGGCGTGATGATGCGCGGCCCCTCGAACTGGTCGGTGGCCGTGCGCAAACCCGACGGCGACATCGCGCAGGTCTCGAAGCCGATCGTCTCGCCGATGACCCGGCACTGGGCGCTGCGCCTGCCGGTCGTCCGCGGCGTTGTCGCGCTCGGCGAATCGCTCGCGATCGGCTTCCGTGCCCTCGCCATCTCGGCCAACTACGCGGCGCAGGAGGAGGGCGAGGACGGCGAGGTCACGACCGAGCTGACGCGCGGCCAGTTGATCTTCGCGTTCGCGATTGCGATCGGCTTCGCGGTGCTGCTCTTCAAGGTCGGTCCGGCACTGCTGACGGACTGGATAGGCATCAAGGCGGGCTGGTTCGTGATCGTCGAGGGCCTGATCCGCGTCACCGTCTTCGTGGTCTACCTGTCGGTGATCTCGCTGCTGCCCGACCTGCGTCGCGTCTTCCAGTACCACGCCGCCGAGCACAAGGCGATCAACGCCTACGAGGCGGGCGAGGAGCTCGAGCCCGCGCGCGTGCAGAAGTTCTCGCTCATCCACCCACGCTGCGGGACGGCGTTCCTGCTCTGGGTGATGGTGATCGCGATCTTCGTCTTCGCCTTCTTCGGCCGGCCCGCCTGGTACTGGCTGATCGCGACACGAATCCTGCTCCTGCCGGTGATCGCCGGGATCGCCTACGAGCTGATCCGCTTCGCCGGCAAGCACACCGGCAACCGGATCCTGATGACGCTGCTGGCGCCGGGTCTCTGGCTCCAGCGACTGACGACGCGGGAGCCGACGCTCGACCAGCTCGAGGTCTCGATCCGCGCCCTGCGCGAGGTGCTCGAGCGCGAGGGGCGGACCGCCACACCTGACGCGCAGCGCGTCGAGGTCATGGCCTGATAGGCAGCAAAACGCACAAACGCCTGCACATCTCTATCGTCTGACGATTCATGGGGCGACTGAGGCGTTCGCTTGCGACGCCGGCTAAGCGGCCGTATCGGCTTTGCCGATACGGCCGCTTGATCCGGTTGAGCCCTCGCGGAGGTCTGGCCGCCGTACTTGCGCTCGCGGCCTTGCTTCTCTCGGGGTCGGCTTCGGCGAAGCCGCCTTGGGTCAAGGACCTCGCGTCGATCGACCGGGGGATCGACCGCGCCGTCGCGCTCGGGCGCATCGACGCCGCTGAAGCGGCGGACGACCGTTCCGCAGCTGCCGCCGCCGCGAACGTGCTCCCGAAACTCCCGAGCAGCCGCTACCGCAACCTCGCCGCGGTCGTCCACCAGGTCGCGGGCTTCTGGAAGGGCTACGATTCCGCGCGCGGGCACGCCCTCTTCGGAATGCTCAGCTTCAACACCCGCTGGTTCGCGAGCCACTGGGACGTGAAGGCCGGGACCGAGGTGGTCGACTACTCCGACGGCACCTGGTACCACGCCTTCCCCGGGATCGGCTTCGAGTTTCACCCGCTCGAGAACTTCGGGAAGCTGAACAACTTCGTGACCCAGAAGAATACGAGCCGGGCCGAGCAGCTCGCGCAGACGTTGATGGACCGCAGCGTCGTCCGCGCCGGAGGGCTCGCGTGGGAGTACTACTTCCGCTTCGGCGGCGGCCGGCCGCCGTGGATCTCGGGCATGGCGCAGGCCGTCGCCGCGCAGGCGCTTTCGCGCGCGGGAACCTTTCTCGCCGATCCGACGCTCACCGCGGCGTCGCAGCGCGTCTACAAGACGATCCCCTTGCTGACCCGGTCGGCGCAGACCGGCCCGTGGATTCGGCTCTACGCGTTCAACAACGTAACCGTCCTGAACGCGCAGCTCCAGACAATCCTCTCGCTGCAGGACTACGCGACGCAGACGGGGGATCAGGCCGCTGTGAAGCTCGCATCCCGGTTGCAGGCGGCGGCAGTCGGGCTGCTGCCGCGGTTCGACACCGGCTACTGGTCGCTCTACTCGCTCGGCGGAGACGAGGCGCCGCTCGAGTATCACAAGTACGTCGTCCGACTGCTGACCACCCTGACGAGGCGGACGCAGGACCCAACGTTTGCCGGCTACGCGCAGCGCTTCGGCGACGATCTCCGCGAGCCGCCAGTCGTCAAGCAAGGCCCGGCGCCGGGCGCGATCTACCCGTGGCCGCAGGACGGCTACCGCGATTATTCGCGCTACGTCTTCTGGGTCTCGAAGCGCTCGGCCGTCCGGTTGCAGGTCGTCCATGCGGCGAAGCCCGTCACCGTCTCCCGGGGCTGGCATTCGCTTGCCTGGAGCCCCGGCCGGATCGAGCCAGGCGTCTATACGCCGACGCTGCGAGCGGTCGACGTCGCCGGCAACGCGACGCAGACGGAGCTGACGTCGGTCGAGGTGCGCCGTGACACGCAGGCGCCGAAGGTCAGCGCCGCACTCGCCGGGCGCCGGCTCTACTGGCGCGGCAGCGACGACGCCTCGCCCTGGCTTGCCCTGCGGGTGGTGCTCAGGCGGCCCGGCGCGGTGCGCACGCTCTGGCTCGGCCGCGAGAACTTCCGCGGCTCGGCGCTGCTCGCGGCACCGCGCGGGCTCTGGAGCGCGACGCTCGTCGCGGCCGACTCGTCGGGGAACAGCACCCAAGTCGCGCTTGGATCTTTTCGCGCGAGCCGCGGCTAACCTCTCCGGCATGGCCGCGATGCAGGATCTCGTCGAGGAGGTCGAACGTTCCTACGCCGACACGCAGGCGCGTCTGTCGGATCCCTCGGTCTACAACGACCACCGTGAGGCGGCCGACGTCGGTCGGCGCCTGAAGGAGCTCGAAGCGGCGCACAAGCTCGCGCGGGAATGGCTGGAGGCGTCGTCCGACCTCGAGGCTGCACGCGGCGACGGCGATCTGCGCGAGCTCGTCCCGGAGCTCGAGGAGCGACTCGAACGCCTCGAGCAGGAGCTGAAGCTCGCGCTCGTCGAGACGGATCCGGCCGACCGCAAGGACGTGATCGTCGAGATCCGGCAGGCGGCGGGCGGCGACGAGGCGGCGCTCTGGGCGGGCGACGTCTTCCGGATGCTGACGCGCTACGCCGAGCGGCGCGGCTTCAAGTTCGAGCAGCTGGAGGCGAGCCCGAACCCGACCGGCGGCTTCCAGAGCATCAGCTTCGCGGTCAAGGGCGACGGCGCGTACTCGATCTTCAAGTGGGAGGGCGGGACCCATCGCGTCCAGCGGGTTCCGGTGACCGAGTCTCAGGGCCGGATCCACACCTCGACGGCGACTGTCGCCGTGATGCCGGAGGCCGAGGATGTCGACATCGAGCTCAACGACAACGACCTCAAGATCGACGTCTACCGTTCGACCGGGCCCGGCGGCCAGAGTGTCAACACGACCGACTCCGCGGTTCGGATCACGCATCTGCCGACCGGCACCGTGGTCGCGATGCAGGACGAGAAGTCTCAACTGCAGAACAAGACGAAGGCGTTGCGGGTACTCCGCGCTCGCCTATACGAGCTCGAGCGGGAGAAGCAGGCCGCCGAGCAGGCGGCGACGCGGCGCTCCCAGATCGGCTCCGGCGAGCGCGCCGAGAAGATCCGCACCTACAACTTTCCCGAGAACCGGGTCACCGACCACCGCGTAAAGCTGACCGTGCACAACCTCGACCGCGTCCTCGAAGGCGAGCTGGGCGAGTTCACCGAGGCGCTCGCCGCAGAAGAGCGGCGCCAGGCGCTCGAAACCGCAGCGGTCTGACGTGACCGTCGGCGAAGCGCTCGCGCACGGGACGAACGTGCTCGCCGAAGCAGGCATCGACACGGCGCGGCTCGAGGCCGAGCTGCTGCTCGCGAAGGCCTGCGACGACTGCGCCCGCGCGCTCCTCTACATGGAGCTGCGGCGTGAGTTGACGGCGGAGGCCGAGGCTGCGTACGAGGAGCTGCTCACGCGGCGCGCTCAGCGCGAGCCGCTCGCATACATCCTTGGCCACTGGGGCTTTCGGCGGCTGACGCTGAAGACCGATAAGCGGGCGCTGATCCCCAGGCCCGAGACCGAGATTGTCGTCGAGCGTGCGCTCCGGCACCTGCACGGTATGGAGGAGCCTGCCGTGCTCGACGTCGGCACCGGGACGGGCGCGATCGCGCTCGCGATCGCCGACGAGCACCCCCAGGCGCGGGTGACGGCGATCGACGCGTCGGAGGACGCCCTGGCCCTCGCGCGCGAGAACTTCGACCTGCTCGACCTCGACGGTCGCGTGCGGCTTGTCGAGCACGACCTGACTGAAGGCCTCGGCCGCGACGAATTCGATCTCGTCGTCTCGAATCCGCCCTACATCGAGCCGGAGGACCTCGAGACCCTGCAACCGGAGGTGCGCGACTGGGAGCCGCGGATCGCGCTCGTCGCCCACGGCGCCACCGAGGCGGTCGCCCGCGCCGCGACGGAGGCCCTGCGCCCCGGGGGCTGGATCGTGCTCGAGATCGCCGAGAACCAGGCTGCAAGCGTCGCCGACCTCCTTCGCGACCTCGGTTACCAGCGGCTGACCGTCTCGCCCGACATGGCCGGGCGCGACCGCGTGATCGAGGCTGAGTGGAGCCGCTGAGGACCGCTGACGAGGAGGTCGAGCGCGCCGTCGCCGCGCTTCGCGCGGGTAGGCCGGTGATCCTGCCGGCCGACACGGTCTACGGGCTTTGCGCGAATCCGTACACCGAGGGGCCCGTGCGGCGGGTGTACGAGCTGAAAGGTCGCGAGCCGTTGCAGCCGACCGCGCTCGTTGCGAGCGACGTGGACATGCTGCTCGAGTGCCTGCCCGAGCTGCGGAGCCGCGTCGGCCCGGTCCTGCGTCGGTTGCTGCCGGGGCCGTTCACGCTCGTCGTCCCGAACCCGGCGCGGCGCTATCGGTGGCTGACGGGCACGACGCCGGACGCGATCGGCATCCGCGTGCCCGAGCTGCCCGCGCCCGCGGATGCCGTGCTCCGGCGTGTGGGAGCGGTGCTGGCAACGAGCGCCAACCTCGCCGGCGGTCCGGATCCGGCGCGGCTGGAGGACGTGCCGCCGGAGCTCCTCCGCGGCTGCGCGGTTGCGATGGACGGCGGCGAGCTTCCCGGCATCCCCTCGACGGTGATCGACCTCACTGGCGACGAGCCCCAGGTTCTCCGCGAGGGCGCGGTGCCGGCCGCGGAGGCGCTGGAACGGGTTGCCGGCCTGGTCGCCGAGTAGCATCTGCGTAACCGAATCAGGAGCGCCGACATGGCCGTTGCCGAGGAAACCCTTCAGCACCTGCGCACCGCCGGACTGAGCGACGTCGATCCGGAGATCGCCGAGCTGCTCGGGCGCGAGCTCGAGCGGCAGCGCGGGCAGATCGAGTTGATCGCGTCCGAGAACTTCACGTGGCCGAGCGTCTTCGAGGCTGTCGGCAGCGTGCCGACCAACAAGTACGCCGAGGGGTATCCCGGCAAGCGCTACTACGGCGGCTGCGAGGTCGTCGACGAGATCGAGCAGCTCGCGATCGACCGCGCGAAAGAGCTCTTCGGCGCCGAGCACGCGAACGTGCAGGCGCATGCCGGAGCCCAGACCAACATGGCCGTCTACATGACAGCGCTGCAGCCGGGCGACACGATCCTCTCGCTCGAGCTCTCGCACGGCGGCCACCTGACGCACGGGCTCAAGGTCAACTTCTCCGGTCGTCTGTACGGAATCGTCCACTACGGCGTCTCGCGCGAGACGAACATGGTCGACTACGACGAGGTGCTCCGGCTCGCCAAGGAGCACCGGCCGAAGCTGATCGTCTGCGGCGGGTCCGCCTATCCGCGCACGGTCGAGGCGGACAGGTTCCGCGAGATCGCGGACGAGGTGGATGCCTTGCTCCTCTGTGACATGGCCCATTTCGCTGGGCTCGTCGCCGCGGGCCTACATCCGAATCCCGTCGAGCACTGCCACTTCGTCACCTCGACGACGCACAAGACCCTCGCCGGGCCCCGCGCCGGATTCATCCTCTGCACCGAGGAGTACGCCCAGGCCGTCGACCGCGCGGTCTTCCCGGGGATGCAGGGCGGGCCCCTGCAGCACACGATCGCCGCCAAGGCGGCGTGCTTCCGGATCGCCGCGACCGAAGCGTTCCGCGAGTACCAAGGTCAAGTGCGCAAGAACGCCGACGTGCTGGCGGAGACGCTGCAGCAGGGCGGGCTCGACGTGCTCACCGGCGGCACCGACACACATCTGCTGCAGCTCGATCTCCGCTCGACCGAATGGACCGGCAAGGACGCGGAGGAGCGGCTCGCCGAGGTGAAGGTGACCGTGAACCGGAACACGGTCCCGTTCGACGAGCGGCCGCCGACGGTCGCGTCGGGAGTGAGGATCGGGACGCCGGCCGCGACGATGCGCGGCTTCGACGAAGAGGACTTTCGCGAGGTAGGCCAGGTGATCGTGGCCGCGCTCGGCGAGAGCCCTGATCTGCGCGCGCTGGCGACGCGAAGCGCGGCGCTCTGCGAGAAGCGGCCTCTCTACCCAGGCTTTCGCGGGTTCACCACGTACGTGGCGTGAGCGGCAAGCTCACGGTCGTCTCGCACCCGCTGGTGCAGCACAAGCTGTCGTACCTGCGCGACCAGGAGACGCCGACCGTCCACTTCCGCAAGCTCGCCAACGAGGTGACGCTGCTGTTGACCTACGAAGCGACCAAGGACCTTCCGACGGAGCCGGTCGAGATCGAGACGCCGCTCGAGCAGATGGTGGCGGAGCGGATCTCGGGCAAGAAGGTTGCGGTCTGCCCGGTGCTGCGCGCCGGACTGGGGATGCTGGACGGCGTTCTCTCCCTCGTCTCGAGCGCTCGGGTCGGCTTCCTGGGCATGTACCGGGACGAGGAGACGCTGCAGCCGGTCGAGTACTACGTGAAGCTGCCCGGCGATCTCGAGCAGCGCGACGCGATCGTGCTCGACCCGATGCTCGCGACCGGCAACTCGAGCGTCGCCGCGATTGCGACCGTCAAGAAGGCGGGGGCGCGCTCGGTCATGCTCGTCTGCCTCGTCTCGGCGCCGGAGGGGGTCGAGCACGTCCACGCCGAGCATCCGGACGTCCACATCGTCACTGCCGCCGTCGACCGCGGCCTCGACGAGCGCGGCTTCATCGTCCCGGGCCTCGGCGACGCGGGCGACCGGTTGTACGGGACTCGGTAACAGGGACTGGCACCCAGGGGGTGCTTGTCCCAAAAACCGTTTACGGGACAGTCCCCAGTCGGGGACAGTTCCTGCTCGCCTAGCCGAGGGACTGACCCCGCAGGGGTCCCTGTCCCAATAACCGTTTCTCGGGACAGTCCCCATTCGGGGACAGTCCCTGCGCGTGTTACGCGCGGGCGGGCTCCAGCAGGCCCGGCCGCTGCATCGCTTCGAGCCAGATGTCTCGGGCCTCGGCGCGGCCGGCTCCGCTCGGCAGGCGCTCGATCACCCAGGCCGCGCCGGCGGTGGGAATCTCGCCCTCGATCGCGCAGATGCCCTGGTGCCGCTCCTCGCCGAGCTGCTCACCGGGCCCGGTCAGCACCTCGCTGAGCGTCCCGCCGCGCCGGATCCCGAGCAGCTCGATCTCGGTCTCGCCGCCCGGCCCCGCCAGCCGCCAGATCCGCTCC
>VAWH01000102.1 GCA_005888315.1 Actinomycetota bacterium | reverse complement strand
GCCGGAACGCCACGTCGAGCGGCTGCGCCAGCCAGGCATCGGGCACGACGTCCGCCCATTGAAACCCGATCGCCGGGAGCGCGCCGGAGCCGTCGTCGAGGGTGAAGCGCAGGTGGTTGGTCCCGACCCGCCGGGCGCCGACCGCGCGGGCGCCGCGCACCCCGAACACCGGCGCCGGATTCCCGGGCCCGCACGGCTCCAGGTAACGCATCAGCTTCTCGAGCTCGGGACTCACCAGCCCGAGCGGCAGCTCCAGATCGACGCGCTGGGCGGGCGCCAGGTCGTCGGGGCCCAGAAGCTCGCCCGCCACCTCGAGAAACGCAACACGGAACGCCTCGTAGCGCTGCCGCCGGATCGTCAGCCCCGCCGCCATCGTGTGGCCGCCATACTTCTCGAGGTGGTGCCCCACCCGGTGCAGCGCGGCGTGCAGGTCGAAGCCGACGATGCTGCGTCCCGAGCCACGGCCGCTGTCTCCACCCTCGTCCCACCCGATCAGGAAGGTGGGGCGTCCGTAGCGCTCCACCAGACGCGACGCCACGATGCCGATGACCCCCGGGTGCCAGCCGTCCGCCGCGAGCACGAGAGCCCGGTCGTCGGGCGCGAGCGTCGCCTCGGCCAGCTCGAGCGCCTCGTCCAGGATCCGCTGGTCCAGCTCCTGGCGCCGCGCGTTCAAGGTCTCGAGCTCCCGGGCGATGGCCGTCGCCGGGGACGGCTCGTCCGACAGGAGCAGGCGCAGGCCGTCGGCCGGCTCGCCGATGCGGCCGGCGGCGTTCAAGCGGGGGGCGAGGATGAAGCCGACGTGCCCCGCCTTGATCGGGCGCCCCGCGAGCCCCGCGACTTCCACCAGGGCCCGGAGCCCCGTCCAGCGTGAGTCGGCGAGCATCTTCAAGCCGTGCCGCACCAGAATGCGGTTCTCCCCGATCAGCGGGACCACGTCGGCCACGGTCGCCAGGGCCACGTAGTCGAGGAAGTGGAGCGGCAGGTTGGACGATTGGCCCAGCGCCGGCATCAGGGCCTGGGCGAGCTTGAACGCGACGCCGGCGCCGCACAGGTCCTTGTCCTCCGAGGGACAATCCCGGCGGCGGGGGTCGAGCACCGCGGAAGCGGGAGGCAGCTCGTCGCCCGGGAGGTGATGGTCCGTGACGAGCACCGCAATGCCGGCGGCCCGGGCGGCGCGGACCGCCTCGATGGCCGTGATACCGCAATCGCAGGTGATGATGAGCCCGGCGCCCACCCGCTGCGCCTCGGCAAGCCCCGCGGGCCCGAAGTCATAGCCGTCCCGCAGGCGATGCGGCACGAAGGCGTGCGCCGTTCCCCCCACGCTGCGCAGCACGCGAGTGAGCAGCGCCGCCGCGCACTGGCCATCCACGTCGTAGTCGCCGTGGACCAGGATCGGGGTCCGGGCGCGCACCGCGCGCGTCACCAGCTCGACGGCGAGCGGCATGTCGACCCAGTCGAGGGGATCGGAGAGGCGCTCGAGCTCGGGCCGGAGGAAGGCTTTGGCGAGGTCGGGGGCGGCGAGCCCGCGTTGCACCAGGATGGCGGCGAGCGGCTCGGGGATGTGCAGCTGGCCGGCGAGCGCGCGGGTCAAACCGGGGTCGGGCCGCTCGGTGATCGCCCAGCGGGCCGGGATCATTCCTTCGCGTACAGCAGCACGCCGCAGGCCTCGCAGGCCTCGATGGAAACGCCGCGCTGGATGAGGGTACGGCGCTGGGTCGGGACCGCCGTAAAGCAATGCCCGCAGGCATCGACGTGCAGGGGGTAGACGGCAAGCGGCGCCTTGCCGCGGCGGATGCGCTCGTAGCGGGCCAGCATCCCGGGGGTGACGCGGGCGGCCGCCTGCTCCCGCTCGGCGACGGCGCGCTCGCGCTCGCCCGCGATCTGCTCGCGTCGTCCCGCGAGCGCCTCACGCTCCGCCGCCTGCTGCGCCCGCACGTGCGCGAGCGCCTGTTCCGCCTCCGCGGCCCGTCGCTCGGCTTCCCCCACGGCGTCGCCCGAGCGCATGAACTCCGCCTCTTCTTTCGCCAGGACCGAGCGTGCGAGATCGAGTTCGGCCATGAGCGTGGACGCTTCCTTGGCTCCCCGCACCCACTCGAGCCGTTGCCGTCGCTGCTCCTGCATGTTGCGGTAGCTGGCGATCTTGCCTTCGAGCTCGTCGCGGCGGTCGAGCGCGGCCTGAATCGCGGCCCGCGCCGCGCCGAGCGCCCGCTCCGCCGCCGCCTGCGACTCGTCGAGCGCCCGCGTCGCAGGCTCGAGCGCCGCCAGGGCATCGTCCGTCTGGTTTACCGCCTGGTCCTTCTCCTGCAGCGCCAGCAGCGCCTCAAGTTCCGGGTGCACCTCGCCTCCTCATCGCGATCTTGTAACGCGGATATCGTTTGCGCAGCTCGTCGAACACGCGCCGCTTCTCCGCGATCAGCGACGCCTGCACTTCGGGGGTCTCGAAGGGCAAGCGCTGGTCGATCTGCTCGAGCTGTCGCTCCAGCCGGCGGGCCTCGATGAAGTTCACGGCCCGCTCGTACAAGGCGTTGGGGTCGCGGTCGCCCAGCCCTTCGGCCCGGAGCTCCTCGTAGGCGCGCGCCGAGGTCTCGCTGAGCGAGAGCACCGCGTCGTCGGCGATCGCCTCGAACACCTCCCGGTACGGCACGAACTCGAACTCCTCGACATCCACGGCCTGGATCACCTTACTCTTCCATGGCTCGCCCTCGAGCAGCGGGAGCAGCAGCGTCTTTTCGGCGCTGGCGGGTAATGCGGGAGCAGGGAGCGGGGAGCGGTTCTCTCCGGTGCTCACCGTCCCCGCGGATCGGGCCGACGGGTACCGCTCCCCGCTCCCTGCTCCCGCGTTAGTCACCTCACGTTCCAGCACATCCTTCCGCACTCCCGCCGCCTCCGCCGCCCGCGACATGTACAGCTCCTGTGTGATCGGATCGGCCGCCGCGCGGATCGTGGGGAGCAATCGATCGAGTGCGCGCCTGCGGCCGGGCAACGTGCCGAGAAAGCCTTTGCGCTCGAGGATCTGGAGCTTTCGCTCGAACACGTCCACGGCGTCCTTGAGGATCGCTTCGAGGCCGGCGGCGCCGCGGCGCTGCACCAGCGTATCGGGGTCCTCGCCCGGCGGCAGCGTGGCGACGCTCACGCGCAGCCGCTCGCGCAACAGCTCGTCCGCCGCGCGGAAGGTGGCACGGAGCCCGGCCTCGTCGGAGTCGTACAGCAGGATCACGTGGGAGGTATGACGCCGGACGAGCTGCGCCTGGTCGGAGGTGAGGCCGGTGCCGAGCGGCGCCACGACCTCTTCGATTCCCGCGAGCGAGAGCCGCAGCACGTCGAAATAGCCTTCGACCAGAATGGCGCGCTCGGCCTTGCGCATGGCGTGCTTGGCCGCATGCAGGTTGTACAGCAGCCGCCCCTTGTGGAAGATGGGGGTCTCGGACGAGTTGAGATACTTGGGCTCTCCTGCCCCGAGCAACCGGCCGCCGAATCCCACGACGCGGGCGCGGGGGTCGTGGATCGGGAACAGCAGCCGGCCGCGGAACGACGGCGCCAGCGTGCCGTCCTCTCGTTTAATCAAAAGGCCCGCCTCGAGCAACACCTCGTCACGCAGCCCCAAGCTTTTCATCGCGTCGAGGAACGACCTGCCGGTGGGCGCATACCCCAGGCC
>VAWH01000065.1 GCA_005888315.1 Actinomycetota bacterium | reverse complement strand
GATGCCGGTGATCGGCGCGATCCCGATCGTCATCCCGACGTTGATGAAGATCTGGAAGAGCAGGGCGACGACAATGCCTCCCGCGGCGATCGCGCCGAACGCGTCTCTCGCGCTTGCGATCACCCTGAGGCCTCTCCAGACGACGAGCAGATAGAGCAGAAGCAGGATCGAGACGCCGAGGAAGCCGCGCTGCTCGGCGATCGAGGCGAAGACGAAGTCGGTCGCGTGCACGGGCAGGAAGCCGAGGTTCGTCTGGGTCGCGCCCTTGACGCCGCGCCCCGTTGGGCCGCCCGCCCCGACCGCCTGGATCGACTGGGCCACGTTGTAGGTCGCCGCCTTCGGGTCGCTGTCCGGGTGGGTCCAGCTGGTGAGGCGTTTCTGCTGGTAGGACTTGAGGACGGGCTGGCCCGCGGCGGGCAGGATCCAGAGGACGAGCAGCGCCGCCACCAGCGCGCCGACCCCGAGCGCGGCGAGATGCACCCAGCGCGTACCGCCCAAGAAGAGCACGCCCGCCAGAGCAGCCGCGTAGACACGAAGACGAGGAAGATCGGGGCCGCCGCCAGGCCGATTGCGGAGAGCACCGTCCGGCTATCGCCGATCCGCTTCGCACGGTCAGCCAGCAAACCGGCGAGGAAGAGGACGAAGAACACCTTGCCGAACTCGGAGGGCTGGAACTTGAAGAAACCGAGGTCGAGCCAGCGCTTCGAGCCGCGCGTGACGGCTCCGGTGAGCAGAACGAACGCCATCAGTCCGAGCATCACGGCGTAGATCTGCTTTCGATAACGGCGGTAGTACTCGGGGTCGACGAAGACGGCCACGACGAGCACGAGCACCCCGAGCGCGGCATAGACGCCCTGCCGGACGACGTAGTAGTTCGAGTCTCCTGCCACGTCGTGCCGCGTGATGCCGGCGATCGCCCAGAGCCCGTAGGCAACGAGCCCGCCCGTTGCGGCGAGCAGGATCCAGTCGAGGCGCCGAACGAGGGAGGCGGCCTGGACGGCCTCGCCGCGCCGGCTGCGGAGGCCGCGCGCCCGGGTGTCGACGGCCTCAATCACTCTTCACCGGAACCGCAACCTGGGCCGGATGGGCCTTGAAGTACGCCTCGAAGACCTTGAGCGCCGCGGGCGCCGCTGCGGTGCCGCCGTGGCCGCCGTTCTCGATCATGGCGCAAACCGTGATCGTCGGCGCATCCGTCGGGGCGTAGCCGCACCACCAGGATTGGTCGAGCTCCCCCGTGAAGCCTGGGATGCTCGCCAGCTTCTCGGCGGTACCGGTCTTGCCGGCGACCGGGATCGGGAAGGTGCCGAAAACCGCCGTCGAGGTTCCGTTCGGGCCGTGGGTCGCCTCAAAGAGGCCGCGGCGGACGGTGTCCAGGTAGTACGGGTCGATCTTGACGGTCGGCGCGGGCGGCGGAGCGAAGCTGTGCAGGACCGGCCCCGAGGACTGGTTCGTGCTGACCTCTTCCACGTCCGCAGCGACGTGCGGCTGCACCAGCCTGCCGCCGTTCGCGATCAGGGCATAGAAGCGCGCCATCTGCAGCGGCGTCACGAGCAGGTCCTTCTGGCCGATCGCGAGCTGGATCGAGTCGCCGGGCTTCCACAGGCTGTCGACCCGCCACTGGGTGGGATCGGTCTTGCGCGTGTAGGCCGCCTTCCGCCATTCGGGAGTCGGCAGCAGGCCCGGCAGCTCGCCCGGCAGGTCGATTCCGGTCGCGTGGCCGAAGCCGAAGCGGGCGGCCCATTCCTGCAGCGGGTGGCGCCGCGCGGCGGGCAGCTTGTAGAAGCGATAGCCGAGCTCGTAGAAGTAGGTGTCGCAGGACGCCTCGAGCGCCGTCGGCAGCGTCATCTGCTGGCTCACGAACGGGTCCCAGTTCTTGAACGTGCCGCCCGGGATCACGTTGCCCTGCTTGTCGTAGACGTGGTAGACGCCGGTGCAGGGCAGCGGCTCGGTCGGCGAGACGAGCCGCTCCTCGAGCGCGGCGAGCGCCGTCACCGGCTTGAAGGTCGACCCCGCCGGATACACGCCCGCGATCGCGCGATCGAACCCCGGGTAGTTGTCCTCCCGGGCGACGCGCGGATTCAGCAGCGGAGCGAGGTTCTTCGGGTCGCGGGAGGCGAAGACGCTGGGCTTGTAGGTCGGGTTCGACGCCAGGGCGAGGATCGCACCGTTGCGGGGGTCGAGGGCGACGATCGCGCCTCCGTTCGCCGCCCAGCAGCCGACGCAAGCCGAGGCGTGAGCGGCGGCGATGCCGGCCCGGATGCCGCGCTCTGCGGCGCGCTGGAGGTTCATATCGAGCGTGAGGCGGACCGCCTGGCCCGGGGTTGGATTCAGCTCCGTGATCGGCCTCGCCACCGGCCGCCCGAGGGCGTCGACCCTGACCTGAGTGAGCCCGTCCTTGCCGCGCAGATAGGCGTCGTAGCGCGCCTCGATCCCGCCCTGACCGATCTTGTCGCTGAGCCGGTAGCCCTTCCTCCGGAGGATCTTGTACTGGTCCGGAGCGATCAGCCCGACGGTGCCGAGCACCTGTGCGGCAAGCGACTGATACGGGTAGTGCCGCGGATAGGTGGTTGTCAGCAGCACGCCGGGGAAATCTCGCGCGCGCTCTTGAAGGTACTCGCGCGGTGCCTGGCGAATCGATTCCCGCACGGGCACGGGTGCGGCCGGGTCGCCGCCACGTTTCTTCAGCTCGGCGACCATCTCGGCGACCGGAACGTTGATCACCCGAGAAAGCCGCCTGAGCTCGTTCAGGCGCGCCGGCCATTTCTGCGGCAAGTCGGCGGTCGAGAGCTCGACGGCCGTCCCTGCGCGGTTGTCCACGATTGCTCGGCCTTTGCGGTCGATGATCGGCCCGCGAGGCGCCTCGAGCGGGTACGACCGCAGCTGATTGTTCACCGCAGCGTTCAGGTACTGCGGGCCGGAGAGGACCTGCAGAGCCCAAAGCCTGAAGAAGAGGACGCCGAAAACGGCAACCGCGATGCCGCCGAGGATCGCGATACGCAACGCCAGCTGGGGCGTCAACCGGAACGGCTCGGCAACCCCGGGCGTCGGCGGCAGGAACGGCCTCGAGCCGGAGCCGTTCGTCGAGGGGCGCCGGCTGCGCCCCGTCCTGGGCTCGGTAGTGCTAGCCAAGCAGCCGCACCTCCTCGAGGCCGGTCGGCGGCGGGCGGAAGAGGCGGCGGCAGAGCGCGTAGACAGGCAGAGTCAGGATCAGGTTGAAGATCAACTCGAACGGAAACGCGTCCAGAAGCACGCGCGAGGCGGAGGCCGGATCGCCCAGCATGTAGTGGAGGATCAGCGCGCCCAGCGAGTAGAGGAGCGTCACGACAGCGACCGAGACGAACGGTGCGTGCGATCGGTCGCGCCCCGTCGTCTCGCCGTAGCGGCCGATCCAGTAACCGGCGATCGTGAGCAGGAGTGAGCTGACGCCGAGCGTCTGCAGGGTCGCCGTGTCGACCACAAGGCCGGCACCGAAGCCGGCGGCCGCGCCGAAGATCGTCCCGCGGAGGAGCGCCACCGCGACCAGCGTCACGAGCACGAGATCCGGCGCGCCGTAGAAGACGTCGATCTGCGAGAGCAGCGTCACCTGGACGATCGCGGCCACGAAGAGAACCGCCGCGCCTTTCGCGATGTCGGCGATCATCTGTTCTTCGGGATCAGCACGAGCACGGAGCTCAGGGTCTTGAAGTCTGCGAAGGGCTGTAGCTTCACGTGCTTGTAGAGATCCACGTCGTTCTGGCCGACCGCCGTCACCTGTCCGATCGGGATCCCGGGCGGGTAGATCGAGCTCAGGCCGCCCAGCTTCCAGCCGGCGGTGACCAGTTTGTCGCCCGCCTCCACTCGCTGGTCCTTGCCGACGTGGTCGAAGCTGCTGCCGGCCTTGACGATTCCCTGCGCCCTGGTCTTGACGTCAAGCGCCACCACCGAGGTCGTGTCGTCGATCAACAGCGCCACCAATGACTGCTTGTGCGTAACCCGCACGACCGTGCCGACAAGGCCTTCGCCGGTGACGACCGGGTCGAACTTGCGGATACCCGAGGCCGACCCGGCTGCGATCACCACCTGCTGCGCGAAGGCGGTCGGAGGCTGGGAGATGATGTCCGCGCCGACAAAGCCGAAGCCGCCGGGGAAGCTACGGCTGTTCACGAAATGGAGCTTCTTCAGCAGGTCGGTCTTCTCGCTCGCGGCGTACGCGTTTTGTGTCGCTTCCTGGCGCCACTTGTCGAGATCGCGGCGAAGCCGGCCGTTCTCCGACTTCGCATGGACCAGCCCGGCGAAGTAGCCGTAGGCGTCCCGGAACGGGCGCGAAACCCGGTCGGCCGCAACCTCGAACGGACGCAGGACGGTCGCCCCAACGCTCTGAACCTGATGGAGCCCGCCGCCCGAGGACTCGCGGAAGTAGATCGTGATCAGTGCGATCGAGAACAGCACGAGGACACCTGCCACGATCCGGCGCCTGACGGCGCTGGCCTGTCGTGACGAGTATGAAACCGGCCTCGAGCGCGGAACCCCCGCCCCCAAGACCGCCAGCCGTGCTGAGCGGTTGCGAGGCACGAAGCGTTCTAGTTTAGGGAAGGAACCGGAGAGCCGTCCGCGAAGGGTTCAGGTTTGGTTTCAGTACGGCCGGTGGTTGTTGCGCCGAGCCTTGGAGGCGCTGCGGTGGATCGCCTCGAACTCCTCGAGGCTGCGGCCGGAGCCGACCGCGACACAGGTAAGCGGGCTCTCGGCGAGGTGGACCGGCATCTGCGTCTCGTAGCGGAGCCGCTCGTCCAGGCCGTGCAGAAGGGCACCGCCGCCGGCGAGGACGATGCCGCGGTCCATGATGTCGGCCGCCAGCTCGGGCGGGGTCTTGTCGAGTGTCGACTTGATCGCGTCGACGATCTGGGTGACCGGTCCGTCGAGGGCGCGGCGCACCTCTTCGCTGCTCAGGATGACCGTCTTCGGTAGGCCGGTGAGCATGTCGCGACCCCGCACCTCCGCCTGCACCTCGTCCCGGAGGTCGAACGCGGAGCCGACTTCGAGCTTGATCTCCTCCGCCGTCTGCTGGCCGACGAGCAGCTTGTACTCGGTCTTGATGTGCTGGATGATCGCCTCGTCCATCTCGTCGCCGCCGACCCGCATGCTCTGGCTGACCACGATCCCTCCGAGCGAGATGATCGCCACCTCGGTGGTGCCGCCGCCGATGTCGACAATCATGTTCCCGGTCGGCTCGGAGACGGGCAGGCCGGCGCCGATCGCGGCCGCCATCGGCTCCTCGATCAGGTAGGCCTGTCTCGCGCCGGCGCTCAGGGTGGCTTCTTCGACCGCGCGCTTCTCGACCCCGGTGACGCCTGAGGGGACGCAGACGACCACACGTGGGTGGGCGAAGCGATGCTGGTGCACCTTCTGGATGAAGTGGCGGAGCATCTGCTCGGTGACGTCGAAGTCGGCGATGACGCCGTCCTTGAGCGGCCGGATCGCACTGATCGTCCCCGGTGTGCGGCCGAGCATGCGCTTCGCCTCGACGCCGACGGCGTGAACTTCTCCCGAGCGCTGGTCGATCGCGACGACGGACGGCTCGCTGAGCACGATCCCGCGTCCCCTGACGTAGACCAGCGTATTCGCGGTGCCGAGATCGACGGCCATGTCGCGGCCTCCGAACCCGGTCATGGAGGTGAAGATCCCCATTGCCCCGCGCCGAGTCTAGCTACCTGCCGGACTAAAGTCGCTGCACGTTGGGTTGCGCGGCCTCGACCTCGTCGCGGACGAAGCACCCGGCCAGGTGGTCGTTGACGAGTCCGACGGCCTGCATCGTTGCGTAGACGGTCGTCGGGCCGACGAAGGCGAAGCCACGGCGCTTGAGCTCCTTGGCGAGCTGCTTCGATTCGTTTGTGAGTGACGGCATGCCGGCGTAGGTGCGCGGCGCCGGGCGCGGCGGCGGGCGGAAGCTCCAGACGAGCTCGGCGAGCGGTGTGTCGTCGCGCATCTCGACGGTCGCTCGGGCGTTCTGGATGATCGCCTCGAGCTTGCGGCGGTTCCGGATCACGCGCGGGTCTTGCAGCAATGCTTTGAGCTCTCTACGGCCGAAAGCCGCGACGGCGTCCGGATCGAAGCCGGCGAGGGCTGCTCTGATCCCGTCGCGCTTGCGGAGGATCAGGGCCCAGGAGAGGCCGCTCTGCAAGCACTCGAGACAGAGCTTCTCGTAGAGGCCGCGCTCGTCGGTCACGGGCCGGCCCCACTCTGTGTCGTGGTAGTCGCGGTACCGCTCGTCGGTGGATCCCCAACGGCAGCGGGCCTTGCCGTCGTCGCCGGTGACGAGGTCGCTCACCGGCGGCACGCGAGGCCTCTTGTCGCCTCGCCATGACTGCTGATCCCGGCCGCGAGATGCGGCAAGATGAAGTCGAAGGGCCTTCCGTTCCGCGGAACCGTGAACGCGTTCACGAAGCCGAGGTCGTTCGCCAGCGGCACCATCGGCTGCAGGTAGCTCGAGCCTCCGCACGCGATCGATGCGGTGTATACGACCCGTTCGCGGACGAAGCGAGCCTTCGGGAGCTGGAACGCCACGAGCCCCCGCCGGAGCCACAGCCGGCAGCCAGTGGGGCCGAGCAGGCGAGCAGGAACAGCGCGGCTCTAGCCAAAGCCGTAGACCCCGGGGAAGCGCTCCGCGAGCACGCGGACGATAAGCGCCGTCGGCAGCCCGACGACATTGAGATAGTCGCCCTCGATCCGCTCGACGAGCGCGGCGCCGCGGCCCTGGATCGCGTAGCCGCCTGCGCGATCACGCCATTCCTCGGTCGCGACGTAGAGGCCGAGCTCGCGGGGAGTCAGGACGCGAAAGGAGACGTCCGTAACCGCGTGATGCAGGTCCTCCCACGCGGGCGTCAGGAGGCAAAGGCCGGAGACGACCTGATGCGTCTGTCCGGAAAGCTCCTCCAGCATCGCCTCGGCCTCCGCAGCATCGGCCGGCTTGCCATAGACGCGGCCGGCCAAGACGACCTCGGTGTCGACGCCGAGTACGGGCCGGTCGCCCGCCACTCGAGCGACCGACCGCGCCTTGCCCTGCGCGTGCCGCTCGACCTCCGCGACCGGATCCGCGCCGGCCACCTCCTCTTCATAGGCCGGCACGACCACCTCGAACGGGATCGCCAGCTGTTCCAGAATCGCGCGCCGCTGCGGCGACCGCGATGCGAGCAGGAGCGGCGGCGCCGGAGGCGCGCTCACGCCCGCTTGCGGGCCCGCCAGAGCTCCTCGGAGGGCCACTTCTTGGCCCATTCCGCCGACACGAGCTCGTAGCGGGGGTGATCCGCCGCGTCCGGCGGCGCCTGCAGCTCATGGAGCGCGACGATCTCGAAGCCGTTCTGCCGGAGAATGCGAATCCACTCTCCGTGTGAGATGTAGAAGTTGACGCCGTCATCCTCGCCCGGCCACTCGAAGCGGTACATCCCGAACTGTGGTCTCTGGAGCCGCTCGACGACGCTGCCCTCGTCGGGAGAGCAGAGGATGGCGAGCGTCGAATTGACGAGGAAGACGAGCTCCCCGCCCGGCCGGAGCAGGCGAGCGGCCTCGGCGATCCAGCGCTCAGGGTCGCACCAGATCGAGGCGCCGTACTCGGAGAGGGCAAGGTCGAACGACGCATCGGGGAGGGGAACGTCCTCGGCGCTCGCCTCGACGAGAGGGAACTCGATCCCAAGCTCCTGCTGGCACCGCCTTGCCGTCGCGAGCTGGGCCGGGGTCAGATCGACGCCGACGGGTCGCGCCCCGCGCTTCGCGAGCCAGGCCGAGAAGTAGGCGGTACCGCAGCCGAGCTCGACCACGTCTTTACCGGCGACGTCCGGCAGTGCCCCGAGCTGGGACTCGGGAACCTGGAAGACGCCCCAGCCGATCTCTTCCTGGCGCCAGGCCTCGAGGGCCTTGGGACCGGTGTACTCGGCGTTTTCCTGCGTCCAGATCTCACGGTTCCGGAGCGCGTCCGGGGAGAGGTCAGCGGCCATCGCCGAACCAGAGTGCGATCTCTCGTTGCGCCGACTCCGGCGAGTCGGAGCCGTGCACGAGGTTGTCCGGCATCGCCAGCGCGAGGTCGCCGCGGATCGTGCCGGGCGCCGAGTCCGGCGGATTCGTCGCACCCATCGTCGTGCGGACGACCGAGATCGCCGACTCACCCTCGAGCACGAGCGCGAGCGTCGGCGCGGAGGTGATGAACTCGACGAGTTCACCGAAGAACGGTTTCTCCCTGTGCTCGGCGTAGTGCTCGTCCGCCAGCGCCCGGTCGACGGTCAGGAGTTTTGCCGCGCGGATCTCCAGCCCACGCCGCTCGAAGCGAGCAAGGATCTCGCCGGCGAGCTTGCGTTCGAGGGCGTCGGGCTTGATCAGGACGAGAGTCTTCTCCGCGGCCAAGGCGCGCGCAGTCTACTCAGCGCGTCGCCGTTCCCTGCGGGGCCGCGAGGACTCGAGCCACTGCGTCTTGCCGAGCTGCGGCGGCGCCGCCTCGACCGGGGTCTCACAGAAGGGGCAAACCTGCCAGAGCGCCTCCAGCGGCGCCTTGCAGTTCACGCACGCCTGCTTCAGCTTCGTCGTGCACACCGGGCAGACGAGGAACGTGGCCTCGACCGGCGCACGGCAGACCGGGCAGTGGAGGTTTCGCGTCGCGAGCCGGTCCTCCATCGCGCGAATCTCAAGCTCCCGCTCGCGCACCTCTTCCAGGTACTCGGGCGGGCGCAAGAGGAGGTAGACGAGCGCGCCGATGAAGGGAGGCACGAGCCCGATCAGGGTCGCCATCGCGACCAGCCAGGGATCCTCGATACGTCGCCGCGCGTCCTTGTAGACCCAAACTGCGACGGCGAGCCAGAAGACGGCGACGAGGAGGATCGCCAGGTTGCGGACGATCGTCCACGTGCTCGTGCTGAAAAAGTCGAAGGCGCCGCTGGCGGTGAGCTGGTCGATCACGTCACGCTCCAGTCAGAGAAGGAGCTTCCCGACCAGATAGCCGGCGCCGAACGCGAGCCCCACGACCATCACGATCACGATCAGGGCGACCGCGAAGACGCTCAGCCTCTCGCCGAGCCCTGTCATCGTACGGTTTCCAACCGCCCGTAGAGGTCGCGGAGCAGATAGAGCGACCCCGTGACGAGGACGGCGCCGTCGGGCCGGGCGCGCTCTCGGGCGCGGTCGAGGGCATTTGTGGCATCTGGAACCGATTCGACGTCGGCGAAAAACTCCCTCGCGAGCTGCGCCAGTTGCTCTGCTGCAAGCGTTCGTTCATTGTCCGTCTGCGTGGCCACGAAACTGTTGCCGCGGGACGCCAACGTAGAAAGCATCGACCCCGCGTCCTTCTCGGCGAGCATCGCCGCGCAGATGACGTAGTCGTCGCGGGGCAGACGGGCAACGAGCCACTCGACGCCGGCCGCGTTGTGCGCGCCCGCAAAGACGTCGTTGCCCGAGAAGTCGAGCCTGCCCGGAAGGTCGATGGCGACCTCGCCTGCGAGCTCGCGGCCGAGAAGCTGCTCGGCGGCGGCGCGACCGATGTCGCTTGCGTGGACGACGCGGGCGGCACCGCGTTCGCGTGCCCGCGTTTCCCACTCCGACTCGCCGAGAACGACGGTCGCGCCCGCCGGTACGACCGCGAGCTTCTCGTCGGCGATCTGCTCGCGGCTTTCGCCGAGGACGTCCGTGTGGTCGAGGGAGACGTTCGTGAGCGCGACGATGGGAGCGTCGAGCACGTTCGTCGCGTCAAAGCGGCCGCCCAGGCCCGCCTCGACGACCGCGACGTCGACCTCCGCCGCCTGGAACTCGGCGAGCGCAGCCGCGGTCACCGCCTCGAACTGCGTCGCGGCGAAGCGCTCCGCCGCCGGACGGACTCGCTCGACCGCGACCTCGAAGTCGGCGTCTTCGCCGTCGACCTGGATCCGCTCGCTCCAGCCCGAGACGTGCGGCGACGTGTAGGCGCCGACCGACAGGCCCTCCCGACGAAGGAACGCAGCGGCGCGGCGGGTCGCCGTCGACTTGCCGTTCGTGCCGACGACGTGGATCGCACGGTACGCGCGCTGCGGCTCGCCGAGCTCCGCGAGTAGCGCGCGGATTCGTCCCAAGCCGAACTCCTCCGGCCAGGGCGAAAGCGATTCGATCCACGCAGTCTGCCGGGTCACGTTGCCGCGCTCCTGGCGTGCGAGGAGCAAGTCAGGGTAGGACGCAGGGAGCGCCCGTATCGAGTCGATACGGGCGCTACTGAGGACGACGCATGGCGCAGCTCATTGCGCGCCAGGGGCCCGGAGGGCGTGGCCGGGCGGGCTGCCTTAGTCTGCCCGGTCACGTTGCCGCGCTCCTGGCGTGCGAGGAGCAAGTCAGGCTAGTTTGAGAGGGCATCGAGCTCGCGTCGGTACTTGGCGAGCTTCTCGCGCTCGGCCTCGACAACGTCGGGCGCGGCGTTCTCAACGAAGCGTTCATTCGCGAGCATCTTCTCCGCCCGCTCGACCTCCTTGCGCAAGCGATCGATCTCGGCGGCGGCGTTGCCGTTCGCGGCGACGCGATCGGGTTTGACGACGGCGTCGAAGATCCGCCGCTCGTCCTCGGCCAGGCGGACGAGAACGCCGCTGCGGCGGAAGATGGCCGCGGCGTCCTGGACCCGCTCGAGTGCGCCCTCCGCGTCGGCGTAGGCCGTGTCCGGCTCCGGCCACGGCGCCACGATCAGCCTCGACTCGCGTTCCGGCAGGTTCGTCCAGATCTCCTCCGTGACGTGCGGCATCAGCGGATGGAGCAGCTTGAGCAACCGCTCGAGCGCACCGAGAGCGGTCGCGCGGGCATCCTCATCGCTCTCGTAGAGGCGCGGCTTGATCGACTCCAGGTACCAATCGCAGAAGTCGTCGAAGGTGAGGCGGTACAGGGCTTGCGCCACATGGGCGAAGTCGAACGAGCCGAGATCGGCCTCAACCGCCGCGCGGACTCCGTCGAGGCGCGCCAGGATCCAGCGCTCCTCGACGGTTCGGGGGCGCAGCCCGACCTCGTCCCGGTTGCCCTGGCCGGCCTGGAGCAGCAGCCGGCTCGCGTTCCAGAGCTTGTTCGCGAGCTTGCGGCCCTCCTCGACGGCGCCGTAGGAGAAGCGGACGTCCTGGGTCGAGGAGATCCTCAGCAAGCCATAACGCACGGCGTCGGCCCCGTGCTCGTCGATCAGCTCGAGCGGATCGAGGCCCGTCCCGAGACTCTTCGACATGCGCCGCCCGTCGGGCGCCAGCACGGTCGCGTGGATGATCACCTGCGCGAACGGGACCTCGCCCACCAGCTCGAGTCCGGAGAAGATCATCCGGTTCTCCCAAAGCCTGATGATCTCGCGCGCGGTGGTGTTCAGCGTTCCCGGATACCAGGCGCGAAGCTCGGGCGTCTCAGCGGGCCAACCGAGGATGGCGAAGGGCCAGAGCGCCGACGAGAACCACGTATCGAGAACGTCCTCGCTGCGGACAAGCTCGGCCGAGCCGCACGTCGCACAGGCCTCCGGCTCGGTCTCCTCGACCATCTCGTGGCCGTCGGGACATTCCCAGACGGGAAGCTGGTGGCCCCACCAGATCTGCCGCGAGATGTTCCAGTCCGGGGCGCTCTCGAGCGATTCGATCGCGAATCGGTGTTGCGAGTCAGGGTGGTAACGCACGCGCCCCGCCCAGAGCCCCTCGAGCGCCGGCTGCTTCAGCTCGCTCATCGAGCACCACCACTGCAGCGAGATCCGGGGCTCGATCCGACTCTTGCAGCGCTCGCAGAGAGCGATCGCGTGACGGTAGGCCTCCCGCTGTTCGAGCTGGCCGTGTTTGCGGATCCACGTGAGGATGCGCTCCTCCGCCTCCTCTTGCGTGAACCCGGCGAGCTCGCCGGCCTCTTGGCTCATGCGGCCGTCGGGCCCGATGACGGACGGCTCAGCAAGCTGGTGCGCACGGCCGATTTCGAAATCCAAGGGATCGTGGGCGGGCGTCACTTTGAGCGCGCCTGTACCGAACTCCATGTCGACGCGTTCGTCGGCGACCACTGGAACCACGCGTTCGACGAATGGCACTACGACCTCGCGTCCGACGGCCTCGCGCCACCGCTCGTCGTCAGGATGTACGGCAACGGCGACGTCGCCGAGGATCGTCGCCGGCCGGGCTGTCGCGATCGTGACGCCATCTTTGGCGCCGCCGCTGTTGTCGGCGAACGGATAACGCACGTAGGCGAGGGCGTCGTCTACTTCCTCGTGCACGAGCTCGAGGTCGGAGAGTGCCGTCTCGTGGAAAGGGCACCAGTTGATGATTCGGTTCGCTCGGTAAATCCAGCCCTTGCGGTGCAAGTGGACAAAGAACCGCATGACCGCGCGGATGTACGCATCGTCCATCGTGAACCGCTCGCGCCGGTAATCCATCGACGCGCCCATTCGCCGGAACTGGCTCATGATCGTCCGGCCGTAGGTGTTGAGCCACTCCCAGACCAAGTCGACGAATCGCTCGCGGCCCAACTCCTGCCGCGTCTTGCCCTCGGCGGCGAGATGTTTCTCGACAGCGTTCTGCGTCGAGATGCCGGCGTGGTCGTAGCCGGTCAGGAAGGCGACCTCGAACCCGCGCATGCGATGCCAGCGGACGAGCGCGTCCGCTAGTGCGATCTGCAATGCGTGCCCGGTGTGCAGCGCGCCGGTCACGTTCGGCGGTGGGTGGGCAACTACGAACGGCTCGTGTCCCGTCCCGGGCTCGGCGCCGTAGAGGCCCTCGGCCTCCCACGCGGTCTGCCAGCGCTCTTCGACGCCGTGCGGGTTGTAGAGGGGCTCCACGCCGCGCATCGTACTGAGCGATTTCGCGGAAGCGGGAGCCGGCGGCGTCGAACCGCCGGCGGCGCGACTCGCCGGCCGGAGCCTCCATTTTTACGATTCGTCACTCGCCCGGCACACACCCGTGCGGTGGGCTGGTGTACACCATCCGCTATGGAGATGATGGGCCGGTGTACACAGTCCCAATGAGCAGACGAACGCACATGATTCTCACCGACCGCCAGCATGCGTTCCTCGTGCAAGAGTCGAAGCGCACCGGCCTCCCCCAAGCCGAGCTCGTTCGCCGAGCGATCGATTACGCGTATCGACCGAACACGCGCTCGCGGGTCCGTGGCTTCGAGATCAGCCTCGGCGCCTGGAAGACACCCGACGCGGCGGTGATCGGCCGTCGAGCCGGCCCGCCGTAGGCGCGGCGCCTACGCCGACTCTTCGGCGAGCTCTTCGGGCTCGTCGTCAGCCGCCGCGCCGCTCGTGACGAGCGTCGGCTTGAGCTCTCTCGCGATCGTTTCCTTGGTGATCGCGCACTTGACGACGTCGTTCCGCGACGGCAGCTCGAACATGACGTCGAGCAGGGCGGCCTCGATGATCGACCGCAGGCCGCGGGCGCCGGTCTCTCGCTCCAGAGCCTTGTCGGAGATCTCCCAGAGCGCGTCTTCGGTGAACACGAGCTCAATGTTGTCGTAGCCGAAGAACCGCTGGTACTGCTTGACGAGCGCGTTCTTGGGCTCGGTCAGGATCTGGACGAGGTCCTCGCGCTGCAACTGGTGCACCGCGGAGACGACGGGCAGGCGCCCGATGAACTCGGGGATCAGGCCGTACGACAGCAGATCCTCGGGCATGACTTCCGAGAGGAGCTCTGCGGCCTCGGTCGAGTTCTTCGAGCGGATGTCGGCGCCGAAGCCGACGGCGTTCTTGCCGATGCGCTTCGCGATGATCTTGTCGAGATCGGCGAAGGCGCCGCCGCAGATGAAGAGGATGTTCGTGGTGTCGATCGAGAGGAACTCCTGGTGCGGGTGCTTGCGCCCGCCCTGCGGAGGCACCGAGGCGACCGTCCCCTCGAGAATCTTCAGCAGCGCCTGCTGGACGCCCTCGCCCGAGACGTCGCGCGTGATCGACGGGTTGTCCGCCTTGCGGGCGATCTTGTCGACCTCGTCGATGTAGATGATCCCGGTCTCGGCCTTCTTGATGTCGAAGTCGGCGGCCTGGATCAGCTTTAGGAGGATGTTCTCGACGTCTTCACCGACGTAGCCCGCCTCGGTCAGCGCGGTCGCGTCGGCGATCGCGAAGGGGACGTTGAGGATCCGCGCCAGCGTCTGCGCCAGCAACGTCTTCCCGCAGCCCGTCGGTCCGAGCAGCAGGATGTTCGACTTTTGCAGCTCGACCTCGCCGTCCTCGGTCACCATCTGCACGCGCTTGTAGTGGTTGTAGACCGCGACCGAAAGCGTCCTCTTCGCTTCCTCCTGCGAGACAACGTAGTCGTTGAGGACGTCGTAGATGTCCTTCGGCTTCGGCAGGTTCTCGAGATCGAGCTGGGCCGGAGCCGTCAGCTCCTCGTCGATGATCTCGTTGCAGAGATCGATGCACTCGTCGCAGATGTAAACGCCGGGACCGGCGATCAGCTTCTTGACCTGCCGCTGGGACTTGCCGCAGAAGCTGCAGAGAAGTTGCTCGTTGCCGTCTGTCGCTCTGGCCACGTCTCTCCTTTTAGCCTGAAATCGACTCCGCGGCTAGGGCCTTGACCCATCGCGGTGAACGATGACGTTGTCGATGATGCCGTACTCCTGGGCTTCTTGCGGCGTCATGA
>VAWH01000028.1:50746-66811 GCA_005888315.1 Actinomycetota bacterium | reverse complement strand
TCAGCGGCTTGCTGATCGCGAGCGACTTGAACACGCGCGGATGGCTATCACCAGGGCACGCGTCGAGCAGATCAAAAGCCGTCAGGGCGAACGCGTTGTCCCGATCAAGAGGGGGCGGAAGTCGTGAGATGCCCCCGGCAGGAATCGAACCTGCGCACCCGGTTTAGGAAACCAGTGCTCTATCCACTGAGCTACGGGGGCTTGGTTGGGTTTATGAAACAGAATGCCTCAGATCCCCGTGTCCATCACGAGCGGCGGGTACAGAAACCGCTGCTCTATCCACTGAGCTACGGGGGCGCCGGCAGATCACGATAGCGTTGCTTCGGTGGGCCTGATTCGCCGGGACCACCCGGACGCTGATCGCGGCCGGCGTCCTGCTCGCGCCGGGGCGCGGCGGGTGGTACCGCCACGACGTCACGGCCGTCGCCGGGCAATTTCGTTCGCCGCATCGACAATCCCTGGTTTCCGTTGCTGAACCGAGAAGCTCGAGCTCGTCACGGTGCGGCCGCCCTAGCGCCTGAGCGCGGAGTTCGAGGACCGGACGCTACCCTGAACCTCGTGCGAGAGGCTCTCGAGGCTGTCAGGCAGTGGCGCGAGCGGGGAAGCAAGGTTGCGCTTGCGACCGTGGTCGCAACCCGGCGCTCGGCGCCGCGGCCGCTCGGGTCGAAGCTGGCGGTGTCGGAAGCCGGTGAGCTCGCCGGCTCCGTTTCCGGCGGTTGCGTCGAAAGCGACGTTGCGATGCACGCGCGCGAAGTGCTCGAGACCGGGCAGCCAAAGCTGGTCTCCTATGGGATCCCCGACGAGGACGCTTGGGAGGTCGGGCTTCCGTGCGGCGGGGAGATCGACGTCTTCCTCGAGCGGGTTGAGGACGAGCTGCCGGATCCAGGGAGGCCGCAGGTGGTCTTCACCGTCGTCGAGGGCGACCGGGCCGGCGAGCGCTGGGCCTCCGAGGACGGCGAGGTGACGCAGACCCAGCTGCTGGAACGCGAAGGGGAGCGCATCTTTGCCGAGGTGCTCGGTCCGCCGCCACGGCTGCTCGTCTTCGGCGCCGTCGATCTCGCCGAGGAGCTTTGCCGCGCCGCGAAGGGGCTCGGCTGGCGGACGATCGTGGCCGACGCGCGCGCCCGCTTCGCCACGCCGGACCGGATTCCGAGTGCGGACGAACTCGCGGTTGCGTGGCCGGAGGAGACGCTGGAGCGGTTCGAGCCGGACGACCGCACCGCCGTCATCGTGCTGACGCATGAGGACCGCTGGGACGTGCCGGCCCTAGCTGGCGCGCTTGCGAGTGAGGCCTTCTACGTGGGCGCACTCGGCTCGCGGCGGACGCAGGAGCGGCGGCGGGAGCAGCTGCTCGAGACGGGTGTCTCCGACGAGCAGCTCGAGCGACTTTGCGGCCCGGCGGGGCTCGATCTCGGCGCCGCGACGCCGGCGGAGACGGCGCTCTCGATTCTGGCCGAGATCCTCGCCGTCCGCGCGGGCCGCGAGGGCGGCCGGCTGCGGGCGTCTAGCGCGCGGATTCACGCGTAGTTACGCTCGGAGCGTGGAAGGGACCGAGCCCGCCGCGCTCGCCGATCCGGCCTCGTGGCTCGTCGAGCAGGCCGCCAACCCGGACGTCGTCGAGGTGACGCTGACCGACGCCAGCGCGCACATCCTCCTGCTTCCGGCTGAGGTTTCCGCGCAGCGTGCGGTCGGGATCCTGATCGGCTCGCGCGATGCGGACGAGGAGCTGCCCTGGCCCCCGGGCGAGTGGCTCGAGACCGAGGCCGCCCAGTGGATCCGGCGCAGCGCGATCGTCTCCGTCCGGATCCTCACCCGGCCGAAGACGACGACGGCGTGACGCTGCGCGAACTGCTCGAGCAGCACCGGGGCGAGGAGCTCGAGCTCTACGCGCGCACGATCAACCCACAGTTCGTCCGGCTCCTGCGGACGATCGGTTTCGACCGCCGCTGGGCTCGGGCGGAAGGCGCCTACCTCTACGACGCCGACGGGACGCGCTATCTCGACCTGCTCGGCGGGTTCGGGATGTACAACGTCGGCCGCAACAACCCCCGGATTCGCGCCGCGCTGATCGAGGCGCTCGAGCTCGAGACGGCGGGCAAGGTGCAGCTCGGGGTATCACCGGTCACGGCCCTGCTCGCGAGCGCACTGCTCGAGCGAGCGCCCTCGCGCCTGCGGCGCGTGCTGTTCACGAGCTCCGGCACGGAGGCCGTCGAGGCCGCGCTGAAGCTCGGCCGTGCCGCGACCGGTCGCTCCAGGGTCGTCTCCTGCGAGCACGGTTTCCACGGGCTGACCCTCGGCTCGCTCTCAGCGGCAGGCGATGCGGCCTTCAGGGCGCGCTTTGGGCCGCTGCTGCCGGGGTTCTCGCACGTTCCGTTCGACGATCTCGACGCCCTCGAGGCGGCGCTTCGCGGGCAGGACGTGGCCGTCTTCATCGTCGAGCCCGTGCAGGGCCACGGGCCGTACTTCCCCTCGGAGGGGTATCTGCACGGCGCCCAGGAGCTCTGCCGCCGCTACGGAACGCTCTTCTGCGTCGACGAGGTGCAGACCGGGTTCGGGCGGACGGGGCGCATGTTCGCGCTCGATCACTGGGGCTTGGAGCCCGATCTCCTCGCGGTCGCGAAATCGCTCTCGGGCGGCTACGTGCCGGTCGGCGCGCTGCTGATGTCGACTGCCGTCTACGACTCCGTGTTCGACTCGCTGGAGCACTCAGTTTCGCACGGCTCCACGTTCGCGCCCAACGACCTCGCAATGGCCGCCGGGCTCGCAACGCTGGAGGAGCTGGACGCGCAGCGCTTGCCCGAGCGGGCCGCACGCATGGGCGAGCTACTGCTCGAGCGCACGCGGCCCCTGGTCGAGCGCTACGAGATCGTCAAGGAAGTGAGCGGCCTCGGGCTGATCTGGGCGATCGAGTTCCAGGAGCCCGCGGGCGGCAGCCGCTCCTGGCGATTGCTCGAACGCATGCAGACGGGATTGTTCGCGCAACTCATCGTCGTACCGCTCTTCAGCGACCACAAGATCCTGACCCAGGTCGCCGGCCACGACTCGAACGTGATCAAGATCCTGCCACCCCTGGTTCTCTCAGAGGAGGACGTCGACTGGTTCGTCGAGGCGCTGGACGCCACGCTCGCGCGAGCCCAGAAGCTGCCGCGGGCGATGGTGCGCTTCGCCCTGAAGGCAGCGCGGGCAAACCGGCCACGGCGCGGTCTCTTCGCGAAGACGTCTTAAGGAGTTCGCTGCACCACGACCGTCCACTCGAAACGCTCGCGGAAGTCGTTGAAGCAGGCCACGCAGACCCAGTGGTAGTCGCCCTGTCCACCGGGGCCGGTCCCAACAGCCGCATATCCCTCCGTCTGAACGGCTGAGTCATCGCGCGCCATCGCCGCATGAGCATCCGAGAAGCTCGTGTCAACGAACTTGGCCCAGCAGAACGCGCAGTGGTCGTGCTCTGAGGCCTCGCCCTTCGCCCGATACGGCTTCCGAACGAGCGTCGCCCCCTGCAGATAGGTCTCTTGCCCCGATAGGTCTCTTGCCCCGTCAGCCGCCAGTCGTCCTCCACGTACGCACGATAAGCGGCTCGCTCAGGCGATACCGCTAAGGCTTGAGAAAGCGCCGCTCGCCCAGTGCCTCGGCATAGGCCGGGGGACGCCCGTCCTTGTAGAGAATCGGGTCGAAATCCGAGCGTGCTCGAGTCAGGAACTCCGGTGCCGGTGGGTAAGGATCGTAGAAGGGATTCGGGTGGCCGCCAAACCGAACGAGACTGCCGTCGAACCAGGCGGCCGGGTCGGTGTGCTCAACCAGAACTCGTCCCGACGCGAGTTGCTCGACCCGCCACTCCGAGCCCTCCGGAAGGTGTCCGCGATGGCAGGCGGAGAGGAGCTGAGCGCCAAAGGCATCCGGGACGAACCCATCCTCAAAAGCCTGGCGAGGCTGCATTAGTGCGTTCATGTGCGGGACCTCGAGCCAGTCACTTGGAAGCGACGTTCCGAGAACGGCGTTGATCAAGAGCGAGCCTCGCTTGACGAAACCGTAGACACACCATGGCGCCGACTCCCGCATTGCCTCGATCAGGTGTGCCACCGACGACTGCCAGTCCTCTTTCACCGCAGCGCCGCCTTCGATCAACCCCACCCGCCCGAACGAGGCGGTGATTGCGAAGGTCCGGGAGCGATCCGGCGCAGCCGAGGTCACTCGGACGGGGCCGCTGCCCACTTCCGTGGTCCGCTCGACCGCCTCGCGCACGTAGCCGTGGACATCGTCTTCGGCGCGCAGTAGGAACGGTGGCAGTAAGCCGACCTCAACGGAGAGCGGGAAACCGGTGCTGTTGCCGCCACACCAGGCGATGCCAGCCTCGACGGCACGCGCCACGGCTTCGGGGCCCGGTTTCCACTTCCAGCCGTCGACGGACTCGCCGTTCAAGCGCAGATGACATTCGAACAGGTCGACACGTTCGGGAATCTCGGCGACGCCTTCGAACTCATACAGGTCGAACCCGCCGTCCACGCCCCGGGCTCGAAGACCCTCCGCGATTCCCCGCAGCAGCCCCTCGAAGTCGTCCGGACCCTCGTCGATCTGTAGCACTACGCCCTGCGGCACGCGCACGGACGCGCAATTGCCTGTGCGGAACTCCTCTTCGCCCGGCCCAGCTGTCTCGGCCTTAGCAAGACGAGGCCGCATCACCTCGCTCGCCGCCCGGGAAAGCGCCTTAAGCGCGGTCTCCGACGGGGTCTCGGTGTTGAGGAAGAGGGCGATCGATGGCTTCTTGAATGCGCCCTCTCTTTCGCGCCACGTCTCCCAGACAATCTCTGCGATTACCACCCGACTGGTCTATCGGCTATGGCGGTCTATTTCCACAGAGTCCTCGGGGCACATTCCCGAACTGTGAGTTTGTCGGTGTCCCGTCTGGGGCTGTTTGTCAGGGTGGCGCCGGTGCTCTTTGTCTGTGACTCAATTCGCGAATGACCCCGCCAGCGGGTGTCCTTCCAGTGATTTGTCCGGGCGAAGAGGCAGGTGCCGGCTTGGCGCCCGCTGGCTGGCGCAACTACCGATTGCGGGGCGGGCGATACTCGAAGGCACCGCGGTCGTCGTAGCGCCGCGGGCCGACGCCGGTGTTCGGCGTCGCCGGATCGTCGGTACGACGCGCGCCGTTGATGTCGGCCCTTGGTTGTCTCCGGACGGCCGAGGTGGCGGAGTCGATCGCCGGTGACCGAGCGGCGAGGTGGAAGTTGCCAGCCGCCCGATTTTTCCACCTGGGATCCACCTCGAGGCCGTGCAGTTCCTGCCCGGTCGCGGGCTTGAACATGGCCAGCGAGCCGTAGCTCACGGAGTTCCAGGTCAGGAGCACTTTCCGGCGGCCGTCCACGTGGACAACGTCGTAGTCGAGGGATGTCCCCCGAACCGACGACGCGTCGACACGGATGTTGCTGGCGGTACGCGGGCTGTCGACCCCGTTCTGGACGCTGATGTTGTTGGCGACCGTGGCGCCGGTCGAGCGGCTCTCGACGTTGATGCCGGCGGTGACATTGCCGTAGATCGTGTTCGCGAGCACTCGCGTTCCGTGCGACTCGACCGTGACGTCGATCCCGTGGTCACCGTTGCGGTAGCTGACGTTGTTAGAGACGACGTTGTCAGGCGATCGATCGAGCTCCATTCCGGAATCCTCGTTGTCATGGCTGACGTTCCGAGTAACGGTGTTCTCGGACGAGGCATACATGCGGATTCCCGACGCAGCACGCTCGAACAACTTCGCGTTCCCGAAGCTGCGGTTGCCCGTGATCTCGTTCTCGGTTGAGCCGTCGACGAGGCCGATACCGGCGTTCGTGTTGTGATCGACGGTGTTTCCGACGACGAGCGATCGCCTGACGTCCCGCAGCCGGATTCCGTACTTCGCCCGCCCTCTCCTCGGCTGGCCCGCGTAACGCACACGGTTGTTGGAGAGCGTCACGTGAGAAGCATGCGACAGGCTGATTCCGTACTCATCCGTGTGGGTGATGGTGAACCCGTTGATGACGATCCAGCTGCCGCCGTCGATCGAGAATCCGTTTTCCTGGCCGGTGATCAGGACCCTCGCGCCGCGTACGGCTGAAAACGTGATCGGCTTCGCTCCCGTCCCCGAAGCCCGTACGACCACGCGTTCGCGATAGGTGCCTGCCGCTACCTTCACCGTCACGCCTGCGCGGGCGCGGGCGGCCGCCGCACCGATCGTGCAGAACGGCTTCGCTTTGGAACCGGACCGGGTGCTGTCAGAGCACCGGAGGGTGGAGCCGTTGACGTAGAAGGTCGAACGGGGCGCCGCGCTCGCAGCGCCGCCCGCGAACGCGAGGGCGCACGCGGCAAGTGCCGCTCCCCTACCGAACCGTCGCACGCCTAGGGGCGGCTCGCGAACCGAAGCCTTTGTGATGCACAACCAACGGCAGTTCAAAGTCCTCAGTCACGTGATACCAGACTTCGCGCGACGTTCTTCATTGTCGGGTGGGCCTGGGAGCACCGCTACGCTCCGCTTCTCTTTGCCGCAGCGCCAATTGCGGTCGTCGTCGGACTCGTGCTCGCCGCCATCGCACTCCGCCGCAAGAGGGCCGCCGTTGCTGCGTTGGTCGGTGGCGGTCTCTGTCTGCTTGTACTGCTCGGCTATGCCTTATGCAGTGCTGGCCTACGCCGGCGCTGGCAACGAAGGCTCCGGTGACGGTAAGACTCGCCCAGGCGAGCCGATCTCTTCCCGCAAGGCATTTTCGCCTTGCTCTTGAATGCGAAGCTCTGGACCCGATGAGTTTTCCGCCGTCGCATCGTCCTCAAGGGGACGAGGTCAACGCGAAGGAGGTCCGATGAAGGTCGGGACGGAGCAGGAGTGGCAGGCGGCGCGCAAGGAGCTGCTGGTCGCCGAGCGGGAGCTGGAGGAGCACGCGAAGCGCGTCGAGGAGCAGCGGCGCGAGCTGCCGTGGGTCCCGGTCGAGAAGGAGTACAGGTTCGCGAGCGAGGACGGGCCGAAGTCGCTGTCCGAGCTGTTCGAGGGGCGCTCGCAGCTGCTCATCTACCATCTGATGTTCGGGGAGGACTGGGCGGTTGCGTGCCCGGGCTGCTCGTCGCTCGTCGATGGCCTGGGCGGCGTGGTCGTGCACCTGAACGATCGCGACGTGACACTGCTCTGCATATCGCAGGCGCCGCTCGAAAAGCTGGTCGCGTACAAAGCGCGTCGCGGGTGGACGGTGCCGTACGTGTCGGCGCACGGCGGCGACTTCCTGTTCGACTACGGCTACGCGTTCCGCCGGGAGGAGATGTCCGGGATCGTCCGAGAAGAGTTCGACATGGGGCAGCTGCTCCACGAGGCCCCGCAGTGGCTGCGCGACTACCGCGAGGACGTCGGGGCGCCGGACCTCGAGTCGGCCGTGTCCGTGAGCGCGGGGTGGAGCGTATTCGCGATGCGGGACGGCGCGGTCTACAACACGTACCGTGTGTATCCGCATTCGCGCCTCATCACGCCGCTGTTCTCCGAGCTGCTCGAGCTGCTGCCGAACAAGGAGTGATCGCGCCGGCCAGGCGCTCGGGGAGGTCCCGATCGTCGCTCATTGACTGAAATGGAGGTCAGAGGCCGGCGCTCTGAACGCGGCGAGAAGCCATCAATCACGCTCGTCGGCGGTCCGAGCTCTTTCAAGTGACTTCCCGCACACTGGCTCAGCCGCGGTGATCCTGTTCGCGGGTGCCTTTGTCAACCTCGCCCGCGTCGCCCGCATAAACCGCCGCTCCTCCAGCACACCTTGACCTGGCGCTGGCCCGGCGGAGCATTCGGGCCTCTCGGCGCAGCGGTCGCAGCCCGGGATCATCAGGACCGCTCGTGCGTCCTTGACCGCACCCTCCCATGCAGGTTTGTCTCGCCCCGCCGGTAAACGATATTCCCGCTGCCATCGAGGGGGTACGCGCCCACAAGGCCCAACGGCGCGCCGGGAAAGGGTTGCCTCCCTGCTCACTCGGGCACACCGCACCCCATGAGTGAGTACGGCGAGTATCCCGGTGGCGAGAAGTTCGAGCCGTGGCAAGACCATGAATGGCCAGAACACTGTTCGGTCCCGGCGACGTACATCGGCGAGATCGGCGAGCGCGAGCTCGCCGCGATGAGCGGAGGTAACGTCGAAGGGTTTTTGGAGGAGCACGATGCCGCTCCGACAGGTGACCCGATCACCCTTGACATGGTGCCGCCGCAAGCACCGGCTGAAGGTGAGACGTGGGAAAGCACCATCCATCATTTCCGATGCACGAATTGCGGCTGGGACTTGCTTCTCTGGGACGCGAGCTGAAGCTCCCGCCTCGGGTGAGATTCCCCAAGGCTGACCCATCGCGTCTACGCGGAGGCAAGAATCGCCTGTGCGTGCGCTAGTGCTGGTGGCGCTTCCGCATGCGATCCCCACGCAGGACCGACGCGATCAATCCTCCGACGGTTGCACCTAGTAGAGCGAAAAGGCCAAACGCGAGGAGCAAGAAGGCAAGAAAGGCAACACCGCCAGCGTTGAGATCCTCCGCGAGACTGACGTCGTCGGTGTACAGCAAAACCGGGGCGAGCACGAGGACATACGCAGCTACTCCGGCCAGCAGTCCTGAAAGTAGAGGAGAGCCACGTCGGATCAGGAGCGCACAGAGCGCGCTCCCGAGTGTGAGCCCTAGGCCTGCCCCGAAGAATGCGCTAAAGGCCTCGTCAAGCGCTGCGGAGGTCGGCCCGACATGCGCCGTGCCCTGTGCATGGCGCAGGAATGCCGCCGCAAGACCCACGCCGAGTCCGGCCGCGACGACCGTGGCCATCGCAACTCGAGAGGGATCCAGGCGATCCTTGATGACCTTAGTCTGCCGCTCGGGGGGCATTCCCGAACACTGCCCCAGGCGGCTCTAACCTCACGCATGTGAATCTGCTTACGAGCGCGACGAAGCGCTCGTCCAGGGTTCCTTGACCTCGATCAGCTGCGGAACGAGCGCGAACCCGTTCTCGGGCACGTCGAGATACGCGAACACCTTCTCGACCGGTGCGCTAATCGAAACTGCGTGCCGAATCCTTTGACTCATGGCGCCTCGTCAGCGCGTGCGCAATGCGGGTATGACCTCGGTCGCCAGCCGCTCGGCCTGCTCGGCGGCGTCGGGCACGGCGAGCATGAAGTTGAAGGCCGAGAAGCCGAGGTCGGCGAACTCGCCGAGCCGCTCGGCGAGCGCCTCCGGCGGGCCGGCGATGACTTCGGGCGTCTCGTGCGCGCGCTCGTCGACGCGAACATCGATGTTGTAGGCGCAGGTGATCTCGGCCGGGTCGCGGCCGGCGGCCGTGGCGGCTCGGATGACGCGCTCGCGTAGGACGACGACCTCGTCCGGCGGCGCGTAGCCGTACGACGGAATCCAACCGTCGGCGAGGCGGCCGGTGATCGCCAGCGAGCGCGGCGCGAAGGTACCGAGCCAGATCGGGATCCTGCGCACGGGCTTGGGCTCGAGCTCAGCTGCCTCGGTGCGGTAGATCCGACCGTCGAAGCTGAAGGTCTGCTCGGTCCAGAGGCCGCGGATGATCGCGACCGCCTCCTCGAGGCCGGTGGTCTTGTCCCTCGGGGAGCGGACGCCCAGCCCGAAGGCGCGGTGCTCGTCGTCGGCCGAGCCGCCACCGAGACCGAGGATCAGCCTTCCGCCCGAGAGCCGGTCGAGCGTCTCGGCCATCTTGGCGATCATCGGCGGGTGGCGGTACGGCGTGCCGAGGACCCGCGTCGCGATGCGGATCCGCGATGTCGCCGCGGCGACGTAGCAGAGCATGGTCCACGTCTCGTTGGTCGGGCTCGTTCCGCAGGGGTGGTCCGAGGTCGAGACGAAGTCGAAGCCGAGCTGCTCGGCGCGGACGGCGGTTGCGACCGGGTCTGCTCCGTCCGCGGCTGAGGCGGGAACGTTGAGTCCGAACTGCAGCTCCGCGGGGCGGGCGACGCTCATGTTCGCTCCCACGCCTCGGGGCAGCGATGCGCGTCGGGCCTCTCGCAGGCCGCGCGCCGTGTCTGCCGCTCGGCACGGCTGTCTCTTGCGGGTCCAAGCGCGAGCGGCGAGCGCTCGAGCACCCAGAACGAGGCCTCGACCGCCGGCCCGATGCCAACGGCGAAGGCAACCGTGCCGACTCCAACGGTGCCGCCCAGGACGACGCCGACGCCGAGGGCGCAGAGCTCGATCGCTGCGCGGACGACGCCGATGCGGAAGCGAGTCCGCCGCGCGCCGACGACCATTAGCGAGTCGCGCGGGCCCGCGCCGAGGTCGGCGCCGATGTAGAGCCCTGTCCCCGCGCCCATCAAGGCGAGCCCGGCGAAGACGAGGAAGACGCGGACTTGCAGCGGCTGGTCCGCCAAGGCCGTGATTGCGCCCAGCGAAGTCAGCACGGCGACGAAGGCCCCGACGAGGACGGCATTGGCAACCGTGCCGACGCCAACGCGGGCACCGAGCAGCCAGGCTGCGGTGAGAACGACGATGCCGACGGCGATGTTGGCCTCGCCGAACGACAGCGGCGTGTGTCGCGCGAGCCCTTGGTGGAGGACATCCCACGGCGAGAGCCCGAGCCGCGATTCGAGGAGGGCGACGATTCCGCAGGCGAACAGGAACAGGCCGCTGAGGAGCACGGCCATGCGCAGCCCCAAGCCGCCGCGCAGGCGCGGGGGCGCCCGCATTTACGCGACCTCCGGCTTAACGGCGGCCGGAGTGAGCCTCCCAGTCGTCACTTCACGCCCACGCGGATCCGGTAGCAGACGACGATCGGCCGCATCCGGTTACCGACGACGCGCTTCGTGGTATCGCGCAAGCGCTCGAACGTCTCTCCAACCTCCGGGGCGGCGTCGCCAAAGATGCCACGCGGCCCGCCGAGACTCTCGGCCAGGCCGATGATTCGACCGGCATCGGCCTCGTCGAAGCCGTGGCAGACGATCTCGCGGGCGAACCGGAAGCGGCCGCTCTCGCGGATCCGAACGAGATGCATCTCCTTGGGCCACGATTCCGCTCCGGCTTGAAGGTCGAGGCGCTTACGCGCCGCGCGCCGGGCCGCTAAGTGGTCGGCGAAGGAGGCATCGACCTCAGGGTGGATCACGGGCGGAACGTCATAGTCGTAGGCGGCGAAGACGCCGCCGGGACGAAGCAGACCTGCGGCCTCGACCAGAACGGGATCCGGCTCCATCCAGTGGAACGCCTGCGCGCAGGCGACGATGTCGGCGTCGACTCCGCCGAGGCCGGTGTCGGCGGCGTAGGCCTCGACGTAGTCGACGTTGGACTCCTGCGTCGCTCGCCGCGCGCGCTCGACCATGTGCGCGTTCGGTTCGACGCCGATTACGCGCTCGGCGCGCTCTGCCCAAACACGGGTCGAGAGACCGGTGCCCGCACCGAGGTCGACGACGAGGCGCGGCCGCTCGGCCTCGGCGACCAGTGTCAGGATGTCGAGGAGTTCGCGCGGTGGCGCGAGGCGATAGCGGTTGTAGAGATCGGCGAAGTCCTCGCTCTCGTAGCCTGAGCGCTCGATCAGGGTGCGAGAGAAATCGCTCATTGCTCCGGAGCAGATCTGCTGCGCTGACACCAAACAGAAAGTGTAGGCAGCGACCGTAGGCCAGCCCCTCGTTCTTCCGGAACCGGAAGCTCCGTTTTACAGACGGTCTAGGGCTCGCTGACTTCGGCGTGCCGCTCGGCGACGCAGCCGCGCGCCCAGGACTCGGCGGCCTCGACGATTCGGCCCGCGAGCACGTCGGCGTCGTGCTCGTCCTCGGGGATGTACTCGGGATCCACCTCGACCCGCACCTGGTGCAGCGACGCCTCCGAATCCTCGCCGACCTCGTGGCGCTCCTCGGCCACGATCGAGACCTCGCCCACCTTGGAGAGTAGAGCGTGCGCCAGGTCGTCGATCTCAGCCGCGGTCGCGGGCCGTCCGGCGAAGATGCCGAAGTTGACGCGAACCTCGAGGCCCGGCGGCTCGGGGCTGCGGCGGTAGAACGCGAGCTGAGGCTCTGTATCCATCGAAACCCATAAGTTCCCCGGTTCGCAAAACCTAACCTTCCTGCGGCTCCCAGCGAAAACGGCGGGCCGCCACGATCGCGCCGGCGAGCCCCCAGGCTGCGATCACGGCCACGTCGCCCGGGCGATCCCAGATCTGCTGGTTGTGGAGCGCGATGTCGCGGACGAGCCGGATCACGTAGACGAGCGGCAGCGCGTTCGCGATCGCCTTGAGTGCGGCCGGAAACGAATGGGGCGAGAAGAACGCGCCGGAAAGGAACGAGACCGGCAGGTAGATCGCGTTCACGACCGCCGACGAGCCCTCGGCCGACCTGATCAGGCTCGTCAGCGCCAGGCCGAGTGCCGTGAACGCCGCCGCGCCGAGCAGCAGCGCCAGCCCGAGCGAGAACAGGTTGTGCGTATGCGTGTGGAAGTACAACCGGCCGAGCGCGACCATGCAGATCGCCTCCAGCGCGAACGCGATCAGCGTCGTGCACAGCAACGCGACCACGTACGCCCAGGCCGGCAAGGGAGTCGCGCGCACCCGTTTCAGGATTCCCGACTCACGGCGGATCACGAGCATGATCGACAGTCCGGCGAAGCCGGTTGCGATCGCGCCGTAGCCGAGCATTCCCGCGAGCAGGTAATCGGCCGCGCGGACGTTCTGCTCCGACTTGATCCGGTCGTTTCCGTACACCGAGCCGAGCAGAAAGAACATGATCAGCGGCAGCGCGAAGGTGAAGAACGCGAGCTCGCGGCTCCGCGAGTAGAGCCGCAGCTGGCTGCGAAGCTCGTGGCGGAAGAGCCTCATACTGCCGCCTCGTCGACTGTCGCCGCCGCTGTCGCTTTCCAGCTCGTGTTTAGCGGCCGCGCCGCGCAGCAGGCGGCCGCACCGGCAAAGCCGGCACGGCCTTTGAGCGGCATCGCAAGCGATGCCTTGGCGGCGCGGCCTCTTGGGCGGCATCGCAAGCGACGCCTCACTCGGGCTCCGCCTGGGTGAGCGAGAGATAGACCTCCTCGAGGCTCGGCTTGCGTACTTCGAGCCCGTCGAGCTCCTCGCCGCGCCGGATCGCCGCGGCCGTCAGCTCGTGGAGCACGCGTGTCGGCTCCTCGGTCTCGACGACGACGACCTCGCCGTTCCGCCGGTAGCGGATCTCGGTTGTCGGCGCGCCGCCGACGAGCTCCTGCACGGTGCCGGAGGCGACGACCCGCCCTTCGCGGAGGACGGCGACGCGGTCTGCGAGCTGCTCGACCTCGTCCAGATAGTGCGTCGTCAGGAGGGTCGTCTTACCGAGCGCGCTCAGGGAGCGGATCGTCTCCCAGGCCCGCCGCCGGGCGCCGGGATCGAAGCCGGTCGTCGGCTCGTCCAGGAAGATCAGCTCGGGATCGCCGACGAGCGCCAGGCCGAGATCGAGCCGGCGCCGCTGGCCGCCGGAGAGCCGGCGCGCGCGCGCGTCACGCTTCTCCTCGAGCCCGATCAGCCCGATCACTTCGTCGACCGGCCGGGGGCGCTCGTAGTAGCCGGCGAACTGGGCGAGCTGCTCGGCAACGGTGAGGTTCTCGTACACGGCCGAGGACTGGAGCACGACGCCGATGCGGGCGCGCCAGTCGAGGCCGGCGTCGGCCGGATCGACGCCGAGCACCTGTACCTCGCCGCCGTCGCGTCGCCGGTAGCCCTCTAGGATCTCAATCGTCGTCGTCTTGCCAGCTCCGTTCGGGCCGAGCAGGCCGAAGACCTCGCCCGCACGGAGCTCGAACTCGACGCCCTTCAGCGCTTCAAACTCGCCGTACGACTTCGTCACGCCGTGAACGCTGACGACCGGGGTCACGAGGCCGAATCTAGCTCAGTCCGCGAGGTGAAGCTCGACGACGCCTGCCGGCGGGAAGGACGGTTCGGTTCCGTCCCCGAGCTCGGCCGCGATCTGCCCGCAGTCGGGCTGGTGGCCGACCACCACCACGGTCTCGCCGCGGCTCGCCACCGCCGCCTGCACTGCGGTTGCGGTGGCGCCAGGCGCGAGCGAGTCGCTGGGCTCGCTCGCGCAGGCGAGCTCGCCCGCGATCGCGTCGCCGGTCTCGCGGGCGCGAAGAAGCGGGCTCGTCAGGACGACGTCCGGTCGGATCCCTCGAGCGGCGAGGCGTTCGCCGACCGCGCGCGCCTGGACGCGGCCTTCAGGCGTGAGCCGGCGCAGCTCGTCGGGCTCGCCGGGTGCGGCGTCGGCGTGGCGGACCAGGAACAGCTGCATTAGTGCTTAGGCCCGCTCGCGCGCCGGGAACTCCCGCGGCGGCTTGCCGACGTACTCGGCCGAGGGCCGGATGATCTTGTTGTCGGCGTACTGCTCGAGCACGTGCGCAGACCAGCCCGCGACCCGGCTCGCGGCGAAGAGCGGCGTGAACAGGTCAGTCGGTACGCCCAGGTAGCGGTAGACCGACGCCGACCAGAGATCGACGTTCGGGTAGAGGCCCTTCTCCTCGAACACCGTCCGCTCGGCCGCCTCGGTGATCTCGTACCAGTTCGGCTCGCCGCCGTCTTGCGAGAAGTCCTCCGAGATCCGCTTGAGGATGACCGCGCGCGGGTCGTACGCGCGGTAGAGCGGATGCCCGAAGCCGTAGAGCTTCTCCCTGCGCTCGAGCATGCCGCGCACCTCGGCAGGCGTGCGCTCCGCCGAGCCCCAGCGCTCGAACATGCCCATGGCGGCCTCGTTGGCGCCCCCGTGCAGGGGCCCGGCGAGCGCGGCGATCGCGGCCACGACCGCCCCCGTCAGGTCGGCGCCGGTACCGGCGACGACGCGGGCCGCGAACGTCGAAGCGTTCAGCTCGTGTTCGGCGTGCAGGATCATCGCAACGTCGAAAGCGCGCGCCTCCCGCTCGTTCGGCGGCTCGCCGTGCAGCATTGCCAGGAAGTTCTCGGCGTAGGAGAGCGACGGATCGGGCGGCACGGGCTCGAGCCCCTCGCGGCGACGCTGGTAGCGGGCGACGATCGTCGGCAGCTGCGCGACCAGCCGCGTCGCGGTGCGCCGGCCGGACTCCGCGTCGGTCTTGCCGCGGCCGGGATCCGAGAAGGAGAGCGTCGAGACGGCCGTGCGGAGCATCTCCATCGGCGCCGCCTGGCCGGCCGAGCGGTCGATCAGCTTGGCGGTGGCGAGCGGCAGCTCGCGGTCTCCCAGTTCGCTCTCGAATGCCGCCAGCGCGTCGGAGGACGGCAGCTCCCCGTCGAGCAATAACAGGGCGGTCTCCTCGTAGGTCGAGTGCTCCGCGAGGTCGGCGATGTCGTAGCCGCGGTACATCAGCACGCCCTCGTCGGGGTCGATCGAGCAGATCGCCGACTCGGCGACAACGACGCCGGAGAGTTGCACGGACTTCTTCGCCGCCATCGGCAAAAGGGTAACCCTCTCTAGAGTGCGTCCGGTGCAGACCCTGCGCTACGTGGTCGTGGACGTCTTCACCGACCGCCCGCTGACCGGAAATCAGCTGGCGGTTTTCACCGACGCGCGCGGGCTCGACGCCGAGACGATGCAGGCGCTCGCGCGCGAGATCAACTATTCGGAATCGACGTTCGTGCTCCCGGCGGAGGAGGGCGGGCACGCGAAGATGAGGATCTTCACGCCGGCGCAGGAGTTGCCGTTCGCGGGGCACCCGACGCTTGGGACTGCCTTTGTCCTCGCGGGGCCGTTGCAGCTGGTCGAGATCCGGCTCGAGACGGCCGCGGGGATCGTGCCGGTCCGGCTTGAGCGCGAGGAAAACCGAATCGTCTTCGGGCGAATGCAGCAGCCGCTGCCGACGGTTCGGCTGTACGAGCCCGCGGACGACTTGCTGGGAGCGCTCGGCCTCGAGGAATCGGAGTTGCCCGTCGAGGTCTACGACAACGGGGTCCAGCACGTGTACGTCGCTCTCGCGTCCGAGGATGACGTCGCGGCGCTGCGTCCCGATCCGAATCGGCTGGCGAAGCTCGACGGCGTGGTCGGCGTCAACTGCTTCGCAGGCTCCGGATCACGGTGGAAGACGCGGATGTTCCCGCCCACAGGCGGCGTGGCCGAGGACCCCGCCACCGGATCGGCAGCCGGGCCGCTCGCGCTTCATCTGGCCCGTCACGGCCGGATCGGCTTCGGG
>VAWH01000028.1:0-50739 GCA_005888315.1 Actinomycetota bacterium | reverse complement strand
GAGATCTCGCAGGGCGCCGAGATCGGGCGACCGTCGACGCTCTTCGCGCGTGTCGAGGGGACGCCGGAGCGGGTCGAGCTGGTCGAGGTCGGCGGCTCGGCGGTGACGGTCGCGCGCGGCGAGTTCCGCTTGCCCTAAATCCGATGTCGCAAGAAGAACTCGGGAGATAGCGGCTTTGCCAACCGGGATGAGACGGACGCTCCGGCAAAGCCGGTACGTCCTTTTGGTCGGCGTCGCACGCGAGCGCCTTAGTCGAGCCAAGCCACGCGGTTGATCTCCGGCAGCTCGGGCTCGAGTGCGCGCCAGAAGCGGCCGCCGTCTCGGGAGACATAGACGCGGTGGGTGGCGGCGTAAAGCATCCGGTCGGGATCGCCTTCGGCGATCGCAATCGCGCGGCCCGGCGGCAGGCCTCCGCCCGCCTCGCGCCAGCTCGAGCCCGCGTCGTGGGAGACGGCGAGCGGCGGCCGGCGGTCAAGGACGGCGACGACGGTCGAGCCCTCGGCCGCCGCCGCGACAAGCAGCGGCAACTCGACCCGCGGCTGCGGCGTTTCAGAGAGTTCGGCGCCCGGGACGAAGTCGACGACCTGCTCCGTCTCGGCGTCGATGGTGTAGACGCCCTCGCCGGTCTCGGCCGCGACGTTCACCGGGAGCTCGCGAGCAGCCGGTGGACGAGCCGCGTCGCCCGCTCGGCCGCCTGCCGTGGGCCCAGGCCGCGGCCTCGCTCCACGACGTAGCCGGCCGCAAAGGCGTCGCCGGCGCCGGTCGGGTCGCAGTCGGCGATCGGGTCGGCCGGGACGTGCACGAGTCGCCGCCGCGCGACCACGATGCACCCGCGCGAGCCGAGCGTGACGACCACCTCGGGAACGCCGAGCTCCGAGAGCGGCCGCTCCTCGAGCGAGCCAACCAGCGCTCGGGCTTCCTCCTCGGACAGCTTCAAGACCGAGATGTGGCGCAGGTACGAGGGCTCGGGCTCCGGCTCGAGCACGAGCGGCCCGCATCGGGCCGGCCGGACAAGCCCCTGACCGTCGAATGAGAGCCGGGCGCCGGCTTCCGTGAGCGCGGCGAGCGACTCTGTGGGGAACTCGCCTCGAAAGAGCGCTCCCACGTGTACCCACTCTGCGTGAAGGCCTGAGACATCCTCTCCCGACCACGGCGAGCCGAGCGTGCGCACGTCCATCGTCCGCCGGTCGCCGTCGTAGGAGAACGCATAGGTCGCAGTCGTCGCGCCGGGTCGCCACTCGACCGGCAGTCCCAACGCCTTCAGCGGGGCGAGGAGCCGCGAGCGATCGGCCTCGGCGCACTTCACCCGCAGGACGGCCGGGACGCCGAGTGCAGCAAGTGCCCGCGCGGCATACCGAGGCGGCCCGCCGGGACGCGGCGGCCCGCCGTCAACGAGGTCGAGCGAGAGGTTGCCGACTACCGCGACGCGCACGGGCGACATCTTCCCGCGGCAGGAGCAAGCCCGCCGCCGTGGCGAGCACGAACGCGGCCGCGAAGCTCGGCAGGGAGGCGGTCCAGCTCGCGTGGCCGGGGCGGGCGTGCGCGACGAGGTCGGTCCACCAGGAAGGCCCCTGTGGCGACAGCCACTGGTAGAGCACGAAGCCGACGACCCAGGCCGCGAGCTGCTCGACGCGCACCGCGGGCCCCGAGAAGAAATCGCGCTCCCGATAGTGCGCCCCGGCCAGCAGCCAATCGGCGAGCAGGACGCCGAAGAGCGGCACGAAGACCGAGCCGAGCAGGAGCAGGAAGGACTGGTACGAGCGCAGGTCGATCACGATCGCACCGATCGTCGCCGCGGCCGAAACCACGACGATCAGCAGCCGCTGGGAGACGCGCGGCAGCACATTCTGGATCGAGACCGCCGTCGAATAGATGTCGGCAAAGGCCTCGTCCGATTCGTCGACCGTCAAAGCGAGCAGCGCGAAGGCGCTGACCGCCCCGCCGGCGGCGACGGCGGCCGGCACGTCGGCCGCGTCGGTGACGTTGCGAGAGAGGACGAGCAGAATGCCCAGGCCGAAGCACCAGAGCGTCGGTACGAAGTAGCCGACCCCGGCTCCGAAGAAGCCGGCGCGCCGGTCGCGCGAGAAACGCGTGTAGTCGGCGGCGAGCGGCGTCCAGGAGATGATGCTGCCGATCACGAGGTCGATCCCCGAGCCGAGCGAGAGGCCGCCCTGGCCGCGCGCATGCCAGAACTCGTGCAGGTTCGACTTGTCGAAGACCCACCAGGTGAGGTAGATCATCGACGCCAGCACCGCCCAGACCGCGAACTTGCGGACGTAGCGGCGGACGAAGCCGATTGGGCCGAGCAGGGCGAGCGCGACGGCAACGAGTCCGAAGAGCAGCGCCCACAGCCAGCGTCCCTCGAAGCCGAAGACCTTCTTCGAGAGCGCCGCCGCCGCGGTCGAGATCACGATCAGCTCGAAGGTCGACCAGCCGAGGTTCTGCGCGACGTTGACGACCGTCGGTGCGTAGGAGCCGCGGCGGCCAAGGGGCGCCCGCAGCACGACCATGCCGGGAACCCGAGCGTCGGCGCCGATCAGCCCGGCCAGGCCGAGCAGGACATTTCCGGCGACCGCCCCAACGACGATCGCGATCAGTGCGTCCCGCAGCGAGAGTGCCGGCACGAGCACCGCGCCGAGCACGATCACCAGCAGGCTGACCGAGAGGTTGCCCCAGAGGAGCATCGTGTCCACGACCCCGAGCACACGAAGACGCTGCGGGACCGGCTCGATTCCCCAACTCGGCGTCTTCTCGTCGATCAACTACGCTCCCTCCGCTGGCATGACCCAGAGCAGGTTCAACGCGTCTTTTCTCAGCCTCGCCGAAGCGAGGCACCGCGGCGCCGCCACTCTAGCGGCTGTGGGGCTCGTGCTCGCGCTTGTCGCCGCCGGTTGCGGAGGCGGCGGAGGAGGCGGAGGAGGCCGGCTCTCCAAGTCCGAGTACGAGCACCGTCTCGGCTCGGACAGCCAGGCGATCAGGAACGCGTTCCGGCCGCTCAGCCAGCAGCCAAGCTCACTGGCCGAGCTCGCGAGCGACCTCAAGGTTGCCCAGCAGAAGCTCCGCGCAGCTGCCGACGACCTCGACCGAGCCACCCCGCCGAAGGACGTCGAGAAGGACAACGACACCCTCGTGACGGGGCTCCGCAAGCTGGCCGCTGAGCTCGAGTCTCTCCGCTCGGCGGCGGCGAAGAAGAATCCGCAGCTCGTGCAGAAGGCGCTCGCCGACCTGCGCGGCTCGCGCGCGCTGGTCGACGCCCGCCGCGCGACCGACGATATGAAGAAGAAGGGTTACAAGCTCGGAGGCTTCGGCGGGTAATCGTCACCGCTCTGGCTGAGTAGCCGCGTCGCCGTCGCCTTGAAGCTCGCAACCGCGGGTCCGCCCACGCGGAGGCCGAGGCGCTCTGACGAGTCGGCGGTGATCTCGGCCGTCAGCGGCCCGACGCGCGCGCGGACGCGGTTGCCTACCGGGACGAGGCTCGCCACGATTCCGCCGATGTGGTTCTGCGCCGAGTCGTCCGGCTCGGTCCGTGACAGCGTCACCTCCCATGGATAGACGATCGCGACCGCGTCGCCTTCCGCCCGATCGGTCGAGCGGATCAGCTCGCCGGTCGGCAGTTCGAGCTCGGTCAGCCCCGTGATGGTCGCGCGGGCGCGACCCCGCAGGACGTTCGCGCCGGTGAGGCTAGCGACGAATGGGTCCGCCGGCGAGGCGACGAGCTCGGCCGGGCTGCCCAGCTGCCGCAGGCGGCCTTCGACGAGCACGCCGACCCGCGTCGCGAGCGTGGCGGCGTCCTCGAAGTCGTGACTGACGACGAGCGTCGGCCGCTCCGCATTGCGAAGCAGTAGCTGCAGTTCGCCCCTGATCTCGGCCCGAGTGTGAGCGTCGAGGGCGGCGAGCGGCTCGTCGAGCAGCAGGACCGCAGGATCCGGCGCGAGCGCCCGCGCCAGCGCGACGCGCTGGCGCTCGCCGCCCGAGAGCTCGCGCGGCTTCGCGTCGGCGAGGGCGGCGAGCCCGAGGCGCTCGAGCAGTCCCGCCTGCCCCTTCCGCCCGAACTCGACGTTCCTGCGCACGCTCAGGTGTGGGAAGAGCGCGTACTCCTGGAAGACCATGCCGACCGAGCGGCGTTCGGGTGCGAGATCGACGCCGTGCTCCGAGTCGAGCCAGGTCTCGCCGGCAGCGCTGACGCGCCCGCGTGCTTGCACGAGCCCGGCGACCGCGCGCAGGACGGTGGATTTGCCGGCGCCCGAGGGCCCGACGAGCGCAACCGTCTCGCGCTCCAGCGCGAGCGCTAGCGCGACGTCGAACGAACGGCGCCGAACGGTGAGATCGAGGCGGAGCGGGCCCATGGCAGGGGGAGCTTGAGGAGCAGGAGCAGCACGGCGCTGACGACGACGAGCAGCGCGCCGATCGCGAGTGCGACGTCGAAGTTCTGGTCGAACTGGGCGTAGATCGCGAGCGGCAGCGTCTGCGTCGCGCCGCGGACGCTGCCGGCGAACATGATCGTCGCGCCGAACTCGCCGATTCCCCGCGCAAAAGCAAGCGCCGCGCCGGCGCCGAGCCCCGCCGACGCGACCGGCAGCGCCACCAGGGCGAATGTCCGCGCCGGCCCGGCGCGGAGCGTCCGCGCGGCGTCGATGAGGTCGCGGTCGACGGACTCGAACGCCGCGACCGCCGTGCGGAGGTAGAAGGGGCTCGCGACGAAGAGGACGGCGAGCACGACGGCGGCCTGGCTGAACGGCAGCGCGACTCCGAGAACATCGAGCGAGGAACCGAGCAGCCCGGCGCGGCCGAAGGCCGCCAGCAGGCCGATTCCCGCAACCGCGGGCGGCAGGACGAGCGGCAGCTCGATCAGCGTCAGCACCAAGGCCCGGCCGCGGAATCGCGTCGACGCGAGCAGGTAAGCGGCCGGAGTCCCGACGACGAGGAGAAGCACGATCGCGATCGCGTTCGTCTTCGCCGTTACGACGAGCGCGTCGAGCACGACACGGTCGTTCAGCTCGCCAACGAGGGTCGTGGGAGTCACACGCAGGAAGATCGCCAGGACGGGGAGGAGCAGGAAGGCGACGGCGAGCGCCGCACACGCCCACAGACCGGCATGAAAGGCACGTCTCACGGCGCCCCGAACCCCGCGCGGCGCAGCGCCGCACGTCCTTTGGGCCCGAGCACGAGGCGTACGAAGGCTTGCGCCTGCCGCCGATGCTTCGTCGCCCGCACGACAGCGAGCTGGTAGCGGACAGTCGGCTCGAGCCACCTCGGGATCTGAATCGCAGTCACCTTGCCGCCGGCCACTCGAACGTCGGTCGCGTAGACGAAGCCCGCATCGGCCTCGCCCAGCACGACCTTGGCGAGGACTCCCTTCACGTCCTGCTCCTCGCTGGTACGGGCGCGCGGGCAGCGTCCGCTCGGGATGAAGATGCTCTTGCACCAGCGCGCGAGGACGGCGGCAGCGTAGTCGCCCGCCGGGACGCCCTTCGCGCCGCGGACGAGCTTCACTTCGGGGCGCATCAAGCTGCCCAGCCCGGTCACGTGGCCTGGGTTCGCGGCGGGAACGATCAGGACGAGCCTGTTGGTCGCGAAGTCTCGCGGCCGGTCGATCAATCCCTTGGCGAAGAGTTGACGCGGCGACTTCGGGCTTGCGGCCGCGTAGACGTCGGCCCGTGCGCCCTGCTCGAGCTGCGCTGCGAGTGTGTTCGAGCCCGCGAAGTCGAAACGTGCGCCGGATGCGAGCCGCTCGAAGGCGTCCGTCAGCGAGGAAGCCGCGTACACCGTCAGCCGGTGCTTCGAGCCGCTGCAGCCGGCCGCGAGGAGCGCAGCCAGCGTGCACGCCGCGAGCGCCCTCATCGCTCGAGCATCACCGACGTCGCCTTGACGATCGCGGTCGCCGGCGCGCCCGGTTCGAGGCCGAGCTCCTCGACCGCCTCGCGCGTCACGACCGCGACGACCCGAAACGGGCCGGCGTCGAGCTCGACCTGAGCCAGGAGCCCTTCCGTCTTGATCTGGCGGACGGTGCCCCGGAACCGGTTCCGCGCCGAGAGCTCGCGGGTCTCGCCGCCGCGCAGGCGGGCGATCTCCCCGGCCGTGACGACGCGGCGGTTGGCGGCGTCGCGCCGGGTGCGGATCCGGCCCGCCCGGTCCCAGCGGCGCAGGGTGTCGATGCTGATCCCGAGCGCGGCCGCGGCCTCCGAGGCGGTGTAGGTTCTCTGCCTAGGCATTGCCCAGACACTAGTCGAGGCAAGGAGGTTCTGCGCCGGCCCCATCCGTTTAGATGCGGGAGGTGCGGAAAGAGATTCGCCCGAACCGAGCCGTGTTCGAACCGGGAGAGAGGGGAGGATTGCGCCGGAGCCTGGTGCGGGCGGGATGGATCGCGACCGGCGCTGCCGCCGCGCTCGTCTTCCCGGCCGCGGCCTGGGCCGGCGACGACCAGAACGCCCTCCACCCGGCGAGCAAGCAGGAGCACTCGATCTCGGTCCTCTGGTGGGTGATGCTCGCGGGCTGCTCGATCGGCTTCTGCGTGGTCGCGACGCTGCTCTTGCTCGGCTGGGTGCGGCGGAACCGCGATTCCCTGCCCTTCGGCGGCGGCGACCGCGCCGGCACTGCGATCGTGGTCGGGCTCGGGGTCTTCGTGCCGATCGTCGTGCTCTCGTCGCTGTTCGTCTGGTCCGACCTCTTCCTGATCAGGACGACCGAGGCGCCGGCGGCGAACTCGACCCGGATGTCCATCCAGGTGATCGGCCACGACTGGTGGTGGGAGGTCCGGTATCCAGGCGGCCGGGCAGTCACGGCCAACGAGATCCACATCCCGGTGCGAACGCGCGTCGACGTGGCCGGCACGACCGCTGACGTGATCCACAGCTTCTGGGTGCCGGAGCTGAACCGGAAGGCCGACCTGATTCCCGGCCGCGTCAACCACCTGCTGCTGGACGCCGACCGCCCGGGTGAGTACCGCGGCCAGTGCGCCGAGTTCTGCGGCCAGCAGCACGCGCACATGGCGATGTACGTGTTCGCGGACCCGCCGGACGTCTTTCGCAGGTGGCTCGCCAACGAGGAGCGGCCCGCGCGGCAGCCGGCCACCGCGCAGGCCCGCGAGGGCCAACACCTCTTTCTCAGCCTGCCGTGTTCGGGCTGCCACATGATCCGCGGCACGAGCGCCGACGGCACGATCGGCCCCGATCTGACGCACCTCGCCACGCGGAAGACGCTCGCCGCGCTGACACTGCCGAACCACCCGCCCGATCTCGCGCGCTGGATCGAAGATCCGCAGCGCTACAAACCGGGCAGCAAGATGCCGGGCTTCTCGCTGACGAGCCGCGAGCGCGACGCCCTCGTCGCCTACTTGGAGGGACTCAAATAGTCCCCCTTCCGGCACCAGCCGCGCAGGGACTGTCCCCGAACGGGGACTGTCCCGGCAACGCCGGTGCGCCTCGTTACCGTTTTGGGGACAGTCCCCTGCAGGGACAGTCCCTGGCGCTCCGTCATCGGAAGGGCCACTGATGGCCGTCACGGTCAGAGAGCCGGCCCGCCAGCGAGTCGACCGCCTCGAGCGGATCTGGGCCGAGCCGCGCGGCGTCTTCGGCTGGCTGACGACGACCGACCACAAGCGGATCGGGCTCCTCTACTTCTTTACGGCGCTCGCGTTCTTCGGCGCCGGGGGGATCGAGGCGCTGCTGATGCGGGCGCAGCTCTCGGAGCCGAACGAGAAGCTCCTATCGCCGGAGACCTACGACCAGCTGATGACGATGCACGGGGTGACGATGATCTTCCTCTTCGTCATCCCGATGACGACGGGGGCCTTTGGCAATTATCTGGTGCCGCTGATGATCGGGGCGCGGGACATGGCTTTCCCGCGCATGAACGCGCTCAGCTACTGGCTCTTCCTCGCGTCGGGGTTGTTCATGTACTACAGCGTCTTCACGCACGCCGCCCCGAACGCCGGCTGGTTCGACTACGTACCGCTCGCGCTCAACCAGTTCAGTCCCGGCCGGAACATCGACTTCTACGCGCTCGGGCTGATCTTCAACGGGATCGCCTCGACGGCGACCGCGATCAACCTGATCGCGACGACCTTCAAGCTCCGCGCGCCGGGGATGTCGATGAACCGGATGCCGCTCTTCTGCTTCGCGATCCTGGCGGTGTCGCTGTCGTTGATCTTCGCGCTGCCCTCGCTGACGGCCGACCTCGTCTTTCTCGAGCTCCAGCGCAATCTCGGCTTCCACTTCTTCGACGTCGCGAACGGTGGCGACCCGCTGCTCTGGCAGCACCTCTTCTGGCTCTTCGGCCACCCCGAGGTCTACATCATCATCCTGCCCGCGTTCGGCATCGCGACGTCGATCATCCCGACGTTCGCGCGGCGCAAGATGATCTTTCCGCTCGTCGCGCTCGCCGAGTTGCTCGTCGCCTTCATCGGCTTCGGCGTTTGGGCTCACCGCATGTTCGCGACGGGGCTGCCGACGATCACGCTCGTCTTCTTCGCGGCCGCGAGCATGATGGTGGTGATCCCGAGCGCGATCCAGATCTTCGCCTGGACAGTGACGGTTGCGCTCGGCCGGCCGGAGTTCAGGACACCGCTGCTCTTCATCGGCGGCTTCATCCTCCTCTTCGTGATCGGCGGGCTCTCCGGGATCATGTTCGCGGCGATCCCGTTCGACCAGGCGACGACGGACACGTACTTCGTCGTCGCTCACTTCCACTTCATCATCTTCGGGGCCGCAGTCTTCCCGATCCTCGGCGGCTTTTACTACTGGTTCCCCAAGATCACGGGCCGCCTCTACCACGAGGGCCTCGGGAAGCTGTCCTTCTGGCTGACCTTCCTGGGAACCGCGCTGACCTTCTTCCCGATGCACATCCTCGGCCTGATCGGGATGCCGCGGCGCGTCTACACGTACCCGTCGTCGCTCGGCTGGGGGCCGTACAACCTCTCCGAGACGGTGGGCGCCTTCATCCTCACCGCGGGACTGCTCGTGATCTTCGGAAACCTCGTCTGGAGCCGTTTCCGGGGCCCTCCGGCCGGCCCGGATCCCTGGCACGGCGGCACGCTCGAATGGGCGACGACCTCGCCGCCGCCGCCCTACAACTTCCCGGTCATCCCGGTCGTCACGAGCGCCTACCCGAACTGGGACCGCGACGACCGGCGAGCCGACGCCGGCCGACTCGAGCGCGGCGAGCTCGTGCTCGACGAAGGTCACGAGACGCCGGCCTCGACGGTGGTCGACGCCGTCCCGGACGAAGTGGTCGAGATGCCGGGCGAGTCGCCGTGGCCGCTCGCGGTCGCCCTCTGCACGGCACTCCTCTTCGTCATGCTGCTGACCCGCCACTACGCGGTCGCCGGAATCTTTGCCGCGATGACGCTACTGGCCGTGGCGGCCTGGCACTCGCAGGAGCCGCAGGAGCAATGAGCGCGCTTCCGCACAGCGGCGACGCGACGACACCGCCAGCGGTCACGCGGATCGAGCACACGCGACTCGCGCGGCCGAACGGCTGGTGGGGGATGGCGATCTTCGTCGCCACCGAGGCGACGCTGTTCGGAACGCTGATCGGTACCTACTACTACCTGCGCTTCAACAACGCCCACTGGCCGCCGCCCGACGTGCCCGAGCCGAAGCTGACGCTCCCGCTCGTCTTGACCGGGATTCTCGTCGCGACGAGCCTGCCGATGCAGCTCGCGGTCTCGGCTGCGGGGCGGGGGCGGCTCGTGACCGCTCGCGTGGCGCTACTGGTGGCCGTCGTCGTCCAGGCCGGGTATCTCGGCATGCAGCTCCACCTCTTCGTGCACGACGTGCACGAGTTTCCGCCGAGCCGCAGCTCGTACTCCTCGATCTACTTCACGATGCTCGGCGGCCACCACCTCCACGTCGGCATCGGCGTCCTGCTCAACGTCTGGCTCCTGCTGCGCACGGCGACCGGGCTGACGACCTACCGGATGAACGCCCTCCGGGCGACGGCGTTCTACTGGCACTTCGTCAACATCCTCGCGCTCTGCGTCGTCGGTACCCAGCTGTCGCCCCGCGCATGACGCGCCGGCTCAACCTCAGCGCCGAGTTCCTGCAGTGGTTCGGGCTCCTCGGCGCAGCGTTGACGTGGACGGTCCAGCTGGTCGTCGGCTTCGGCGTTACCGTCGCTCGCTGCGGCGCCGCGAACGCCGTCCTCGGCGTCCACGTCAAGGCGTGGGAGCTGGCGCTGATGGCGGTGGGGATCGGGCTCGTCCTGCTGGCGGAGAGTGCGGCGCTGACGCTGCTCTGGCAAACGCGGAACGTCGATCACAGCGGCCCGGCGCCGGAAGGCCGCCGCCATTTCTTCGTCCTGGCGGCGGCGCTCGGCAATCTGCTCTTCCTCGTCATCATCGTCCTGAGCGGCGTCGGGGCAATCGTCCACGAACCTTGCCGGTCGGCGTGAGACGCCTTCTCCTGCTCGCGCTCGCGCTGGCGCTTCCCTCCGCCGCATCCGCCCAGCCGGGCCTCGGCGTCAAGGCCAAGACCGGCCAGGGGCTCTACGCCGAGCACTGCCTGAGCTGCCACGGCGTCGACGGCAGCGGCGTCACCTCGGCCTCGCATCCGCGCGGCGTCCTCGACGTGCGCGGGCTCGGCCCCCCGCTGAAAGACGTGGGCGCACTGGCGGCCGACTTCTACCTGACGACGGGCTACATGCCGCTCGAGGATCCGCATGAGCAGCCGCGGCACACGAAGTCGCCGTTCGACAAGCGAGAGATTGCCGCCCTGGTCGCCTATGTGGCCTCTTTCGGCAAAGGACCGCCGGTGCCGACCCCCCATCCCGAGCGGGGCGACGTCTCGGTCGGGCTCTCGCTGTTCACCGAGCACTGCGCCGGGTGCCACCAGGTGGTCGCCGAAGGCGGTTACGTGACCAATGCGGTCGCGCCGCCGCTGCACGAGGCAACACCCGTGCAGATCGCGGAGGCGGTACGGGTCGGGCCGTATCTGATGCCGAGGTTCGAGAAGAGCCAGATCAGCGACGCCCAGCTCGACTCGATCATCGCCTACGTCCAGTGGGCGAAGCATCCGGACGACCGCGGCGGTTGGAGCATCGGCCGGATCGGCCCGGTCCCCGAGGGCCTCGTCGCCTGGCTGATCGCAGCGGTCGCGCTGGTCGGGTGCTGCGTCGTGATCGGGAGGAGAGTGCGGCAATGAACGCCCTTCGCCGCTGGGCGATCGCGCTCGGGGTCCTCGCGCTAGGGCGAAAGCAGCGCCGGCCGCGATTCGCGGACCGGCCTCGGATCGTCCCACCGGGGGCGCCGGACCCACGCGCGGAGTGGCTCGTGCTCGGACTGCTGCTCGGCGCCGCGGCCGCGGCGGCCGGCTTCGTCGTCGTCTACTCCTTCAACCACCTCTCGCACCAGACGCAGTACCTCGGCCTTTCGCTGGGGCTCGCCTTCGCGTTCACCGCCGCGGCGCTGGTCGTGGTCGCCAAGCGTCTGGTCGTGACGGAGGAGCTCGAGGAGGACTACCCGGTCCCCGGCCATCCGACGACCCAAGAGGAGCTGGAGCAGCTCGTCGCCGAGGGCGGCGACCGGTTTACGCGCAAGCGCCTGCTGCTGACCGGCGCCGGCGCTGCCGCAGGCGCGCTCGGCGCGGCCGTCTTCGTGCCAGCGCTCTCGCTCGGGCCGTTCCTCGACACCGACGCGCTCTACGAGACGCCCTGGCGCCGCGGCCGGCGGCTCGTCGACGAGCACGGCAAGCCCTTCCTGCTCGACGAGCTCGAGCGCGAGACCTTCTACACCGCGTATCCGGAGGGTGCCGACAAGGAGGAGGTCGGCTCGCCGCTCGTGGTCGTCCGCTTCGAGCCGTCGGAGCTCCACCTGCCTGCCGGCCGCCGCGACTGGGCCCCCGGCGGCGTCGTCGCGTACTCGAAGATCTGCACGCACGCAGGCTGCGCGGTGGCGCTCTTCCGGAAGCCCACGTTCCGGCCCGTCGAGCCGGGTCCGGCGCTGATCTGCCCCTGCCACTACTCGACCTTCGACCCGACGCGGGGCGCGAAGGTGATCTTCGGCCCGGCGGGACGGCCGCTGCCTCAGCTGCCCCTGCTGCTCGATCGCGAGAACGGCGAGCTCCTCGCCGCGGGCAACTTCTCCGGCCCGGTCGGCCCGTCCTGGTGGGGCGTGCGCTCGAAAGCGCCGAGGAATCCGTCGTGATCCGCGGGCTCGTCCGCTTCCTCGACGAGCGCAGCGGCACGGCGCCCTTCGTCAAGAAGGCGCTGCGCTACGTCTTCCCGGACCACTGGTCGTTCCTACTCGGTGAGGTCGCCCTCTACACCTTCGTCATCCTCGTCGGCACCGGCATCTACCTGACCTTCTTCTTCGAGCCGAGCACGGCCTCGACCTACTACGCCGGGCACTATGCGCCGCTCCGCGGGCACGAGATGAGCGTCGCCTACCGCTCCGCCGTCGACCTCTCGTTCAAGGTGCGCGCCGGGCTGCTGATGCGGCAAACGCATCACTGGGCCGCCGACGTCTTCGTCGCCTCGATCGTCCTCCACATGCTGCGCGTCTTCTTCACCGGCGCTTTCCGGAAGCCGCGCGATCTGACCTACTACCTCGGTCTTACGATGCTGGTGTTCGCGCTGCTCGAGGGCTATCTCGGCTACTCGCTCGTCGACGACCTCCTCTCCGGGATGGGGCTTGCGATCGGCTACTCGGTGCTGATGTCGGTGCCGTTCGTGGGCGCGAACCTCGCGCTGCTCGTCTGGGGAGCGCCGTTCCCCGGCAAGGCGGAGTTCTGGTCGCGGATGTACGTCGCGCACGTCTTCCTGCTGCCGATCCTGATCGCGACGCTGCTGGCGTTGCACCTCTTCCTCGTCGCGGCCCGGCACCACACCCAGTTTCGCGAGAGCCGGCGGACGACCGAGAAGAAGGTCGTCGGCATTCCCACGTTTCCGGGGTACGCACCCCGGTCGCTGGGGTTGTTCTTCTCGGTCGCGGCGGTGCTGTTCCTGCTCGGCGGGCTCGTCCAGATCAACCCGATCTGGCTCTGGGGCCCCTACCACATCGCGCAGGGCACGAACGGCGCGCAGCCGGACTGGTATCTCGGCTGGCTGATCGGCGCGCTGCGGCTGGTGCCGAACCTCGACGTCACGATCGGGGACTACACGCTCGTCCCGAACGCGTTCTGGGGCGGGGCGCTGTTTCCACTGCTCGTCTTCATGCTGCTCTACCTCGTGCCCTGGCTCGACCGCCGGGCGACGGGCGAGTACGGATTTCGCAACCTGCTCGACCGGCCTCGCGACGCTCCCTGGCGGACGGCCCTCGGGGCGGCGCTCTTCGCCTGGGTGTTCGTCATCTTCCTGGCGGGGGCGTCCGACCGCGTCTTCGTCTCGTTCGGGATCTCTTACGTGGCGCAGCTCTGGATCTACCGCGTGCTGGTCTTCGTGCTGCCCCTGGCGGCGCTCATCGTGACACGGCGGTTCTGTCTCGCCTTGCAGGAATCGGAGCGCCTCGGTCAGATTCGCAAGCAGGCCGAGGCCGAGGCGCGCGGCGAGCTGCCGCAGACGGAGCAGTTATAGGCGCGGTAAGAGCTCGCGCTTCGCGAACTCGAGGAAGCCGTCTTGGTCGCGACCGATCTGGTGGATGTAGACGTGGTCGTAGCCTGCGTTCTCGAACTCCTTGATCGCCTCGAGCCAACGGTCGGCATCGGGCCCGAGCGGTAGCGTCTCGAGGTCCTCCGGCTCGACCATCTCGGCGACGGCCTCGAAGTCGGCGGGCGTCGCGAGCTCCTGGTTGAGCGGCCCCTCGAGGCCCGCGTTGGGCCATTGCTCGTGCGCGGTCCGCTTCGCCTCCTCCTCCGAGGCCGCCCAGCAGGCGGTCAGATGGCCGTAGCGCGGCTTGCCCGTCCCGCCGGCCTGCTCGAAATCCTCGATCAGCTCCCGCTCGGGCGCGACGCCGATGAAGCCGTCGCCGATTCGGCCGGCCAGCTCGGCCGCGTTCGGCTGCGCCGCGGCGACGCAGAGCTCAGGTGGCTGCTCCGGCAGCGTGTAGAGCCGCGCCTGCTCGACCGTGTAATGCCTGCCCCGGTGCGTCTGGTAGCCGCCCTGCCAGAGCAGGCGAAGCACCTCGACCGCTTCCTCGAGCATCTCGAGCCGCTCGTCCGGCGCGGGCCATTTGTCGCCGAGCACGTGCTCGTTCAGGTTCTCGCCGGTGCCGACGCCGAGGAAGAAGCGGCCGGGCATCATCGCCGCGGACGTCGCAGCGGCCTGGGCAACGATCGCGGGATGGATCCGGATCAGCGGACAGGTGACGCCGGTGCCGAGGCGGAGCCGGTCGGTCGCGTGAGCGATGGCACCGATCACGTTCCAGACGAAGGCGCTGTTGCCCTGAGCGTCAATCCATGGGTGGAAGTGGTCGGAGATCAGCGCGAAACCGAGGCCGGCCTCCTCGGCCGCCCTCGCGAAGCGGACGAGGTCGTTCGGCGGGTGCTCTTCGCAGGAGAGCGAGTAGCCGAGCTCAGGCACGGTCCTGTCCGTACCGGACCCGGCTGGGCCTAAACGCCCGCTCGCGTCAGCCGGCGAGGCGGAAGTAGAGCAGCTCCCGAATCGGGCGTGGGCTGTGGGTGGTGCGGATGATCGTCAGCGTCCCGCGCGCGTCGTTGTAGAGATTGGTGCCGCCCACGATGGCGAGCTCGTAGAACTGGCGGAAGCGAACGGTCCCGGTGGCGACGAGCTCTCCCTTCGGCAGGTTGAAGGTGGCGGTACAGATCCTCGTCCTCGCGGTTGCGAAAGTGCAGAGGAACCGGGCCGAGCCGATCGGCTTTGTGGTGATCTTCCGATTGAAAAGCCGGTCGTAGATGATCTCCTGGTCGCCCGGGCTGCGCCCGGGGGCGCCGGCATCGAGCCGCGTGTAGGAGAACTGCCGGTCCGTGATGCGGATGAACTCCGGGCCGGTGGCGGCGCTCGATTGGAGGCTGCCGTACACGGCAAGCCCGGCAAGGAGCGCGACGGCGGTGAACAGCCGTGACGTACTGGGCATGGTGTCTCCTTCCTTTCCTGGTCTTCTCATCCGGAAGAGGCAGTGGGTAGCTCGAACCAGAAGGTCGAGCCCCTGCCTTTCGTGCTTTCGAAGTCGATGCTGCCGCCGTGCGCCTCGACGAGCGAGCGCGAGATCGCGAGGCCGAGACCGCTCCCCTCGATTCCCTCCGCAGTCGCCTGGCCGCGCACGAACTTGCCAAAGATCTCACGTTGGAGGTCCGCGGGGATCCCAACGCCCTCGTCCTGGATGCTGACGCGGACGACGTCGTCGTCTCGCTTGCCGGCGACGCGCACGACGCCGCCGAGCGGCGAATACTTGATCGCGTTCGAGAGCAGGTTCGCGACCACCTGAGCGAGGCGATTCGAGTCGCCGCGCACGGGCAGCGGCGTCGGCGGCAGCGAGACATCGAGCAGGTGCTTCGGGCTCTGGCCCGCGAAGAGCTCCGTCTGCTCACGCACGACGGAACCGATGTCAACCAGCTCTTTCGCGATCGAGAGCTTGCCTTCCTCGAGTCGCTGGACGTCGAGGAAGTCGTTGACGAGGGCGCCGAGGCGGCGGGCCTGCGCCTCGATGATGTTGAGGTACTCGCGCCGCTGCTCGTCCGTCACCTCCCGCTGGAGAAGCACCGAGGTGAACCCGAGCACGCTCGCGAGCGGCGTCCTCAACTCGTGCGCGACGACGCTGACGAGCTCCGATTTCGCCCGCTCGCTCTCCCGTAGCCGCTTGTTCTGCTCTTCGAGTTCGCGCCGGCCGGCTTCGAGACGCTCGGCCATCCTGTTGAACGCCTGCGTCAGCTCCTCGACTTCGCCGACGCCCTGAGGATCGAGCCGCGTCGCCAGGTCGCCCCCGGCGAGCCGCGTGGCGCCTTCCGCCACCTCCCGCACCGGCCGCGCGATCGAGCGGGCGAGGTAAAGGCCGAAGCCGGCGATCAGCAAGGCCGAGGCGATCATGCCGGCGATTGCGGCCGCAATCGCCGCGTCGGAACGGCGCTGCGCTGTCGACGTCCTCGCAGCCGCGAGCGCGTTCTCGGTCGAGAGGAAGTCCGCGAACCGGCTGCGGATATCGGCGAGCTCACGTGCCCCTTCCTGGCTGACGACCTCCGTGCGGGCGGCGTCGGGATTCGTTCGGGCAATGTCGACCACCGGGACCGCATAGCCATCGACGTACTGGTTGATCGAGGTGACGAGCGTATCGGCCCGGCGCCGCTCGGCCGGGGCCGTCGACGCGAGCCGCCGGAAGGACCGCAAACTCTGAGGCAGGGCAGCGCGGGCGCTTGTCCACGGGGCGAGCAAATCCTGCCTGCCGGTGAGGACGAAGCCGCGCAAGCCGGTATCGAGGTCGAGCACCAGCCTCTCGAGCTGGAGCGTTTCGGCGCTCACCGCCTTCGTATGGCGCTCGCGCTTGGTTGCGTCGTCGAGCGTTCTGACGGCGAAGATGAAGACGCCGAAGGCGGCCGCGACGAGTAGCGCGAGCAGCGCGCTCCCGGCCATCAGGCGCGCCGAGAGCGTCGCCGAGCTGCGGTCAGTCCGCCGCGCCATCGCCCTCGAGCAGCTCGAGGGCTGCGTCACGGAGCTTGTCGGGGTCGAAGGGCTTCGGCACGAATGCGTCCGCGCCCGCCGCGAGCGCCGCCTCGTCCGCATACGACCAAGCGCTCATCACGAGCACCGGCGTCTCGGCGAGCTCGTCCGAGTGCCGGATCTCGGCGAGCACGTCCAGGCCGCTTTGCCCCGGCAGCATCAGATCGAGGACGATCAAGTCCGGCCGCGTGCGCTCCGCCAGCGCGAGGCCGCTCGGGCCGTCCGGCGCCTCGAAGAACCGATAGCCCTCGCCGAGTGCGAGCCGCACGAGGGTGCGCAGGTTCGGATCGTCCTCGCAGACGAGGACCGTTTTTTCGGCGGCGGTCGGTTCGGCTTCGGCGGTCACGACGGTACAGGCGTCGGTATAAGAGTCGGTCGTCCTCGGGCGAAACTCAACCGTAGCGACGCGAAAGGACTCGTTCGCGCATAGCAAGGCGCCTCCTTTCGCGGAAACGGCGTCTAGCTTCCGCTGCAGACGAGGGAGCGCCTAGACTCGCTGTCCGTGGCGGAGCGGCAGATCGTGGGCCTCGGCGGCTCGGCGTCGGAGGAGGAGACGCGACGGCTGCTCGCCTACGTCGTCGGGCTTACCGGCAAGCCCTCGCCGAGGGTGTGCGCCGTGCCGACGGCCGTGGGTGACGCCGCCGACTCCGTGCTGCGTCTTTACGGCCTGCTGCCTGAGGAAGCCCGCACCTCCCACCTGCCGTTCTTCCCATGGCCGCCGAGCGATCTGCGCCGCTTCGTCCTCGAGCAGGACGTGATCTTCGTCGGCGGCGGCAACACCGCGAACATGCTCGCCATCTGGCGCGTCCACAGGTTCGACGAGATCGCCCGCGAGGCCTGGGAGAGCGGGATCGTGTTGAGCGGCTGGAGCGCCGGGATGATCTGCTGGTTCGAGGCCGGCGTCACCGATTCGTTCGGGCCGCAGCTCGAGGGCTTGCGCGACGGCCTCGGGTTCCTCCCCGGGAGCGCCTGCCCGCACTACGACAGCGAAAAGCTGCGGCGGCCCGTCTACACGAAGCTCGTCGCCGAAGGGTTTCCGCCCGGAGTCGCGGCCGACGACGGCGTCGGCCTGCACTACGTCGACACCGAGCTGATCGAGGTCGTCAGCGTGCAGGAAGGCGCCGCGGCCTACCGCGTTGCTGCTGACGGTGAGGCCCCGTTGCCAGCGCGGCTGCTCGGGTAAGAGCCCCTTTCACAATGAGGCGCTGTGCCGCCGGGCCGCGCTGGACGACACCGGCTCCGCCCTGGTCTCGCAGTCGCGCCCGTATTACCAATACGGGCACTCCGTGCGTCCTTGCCAGGAACCGACCATCGCGCCCCGGCGACGAGGCCCCATCATGAAAGGAGCTCTACGTAATCGCGCGGCCGCCGCGTTCTTTCTGGGGGATCGAGGTGTGGTGCGGGTCACGCGCCGACTGCTTGCCGGCGTGGTAGACCGCGAAGCGGTTGCAGAGCGAGCCGGTCAGGAGCAGCGCGCCGGCTGCGATCGCGCCCACGCGGCGCCGCCCCGCGAGCGCCATCAGGGCGGAGCCGGCGAGCGTGCTCGCGGCGGCGAGGCGCGAGTACTTGCCCGCTTCGCCCTCGTGGTAGACCGAGCCGACCAGCTTGCCGAGCCGTTTCTCCATCAGCTTCGACGCCGCGACCTCGGCGACGCCGCCGATGAGCCCGAGCCGGCGTGCGGGGCCGGCGTGCTCGGCCGGGGTCAGGATCGCCGCTGCCCCGCCCGCGCTGGCAGCGGCGCTCGAGGCGAAGACGACCGGGAGCTCGAGTCGCGCTTCGTGCCAGGCCGGAACGACCGATTGCGCGATCAGGGCGCCCGTATAGGTCGCTTGCGCGGGGCCGATCAAGCCCGCGAAGACCTGCGCAATCGCACGGACGCGGGGCAGGACACCGAACAGGCGGCAGGCGGCGGCGATTCCCGTCGCCGTACTTTCCGCCGAGAAGATCCAGGTGCCCACGCTCATCGGCGAGGTGACCTTGAAGACGCGGAGCATGTTCAGGAAGCGCAGCGGCCGGCCAAGGTCCTTGATCAAGAAGTACGGGCTGATCGCAACGCCGGCGGTAGCTCCCGCGAGCGCGGAAGTCCGGAGCCGCGGATTGCCGGAAAGCTGCGCGCCGAGCGCGAGCAGGTCCGACGCGCCCGCGAGCCCGCCGGTGAAGAAGTAGAGCGGGATGTCGGACTCCCAGACGGGCTCCTTGATGATCGGCCGGCCGTAGTACGAGAGCGCGTCGGTGGGAGAGGTAGCGCTCACTCGTCACCGCCGAGGAATGCGGCTGCAACGCCCACTGCCAGCGCTCCTGCTGCGACCGCGGCGGCGCCCCAGATCGTGCGCAGGTTCTTGGTCGGAACGACCGGCTGCGGCGGCAGCCCGTAGACCTCGGGCTCGTCCAGGAGCAGGAAGAAGGCGCCCGCGCCGCCGATCCCGTCGTTCTCGTCGGCGAGGTAGAGGCGCGCCTCCGAGACGCCTGCCTCGACGAGATCGCCGCAGCGCTGCCGCGCCCGCTCGACCAGCTCGTCCAGGGGCCCGAACTGGATCGAGTCGGTCGGGCAGGCCTTGGCGCAGGCCGGTTCCATGCCGTCCTGCAGCCGGTCGTAGCAGAGCGTGCACTTGTGCATGCCGCCGTCGCCGCCGAGCTCACGCTTCGTGATCACGCCGAACGGACAGGCGGTGATGCAGTAGCCGCAGCCGTTGCAGACGTCGTCCTGGATCACGACGGTGCCGAACTCGGTGCGGAAGATTGCCCCTGTCGGGCAGACGTCGAGGCAACCGGCGTGCGTGCAGTGCTTGCAGACGTCCGACTCCATCAGCCAGCGGAAGTCGTTCTTGCCGCGCTTGATCGGATCGGGCGCCTGCTGCTCCACGAAGGCGACGTGCCGCCAGGTGTTTGCGTTCAGCTCGCCGGTGTTGTCGTAGGAGTGTCCCGTCCAGGCGAGCCCGTCCTCGGGCACGAGGTTCCACTCCTTGCAGGCCACTTCGCACGCCTTGCAGCCGATGCAGACGGACGTGTCCGTGAAGAAGCCCAGCCGAGGCTGCGCCTCGCCGCCGTAGGTCTCGACACCGTCGGCGGTCTTCATGCCGAAGCCTCCACCGTCGAAGGGTAGGACTCGACCAGCTCGCGCAGGGCCTTGCCGCGCGGCCGCCGGCCCGGCTGGATGTCGCACGACGCCGCCCTCACCTCCTGGGTGTGGACAATCGGATCGAGCGCGCCCGGGAAGAGGTCGTTGCCCGAGTCCCCCTTCGTCAGCCCGCGCGTCCCCCAGTGGTAGGGGACGCCGACCTGGTGGACCGGGCGGCCGTCGACGACGATCGGCTTCATCCGTTCCGTCACGAGCACGCGGGCCTCGATTGCGGTTCGCGAGGTGATGATCGTCGCCCAGCCACCATGCTCCAGACCCCGCTCCTTGGCGAGTCCGGGCGAGACCTCGCAGAAGAATTCAGGCTGCAGCTCGGCGAGGTAGGGAACCGTTCGGCTCATCCCGCCGGCCGTGTGGTGCTCGGTCAGCCGGTAGGTGGAGAAGACGTACGGATAGGCGTCGCTGGGGGCGGGGTTGTACGGATTCTCGGCCCTCGGTGAAAGCTGGCGGGTCGGATTCGCCCGCTGCGAGTAGAGCGGGTTGTCGAAGGGCGACTCATGCGGCTCGTAGTGCGTCGGCAGCGGGCCGTCCATCAGCCCTGCCGCCGCGAACAGCCAGCCGCGCCCGTCGGCTTGGAGGATGAACGGGTGGTCGCCGGCGATCGCGTCCTCGGCCTTGGCGTCGTCCGTCGGGACGAAGGTCGGCGGCTTGTCCTCCTGGAAGTCGGGCACGTCCTCGCCCACCCACTTCTTCTTGCGCCCGTCCCACCAGACGTACTTCTTGCGCTCCGACCACGGCCTGCCCTTCGAGTCGGCCGACGCGCGGTTGTAGAGGATCCGCCGGTTCAGCGGCCAGGCCCACGCCCAGTTCGACGCCACCCAGGTCTGCTCGCCCCCAGGCTTCTTCCGCGCCGCCTTGTTCTCCTCGTCCCCGTAGATCCCGCAGTAGATCCAGCAGCCGCAGGCGGTCGATCCGTCGGGCTTCAGGTCCGCGTACGTGCCGAGCGCCTTACCGTCGGGGCCGATCCCGTTGATCTCGCGCAGAACCTGGTCGGCGCTTGGTTCCTCGAGCGGACCGCTTGTCGCGTATTGCCAGGTCAGGTCGAGGATCGGCCGGTCGCGCGGGTCGTTCGAGCCGGCGAGTTTCTCGCGGATCTTGCGCCCGAGGTGGTAGACGAACCAGAGGTCGGAGCGGCAGTCGCCCTCCGGCTCGAGCGCCTGGAAGTGCCACTGCACGAGCCGTTGCGTGTTCGTGAACGAGCCGTCCTTCTCGACGTGCGACGCCGCCGGCACGAAGAAGACCTCCGTGCCGATCTCTTCCGTCTTCAGCTCGCCCGTCTCGAGCTCCGGGGCGTCCTTCCAGAACGACGCGCTCTCGATCTCCACGAAGTCGCGCACGACCAGCCAGTCGAGGCTCGCTAGCCCGAAGCGCTGCAGGCGTGAGTTCGCCGAGCCGACGGCCGGGTTCTCGCCGAAGAGGAAGAAGCCCCTGACCTTGCGGTCGATCATGTCCATCGCGGTCTGATAGGTGGAGTGGTCGCCGTCGATCTTCGGCAGGTAGTCGAAGCAGAAGTCGTTGTCCTCGGTCGAGTTTGCGCCCCAGAACGACTTCAGCTGGCTGATGAAGTAGGCTTCGAAGTGCCCCCACCAGCCCGTCGTGCCGGCGTGGTTGTCGAGGTAGCTGGCAAGGTCGGTGTCCTTCTCCGCATGAGGCATCGGCAGGTAGCCGGGGAGGACGTTGTAGAGGGTCGCGAGGTCGGTCGAGCCCTGGATCGAGGCGTGGCCGCGCAACGCCATGATCCCGCCGCCCGGACGGCCGATGTTTCCGAGCAGGAGCTGGATGATCGCCGCGGTGCGGATGTACTGGACGCCGACGGTGTGCTGCGTCCAGCCGACGGAGTAGACGATCGCGGACGTGCGCTCGCGGCCCGAGTTCTCGCAGAGCGTCTCGGCGACCTCGAGGAACTGCTCCTTCGTGCAGCCGCAGATCTGCGAGACCATCTCCGGCGTGTAGCGCCGATAGTGCTTCTTCAGGAGCTGGAAGACGCAGCGCGGATGCTGCAGCGTCTCGTCTTCCTCGGGCGGCTCACCGTGCGCCAGATGCCCGGCCTGCGCGCCGTGCCCCGATTGCTCGCCCTTCGTCCCGCCCTTCGCGCGCTCCCCTGCCGTCTCCTGGACGGGCATGCCCGCGTAGTGCCAGGTCGAGGTGTCGTAGATCCGCTTGTCGGGATCGAACCCGGAAAAGAAGCCGTCCAGATCCTCGGTGTCCTGGAAGCGCTCGTCGATGATCACGGGCGCGTTCGTGAAGTGCTTGACGTACTCATCGAGCCAGCGCTCGTTCTCAAGGATGTAGTTGACGATCCCGCCCAGGAAGGCGATGTCGGAGCCCGCGCGGATCGGCACGTGCAGGTTCGCCATGGCGCTCGTGCGCGTGAAGCGCGGGTCGACGTGCATGACCGTCGCACCTTTCAGCCGGGCCTCCATCACCCACTGGAAGCCGACCGGATGGTTCTCGGCCATGTTCGAGCCCATGATCAGGATCGCGTCCGAGTTGGCCAGGTCTTGCTGGAAGGTGGTGGCGCCGCCGCGTCCGAACGAGGTCCCCAAACTGGGGACCGTGGAGCTGTGTCATATGCGCGCCTGGTTCTCGACCTGGACGACGCCGAGACCCATGGCGAGCTTCTTGATCAGGTAGTTCTCCTCGTTGTCGAGGGTGGCGCCGCCGAGCATCGCGATCCCCATCGTGCGCTCGGTCGCCGCGCCCGAATCGCCCTGCTTCTGCCAGGTCGCCGTGCGGGTCTCGATCACGCGGTCGGCGATCATCTCCATCGCCTCGTCGAGCTCGAGCTCCTCCCACTCCGTCCCGTGCGGACGCCGGTACTTGACTTTGTACTCGCGCGAAGGGCTGGTGACGAGGTTCTTCGAGGCAGCGCCCTTCGGGCAGAGCCGGCCGCGCGAGATCGGGCTGTCGGGATCGCCCTCGATCTGGTCGACCTTGCCGTCGCGAACGTAGACGAGCTGACCGCAGCCGACCGCGCAGTAGGGGCAGATCGACTGGACGACGTGCTGCGCCTCGTCCGTGCGTGGGCGCAGCTGCTCTGTCTTCGCCGACTGAACGGCCTTCCCGCGGCCGAGCGTGTCGCCCTCCGCCACCTGCCGGAGTACCGGCCAGCGCCCGATCAGCTCGTGAGGCTTCACTCCGCGGGTGTCTTAGCCGAGCAGCGGCAGGCTAAAACGCATCGACCTCCGATTCAACGGGAACTGCGGCGCCGGGCCCCGGACCGGAATGCGCCTGAGGGCGATCTGCCCGAGCTGCTTCGGCACGCGCGGACGCGAGCGGAGCCTCCCGCCGACGACGTCGAGACCGAGCAGCGTCCGCAAAGCGAGCAGCGGCGCCCCAGCTGACCAGGCCTGCGGTGCCAGCGCGTCCGGGTAGGGGACCGGGATATCGGTCTCGTCGCGGCCGAAGCCGGCGAAGACCTCCGGCAAGCGGTGCTCGAAGGCGACCGCCGCCTCGCTCACCGCCGCGCAGACCCGTCCGGCGTGCTCGCGAAGGCCGTAGCGCCGCATGCCCTCGGCGCAGATCGCCGAGTCGTGCGGCCACACGGTGCCGGCGTGATACTCGAGCGGGCTGTAGCCGCGCATCTCGCTCGACAGGCAGCGGATCCCCCAGCCGCTGAAGAGGTCGTCGCGAAGCAGGCGATCGGCGACGAGGCGAGCACGGTTCTTCGGGACGATCCCGCTCCAGAGCAGATGGCCGGCGTTGGAGGCGATTGCGTCCACGCGGTGCTTCCGTCCGTCGAGCGCGAGCACGTAATAACCGAGCTCGTCGTCCCAGAAGTCGCGGTTGAACCGGTCGCGAAGCTTCTTCGCCTTCCGCTCCTGGTCGGCGGCGAGTTCGTCGTCGCCCCAGAGCTCGCGGGCGAGCCGAGCGGCGCGCAGCCTGGCGTCGTAGGCGTAGCCCTGGATTTCGCAGGTTGCGATCGGTCCCTCGGCGGGGCGGCCGTCGGCGAACTGGATCGAGTCGTCGGAGTCCTTCCAGCAGTGGTTCGTGAGCCCCTTGGCGGAGCGGCTCTCGTATTCGAGATAGCCGTCGCCGTCGAGGTCGCCTTGCTCGTCGATCCAAGTGAGGGCAGCGCGGGCGTTCGGTTCCAGCTTGCGGACGAAGGCGGCGTCCCCGCTCCAGCGCTCGTACTCGTCGAGCAGGATCAGGAAGAGCTGGGTCGCGTCGTGGGTCCCGTAGTAGGGACCGTGGGGGTCGAGGCCGAGGCCGACGAGCTTCCCGCGCCTCAGCTCGTGCAGGACCTTGCCCGGCTCGGCGTCGCGGAAGTCATCGCGCTCCGTTGCCTGGCTCTCGGCCAGCGCTTCGAGCGTGGCGCGCGCGAGGGTTGGCTGGAACGGCAGCGCCTGGTACGAGGCGATCAGACTGTCCCGGCCGAAGACGGTCAGGAATCAGGGCACGCCGCCGGCCGGCATCGCCCAGCGGAGATCCTCCTCACGGGGCCGGATCCGCAACGAGGCGAGGTCGACGAGGCTGCTTTGGTAGACGTGCTGGAGATCGTCGCCCGCCTCGAGCTCCGGCGCCCGCTCGAGCCATTCCTGCAGCGCCAGCGGCATCGCGGGCTCGGGGGCGCCGAACGAGTCGCACCGAAGCAGCGGCGCCCTCGGCTTCGCGCCCTCGATCGGAGTCAGGTCGACGCAGAGCTTCCAGCGCCCATGCGGCTCGACGGTGAGCTTGAAGGTGACGCGGTCGCGCTCGAGCTCGCCCTTCCGGTTGAAGCTCAAGCGCGTGCCGCGGCGGAAGCCGTCCTGCTCGAAGCTCAGCGTGAGCGAGCGCTTGCCGACCTCGACCCGCGTCCGGTTCTCGTGCGCGCCGGGCTGCTGCGCCTCGAGAACATCGGCGAAGTCGGCCGCGAAGCAGAGGTCGAGCCGGAGCAGGCGCTCCTCGGCCGTGTGCTTGGCGACGACGATGTCCTCGTGCGCGCCCTCGGTGACGAAGCGGTCGCGCTCGACGGTGAACGGCGGGTCCTTGCCTTCGGGCGCCGCGACGACGCGGCCCGAGAAGTAGTCGACCGCCGGGCTCGTGAGCGGCTGCAGCGGCTCTCCGTCTACGAGCAGCCGCCATTCGGACATGTGTCGGACGTCGTTGAAGAAGAATCCTTCCGGTTGGTTGGCCTCGACGTCGCCGTTCTCCTGCGAGAGGAAGAACGTGCACTCGTCGAGAGCAGCAGCTGGGCCATGGCGAGGCTTAGCTCAGGCGCGAGTACGTGAAACCGGCCGCGCCGGCGAGCGCCGCCACGGCGCCGACGGCGAGCGCAGCGCGCGCGGCACTCCGCAGCGGGCCGGGCCGCGGCCGCTCCGGCGCGGCGCGCTCCGGGTAGGGGCCGGGCGGGCCCGCCGGGCCGAACTGCCGCGCCAGCGCGAGCACCTGCGCCACGTGCAGCGCCCGCCGGCCGGTGCCGGTCTGCTCGATCTGGCTCCGGCAGGAGAAGCCGTCCGTGATGACGAGCGTGTCCGGGTCGGCCTCGCGCACCTCCGGCAGCAGCTTGCGCTCGCCGCAGGCGATCGAGACGTCGTAGTGGCCGGTCTCGTAGCCCCAGCCGCCGGCCATCCCGCAGCAGCCGGAATCGAGCGCCTCGACCTCGACGCCCATCTGCTCGAGCAGCTCTATCTCCGGCTCGATGCCGCCGGTCGCCTTGTGGTGGCAGTGGCCGTGCAGAAGCGCCTTGCGCTGCAGCGTGGGCGGCTGCCAGCCGCCGGCGTGCTTGCTCATGAACTCTGCGAAGTGGTGGGTTTGCTTGCAGAGACGCTTCGCGTCCTCGTCGTTCGGCCAGAGCTGCACGAGCTCGTCCTTGAAGACGGCGACGCAGCTCGGCTCGACCCCGACCACCGGAGTCCCCGCCCGGATGTCGCCGCGTAGGTGGTCGAGCACCTTGCGGAGGTACGCCTCGGCCAGGTCGAGCATCCCGTAGTCGTAGAGCGGCCGGCCGCAGCAGAGATGTCCGGCCGGGAGGACAACGTGGAAGCCGGCGTCTTCGAGCGCCTCGACGGCCGCGATCCCGACCTCGGGCTCGAGGTAGTTCGTGAACGTGTCGGCCCAGAGGATCACTCGCTTGCCGCCGCCGTTCGGCGACGGGCGCGACGCGAACCAGGCCTTCAGCGTCACCGGCGCGAACGGCGGGATCTTCCGGTTCGGGTGCACGTCGGCGGCGAGCTTGAAGGCCGCCTCGAAGGGCGGCGTCTGTGTGAAGAAGTTGGCTGCGGCGGGGAGCTTCGAGGCGAGGCGCGCCGCCTGGTCGATCAGCCCGAACGCGTACGCCGGGCGCGGCCGCAGCCGGCCGGCGTAGTGGTGCGAGAGAAACTCCGCCTTGAGGGTCGGCATGTCGACCGAGACGGGGCAGTCGTTCGTGCAGCCCTTGCAGGAGAGGCAGAGGTCGAGCGCCTCCTCGACCTCCTTGGAGCGGAAGCCGTCGAGCTCCTCGCCGTTCAGCATCTCCCACAGCGTCCGCGCCCGGCCACGGGTCGTGTGCTTTTCCTCGCGCGTGACCATGAAGCTGGGGCACATGACGCCGCTGTCGGTGCGGCGGCACTTGCCGATCCCGACGCAGCGTGTGGTCGCGTGGGCGAACGAGCCGTTGTCGTTCGGGAAGGCGAAGTGGGTCTTGACCTGCGGGGGGTCGTAGTCCGTGCCGAGGCGCATGTTCGACGTGATCGGGTACGGATCGACGACCTTGCCCGGGTTGAGCTTCCAGTCGGGATCCCAGATCGACTTGAACTCGCGGAAGCCCTCGACGAGCTCTGGCCCGAACATCTTCGGCAAGAGCTCGGCCTTCGACTGCCCGTCGCCGTGCTCCCCGGAGATCGAGCCGCCATGGCCGAGGACCAGGTCCGCGGCCTCGTCCAAAAAGGACCGGAAGTCGCGGATCCCCGGCTCGCTCATCAGGTCGAAGTTCCAGCGCGCGTGCACGCAGCCGTTGCCGTAGTGGCCGTAGAGCGCGCTCTCGTAGCCGTACTTGCCGGCCAGCTTGCGGAGCTTGCGCAGGTAGCTGCCGAGCTGTTCCGGTGGGACCGCCGAGTCCTCCCAGCCCTCGTAGGTGTCCGGCTTGCCGGGGATGAACGCGGTCGCGCCGAGGCCCGCCTCGCGCACCTGCCAGACGTGCTCCTCCTGTTCCTTGTCGTCGTAAAGCTTCATGTCCTTCGGCGCGCCCTTGCCCTTCTTCAACTGCGCCATCAGCTTGTGCGCCTTCTCGTCGGCCTCGTCCTTCGTCTCGCCGCCGAACTCGACGAGCAGGAAGCCGTGGCCGTCCGGCAGCATCGAGAGGTACTCGTTGTGGAGGCCGACCACCTTCATGTCCTCGAGCAGCACGGCGTCCACGCCCTCGAGGCCGAGCGGCTTTGCATCGAGCACCTCGCAGACGTGGTCGGCCGCCTCGTACTCGTCGTCGTAGCCGAGCACGAGCAGGGAGCGGTGGGGCGGGGCATGGACGAGGTGAACGCTCGCTTCGAGCACCAGCGCGCAGGTGCCCTCGGTTCCGGTCAGCGCAGCGGCGACGTCGAATCCCCGCTCCGGCAGGAGATCGTCGAGGTTGTAGCCGGAGACGCGGCGCGGGAGGTCGGGGTAGCGCGCGCGGATCTCGTCGGCGTAGTGGTCGCGCAGGTCGCGCAGGCCCGCATAGATCTCGCCGCGCCGGCCGCCGTCGGCGGCGATCCGCTCCAGCTCCTCGTCGCTCGTTTTCCCGACCTGCAGCCGGGTGCCGTCGTAGAGGAGGAGGTCGAGCTCGTGGACGTTGTCGGACATCCGCGGCCCGGGCCCGTAGAACTGGGCCATGATCGAGCGGACACCGCAGGAGTTGTTGCCGATCATGCCGCCGAAGGTGCAGTGGTCGTGCGTGGAGGGGTCGGGGCCGAAGGTGAGCTCGTGCTCGGCCTCCGCCGGCTTGCGGAGGTGATCGAGGATCAGGCCGGGCTGCACGCGGGCGAGGCGGCGCTCGGCATCGATCTCGACGATCTCGTTCAGGTACTTGGAGAAGTCGACGACCACGGCGACGTTGCAGCACTGGCCGGCGAGGCTCGTGCCGCCGCCGTGCGCGAGCACCGGCGCGCGGTAATCGCGGCAGACGCGCATCGTCTCGACGACGTCGTCGGTTGTGCGCGGGATGACGACGCCGATCGGCAGCTGTCGATAGTTGGAGCCGCCGGTCGTATAGAGCGCGCGGTCGCCGGGCCGGAACCGCACCTCTCCCTCGACTGCGCGGCCGAGGTCGTGCTCGAGGCCGCGGACGTCGACCTCCTCGAACGTCGTCGGCGGCGAGGCGAAGCGGCGGTCGGAATAGGCCGGAACGCGCATCAGGCCGCGTAACGCTCCGCGTCCGCCCGCTTGAGTTCGAGCCCGTTGCCGGGGCGGGAGCGATCCGGCTCGAGCGCGCCGCCCTTCGGCTCGAGCACGCCGTCGAAGAGCAGCGGCTCGAGCCGGACGTGGTCGTGGAAGTACTCGAGGTGGCGGAAGCTCGGCACCGCGCAGCAGGCGGCGACGCTGGCGCTCGGCGCGCAGTGGGCCGAGAGATCGAGCCCGAACGCCGCCGCCAGCGCGCCCGCGCGCAGGAAGCCGGTGATCCCGCCGCAGCGGGTCACGTCCGCCTGCAGGCAGTCGACGCAGCCGTTCGCGACCAGGTTGCGGAAGTCGGCGGGCACGTACGCGTACTCGCCGGCGGCGATCTCGAGGCCCGCGGGACCACCGTCGCGGAGCAGGCGCAGGCCCTCGAAGTCGGCGGAGCTGACCGGCTCCTCGTACCAGACGACGCCCCAGTCGCGGGCGAAGCGCTCAGCCCAGCGGAGCGCCTGCTTCCGAGCGAGAGCGCCGTTGGAATCGACGTAGAGCTCGGTCTCGTTGCCTATCGCCTGCCGCGCCGCGTCGAGCCGCTCGGGATCGCGCTCGGGCTCACGCGAGACCTTCATCTTCACGCGCGGGATGCCCTGCTCGACCCAACCCGACAGCTGCTCGCGGATGCGTTCGAGCGAGTACGAGGTGAAGCCGCCGCTGCCGTAGACGGGCACACGGTCGCGCGCGCGCCCGACGAGGTCGGCGAGCGGCAGCTCGAGGAGGCGGGCCTTCAGATCCCAGAGCGCGAGGTCGACCGCCGACAGTGCGCAGAAGCCGATCCCGGGCCGGCCCGCGTTGCGTAGGGCGACTGCCATCGCCTCCCAGGCCTCCCCGGTCGCGAAGGCGTCGCTGCCGCGAACGACGTCGGCGAGCTTCTCCTCGACGAGCCGTCCGGCTGCGGCCGGGGCGTACGTGTAGCCGAGCCCCGTCTTGCCGGCGGCGGAGAGCTCGACGAGTACGATCGTGGTCGAGTCCCATTCGGCCGTGCCGTCGGATTCGGGCTCGTCCGTCGGCACCGTGAACGCCGAGACCTCGAGAGACTCGACCGCTGCCTGCGCACCGCGGCGGACGGCTGTCGCGCTCACCGCCCCGGGATGAACTCTTCGATCTTCTGCTTCAGCGACTGCTTGATGAAGGCCGTCCGATCCGGATCGCCGCGGAGGATCGACTCCATGAAGTACTTCGCCTCCTCGAGCGTGATGTGCGGCGGCAGCGGCGGCACCTCCGGGTCGGTGATCGCCTCGAGCAGCACAGGCGTTTCGGCGCCGATCGCCTCGTCCCAGGCGGCGCCGATCGCGTCCGGGTCGTCGACGCGGATCCCCTTCAGTCCGACCAGCTCCGCGTAGCGCGCGTAGGGGAAGTCCGGCAGAACCTGCGAGGCCTTGTACTTGGGGTCGCCTTCCATCGCGCGCTGCTCCCAGGTGACCTGGTTCAGGTCGCGGTTGTTGAGCACGAGGATGATCAGCCGCTGGTCACTCCAGCGCTCGCGGTACTTGGCGATCGTGATCAGCTCGTTCATCCCGTTCATCTGGAAGGCGCCGTCGCCGACGAGCGCGAAGACGGGCCGGTCGGGATGCGCAAACTTGGCCGCGATCGCGTACGGAACGCCGGGTCCCATCGTCGCGAGCGTGCCCGAGAGCGACCCCATCATTCCCTTCCGGATCTTGATGTCGCGGGCATACCAGTTGGCCGCCGAGCCCGAGTCGGAGGTGAGGATCGCCCCGTCGGGCAGCCGCTTCGAGAGCTCGAAGAAGACGCGCTGTGGGTTGATCGGGTCCGCTTCGAGCATCGCCCGGCGCTCGATCAGCTCCCACCAGTCGCGGACCCCGGACTCGATCTGTTCGCGCCAGGAGCGGTCTTCCTTCCGCTCCAGCCGAGAGATCAGCGCCTTCAGCGTCTGCTTGGAGTCGCCGACGAGGTTGACCTCCATCGGGTAGCGAATCCCGACCATTCGCCCGTCGATGTCGATCTGGACCCCGCGTGCCTTGCCCTCTTTCGGCAGGAACTCCGAGTAGGGGAAGCTGGAGCCGACCATTAGGAAGGCGTCGCAGCCCATCAGCAGGTCGTAGCTCGGCTTCGTCCCCAGCAGGCCGATCGAGCCGGTCACGAACGGCAGGTCGTCGGGCAAGGCGGCCTTGCCGAGAAGCGCCTTGGCGACGCCGGCGCCCAGAATCTCCGCGACCTCGACGACCTCGTCGCCGGCATGCATCGCGCCCTGGCCGATCAGGATCGCGACCTTCTCGCTCTCGTTCAGAACGCGAGCGGCGCGCTCGAGCTCTCCGTCCTCCGGCACGACCTTCGGGCGCGAGTAGCCGATCCCGGAGTGGACGGTGCCGTGCTTGTGCGGCGGCGTGTCGACGGCCTTCTCCGAGGCGAGGTCGTTCGGGACGACGATGCACGTGACCGTGCGCTGGTCGAGGGCGATGCGCACGGCGCGGTCGACGAGGTGGCGAACCTGCGCCGGGTCGGTGGCCATGTGCACGTACTCGTGGGCGACGTCCTTGAAGAGCGTTGTCAGGTCGACCTCCTGCTGGTAGTTGCCGCCCAGCGACGCCATGGCCTGCTGGCCGACGATAGCGACGACGGGCTGGTGGTCGAGCTTGGCGTCGTAGAGGCCGTTCAAGAGGTGGATGGCGCCTGGGCCGGAGGTGGCGATGCAGACGCCGACCTCGCCGGTGAACTTCGCGTGGCCGCAGGCCATGAACGCCGCCATCTCCTCGTGCCTGACCTGGATGAACTCCGGGTCGCCGCCGGCGCGGTCGAAGGCGCCGAGGAAGGCGTTGATCCCGTCGCCGGGGTAGCCGTAGATCCGGTGAACGCCCCACTCGGTCAGCCGCTCGAGGACGTAATCAGCGACGAGCTCGGCCATGTCGCATCCTTCCTTTCACCTGCGCCTCGCTTACGTGATCCTCTTTGCCCGCAGCGGGCGACCAGAATCTTCGTACTACGAAATTTGTGCCCCGCCCGTGTTGGGCGAAACACGCAGCCCGAGGACGTCGGGCCGGTGGTAGTGCCCGGCCGGGTCGAAGCGCTGGCGCTCCTCGTCGAGCCGCATGGGGTCGAGCTCGGCGTAGAGGATGCCTTCCTCGCCGTAGAGCGGGCCGGCGAGGTAGGAGCCGTCCGGCGCCAGAATCGCGCTACCTCCGCGACCGACGAGGTCGACGCCCTCGAGCAGCTTCGCGAGCGGGAAGTCGGCGGGGTACGAGGCGGCTCGTTGGAAGTGGCTCGGGCTGACCACGAATGCGCGCGCCTCGCGGGCGATGTGGATCAGGGTCGACTGCCAGCTGTCGCCGTCGTCCGCGGTCGAGGCGACGTAGATCTCGACCCCCGACTCGTAGAGCGCGAAGCGCGCGAGCGGCATGTAGTTCTCCCAGCAGATCAAGCCGCCGAGGCGGCCGAGCCCGGTCTCGATCGCGCGCAGGCCCTCGCCGTCGCCCTGGCCCCAAACGAGCCGCTCGTGGTTCGTCGGCACGAGCTTGCGGTGCTTCTGGGCCAGCCCCCCGTCGGGGGCGTGGTAGAGCAGCGTGTTGTAGAGCGTTCCGGGGCGCTCCGGGTCGCGCTCGGTGACGCCGGTCACGAGCCAGACCTCCTGCTCGCGGGCGATCTCGGCGAGTCGGTCTGCGGCCTCGCCCGGCAGCTCGAGCGACTCGCGGGCGAGCAAGGCGAAGGCCTCCTTCGCGCCCGGCTCCTCCCAGCCGGCGAGCGCACGCGCCCAGACGGAGGATGGATACGCCGGGATGAACGCTTCCGGAAAGACGAGTAGCTTCGCGCCGTTGCCGGCCGCCTCGGCGGCGAGGCCCGCGAGCTTCTCGATCGTGGCGTCTCGGTCCAGGATGACGGGCTCCGCCTGGACGCACGCAACGGTCACCGGGGAGCGCATCGCCATCCATTCTGCGCGATCGGTCCGCCCTCGCGTCAGCGTTTGGCCGGCGAACGCCAGAAAAACCGTGCCGAAAGTGTTCACTTGTCCTGCCGTGCCAGTTCGCGGGGACAGTCCTCGGCGAAGTGCGTTGCGCTCCCGCCGAGGTGACCCACGCTTAACAGAGGCGCAAAGCCCGGTTAACCGGGCTGCAACGAGCCGTCGTTATAACCCGACGGTGCGCTCGCGCAGGCAATTGCTTCCCATCGCCGCGCTCCTCGCCGCGGGTCTGATCGGGGGCGCGATCTCACTCGCCGGCGCCTCGGCGCTCGGCGTCGGCGGCAAGACGACCACGGTTCGCCAGATCGAGCCCGCCTTCGCCGGCAACTCGCCGACGTCGTTCAACCCGGTCAAACCCGGCAAGGCGATGACGATCAACGAGATCTTCCGCCGGGACGCGCCCGGCGTCGTCCAGGTCACCTCGACGCAGGTGGTGCGGACGAATGATCCCTTCGACTTCGGCCTGCCCCAGACCGAGAAGCAAAAGGCGCTCGGCTCGGGCTTCGTGCTGGACAAGGCCGGCCACATCATCACGAACTACCACGTGATCGCGGGCGCGCAATCCGTCGAGGTCAGCTTCTCGAACAGCGACAACCTGAAAGCGCACATCGTCGGCTCCGACCCGTCGACCGACCTTGCCGTCCTGCAGGTCAATGCCCGCTCCCGCACTCTCACTCCCCTGGCGTTCGGCAACTCGGATCGCGTGCGGGTCGGCGACTCGGTAGTCGCGATCGGCAATCCGCTCGGCTACGACCGCTCGGTCACGGCCGGGATCGTGAGCGCGGTCCAGCGCGCGATCAGCGCTCCGAACCAGTTCCCGATCGATCACGTGATCCAGACGGACGCCCCGATCAACCACGGCAACTCCGGCGGCCCGCTGATCGACTCGCGCGGCCAGGTGATCGGCGTCACCGCCCAGATCGCGACCGGCGATACCGGTAGTGGCAACATCGGCATCGGGTTCGCGATCCCGATCAACACCGTCCGCACGGTCGTTGCGCAGCTGATCAAGAAAGGCAAGGTCGAGCACGCCTTCCTCGGCATCACTGCGAAGCCGGTCACGGCCGAGATTGCCCGCCTGTTCAGACTCCCCTCGAAGAGCGGAGTGCTGGTTGCCTCCGTGCAGCCCGGCAGCGGTGCGGCTGCTGCCGGGCTTCGCGCGGGTACCGAAACCGCGGTCGTCTCCGGTGAGAGCTGGCCGATCGGCGGCGACCAGATCGTCTCGGCGGACGGCGTCCCGCTCACCTCGATCGACCAGCTCCGTGACCTGATCGCGGGGAAGCGCCCCGGCCAGTCCCTCTCGCTCGAGGTCTATCGCGACAACGAAAAGCTCACTCTCGATGTCAAGCTCGGACGGCAGCCATCCTCTCCCCGGTGACCGTCCCTGAAAGGCCCCTGACCCCTGGGGCCGCGCTCCCGCACGAGTAGCCGTAGCCAGCACGGCTTGCGGGAGCGCTTACTGGAGGGCCCGATGCCTGCCCGGGCCCTCCAGTTTTTTGCTGCGCAAAAAACTGGAGGGAATTGACCGCGCGCAGACCCTCGCCGCCGCCTCTGGCGGCGGCGAGGCCTTCACGCACCGGGTCCCGCGCTGGGCTCGTAGTTAGGGACGGCTCGTTCGGCCGCGTGCGGAACGGCGTTTAGCCTTCGGCTCTTGATCGAGCAGCGTTTTGGCGAGAGCTCGCCGTTTTCCCTTGGGATCGAGGAGGAGGTCATGATCCTCGACGCCGAGACGCTCGCGCTGTCGCCGTCGGTCGGGCTGTTGATCGGCGAGTCGGAGAAGCTCGAGCTGCCCGGTCGGCTGAAGACGGAGTTGTTTGCGTCGATCGTCGAGCTGAACACGGACACCTGCTCTTCCGTCGGCGAGGCGGGCGAGGCGCTGCGCGAGCTACGTCGCGCCGCCGCGCGGATCGCTGACGAGAACGGCCTTCGGATCGCCGCCGCCGGCAGTCATCCGTTCAGCGACCCGGAGCAGCAACAGATCGCCCCTGATCCGCGCTACAAGGAGTTCGTCGGCTTCGCCGGCGTCTCCGCGCGCCGGCAGGGTGTCAGCGGGCTGCACGTGCACGTGGGAATGGGGAGCGCCGACGCCTGCTACGCGACGCTCGAGGCGATCCTGCCGTGGCTTCCGCTCGTGCTCGCACTCTCGGCGAACTCCCCGTATCTCGCCGGCCGGGCAACGGGGCTCGCGTCGAACCGCGCCGAGGTCCTCGCGCAACTGCCACGCGCCGGTGCGCCGCCGGCGTTCGGCTCGTACGGAGCCTGGGAAGGCTTCGTCGAGCGCCTGATCGGCCTCGGGCTTGCCGACGACTACACCCGCTTCTGGTGGGACGTCCGGCCGCATCCCCGTTTCGGCACGTTGGAGATCCGCATGCCCGACCAGCCGACGAGCCTCGCCGTCACCGTCGCGCTGTCGGCGCTTCTGCAGGCGCTCTGCGCGTCTGTCGAGCTCGAGGCCGCGCGGCCCGCCGACCGCGGCGACTACGCCCAGAATCGCTGGGCCGCGCTGCGTTTCGGCACGGCCGCGGAGTTGATCCATCCAGACGGCGACCGCCTGGTTCGCGCTCCCGAGCTCGCACGCGAGCTGTTCGAGCGCGTCGCGCCGGCGGCCGAGAAGCTCGGCGCGACGGCTGACCTCTCGGCCCTCGATCCCTCAAGCTGCGAAGGCCAGCGCCAGCTGAAGATCGGCGAGCGTGAAGGCTTGGACGCGGCCTGCGCAGATCTTGTCGAGCGAACGCTAGGCTGACGGAGGCATGGCCGTTCGCTCGGAGACGCTCCAGGTCAGCGGGATTCGCTGCGAGCGCTGCGTACAGCGACTCGGCGCGGCGCTGCAGGGTCACGACGGTCTCGAATACGCGAATGCGAACCTGATGGGCATGGTGATGCTGAGCTGGGACGAGGAGCGCACCGACCTCGATGCGCTCCTCGCTGCGATGGCGAAAGCCGGCTTCCGGCCGGCCCAGCCTGTCTAGCGCGCGGTCGGCCTCCGGCTGACGTAGCTAGTCCCCGCGTCAGCGTTGTCGCGCTCGGGCTCGAGCCCACCCTCGCGGATCTCGGCCCGCTGCTGGTCTGCCGGCTCGCCGCCGGCGCGAAGGAGATCCTGGTCGGCGCTGCGCGCCGGGTCGTCGGGCAGCACCTCTCCGTACCCCTCGGTCTCGGGAGCCGCCGCGCCTTCGGCGAGGCCGAAGTGCTCGGCGACGGCCTGCGTATCGATCGTCCCGTTCTCGAGCTTGGGAGAGCTCTCGACCATCTCCTTCGAAACGCCGAGTCGAACCTTCTCCTCGCCGTCCGTTGTGTGGGCGAACGTCAACGGCACAGCATGGCGTGTCTTCTTCAGCATCCCGTGCTCGACAATCAGATGCGAATCGCGCACCTCGACGACGTGGCCGAGCTTGCAGTCGTCGCTCGTGACGACTTCGTACCCTTCCATGGCAACCTGCCTTTCGGTTTGCTGGCAAAGCTTCGCCTACCCACGCGGAGCCGGGAGCTAACGGGAATGCCGGGCCCGGCCGTCCCGTTGGAGCTTGAAAGAAGCATTGCTAGGGTGGCCGTCGTGGGCGAGACGGCACCCGAGACCGAGGCGAGGCGACTTGCCGAGGACGCGAGGGACCGCGTCAGGTTCGAGGAGGAAGCGCTCGAGCTGGCCGATCAGGTCTATCGCGTCGCGAGGCGGCTGGTCTCCTCCCGCGAGGAAGCCGAGGATTTGATGCAGGAGACATACGCGCGAGCCTTTCGGAGCTGGAAGTCGTTCCAGCCCGGAACCAATCTCCGCGCCTGGCTGCTCCGCATCCTCACGAACCTCAATATCGATCGCGGCCGGCGGGTGCAGCGCGCTCCAGACATGCAGCCGCTCGAGGAAGGGGACTACTTCCTCTACAACAAGCTCGAGGAGTCGACGCAGGCGCCGAATCCGGACGAAGAGCGCGTGATCGAGCGGCTTTCGCAGGACGACGCCGTCACCGCGCTGTCGGCCGTGCCGCACGATTTCCGCGATGTGATTGTGCTTGTCGACCTCGGCGACTTCAGCTACAACGACGCCGCGCAGATCCTCGACATCCCCGTCGGGACGGTGATGTCGCGCCTGCACCGCGGCCGTCGCATCCTGAAGCGGGAGCTCGCCGAGCGGGCCGTCTCGGATGGAGGTGCCTCCGAATGAGCGGCTTCGCGGTCGACCCCTGCGACAAGTGCGAAGAGGTGCTGCAGCCTTTCCTCGACCGCGAGCTCAACGAAGAGGAGCGCGCCCTTGCGGAGGAGCATCTCAGCCTCTGCGACTACTGTCGTAAGCGGTATCGCTTCGAGGAGGAATTGCGGCGCTTCGTCAGGCAGGCCGCGACGGAGGAGATGCCGCCCGAGCTGAAGTCGAAGCTGGCCGAATTGCGAACGCCTCTTCTCTAGCCGACAGGCTGAGGCATCGGGCAAGGCCGCCGCGTCCAAGGCGGCGCGTCTAACACCCGATCCGAGGCGGTCCGGCGATTACCACGAGCCGACGCGGGTTCTTTCCGCCCGGAAGAGGCCGAGCCTCGCTGCAGAGCTGCTTCGCGAGCCGCGCTCCGTACGACTCACCGCCTGGCTCGAAGAAGACTGCTGTTTCCCGATAGTCGAACCGGTTGGCCTTTGCCACCCGCTCGATCTTGTAGCCGAGAGCGCCGATCTTGCTCGCAAGCGCGCGTGTGTAATAGATGTCCCCGCCGCCGTTGAAGACGTCGACCTTGAGCTTCCAGGGCGGCGGCAAGGCTCTCACCTGCTTCTTCTTTGCGTCTCCGCCGAACCCGCCGAGCAATGCGATGGCCAGCGCCGCAAGGAGCGCCAGGCCGGCCGCGACGCCGATGATTCGGTTACGCGGATACCGCTCCGGGCGCGGTTGGATCGGCAAGCGGGCGAGGCTGCGAGCCTCGTCCTGGCCGATGGCGAGCGCGGTGGCATAGAGGACGGTCGCGACGAGGGCGTCGTCGGCCTGCGGAAACCGGTAGACGCGGCCTTCCTCGAGCCACTCCACCTGCTCGGGCGTGAGGCCGGCGCGGCGCGCGGCCTCGTCGACTGTCAGCTTGCGCTGCAACCGTGCCGAGGCAAGCGGCGACCGCTCGTGCGAATCCAGCTGAGGCGCGACCGTCATCGGACGCGTTTCTCATTCTGCGCCGGCGTCCCGCGCCCTGCCGGCGAGGTCTGCGGGAGTGTCGACATCCCCCGGCGGGCCGAGGTCGTCGCACGGGACGAGGGCGGGCTCGAGCGCCCGGGCGCCCTCGTCCGGAATCTGCGCCCAGACGGGGCGGCCGAGCACGACCGGGTGCCCGCGGTTGCCGCCGTAGCTCGCGGCGACGACGTCACCCGCTCGCTTCCGCCACGCCTCGACGACCCGATCGATCGCCTCGGGCGAGAGCGACGGACCGTCGGCGAGCACGACGACGGCGGCTTCGGCGTTCGGCGCCAGTTCGGCCAGCCCGCAGCGGAGGGATGCCCCCGGGCCGCGCTCCCACGCTGCGCAGCGCACGACCCGTGCATCGGTTTCGACCTCGTGCGCGCCGACGACCACGACGATCTCTTCGACCGACCGAGCGTTGCGAACGCGCTCGAGCACGGGCCTGAGCAGGAGTCGCTGCTTCGGCGAGCCGAAGCGAGACGAGGCTCCCGCCGCCAGCACGACAGCGGCGACCATGGCCCACATTGTTCACACCCGCGTCACAGACACGTGTGCATTTCCTGAATAGGCTCGTCGCGGGGAGGAGGCCGGGTACGCCTTGGATCACGCGTCAACACTTATGCGCTCGCTCGCGGCGTCGACCCACAGGACGTCCGGGCTTCGCCCGCGCGTCCGTCTGATCCCCCGGCAGAGTCAACCCCTTTTCGTCTCCTCGTAACGACTTCGTTGCGGGGGGCGGATCAGGTGGTCGCCGGCGCGCCGACGGCCTCGAGCGCGCGCCGGATCAGTGCGCGGGCGATGTCGACCTTGTAGGCGGTCCCGGGTAGCGGCGTCGCGTGCTCGAGGGCGTCCGCCGAGGGCAGCTCCCATGGGATCGGGGCGACGCCGGCCAGGGCGACACGGACCCCATCGGAAAGGCGGGCCGCGGCCACCCCGACCAAGGCGAACGACCATTTACGGCGATCCATCGCCTTCAGGTAGACGCTCGCCTCCGGTCGCGGCACCTCGACCTCGAGGATCAGCTCGCCGGGCTCGAGCGCTGTCACCTCCCGGTCGTCGTCGGTCGGCAGGCGGTAGAGCTCGGCGAGCGGAAGCTCGCGGGCGGTCGTATGCAACCGAGCTCCCAGCGCTAGCAGCGCCGCGGCCGGATCGGAAGGGTGGGCCGACGCGCAGCGCTCGTTGCCGAAGATCGCGTGCTCTCGGTGTTGGCCGGCCCGCGCGTGACAGCGGTCGCCGCCGTGGAGGTAACACGGGAACTTGAGCCGCCAGTACCAGCACCGGGTCGCCTGCAACAGATTGCCGCCGAGCGTGCCCATCGACCGAAGCTGCGGCGACGCCGCGAGCGAGCAGGCCTCGCGCAAGGCGTGCGGGATCTCCTGGTCGACCTCGAGCTCGGCGAGCGTCGTGCCTGCCCCGATCCGCGTCCCGTCGATTCCACGCGGGACGACCTCGCGGAGCTCGACCAGCTTTTCGGCCCGCACGATCCCGTCGCGCAGCAGCGGCACGAGCTCGGTGCCGCCTGCAAGGGCCACGGAGCCGTTGCCGAGCGCCGCCGCCGCGGCCTCGGCGGACTCAGGCCGGAGGAGCTCCAACTCGCTCCGGCTCGCGCCGCCGTTCCTCCGCGGCGCGCAGCGCGCGCAGCATTTCTTCCCGGGTGATCGGCAGCGAATGGATGTCTGCGCCGGTCGCGTCGCGAATCGCGTTCGCGATCGCGGCGGCGGTCGGAATGATTGGCGGCTCGCCCAGTCCCTTCGAGCCGAGATTGGTCAGGTGCTCGTCCGGTTTGTCGACGAACTCGCAGATGATCTCGGGCACGTCGGCGATCGTCGGCAGCTTGTAGGCATCGAGCGTCTGGGTCAGCGTGCCGCCGCTCTGCGGATCGAGAAGGCGTTCCTCGGAGAGCGTGTGCCCGAGCCCCTGGATGATCCCGCCCTCGACCTGGCTCTTCGCCCCGAGTGGGTTGATGATCCGGCCGACGTCGTGGATCGCCGCGATCCGCTCGACTCGCACCTCGCCGGTCTCGACGTCGACGGCGACCTCGGCGACCTGAATCCCGAAGGTCAGGACGCGCATGCCGGTCGGGTTCGGCCCGCGTGCGCCCTTGCCGAGGATCTGCGCGTCCTCGAGCAGTCCGGTCACCTCCTCGAGCGGCCACGAGCCCCCGTCCGCCGAGATCACCTGCCCGTCCTTGATCTCGAGCACGCGCTCCTCGAGGTGGTAGCGCTGGGCGGCGATCTCGATCAGCTGACGTTTCGCATCGGCCGCGGCGGCGCGGACCGCCGGGCCCATCGACGGCGTCGTCGAAGACCCCGCCGAGATCGAGGCGAAAGGGCCGCGCGCCGAGTCGCCGAGCTCGACACGAACCTGGTTGAGCGGTACGCCGAGCTCCTCCGCGGCGATCTGCGCCATCGCCGTCCGCGTACCGGTGCCGATGTCCTGCATCGCCGTCACGACGGTGGCGCGGCCGTCCGAGCCGACGCGGATCCAAGCGTACGACGGGGGCCCGCCGCCGCCGTACCAGACCTGGCTCGCCAGCCCGACGCCGCGCTTCCAGACGTCGTCCGAGCGCGCGCGCACTTCCTTGCGCCGCGCCCAGTGCGGCTCGGCCAGGCGGTAGCAGTCGAGCAGGTTTTTCGAAGAGAACGGCCGGCCCTCGACGAGGTCGTGGTCGGCGTAGTTCCGCCGCCGCAGCTCGAGCGGGTCGAGATCGAGCTTTGCGGCCAGCTCGTCGAGGACGCACTCGAGGCCGAACGTTCCCTCGACGAAGCCGGGGGCGCGAAAGGCGGCATTCGGGGGCGTGTTCAGCTTTGCTCCGAAGGTCTGCGTGCGCACGTTCTCGCAGTCGTAGAGCATCTCCATCGGCCCGTAGGTCGGGCCCGAGAATCCGTCCCAGCCGATCGCGTTGATGTATTCGCCCGAGAGCGCCGTCAGCGTGCCGTCCGAGCGCGCGCCCGCGACGAGGCGTTGGATCGTGGAGTTGCGGTTGCCGCTGGCGAGGTTCTCCTCGCGCCGAGTCAGCGCGCAGCGCACGGCGGCGCCGGTCTGGCCCGCGAGCGCGATCGCGATGAAGGTGTAGTCGCCCGGGGAGTTTTTCGCGCCGAAGCCGCCGCCCATGAAGTGGCAGACGACGCGCACCTTGTCGGGCGGCAGGCCGAGCGTCTCGGCGACCTCGTCGCGAATGCCCCATATGTACTGCGTCGAGGTGTAGACCTCGAGCGTGTCGCCCTCCCAGCGGCACACCGACTGATGCGTTTCGAGTGCGTTGTGGAGCACGGTCTGCGTGCGGTACTCGCCCTCGACGACGACGTCCGCCTCGGCCTGGCCGCGCTCGACGTCACCGCGGGCGTAGAGGCGCGGCTCGTCCGTGAACGACTCCCGGCGTACCGCCTCGTCCGGGTCGAGCAGCGGTTCGAGCACCTCCCACTCGACCTCGATCATGTCCAGCGCCTCGCGCGCCCGCTCGGCGCTCTGGGCCGCCACTGCCGCGACGGGCGCGCCCTGGAAGGACGGCTCGCGCTCGAGCACGTGGCAGTCGTCGGGGCCGATCGCCCCGCGCACCCATGGCGTCTCGCGCGCCTTCGTCAGGTCAATCTTCTTCACGCGCGCGCGCGCGTGAGGCGAGCGCAGCACGGCGGCGTGCAGCATGCCGGGCAGCGAGATGTCCGCCGTGTAGGTCGCCTGACCGCGGGCGCGCTCGTGGCCGTCGACGCGCCTGGCCGCCCGGCCGACGATCCCGCGCGGGCCCGCCGGCCACTGCTCGAGCACGTCTTCCTCGACCACGATCCACTGCTCCGTGTAGCGGCCCTCGACTTCCTTCTCGGTTCGGATCAGCCTCGCCACGCGACAACAGCCTCCTCGATTCTCGGGTATGCCCCGCAGCGACACAGGTTGCCCGACATCGCATGCCTGACTTCCTCCGAGGTCGGCTGCGGTGTCGATTCGACCAGCGCCGCGGCCGAGACGATCTGGCCCGGCGTGCAGAAGCCGCACTGGAGTGCGTCGGCCCGGACGAACGCGTCGACGAGGGGGTGCTCCGCCAGACCCTCGATCGTCGTCACCTCGCGGCCGCCGACCGTGTGGAGGAGTGTGATGCACGAGAGCACCGGCACGCCGTCGAGCTGCACCGTGCAGGCGCCGCAGTGGCCCTCGCCACAGGCGACCTTGGTGCCGGTGAGGCCGAGGTCGAGCCGCAATGCCTCGGCGAGCGTGCGCCCGACGGGAGCATCGAGCTCATAGGCATGACCGTTGACGCGAAGCTCAACCATTCGAGGAAGGAGTCACGGCGAGGATGTCCGCAAGGTGGATCAGCCGAAACGTCGTCCGGCTGATGATGCGCTGGTCGGGCTCGTCGACCTCCGGGAGCAGCCGCCAGACGTCGCGCGCGGCGGCCAGCAGCTCCCTGATTCGCTCGCGCTCGTCGGCGTGGCCGTCGCGGTCGTAGCAGGCATTGAGCGCGAGACCGATCACGCCGACCGTGTCGGGCTGGCGGGTCCAGAGGAGAGGCGTGGCCATCGAAAGATATTGGTGGATCCGGGCGAAAGCCATCGGCTGCGAGAACGTCTCGCCGCCCTTAGGACGCGTCGGCTCGAGTGGCTGCTCGCCTGCGGCGATCCGGCTGGCATTGCGGGACAGCATCCCGCGAAGATCGTCTTCGTCGAGCCCAGACGCCATCGCCGTGCGCAATGCGATCAGGAGCGAGCTCGGTTGCTGCCCATAGGGAAAGTCGGATGCGTAGACGATCTGCTCCGGGGAGAAGACGCGGAAGACGGTAAGCAGGTCGATCGGGCTCCAGACCGAGGTGTCGAAGAAGACGCCTGCCTTGCCGGCGAATCGCTCGGCGAGGGCCGGCAGGTCGGCGATGCCGCCGTGGGCGATGATCAGCTGCGCTTCCGGGTAGCGGTCGACGAGCGCAGCGAGCTCGCTCGCGATCGGAGGGAGACCGCGGCCGCCGTGGATCAGGATCGGCACCCGCCGCTCGGCCGCGAGCTCGAACACCGGCGCCAGGCGCTCGTCGTTCAGGAGGAACCGCTGCGCGCGCGGGTGCAGCTTGATCCCTCGCGCGCCGCGATCGAGGCAGCGCACTGCTTCCTCGATCGGATGCTCCGCGAGGTCGAGCCGGACGAACGGGATCAGACGGCCGCCGGATTGCTCCGCGTAGGCGAGCGTCCGGTCGTTCGCCGCGCGGAACGCCGGGTGCCGGTCCGGCTCATCGAGGCAGAACATGAAGCAGCGCGAGATTCGGTAGCGGTCATTGATGGCCATCAGGTCGTCGTAGGTGCCGCTGAAGCCGTCGATGTCTTGGCCGAGATGGACGTGCGCGTCGAAGATCTCCCCGTTTTCGGGCAGCACGGAGACGAGCTCTTGCGCGTACTCGTCGACCAATGCCTGGGCCCGCGCGAGCGCCTCGTCCATGAAGCCTGAGTCTACGTATGGCTTGCAGCCGCAGGTAGCATCCCGCGCCGTGACTGACGTCTTGATCTGGGCCGACACCCTCCGCTCCCCGGAGATGCGCCACGAGGTGCCCGTCGTCGTCCCCGATCCGTTCCTCTACCTCGAGCGCGATGGCGAGCGTCACGTCGTGATCACGCCGTTCGAAGTCGAGCGCGTCGAGGGGCACGACGGGCTGCAGCCGCACGCCGTCGAGGAGTTCGGCTGGGACGACCTCGTCAGGCAGGGGATCCCGATGGAGGAGGTCGAGCTCGGAACGGTCATCCGGGCCGTCAAGGAGCTCGGCGTTCGGAAGGCCGTCGTCCCGTCTACCTTCCCGCTCGAGCTTGCGGACCGCCTCCGGGCGCAGGGGGTCGAGATCACCCCTGATCGCGAGACCTTCGTGCAGCGGCGTCGCGTCAAGAGCGACGCCGAGGTGGAGGGGATCCGGCGCGCGCAGCGGGGTGCCGAGGCCGGCATGGACGCCGCGCGTGAGCTTTTCCGCCGCGCCGAAGAACAGGACGGCAGGCTGCTCCTCGACGGCGAGCCCCTCACCTGCGAGCGCGTCAAGATGGCGATCCAGCAGACCTTCACCGACCTGAACCTCCTCTGCGACGAGTTCATCGTCTCCCATGGCCCCCAGACCGCGATCGGCCACGAGATGGGTTTCGGCGAGATCGAGCCGAATGAGCCGATCGTGCTCGACCTCTGGCCGCGCGACCGAGAGTCGTCCTGCTACGCCGACATGACGCGCACGTTCGTAATCGGCGAGCCGTCCGAGGAGCTCGCCGCCTACCACAAGCACGTTCACGAAGCGCTCGAGCGATCGGTCGAGGCGGTGAAGCCGGGCGTCGCGGGCCGCGACGTCTACGTGCTCGCGAGCGAGCTCTTCCACGAGGCGGGCTACCCAACGGGCCTGCACAAGCGCGACGGCGAGATCCTCGAGGACGGGTTCTTCCACGGCCTGGGCCACGGCGTCGGCCTGGAAGTGCACGAGCAGCCCTGGCTGGGCCGCTACCCCGGGGAGCTCGTCGAGGGCGACGTGATCACGATCGAGCCCGGCCTGTATCGCAACGGCTACGGCGGCTGCCGGCTCGAGGATCTCGTGCTCGTGACGAAGGACGGGGCCGAGCTGCTGACCGAGTATCCGTACGATTTAGAATCCTAGGCGCGTCTTCTTTGCAAGTGGCTTAATTCGGACCTCGTTCGGGTATCCGGGACCGCGACGAGACGTGCCGTCGCGGCGCGATCGCCGCGAGGCGAAGCAACAACAGAAGGAGGCACGAATGGCTGTCGTGGAGGAAACACGCGCCACGCCTGCAGCCGCTCTGCCGGTCGCCGATCCAGCGCCTCTCGGGCTAGCCGCCTTCGCGCTGACGACGTTCATGCTGAGCGGCCACAACGCGAACTTCATCCCCGATCTGATGTGGGTGGGTCTCGCGCTCTTCTACGGCGGGCTCGTTCAGCTGCTCGCCGGGCAGTGGGAGTTCCGGAACCAGAACACGTTCGGCTCGACCGCGTTCTCGACGTACGGAGGCTTCTGGCTCTCGCTCGGGATCTTCGTGATCCTCGCCGAGACGACGAAGCTCGGCGGGACGCTGTCCGGTAAGAACGACCTCGCGAACGGGCTTGCCTGGTTCCTGCTCTCGTTCGCGATCTTCAACTTCTACATGCTGCTCTGGAGCAGTCGCATCAACCTGGCGGTATTCGGGGTTTTCCTGACCCTGCAGATCACCGAAGTCCTTCTCGCGATCGGCTTCTGGGTCGCCGCCCATCGCGGGGTCGCTCCGACGGGTGCCGAGGTCGGCTTCATCCGCGCCGGCGGCTGGGCCGGAATCGTGACGGCTGCCGTGGCGTGGTATGCGTCGGCGGCCCTAGTCTTGTCGGCCATGAACGAGGGCCGAGCGATCCTGCCCGTCGGGAAGGCGCTCTGGACCGGGCAGCGCTTCAGCTTCGGACAGCGCAGGCGACTCGGTCAGGCGCATCCCGCGAGGTAGAAATGGCAGACGGCGTCGAGACGAAGCAGCACGCGATCGAGACGATCCTGCTCGAGGAGCGGCGCTATTCACCGCCGGAGGACTTTGCCTCCCAGGCGAACGCTCAAGCGGATATCTACGACCGGGACTTCGAGGAGTTCTGGGAGACGGAGGCCCGCGAGCGCGTCACCTGGTTCGAGCCCTTCGACAAGCTCCTCGAGTGGGAGCCGCCCTATGCCAAGTGGTATCTGGGCGGCAAGCTGAACATCTGCTTCAACTGCGTCGACCGGCACGTCGAGGCCGGCAACGGCGCCAAGGTCGCCTACTACTGGGAGGGTGAGCCCGAGGACGAGCGCCGCGAGCTCACCTTCTCCGACCTGCAGCGGGAGGTCGTCCGCTTCGCGAACGGGCTGAAGAAGCTCGGCGTGCGGAAGGGGACTCCCGTCGCCATCTACATGGGCATGGTTCCGGAGCTGCCCATCGCGATGCTCGCCTGCACGCGCCTAGGCGCGCCGCACACCGTCGTGTTCGGCGGCTTCTCGGCCGACTCGCTCGCAGGCCGGATGAACGACATGGAGTGCGAGTTCCTGATCACGCAGGACGAGGGCTGGCGGAACGGCGCCAAGGTGCCGCTGAAGGAGAACGCCGACGAGGCGCTCGACCAGTCGCCGAGCGTGAAGAACTCGATCGTCCTTCGCCGCACCGGTGAGGGGCCCGCGATGCGGGAGGGACGAGACGTCTGGTGGCACGAGCTCCTGGAGGGCGAATCCGACGATCCCTCGTCATGTCCCTGCGAACCGATGGACTCGGAGGACCTCCTCTACTTGCTCTACACAAGTGGCACAACGGCGAAGCCGAAAGGTATCGCCCACACGACGGCCGGGTATCTCGTCGGCGTTGCGACCACGCACTACTACATCTTCGACGTCAAGCCCGAGTCGGTGTACTGGTGTGCGGCCGACGTCGGCTGGGTGACCGGCCACAGCTACATCGTCTACGGCCCGTTGTGCAACGGGACGTCCGGAGTCATCTACGAGGGCGTGCCGAACTACCCGGACAAGGACCGTTGGTGGGCGATCGTCGAGCGCTACAAGGTCGACATCCTCTACACGGCGCCGACCGCGATCCGCTCGCACATGAAGTGGGGGCCCGAGCACGCGAAGAAGCACGACCTCTCGTCGCTGCGGCTGCTCGGCACGGTCGGGGAGCCGATCAACCCCGAGGCCTGGATCTGGTACCGCGAGCACATCGGCGGCGACCGCACGCCGGTCGTCGACACATGGTGGCAGACCGAAACCGGGATGATCCTGATCACCCCGTTGCCAGGCCTGACGACGCTGAAGCCTGGTTCGGCGACGAAGCCCTTCCCGGGCGTGGATGCGGCCGTCTACGACGAGGAGGGGAACGAGGTCGGCCCGGGCGGGGGCGGCTACCTCGTCCTACGGCGTCCGTGGCCCGCGATGCTCCGCGGGATCTACAAGGCCGACGACCGCTATCGCGAGACGTACTGGTCGAAGTATCCGGACACGTACTTCGCAGGCGACGGCGCCCGGATCGACGAGGACGGGGACTTCTGGCTGCTCGGTCGCGTCGACGATGTGATGAACGTCTCCGGTCACCGGATCTCGACGATCGAGGTCGAATCCGCGCTCGTCGATCACCAGAAGGTCGCCGAGGCCGCCGTCTGCGGCCGCGCCGACGCGACGACGGGCCAGGCAATCGTCGCCTTCGTCTCCCTGAAGGGTGGCGACGAGGGCTCGCTCGACATGCTCGAGGAGCTCCGCGAGCACGTGGCGAAGAAGATCGGCAAGATCGCCCGGCCGGCGAACATCGTCTTCACGCCGGAGCTGCCGAAAACGCGTTCCGGAAAGATCATGCGCCGGCTGCTTCGCGATGTCTCCGAGCAGCGCAAGCTGGGTGACACGACCACACTCGCCGACCCGTCGGTCGTCGAGGAGATCAAGGACCGCGCAGAGTCCGAGAAGGCGGCGGCGGCGGAATAACTCCGCCGCCGCCTGTCGGCGACGGTGATCGACTCCTCATAGCTGACTGATTTGTCAAGCAGCACCCGACCAACGCGGGCTCGCTGCTCCTGAAGCTGACGCGCACGAGCTAGGCACTTCATACGGTGCCGCCGCTTGTAGTGCGGGGGTCGGCGGCTCGATATCGAGGTGACCGCGCCCTAGACTGCTTGGGGTGCGGATTTGCCCGAATTGCGGGGAAGAACATCCGAAGCGGTTTCGGCTCTGACGTGGGCTCAGGGTCGAAACGAACCGTCTTGGTGGTCGACGACGACGCGAGCGTGCGTCTGCTCTGTCGGATCCATCTCGAGCCGGCGGGCTTCCGGGTGGTGGAAGCCTCTGACGGCGACGAGGCTCTCGAGCTGGTTCGCAGCGATCCCCCGGACCTGATCTTGCTCGACATCCTGATGCCGGGCGTTTCCGGCTGGCAGGTCGCGGCGGACCTCCTCAACGATCGGTCGACCGATCAGATCCCACTCGTCTTCGTCAGTGCTCTGACACAGCGTCGTGAACGCCTGCGCGCATTCAGGCTGGGCGCCGTCGGCTATCTACCGAAGCCGTTCGATCCGAACGAGCTGGCGCCGACAGTCACGGCGCTCCTCGACCAGATCGATCGCGGCGATCGAAGCGCCCTGGTCGCCGACAACATCGAGAAGCTGCAGGCAGAGCTCGGACGAACCGCGAAGCTGCGGCCGGCGGAAGGGCAGTCGCGATGAGGGTCTGCCCGAACTGCGGCGAGGAAAATCCCGAGCGTTTCCCGCTCTGCGGCTTCTGTGGAACGCAGCTCGCTCCGGAGCTGCCTCCTCAGGAGGTCAGGAAGACGGTCACGATCGTCTTCTCGGACCTGAAGGGCTCGACGAACCTCGGCGAGGCGCTGGACTCCGAATCGCTGAGAGAGGTCATGTCGCGCTACTTCGACGAGATGCGGGCGGTCCTCGAGCACCACGGCGGAATGGTGGAGAAGTACATCGGCGATGCGATCATGGCGGTCTTCGGGCTGCCGCGTCTCCACGAGGACGATGCTCTGCGCGCCGTGCGGGCCGCCGCGTCGATGCAGGACACGCTGGCCACTTTGAACGTCGAGTTGAAGGAGCGCTGGGGAGTGGCGCTGACAAATCGCACCGGAGTGAACACCGGTGAGATCGTGGCCGGCGACCCGTCGCTGGGACAACGCCTGGTTACCGGGGACGCCGTCAACGTGGCGGCGCGGCTCGAGCAGGCCGCCCCGGCGAACGAGATTCTGATCGGTGATTCGACCTACCGGCTCGTCCGAGACGGGGTGCACGTCGAAGACGTCGAGCCACTCGAGCTAAAGGGAAAGTCCGAGCGGGTGCCGGCTTACCGTCTGTTGAGCGCTTCGAGCGACGGAGCACGGGCACAGACGTCCGCAGGTGCGCTCATCGGCCGCGAGGCGGAGCTTGCCACCCTCGAGCGGGAGTTCGCCCGAGCGGTCACGGAGCGGAGTTGCCGCTCTGTGACGCTGGTCGCCGACGCCGGCGTGGGCAAGTCGAGACTCGTCGAGGAGTTCGCACGCAGAGTGGATCGATCCGCCGCTGTGCTGCGCGGGCGCTGTCTCTCGTATGGCCGCGGCATCACCTTCTGGCCGATCGTCGAAATCGTGCGCCAAGCAAGCGGCATCCGCGAGGACGACCCGCCGGAACGGGCGCGGCAGCAGATTGCGGCGATCCTGGGCGAGGCTGCCGACGCAGCCGACCAGGTGGCCGCAACCGTGGGGCTCTCCGAGCGCGAATTCCCCCTCGACGAGCTCTTCTGGGGCGTTCGGAAACTCCTCGAGACCCTCGCGCGTCGCGGGCCACTCGTCGTGCTCTTCGAAGACGTCCACTGGGGCGAGCTCACGTTGCTCGACCTGATCGAGCACGTGGCCGTGTCTTCGTCTGATGCGCCGATGCTGATTTTGTGCACGGCCCGACCGGAATTCGACGAGGGGTGGCCCGGTTGGGGCCCGGCCGCCGACTCGGCTCGGATCGACCTCGGCGCGCTCTCCGCGGAGGAGACGGCTCTCGTCGTCCGAGACCTGCTCGGCGGCTCGGAGGTAAGGGAGCAGGTCATCGAGCGGGTGGTCGAGGCCTCGGAAGGGAACCCGCTCTTCGTCGAGCAGATGATCGCGATGCTCGTCGACGACGAAGTGCTGCGGCGCGAGGACGGCCGCTGGGAGGTCGTCGGCGATCTCGCCGAGGTGGCGGTGCCACCGAGCATCAACGCGTTGCTCGCGGCTCGCCTCGACCTGCTCAGCGCCGAGGAGCGTGCAGTCGTAGAGCCGGCGTCCGTCATCGGCGGTGTCTTCGTGACAGCGGCCGTCGAGGCGCTCGTCCCTGAAGGGATCGGGGGCGAGGTGGCTCGACACCTGCAGGCCCTCGTTCGCAAGCGCTTCATCACGCCGAACCCCGCGGCCGATTCGGACTCCGCATTCCGCTTCCATCACATCCTGGTGCGCGAGGCGGCCTACCAAGGCTTGCTCAAGCGCAGGCGAGCAACATTGCACGAGCGCTACGCTGACTGGGCGGACGAGGTGAACCGCGATCGCGAGCGCGCGGTGGAGTACGAGGAGATTCAGGGCTACCACCTCGAGCAAGCGCACGGGTATCTGTCCGAGCTCGGGCCGCTCGACGACCACGGACGCGAGCTCGGTCTGCGCGCCGGCATCCGCCTATCGTCGGCCGGGCGCAGGGCGTTCGGGCGCGGCGACATGCCTGCGGCCGCAAACCTGCTCCGCCGCGCGGCCGGCCTCTTCCCGGAGGCAGACCCCCGGCGTCTCGAGCTGCTCCCGAGTCTCGGCGAGGCGATGATGGAGATCGGCGAGTTCGCCTGGGGCGAACTCTTCCTCAACGAGGCCGTGGAGCGGACCGAGGGCGGCGAAACACGGCTTCTCGCGGACGCCGTGTTGACGCGACTCGTCTACCGCAGCTTCATCGTGGAGGACCTCGAAGGCTGGAGCGCAGAGGTGGTCAGCGAGCTCGATCGGCTGATTCCCGCGCTCGAGCGCGTCGAAGCTCACGCGGAGCTGGCGAAGGCGTGGCGCCTCTTGGGCTTCGTCCACGGCTCCGTCTGCCGGTGGAGCGAGCAGGTGGACGCCGTACGGAAGGCGATCGAACAGGCTCGGCTCGCAGGCAACGCACGGCTGGAGGCTCGGCTCACGGCGGAGTACGCAAATGGGCTGCGCGAGGGGCCGACCCCGGTGGACGAGGCGATCGTCCAGTGTCAGGCCGCGCTCGACCGGGGGCTCGTCGACCGGCAGGCCGAAGCGCTCGTCCGCTGCTCGCTGGCGCGCCTTCGCGCCATGCAGGGCGACTTCGCGGAAGCGCGTGAGCTGATCGCAGAGGCGGGCCGCCTTCGCGAGGAGCTCGGGGCGAACGTCATCATCCCGGTGACCTCGCTCCACTCGAGCCGGGTCGAAACTTTGGCCGGACACCCGGAGGTGGCGGAGGGCGACCTACGGGTCGACTTCGAGAAGCTGTCCTCGATCGGCCACAAGTACGTCCTCCCGGTCGTCGGCGTGCTCCTCGCGCGAGCCGTCTGCCAGCAGGGGCGGTATGAGGAGGCGACGGAACTCACTGCGACCGTCGAGCAGCTCGCCGACGAGACAGACGTCGAGACCCAGGCGATCCGGCGCTGCGTAAGCGCGCAGCTCCTCGTGGCCGAGGAAGGTAACCGCGAGGAGGCTGAGCGACTGGCGCGAGAAGCCGCCGCGCTTGTGCACAACATCGAGTCTCCCGACCTGCAGGGGGACTGCCTCGTCGTTCTCGCGGAAGTCCTCGCGGCCGCAGGTCGACGCGACGAGGCTTGCCACGTTTTGCGGGAGGCCTGCGACCTCTACAGGCTCAAGGGCAACGTGATCTCAGCTGAGCGCACCCACGCCCTCGAGGGCGAGCTTCTTCCCTCGGCCGCCAACGCCTAGTGACCGTAGGCGGGATCCCCGTCCGTCCCGCGCTGCAGGAAGGTCCACGTACCTCCGTTCCCCTTCTTCGCCGAGCTCAGCAGGCAGACGATCGCGTCTGGCGTCGGCAGCTGGCCGTTTAAGCACGGCGGGATCGGCTCCGACGGATTGGTTTTGGGGTAGTCCGATGAGAAGAGCCACGAGAAGTTCTCGAACTTGACCGGCAGCGAATTCAGGGTGAGCGTGATCGTGGCAGGTTGGCTTAGCGGGGGAATTGTGTCGTGGGAGATGTCCGTGTCGAAATCTGCAACCTGGTCCTCGCCGACTTCCACGAAGGTACACGGCAGACCGAGGGACGACGCCGCAGCTC
>VAWH01000101.1 GCA_005888315.1 Actinomycetota bacterium | reverse complement strand
ACCTCGTGTGCTTCGCCGAACGGGCGGGCAAGGTCATCGGCTTCGCGGTGGCCCTCCCCGACTTGAACGTCGCCCTCCGGCACAATCCGTCCGGCCGCGTGTTCCCCGGCATCCTCAAGGTCCTGTGGTACGCCCGCAAGGTCAACCGCCTCCGGATTCTGCTGCTCGGCGTGTTGCCGCAGTACCGCTCGAGCGGTATCGATGCGCTGATGTACCATTGGATTTGGACCAAGGGACTGGCCCATGGGTTCACCTGGGGCGAGGGGGGCTGGATCCTCGAGGACAACGCGGCGATGAACAACGCCGCCGTGCAGCTCGGCTTCCGGCCCTACCGCACCTACCGGATCTACGACAAGCCCCTGTGAAGGCGTTCGTCACCGGCGGGACGGGGTTCGTCGGCGCGCATCTGGTGCAGACGCTGCTGCAGCGGGGCGCGGAGGTGCGCTGCCTGGTGCGCAACCCCGCCAAGGCTCTGGCCCTCGGCTGGCGGGACGTCCGCCTCGTGCGCGGCGATTTGGAGGACGCCGCCGCGCTGGCGGAGGGCTGCGCGGGAGCCGAGGTGGTGTTCCATGTCGCCGGGCGGATCAGCGCCCGCGATCTGCGGGACTTCATGAGCGCGAACCGCGACGGCACCGCCAACGTGCTCGAGGCCGCCTCGCTCCAGCCGCCACAGCGCTTCGTGCTCGTCTCCTCGCTCGCCGCCGGCGGACCCACCACGCCGGGACATCCCATCGACGAGGCGCGCCGCCCCGCGCCGGTCACGCCCTACGGCCAGAGCAAGCTCGCAGCGGAGACCTTGGTGCGGGCGATGCCGTTCCCCTGGACCATCGTCCGCCCGCCGGCCGTGTACGGAGAGCGGGATCGCGAGGTCTTGAAGGTGTTCAAACTGGCACGCCGGGGGGTCGTGCCCGTGTTCGGTGACGGATCGCAGGAGCTGTCGGTCATCTACGCGGGCGACCTCGCGGGCGCTTTGGTCGCCGCGGCGACCTCGCCGGCCGCCGCGCGCAAGGTATACTATGCGGCGCATCCCACCGTCACGACGAGCCGTGACCTGGTGCGGGCCGTCGGTCGTGCGGTGGGACGCGACCCGCGCATCGTGCCGCTGCCCGCGCCCGTCGCCCGCGGGCTGCTCTGGGCCATCGGGTCGATCGCGCACCTCGCGGGCCGGGCGACCGTTCTGTCGGCCGACAAGGCGGACGAGTTTCTCGCTCCCGCCTGGACCTGCCGGCCGGATGCGCTGACGCGGGACACGGGATGGCACGCCGCCACGGATCTGAGCGCCGGGTTGCAGCGCACGGCGGACTGGTACCGCACGGAGGGGTGGCTGTGAGCGATACGTCGCACGACGGCACCACGCCACGACGCACGGAGCTGCTGACATCGTTCCGTCGGGCCGTCCTGCAACGCTTCACCGCCGTCGATCTCGTCACGCTCCTGTACGTGGCCGTTGCGACCGTGGCGGTCCTGGCGTTCACCGCCGACGACCGCGCGGGATGGGACTGGCTGCTGGTCGCGCATGCGCTGCTCGTGACACTCGTCCTGCTCGCGCCGCGGGCGCGCGAGGCCGGGCGCGTGGGCCGATTCCTCGGCGACTGGTACCCCATGCTGCTGCTCGGCGGGTTGTACGCCGAGGTGGGCGTGCTCAACGTCGACGTCGGCTACCAGCACGACGTCGCGATTCAGCGCCTCGAGCTGTGGATGTTCGGCTCGCAGGTGTCGTACCGCTGGATCCGCGAGTGGCCCAATCCGGTGTTCTCGTGGATCATGCACGTCTGCTACATCGCGTACTACGCGATCTTGTGCGCCTCGCCCCTCGGCTTGTGGCTCAGCGGGCGGCGCGACGCGGCGCGGCGCACGATCTTCGCCGTGATGATCACGTTTTATCTCTGCTACGTCGTGTTCCTCTTCTTTCCGGTCGCCGGGCCGCGCTACGCCTTCGACCTCGCGCACAACGCGGCCACCGAGATCTGGCCGGCGCGCGCGACCCAATGGCTGCTCGATCGCGGGGACTCGTGGGGCGCGGCGTTCCCGTCGTCGCACGTCGCCGCCGCCGTCGTCGCCGCGATCTGTGCGCTGCGCTACTGGCGGCCCCTGGCTGGTCCTGTCGGTGGTGTACGGGCAGTTCCACTACGCCGTGGACGCGGTGTCGGGCCTGTTCGTGGCCGGCGCCGTGCTCGCGTCCCAGTACGTGTACGGCGCGGAGCCCGAGAAGGTCGGCGCGCCACTCCCGGCGGGGAGCCTGGAGCAGGCCTAAGAAAAAGGGGTTGGGGCTCGGGGGTCGGGGTCACCCGGAATCGCGAGCCCCGACCCCCGGCCCCCGACCCCCGACTCTCGCCGCCCGCGACGCCACGGTGTCCAGGTCCCCCCCCAGCGCATCCATGCGGCGCTGGAATTGGATGTCGATCACCAACAGTCCCACCACGTACGCGGCCAGATTCACGGCGAACACGATCGTGAAGATCAGCGGGTACGGAACCCAGATTCCGAAGTAGAGCGCGAAGCGTTTGACCCCCGGGTCGAGCCCGGAGCGCTCCGTGATGCTCGTCATGAGCAGAATCGCCACCAGCGCGAGCACGACGAGCCTGAGCGGGACGATCCGGGCAGCGGCGAACCCGGCGAAGATGACCGCTTCGGACACCCGATCGAGCCGCGTGTCGAGCCGCCGTCCGGCGTCAGAGGCGAGGCCGAACTCGCGCGCGATCCCGCCGTCGATCCCGTCCAACACTTGCCCCACCGCCATCAGGCCGAGGCCCCACCCCAGGCGGCCGAGGGCAACGCTCGCGCCCGCGGCCACGCTCACGCCGAACGCCGCCCAGGTCACCTGCGCGGGCGACAGGCCGAGCGTCAGATGAGTGAACCGCAACAGCGGGCGGATCGCCCGGTCTAATGCCTTGCCCAGTACAGGAGCAAATTCGTACATAGCAAGCCGGCGAAGAGGACCCCCTCCTTGATCCTGTCGGGAATCCCCGTGAGCCACCCGCGGGTCACCCATGGGGAGTACGGGTACAGCGGCATCTTCTCGAATCGCACGCTGTAGTCCATGGCGACGTGGATCGCGAAGAACACCAGGGGGACGACAGTTCCCAGAAACCAGCACAGCGGCGTGATCCAGAGCAGCGCCACCGGCTCCTGCAACGAGGAGCGCCAGTAGTAGCCGCGCTTGTCCACCAGTCCTACGGCCCGGAGGTAGAACGGCGCTTTTACCGCGTGGTCCACGTCCACGCCGATGCCGAAGGCGTACGCCAGGGCGGCGTCGCGGCCGTGTAACTCCATCGCCTGCACGCCCAGCGTGGTGGCGAGGATGTGCGTGAAGACGGTCACGGCGCGGTGGCGCCCTCCCGAGCCGGCTGTCGTCCCGCCAGCCACACGAGGCCGATCCCGACACCGATCCACGCCAGGTCGCGCAGCCGGCTCACGATCGCGGTGTAGACGCCCAGCGCGGGATCGAGGCCGAGCAGCTTGAAGAAGAGATACAGCGAACCCTCCTTCGTGCCGACCTCGAAGGGCACGAAGAACATCGTGTTCTGAATCAGCGAGGTGAGCCCGCCGATGGCGTACGCCTGCAGGTAGGTGATGCGCAGGCCCACGCCGAGACCGATCAGCACGTATTCGAGCATGAAGATCGAGCGACTGAGATACTCGAGCAGGAGCGCCTGAAAAAAGCGCCGCGGTCGCTTGTGATAGAACTCGGTCATCTGCGCGTCCATCTGGACGAGCGTGGCCCGCTGGGACTCGAGGCGCCGCGCCAGCCGGTGCACCAAGGGGAGGCGGTGGATCAAGTCGAGCGCACCCTCCAGCACGCCGCGGCGGTGTCCCGTCAGCAGGAGCCAGCACAGCAGCGCCAGCACCACAAAGGCGACGACCAACCCGGCCCGCAGCGCCGGGTGAGGGGGCAGGAGGAGCAGCCCGAGCACGATCGCCGTGAGAAAGCTCAGCAGCATACCGAGCGTGTGCAGCACCTGATAGATCACGACCGAGCCGGCCGCGCGCCGCACCCCGAGCCAGCGCGCCGCCGCCGCGATCTTGAAGGGCTCACCCCCGACGTTGACCATCGGCGTGACGAAGTTGAGCGAGAACCCGGCGACCGTGATCGCGTAGGCGCGCCAGAAGGGCGGGCGAACCGGCTCGTCTGCCATGATCAGGCGCCACGCCGCCGTATTGCAGGCGTACACCACGCCGTACAGGACGAGGATCGGAACGAAAATCCATCCGGTGTGCGCGGCGTCGGCGAGCAGCCTGCCCACCCCGATACGCGCCACCAGATAGGCGAAGATCGCGGAGCCGCAAACGAACAGCAGCGCTTGCAGCTTGCGGCTCACGCGTGGTCCGGGATGGCGACCCTGCAACCGGTGTTGGCGGCCTCGTAGGCATGCTCGACCACGGACGCGACGCGGCGGATGTCGTCGAGATACGGTGCGGCGGCCCGGATCGGATCGCCCCGGTCGAGGGAGGCAATGAACGCCTCGAACAGGCCGCCGAACCAGCGGTAGTACGCGGCCTTCTCGAGCTCGGCCGAGAAATCATGTCGCTCGAGCGTGCCGTGGCGCTCGAGCCGCAGCTCGCCATCGACCCACTCGATCGCGCCGTGCTCGCCCGTGAACCGGATGCGGTTCTCGCGCCGGCGCGCCGCCCACGTGAAGAACATCGTCACCAGGCGCTCGGGGTACTCGAAGTCCAGCCACGCCGTGTCCTCGACCTCGTAGGCGGGGCGCCGCAGCCGCCCGGTCCAGGCGCTCACCGCGGCCGGCGGCCCCGCGATGTCGAGCAGCTGGTAGATGAGATGGGTGCCGTGGTCGAGCAGCACGCCGCCTCGCCCCGCCACGCTGGTCCCGCGCCACGGCATCCCGGTGGCCGCGCGCCCCGGATCGGCCGCCTGGCGGTGCACCGAAAGCTCGGCCAGGTGCCACCGCCCGATCGCCCCCTCGCGCAGCCAATCCTTCACCTTGACCCACACGGGGTTGAACCGATACTGGTGACACGGCATCACGATCCGGCTGTGGGCGCGCGCCGCGGCGGCGATGCGGTCCGCTTCGACCCGCGTGAGCGCCACCGGCTTCTCACACACGACGTGGTAGCCGCGCTCCAGGCCCCACAGGGTGAGGTCCAAGTGCGAGGCCGTCGGCGTACAGATGTCGATGAAGTCGACGGGACCGACGCGGGCGAGCTGCTCGGGGTCCGCGAGCAGCGGGATGCCGTCGACCGGAGGTACGTCCGCGGCGCTGTCTACGAGGGCGACGATGTCGATGCGCGCGCGCACGCCGGCCACCGTCCGCAGCGCCGGGAGATGCGACTGCCGCGCCGTGCCGCCCGCCCCGATGACGGCACCACGGTACCGCTGCACGTCAGGTGAACCGGGCGTAGGCGGTACGCTCGTGCTCGAGCGCGTCGGTGAGCGCCGTGGCGTTCCACTCGTGCATCAGCAGCAACACCACGAGGAGGAGGCTCATCGGCACCGCCTCGGCCCACAGGAACGCCGAGATGTGGCCTGCGATCGCCGCCGTGCCGAGCAGCAGGAAACGGATGTTCTGCCCCAGCCAACTGCACAGCGGCAGCAGCACTTCCTGCCGCTCGCGGTACTCCTCCCGGAACGCCGGCGGCACGCCCGCGCCGCCGGCCCGCAGCAGCCGCATCAGCTTGACCGAGCGCGGGAACAGCTGCGCCTGCCGCACGACGTAATCCCGGTACACCCGCGCGCCGAACCGCTCCAGCACCGTGCCGGCGGATCTCGTCTCCAGATCTTCCGGAAGATCGAGCTCGCCTCCCTTACCGACGCCCAAATAGAGGAAGGCGTTACGGATGAAATCCGCTGCGGCGCTCTGGTAGGTGTGGGCGAGGCCGGCGAGCGCGACCAGCAAGACCCCCCACCACCCCACGCCGCCGTGCGCCAGCCGGTACATCAGGTGGAGATACAGG
>VAWH01000027.1:42316-55263 GCA_005888315.1 Actinomycetota bacterium | reverse complement strand
TCACCCGGCTTGCCGCCGTGCAGCGCTGGCCCGAGGTGCCGAAAGCCGACCAGACGATGCCGTCGACGGCAAGGTCGAGATCGGCGTCGTCCATGACGATGATCGCGTTCTTGCCGCCGAGCTCGAGATGGACGTGCTTGAGGTTCTCCGCAGCGGCGCGCGTGACCGCGACCCCCGTCTCGCGCGAGCCGGTGAAGGTGATGATCGGGACGTCCGGGTGCTCGACGAGCCGCTGTCCCACCTCGCCGCCGCCGCCGTGAACGATGTTGAGCACACCCCTCGGCAGCCCCGCCTCCGCGAAGAGCTCGACGTAGCGCTCACCCAGTGCGGGAGTGTCCGTCGCCGGCTTGAAGACGACCGTGTTGCCGCAGACGATCGCGGGCAGCGTCTTCCACGAGGGGATCGCGATCGGGAAGTTCCAGGGCGTGATCGCGCCGACGACGCCGACGGGCATGCGCACCGACATCTGGAACTTGTCGCGAAGCTCCGACGGGGTCGTCTGGCCGAACAGGCGGCGGCCCTCGCCGCCCATGTAGTAGGCCATGTCGATCGCTTCCTGGACGTCGCCCGCCGCTTCGGCCCTGACTTTCCCCATCTCCCGGGTCATCAGCTCGGTGACCTCGTCCTTGTGCTCGGCCAGGAGCTGCGCGAAGCGGAAGAGCACCTCGCCGCGCTTGGGCGCCGGGACAAGCCGCCAGCTCTCGTATGCCGTTCTCGCCGCGGCGACAGCGCGGTCGACGTCCTCGGCTGCGGACTTCGGGAAGACGCCGATCGTGTCGCCGTTCGCGGGACTCGTCGACTCGAAGGTCTCGCCGGAGGCCGCGTCGACCCATTCGCCGTCGATGTAGTTCTGGAAGCTCTTCGCGCCGAGGATCGCCATCGGGCGCGATTCTAGTGATGGGAGGCTAGGAGGCCTCCGGGGGCTCGGTGTCGGGGAAGGTGCCGGGGTGCTGGCGGCGGCGGTCTCTGATCGTCCGCTTCTCCTGGAACTCCCCGGCGGGCTTGCCGCGGCGACGGTCGGGGCCTCCGCGCCGGTCGATGATCACCTCGACGTTGGGGTTGTCTTTGTAGTACTCGACCATCTTGTCGTAGAGCTCGGCGGCGAGCTCGCGCGGGATCACGCAATAGATCATCTGCATCGGATTGTATGGAGGGCGCCTGCGAGCGCCACCCTCACGCGCCCTGTTGTCCGTTCAGAACACAACCGGGGTCGGTCTCCCGGACACGCCCGAAAGGGACTAGACGCGGGCGATGTTCGGCACGACCCGTCCGTGCTCGTCCAGGTGCGCGTTCCAGTCCTTGTAGAGCGGGTCGAGCTCCGTCAACTCGTGGCCGCGCTCCTCGAGCCGGACCGGCTGAGCGAGCTCGGGCGTGACGCGGTACTGGTACCAGGAGATCTCCCAGGCGATCGTGATCACGACCTCGCCGCTGACGCCGGAGAGCGGCCGGATGCTGGCCCGCGGCTCGCCGAGGCTCTTCGCGATCCCCGCAACAGTGCGCCGAAAGTCGGTCTGGTTGAAGAGATCCGCCGCTTCGACGACCTCGCGCTCGGGCTCGGACAGCCGCCGCAGGATCGGCTCGTCGGCGACCGGGGCCTCCGCGACGGCGGCCTTGCGCGCCTCGAACAGGCTCGAGAGGCTGAGGCGCCGGCGCGGCCGGTCGGTCGAGACCGTCGGCGTCGTCGGGCTGCCCTCCTTCAGCCAGCCGTACTCGAACGCAATGTCCTGGCAGAGCGGGCAGACGTCGACGAAGTTCTCGCCGTCGGGCGTGAAGCGAGTGGTCCGCTCGCCGATCAGCAAGGTGCGCTCGCAGACGGCGCAGCTGCGAGCCACGGATAGCCGCGTGATCCGCATCCGCGCGACTATAACGACGCAACCCCGCTAGACGGCAGCTTCTTCCTTGTCCTGCTTGGCCTCGGCGATCAGCTTTTGGGAGATGTGCGAGGGAACCTCCTCGTAGCGCGCGAAAGCCATGTGGTAGTCGCCGCGGCCGCCGGTCAGCGAGGTCAGCGATTGCGCGTAGGTGAGAATTTCGGACATCGGCACCTCGGCCTTGATCGTCGTCATCCCGCCCTTCGGTTCCATGCCCTGCAGGCGCCCGCGGCGTGAGTTGAGGTCGCCGTTGACGGCTCCGACCGATTCGTCGGGAACGGTCACCTCGACGTCCATGATCGGCTCGAGCAGCACCGGGTCTGCCTGCTCGTAGGCCTGCTTGAAGGCCATCGAGCCGGCAATCTTGAACGCCATCTCCGACGAGTCGACCGAGTGGTAGGAGCCGTCGACGAGGCGGACCCGGAGGCCCTGGACGGGCGCACCGGCAAGCTCGCCGTGCTGCATCGCCTCCTGGATTCCCTTGTCGACCGCCGGCCGGAAGCTCTGCGGAATGACGCCGCCGACGATCTCGTCCGCGAACTCGTAGCCCTGGTGCCCCTCGAGCGGCTCGAGCACGATCACGGCGTCGCCGAACTGTCCGCGGCCGCCGGTCTGCTTCTTGTAACGGGCGTGCGCCCGCGACTCCTTGCGGATCGTCTCCAGGTACGGCACACGCGGCTGATGGAGGTCGACCTCGGCGCCGAAGCGGCTCCTGACCCGCTCGACGGCGACTTCGACGTGCATCTGGCTGAGGCCGGAGAGCAGCTGCTCGCCGGTCTGTGGATCGCGGCGGATCACCAGCGTCGGGTCCTCTTCGGAGAGGCGCCGGAGCGCGGTCGCCACCTTCTCCTCGTCGCCCTTCGCCTTCGGAGTGACGGCGAAGCTCATCACCGGCTCGGGGAAGCCGATCTCCGGCGTCTCGACCTCGCGCTCGGCGTCGAGCAAGAGGTCGCCCGTCGTCGTGTCCTTCAGCTTTGCGACGGCGCCGATGTCGCCGGCGCGGAAGCCGGGCTCCTGTGTGTGCTCCTTGCCCTGCAGAGTCAGGAGCTGTCCGATGCGCTCCTTCCCGCGAGCGCGGTGGTTCGCCAGCGTCGAGTCCGAGGACACCTCGCCCGAGATGACGCGGAAGACGTTGATCCGGCCGGCGAACGGATCGGCAATCGTCTTGAAGACGAAGGCCGCGGTGCCGTCGCCTTCGACGCCGAGGTCGATGTGCTTCTTCGCAGGCGACGGGACACCCTCGACCAGCAGGTCGAGCAGGGCAGTCGTGCCGAGATTCTTCGTCGCGACGGCACAGGCGACCGGGAAGATCTCTCCGCGCGTGACCGCGTCCTTGAGCGCGTGGGCGACCTCTTCGTCCGAGAGCTCCTGACCGTCGAGGTAGCGCTCCATCAGCGCCTCGTCCGTCTCGACGACGGAGTCGAGCAGCTTCTCGCGGTACTCGTCGATCTGGCTCTGGAGCTCGGCGGGGATCTCACCCGGCGCGCCTTCGCGCTCTCCCTCCGGGCTCGTGTACGCCTTCATGTGCAGGAGATCGACGACGCCCGTTAGCTCGTGCTCGGCGCCGATCGGTAGATGGACTGCGACGCAGCGGGGCGAAAGCTGCTCGCGCAGCGCGTCGAGGGTGCGAAAGAAATCGGCGCGCTCGCGGTCGAGCATGTTCACGACCACGACGCGCGAGAGGTCGCCCTCCTCGGCGCGCTGCCAGGCGCGGGTCGTCTGCACCTCGACGCCCATGACCGCGCTGACCACGACGAGCGCTCCCTCGACGACCCGCAGCGCGGCGATCATGTCGCCCTGGAAGCCTGGGTCGCCGGGCGTGTCGATCAGGTTGATCTTGCGGCCCTGCCACTCGAGATGGCAGAGAGACGCGGCCAGCGACATCTGCCGCTTGTGCTCGTCGTCGTCCCAGTCGCCGGTCGTATTGCCGGCCTCGATCGTGCCGAGCCGGTTGATCGCGCCGGCCTGGAAGAGCATCGCCTCGACGAGCGAGGTCTTACCCGTCGAGCGGTGGCCGACGACGGCGACGTTGCGGATCTTTCCGGGCTCGACGGGCATCTGGCGGGACTCCTCCTCGGTTCGGTGGCGCGGTCGATCTTATCGCTGCGCTTTCCTCGGGACCTGGTCCGCGGCCATGGCTGGGGACCCGGTCCGCGGCCATGGCTCGGGACCCGGTCGCCGGTCATATCCTCTTCGGCCATGCCCTGGTGGGAGCAGGCGGTCGTCTATCAGATCTATCCACGGTCGTTTCAGGACTCGGACGGTGACGGCGTCGGGGATCTCCGCGGTGTCACGGAGCGGCTCGACCACCTCGCGTGGCTCGGCGTCGACGCCCTCTGGCTCTCCCCCATCTACCCGTCGCCGCTCGCCGACTTCGGGTACGACGTGTCCGACTACACCGCCGTCGACCCGCAGCTCGGCTCGCTGGCCGACTTCGAAGAGCTCGTCGCGGCAGCCGACGAACGCGGCCTCCGCGTCCTGCTCGACCTGATCCTCTGCCACACGTCGATCGAGCACCCCTGGTTCCGCGAGCATCCGGACTGGTACATCTGGTCGCCTGTCGACGGGCCGCCGAACAACTGGGTCGCCGCCTTCGGCGGCCCCGCGTGGAGCCGCGACGAGCAAACGGGGCGCTGGTACCTGCACTCGTTCTACCCCGAGCAGCCGGATCTCGACTGGCGGAACCACGAAGTGGTCGCGGCGATGCAGGACGTCGTGCGCTTCTGGCTCGAACGCGGCGTCGACGGATTCAGGCTCGACGCGATCGACAAGCTGATCAAGGACGACCGGTTGCGCAACGACCCGCCGGCCACCGCCACCTTCCCGTTGCCCCTCCGCGGGGAGGCAGCGACCCTGGAGCACGTCTACTCGGCGCATCGTCCCGAGGCGATCGCGGCCCTCGCCGCGATCCGCTCGGTAGCCGGCGACGCCCTGCTCGTCGGCGAAGTCTTCCAGCCGACGAGCGCCTACCCGCCCTACCTGGAGGTCCTCGACCTCGTCTTCGCGTTCGAATTCCTCTTCGCGCCCTGGGACGCGGAACGCCTGCGAGCCGCGATCGCACCCGCCGCAGAGTTGCGCCGCGTCGCCTGGGTGATGTCCAACCACGATTTCGACCGACTGGCCACGCGCGTCGGACCCGACAACCTGCGGGCGGCGGCCCTGTTGCTGCTGACCCTCCCCGGCGCCGCGTTCGTCTACCAAGGCGACGAGATCGGGCTCGCGAACGGCCCCGGCTCCGACCCGCCGTACGACCGCGCGGGGCGGGACGCGATGCGCCACCCGATGCAGTGGGACGCCTCCCCGAGCGGGGGCTTCACGACCGGTGAGCCCTGGCTTCCCCCGGTCGATCCCGCGGAGCGGAACGTCGAGGCGCAGCGTGAGAACCCCGACTCGCTCCTGCACCTGTACCGCCGGCTGATCGCCGCTCGTGGAGAGCTCCAAGACGGCTTCGGCCTGCTCGACGCCGCCGACGGCGTCGTCGCCTACGAGCGCGGCGAGCGCGTCGTCGCGATCAATACGACCGCGAACCCTCGGCCTGCGTCCGCGGCCAACGAACCCGACATCGCCACGCACCCGTCCGCCCTCGCCGAGGGCCGGATCGCTCCCCACGCGGGTGCCGTAACTCGCAAATCGGGTTAAGCTCGCCCTGACAGAGGAGCGCCCAGTGGCCGAGATCGAATACGACTCCGTTTTGAAGATCTACGACGACGGCACCCAGGCCGTCCACGATCTCAACCTGGAGATCCGCGACGGCGAGTTGATGGTGCTCGTCGGCCCCTCCGGGTGCGGCAAAACGACGGCGTTGCGCATGCTCGCCGGGCTCGAGGAGATCAGCGGTGGAGAGATCCGGATCGGCGAGCGCGTCGTCAACGACCTGACCCCGAAGGAGCGCGACATCGCGATGGTCTTCCAGAGCTATGCGCTCTACCCGCACATGACGGTCGAACAGAACCTCGCCTTCGGCCTGAAGCTGCGGAAGATGCCGAAGCAGGAAGTCAGCGAACGCGTCCGCCGCGCGGCGAACATCCTCCAGATCGAGGAGTTCCTGAAGCGCAAGCCCCGGGCGCTCTCGGGCGGGCAGCGGCAGCGGGTCGCGATGGGCCGTGCGATCGTGCGCGAGCCGCAGGCCTTCCTCATGGACGAGCCGCTCTCGAACCTGGACGCGAAGCTGCGCGTCCAGATGCGCGCCGAGATCCACCAGCTGCAGCGCCGGCTCGGGGTGACGACGATCTACGTGACCCACGACCAGGTCGAGGCGATGACGATGGGTGATCGCGTTGCGGTCATGAACGCCGGCCATCTGCTCCAGGTCGACACGCCCCAGGTCCTCTACGACACGCCTGTGAACGAGTTCGTCGCCGGCTTCATCGGCTCGCCGTCGATCAACCTCGTCGAGGCCGAGCTTGCGCAGCAGAACGGCGGGCTCGCCGTCAAGTTCGGCGACCACACGCTGACGGTGGACGACCAAGTCGCGCGAAACCGCTCCGGCCTCAGCAAGTACGTCGGCCGCACGGTGCTCCTCGGCATCCGCCCGGAGGACTTCGAGGATGCGAGCATCGAGTCGGATACGCCGCCGGATCGCCGGTTGAAGGTCACTGCCGACCTCACCGAGCCGCTGGGGTCGGAGGTCCTCGTCTACTTCAGAAGCAAGGCGACCGGAGTCGTTTCGAGCGCGGTCACCGCTGACGCCGGGGCGGACGCCGAGGTCACGCTGGGCGGCGACACCGATGGCGACGGCGCCGGCCGCTCGCGGCTCGTCGCACGCGTCGACCCACGCTCACGGATCGCCGAAGGCAGCGAGTTCGAGCTCGCCGTCGACACCAGGCGGCTTTACTTCTTCGATCCGGACACTCGCGAAGCGGTCTAACAACAGCGGCGGCGGCAGACCGACCGCCAGGCGCAGCAGGAGCGGAATTTAGAGGCCGCCCGAGTGAATCGGGCGACCTCTTAAACGGCATCGCAAGCGACGCCTCAGCCCTTGACGGCGCCCGCGGTCAGCCCCGCGAGGATTCGCCGCTGCAGGATCAGCGTCGCTGTGATCAACGGCAGCGTCACGACCACCGTCGCGGCCATGATCTGCCCCCACGGCACCTGGAAGGCGCTGCCCGTCTTGCCGACGAACGACGTGATCGCGAGCGGCACCGTGTATTTGTCGGTCGACTGGATGAACGAGATCGCGTAGAGGTATTCGTTCCAGGCGGAGATGAACGCGAGCAGGCCCGTCGTCACGAGCCCGGGCGCAATCAGCGGCAGCAGCACCTTGTAGAAGACCTGCAGCGGGGTGGCTCCGTCGACGTATGCGGCTTCCTCGAGGTCGCCGGGTAGCGCGCGCATGAAGCTCGTCAGCACCTCGATCGTGAACGGCAGCGTGAAGATCATGTAGCTCAAGATCAGCGACCCGAGCCGGTCGTAGAGATGGAAGTCGCGCATCATCGTGTAGAGGGCGCCGAGGATCGCGATTTGGGGGAAGATCGTCATCGACAGCATCAGGTAGAGCACCGCCGAGCGGCCGCGGAATCGGAAGCGGCCGAGCGCGTACGCGGCGAGCGAGCCGATCACGAGCGCCATCAGCGTCACCGACCCCGCGACAAGCGTCGAGTTCAGGAGCGCACGAGTGAAGAACGACGTGCTGAAGATCTCACGAAAATTCGTCAACGTCGGGTGCGACGGGAAGTACTTGATCGGCGTGTCGAACAATTGGCCTTCAGGCGTGAACGCGGACCGCACGGCCCAATAGAACGGGAAGAGCGCATAGACGAAGATGACGGTGATCAGAAGCCAGAAGCCGAGCCGTCCGACGAATCGCCTCACGGGGCTGCGGCGCAGCCAGAGCCGGCGGGCAACGGGTCGGTCGCGTGCGGTCGCTCTCTCGGCGACCGTGCTCATGCCTGGTCTCCGACGCGCATGACTGTGACGTAGATCACCACGAAGAGCGAGATGACCAGGAAAATCGCGACACTGAGCGCCGCGCCATACCCGACTAAGCCGTCACCGACGATCGTGCTCTGGTCGTAGATCGCCATCGTCTGTGTGTCCGGCCGGTTACCGAAGAAGACATAGAAGACGTCGAACACCCGCAGCGCGTCGAGCGTCCTGAAGATGAGCGTGACGAGGATCGCCGGCACGAGCAGCGGCAGCGTGATGCGCCAGAACTGGTGCAGCTTGTTCGCACCGTCGACCGCAGCGGCCTCGTACAGGTCGGTCGGGATCACTTGCAAGCCGGCTAACAAGAGCAGCGCCACGAACGGCGTCGTCTTCCAGATGTCGACGGCGGAGACGGACATCAGGGGATGGTCGGCGAGCCAGGAGGGCGCGTTCGAGCGCGAGAGGATGTGCGCCTTCTTGCCGAGGTCGCTCACGACGCCGAAGGTGTCATCCAGCATCCACTTCCACATCTGTGCGGCGACCACGGTCGGGATCGCCCATGGCACGAGCATTACGGCTCGCATGGCGCCTCGTCCACGGAAACTCGAGTTAACGACGAGCGCGATGATCAGCCCCAGCACGAACTCGAACGAGACCGTGATCAGCGTGAACTTGATCGTGACGACGATCGAATGGCGGAAGTCGGCGTCGTGCCAGATCCCGCTCGCACCAAAGTAGTTGTGGAGCCCGACCCACTTCGTCGGCGAAACCCCGGCGAGGAACTCCTGGTCAGTGAAGCTTTGGTAGACCGTCTTGCCGAGCGGATAAATCGCGACAAATGCGACCGCCGCGAGCGCCGGCAGAAGCAATAGCCACGCGAGCCGGGTCTGGCGGCGCTGGAGCCTCGTCCTCCTGCGGCGGCGAGGCGTGGGTGCTGGAGTGGCAACCGAGCTCATGAAACGAGACGAGGGAGGATGCCAGATGCCATCCTCCCTCGTCTCGAGCTACTGCGCCGGGGCTAGCGAAGCAGGCGCTGGAGCTTCGACTTGATCGAAGGCAGCACGCGGCTCGCCGACTGCCCCTGGAGGATCTCGTTGACCCCCTGGTAGATCACCTTCGAGCCGGCGTTGTACTTGCCCTTCAGGAACTTCGCCGGGCGGGTGACGCGAGGGACGCTCGCGATCGCCGGCTTCAGGTACGGGTTCGTCTTCACGACGGCCTTGTCCTTCGCAACGGCCGTGCGGGTAGGCACGAGCGAGTACGCGATCGCGTTGTACCGCTCGACACCGGCGCTGGTCGCGTAGCGGACGAACTCGATCGCGGCGTCCTTGTGCTTCGAGTACTTCGACACCGCCAGCTGCCAGCCGCCGACCGTGCCTACGGATCCACCCTTCGCGCCGTGCGGGAGCACGCTGACGTTGAACTTGCCCTTGACCTTCGAGTCCGCGCCCGCAGCGATCGAGTACATGTACGGCCAGTTACGCGCGAAAGCTGCGTTACCGCTGACGAAGCCGTTCGCGGTTTGGTCCTCCTGGAACGTCGTCACGTTCTTCGGCGTGATCTTGCCGATCTGCGCCCGCATCGCGTCGAGAATCGTGCGCGCGTTCTTGTTGTCGATCGTGACCTTGCCGTTGTCGATGATGTGGCCACCACCGGCGGATGCGATCCATTCGAGTGCGTCGCACGTCAAGCCCTCGTAGGCGTTGCCCTGGAAGACAAAGCCGGAGAAGTTGTCGTTCGACTTCTTCTCGCCGTCCTGGATCTTCTTCGCCATCGCGAAGAGCTGCGTCCACGTCTTCGGCGGAGCGCTGTAGCCGTACTTCTTCAGCAGGTCGCTTCGGTAGTAGAGGATCCCGTAGTCACCGAACCACGGCATCGCGACGAGCTTGCCGCCGATCGTGTCGTTCTGGATGATCCCCGCGACATGGGCCTTCGCCGCCTTGCCGAGCTTCGGCTTCAGGTTGACGAGGTAGGGCGCGAACGCGCCCGGCCACACGACGTCGACCATCATCACGTCGAACGCGGAGGACTTCGACGAGAAGTTCCTCGCGAGTTGTGCGAACGACGCGTCCGAGGCCGCCGGGTGCGGGACCACGTTCACCTTGATTCCCGTGTCCTTCTGGAACCGCTTGGCGAGCGCCAGGTCGCGCGCGTGCAGGCCGCCGACGGAGTCGCCGACGAACGTGATCTTCTGACCGTGGTACTTGGCTTTGATCGCCGCGGCATTTGGCACCTTCGGCGGCGCGATCGCGGCGGACTTGGCAGGCGCGGCGTGTGCGGTGGGACGCGACGTCCCGGCTGCCGCGACGCTCAGCGACACAATCAGTGTCGCCGCACCAACCAGCCCTGCCACGACGAGCAGTGCTCGATGCTTCACGTTAATCCTTCCTTTCTTGAGACCCGGTCCCGAGTGGACCCCTCTCCACATGGCGAGACTACTCCCTTTCGTGGGAGTCGCTCAACTTAGACGCGCTGGCGCTCGCGCGGTTAGCTCGCGTGGTTAGCGGCCGAGCGGTTCGCGCGCGGGCGAGCCTGCGAGTCGGGCCTTGAGGCGCAGGATCGCCTTCGTGTGCAGCTGGGAGACCCGCGATTCCGTCACCCCGAGCACCTCGCCGATCTCGCGCAGGGTCAGCTCCTCGTAGTAGTAGAGCGTCACGACGAGCTTCTCGCGTTCTGGGAGCCGCGAGATCGCCTCACCGAGCGCCTCCCGCATCTCCGTCTCGGCGAGCGCCGACTGCGGCTCCGGACCCTGGGTGTCCTCGATCGTGTCGATCAGGGCGATCCTGTCGCCGCCCGACGACGAAACGGTCCAGAGCTCGTCGAGCGCGCCTATCGACGAGCGGCCGATCTCGGTGAGGCTGTCGTCGAGCTCCTCCTCGCTCATGTCGAGCTGCTTCGCAACCTCCTCGTCGGTCGGCGCCCGGCCTAGCTTCGCCTCGAGGCCGCCGATCGCACGCTCGATGTCGCGCGCCCGCGAGCGCACCGAGCGCGGCACCCAGTCCATCGCTCGCAGCTCGTCGATGATCGAGCCCTTGATGCGCGCGATGGCATAGGTCTCGAACTTGACGTCGCGATCAGGGTCGTAGCGCTCGATCGCGCCGATCAGGCCGAGCAGGCCGTACTGGACGAGGTCGCTCTCGTCGACATGGCTCGGGAGCCCGCTGCCGACGCGGCCCGCGACGTATTTGACGAGCGGCGCGTAGGTCAAGATCAGGCGCTCGCGCAGGCTCTGGTCGGCGGTTCTGCGGTACTCCTGCCACAGCGACTGGGTGTCGTCGGGCTTGGCGGCCACGGTCAGAGAATACGGGCTAACCCGGCGGGTTCCTCAGCGCGGTCGCAGAGCGCGGAAGGCGAGCAGACCGAGCCAGAGCGCGAGGGCGCCGGCAGCAAACGTGATCACGAGGAGTCCGGCTTCGTGCCTGGCGGCGTCAGCCGCGGCCGTCGCGACGCCCGCGAGCATCAGCGCCAGCACGAGAAACAGCGCGCCGAGAGCGCGGCGCTGCCCAGGCGGAGCCACGCCAGGATGCTAGTGGCCTGGCCGGCAACGTCGGCAAGGCCACAAAAGGGGCGCGGCTAGAATCGCTCGCGCAACCCAAGGGGCGTAGCTCAACTGGCAGAGCACCGGTCTCCAAAACCGGGGGTTGCAGGTTCGAGTCCTGCCGCCCCTGTAACACGAAAGCCCGCCGATCATCGCTAAATCCGCAGCCCCGCTCGGCGAGTGCGACCATTCTGGCACCCGTCCATGGAGCGGCCGCATCGGCCCGTCCGTCAAGGCGCCGCTGTCTCGCATCAGCAACGCGGGCGGATCGCCAGCACGTTCTCGGCGAACCATTGCCCGCGGCGGCCGATGCCGTGCTTTTGCACGAACGCTGGGCCGATGTACCAGGCAGCCAGCGCTGCGCGCGTGCCGCCGAACCTCTGCAGCAGGTGTCGCAAGTAGAGCAGGCCGACGCGAACATTGCCCTCGACGTTGCGCGGATAGCGGCGGTCGGCAAGGACGCGCTCCACATATCGCCACGTCCCCGGCATGATCTGGAAGACGCCCCACGCGCCGGTGGAGGAGGTCAGGTCGGGCTGATGTCCCGACTCCATCCAGGCAAGCGCACAGGCGAGCCGACCGTCGACGCCGTAGTAGCGCGACCAGCGGTCGATCTGCCCGCGGACGTGAGCCTGAGCACCGAGCCGGGTGAGACGGCCGCGCGTCCGGCGGAGAACGCCGATCGTCTGCGGCCCCACGACGCCGTCTGCCTTCAGATCGGCTCCGCGCTGAATACCGAGCACTGCTGCCTGCGTGATCTGTCCGAAGATGCCGTCCAGGGAGACGAAGATCCCGTTCCGTCGCAGCAGGAACTGCAACTGGGCGACATCCCAGCCGCGTCGGCCGCGCCGAAGCAGTCGCCGACCGAGGTCGTGTCGAGCCCAGCGGCCGAGCGCACTTCGGGTCTTCGGTCCCGCTACTCCGTCGGGCCGAAGATGGTGCCGCCATTGAAACCGCTTGGTCGCACGCCGGGTCTGTGGGCCTGCGATGCCGTCGAACGCACCCTTGTAGAAACCGCGCTGGAAGAGCGCAAGCTGCAGCGCGGCCACGTTGGGGGAGGCAGACCGTGCCGCCGTAGCGGCGGCGAGTGAGGCGGCGGCGACCAGCGCCAGGATGCAAGCGCGACGGCCCATGAGCCGGACCCTGTTCCGGGCCAATTCTCGGTTTCCTGCTGCAGTCGCGCGAGGTGGCCCTCCGAGACGAGCGCCCGCGGCAAGGGTTTCTACCCGGGCGGCTTCGTGCTGGCGCTTGCCGCGCTCGCCATGTACGGGGGCGCTGCGCTCGGACTCGAGGACGCCCACCAGCGCGAGGTGCTGCCGCTCTTCCGCCGGGGCGCCGCCGCCGAGTCCTTCGAGGGGCTGGACGCGCAGCTCGACCGGCTCGAGGCTGAGGCGGGCGTTCGGCAGCAGCTTTGACGCGAGGAGGCCCCGGGCAGCGGGGCCTCCTTCCCATCGATTGTCGAGTTAGTGCGAGCTGGCGGGGCTCTTGCAGCTGAGGCCGTGGCATTTCGCGTCGTCTCTCTTTGCTCGTGTCGGGAGGGCCGCAAGTGGGCGGCCCTCCCGAAGCGTTGATCCTTACTTCGTCGTGCCGGTGCCGTTGATGTCGAACGGCGTGGCCGCGTCTGCCTGCTCGGAGTTGCCAGGCTCGAGTCTCGTGAACGGAATGACGGTCGT
>VAWH01000027.1:0-42309 GCA_005888315.1 Actinomycetota bacterium | reverse complement strand
CCGAAGAAGTACGTCGAGAACCTCGGTTAGGCTCAGCGCGTGGCCGTTCTCGAGTCGCACGTCGAGCCGAGCGAGGAGCACGAGCGCCGCCGCGGGCGGATGGAGGGGCTCGTCGCCGAGTTGCGCGAGCGCACCGCTCAGGTCGCGCTCGGCGGCGGTGAGAAGGCGGTCGACCGGCACCGCTCGCGCGGCAAGCTGACCGCGCGCGAGCGGATCGACCGGCTCGTCGATCCGGGTTCCGCCTTCCTCGAGCTCTCCGCGCTAGCGGCCTGGGACCTGTACGACGGGCAGGCGCCCGCCGCGGGGATCGTCACCGTGATCGGCGTGATCGAGGGCCAGGAGTGCGTCGTGATCGCCAACCACGCCACCGTCAAGGCCGGCACCTACTTTCCGCTAACGGTGAAGAAGCACCTGCGCGCGCAGGAAATCGCCGACCAGAACCACCTGCCGTGCGTCTATCTCGTCGACTCGGGCGGGGCGTTTCTTCCGTTGCAGGCCGAGGTCTTCCCCGACCGCGACCATTTCGGCCGCATCTTCTTCAATCAGGCGCGGCTGTCCGCGAAAGGGATTCCGCAGATCGCCTCGGTGATGGGCTCGTGCACGGCCGGTGGCGCCTACGTGCCGGCGATGAGCGACGAGACGATCATCGTCAAGGGCACCGGCACGATCTTCATCGGCGGGCCGCCGCTCGTGAAAGCGGCAACCGGGCAGGAAGTCTCGGCAGAGGAGCTCGGCGGCGCGGACGTGCACACGCGTCTCTCCGGAGTCGCCGACCATTACGCGACCTCGGACGAGCACGCGCTCGCGCTCGTCCGCCAGATCGCGCGAAACCTCAACCTGCCTCCGAAGGACATGCCCTGGGACCTGGTCCCGGGACAGGAGCCCGCCGCCGACCTCGCAGAGCTCTACGGCCTGATTCCCGATGACTATCGCGAGCCGTTCGACCCGCGCGAGGTGATCGCCCGGATTGTCGACGGCAGCCGCTTCGACGAGTTCAAGGCGCTCTACGGCGAGACGCTCGTCTGCGGCTTCGCCCGGATCGAGGGTCTCCCGGTCGCGATTCTCGCGAACAACGGCGTCCTCTTCGCCGAGTCCGCGCAGAAAGGCGCGCACTTCATCGAGCTCGCCTGCAAGCGGAAGATCCCGCTCGTCTTCCTGCAGAACATCACGGGCTTCATGGTGGGCAAGGAGTACGAGGCCGGCGGGATCGCGCGCGACGGCGCCAAGCTGGTGACCGCCGTCGCCTGCGCCGAGGTGCCGAAGTTCACGATCGTGATCGGCGGTTCCTTCGGCGCGGGCAATTACGGCATGTGCGGCCGGGCTTACTCGCCGCGCCAGCTCTGGATGTGGCCGAACGCACGCATTTCGGTGATGGGCGGCGAGCAGGCGGCGACCGTGCTGACGATGGTGGGCGACGCCGATCCGGAGGAGATCCGTGCGAAGTACGAGGAGGAAGGCAATCCCTACTACTCGACCGCACGGCTGTGGGATGACGGCATCATCGACCCGCTCGACACGCGGCGCGTGCTCGCCCTCGGGATCTCGGCCGCCCTCAACGCGCCGATCCCGGAGACGACGTTCGGCGTCTTTCGGATGTGAGAGGAGGCTGATGGGCTACTCGAAGGTCAACGTGCACGAGATCGAACCCGCCGGGCCCGGAGGTGCGGTCCGGTTCGTGCGCCGAGAGCTCGGCGTGGAGGCGTTCGGGATCAACTGGTTCGAGCTACCGCCCGACTTCGGCGGGCGAATCCACGACGAGCGCGAGTCGGGCCAGGAGGAAGTCAACGTGATCGTTCGCGGCTCGGGCACGTACGCGATCGACGGGGAGGAAGTCCCTGTTCGGGAGGGTGACGTGCTCAGATTCGACCCCGAGACGACCCGCGGTCCGACCTCGGGAGCAGACGGACTCACCTTTGTCGCGGTCGGCGCCCGCCGCGGGAGCTATGAACCGAGGGGGCATTTCTGATGGCCAACCACACGATCGAGCTCACGAACGAAGAGCTGAAGCTCGTCCGCAGCGCGCTGCACTCCTACCTCGACGACTTCGGTCATGAGGAAGCGGATGTCCTCCGAGAGATCAAGCAGCTGCTCGAGAAGCTGCCGTACCACGAGCGGTTCTTCGAATAGGCGCGTGCTCATTCGCTTCGTTCTCTGGAACCCTCGCGGACTCGAAGACGACGATCGAACGCGGGTTTTAAGGTTCTAGGTACACGCGCGCGCATCCCCACCCCGGGTGGTGGCTAGGTCCACCCGCCGCCCGCGGCGAGCGTACCGCGCAAACACGCGCGAGTGGGTGACGGATTCGCGCCGAAAGCGAGACTCTTACAGCACCACTTCTTCGGGAAAGACGGCGCCTCGCTCGAAGCGTTCGAGTCGGTACGGCGAGACGTCGAAGCTCGGCTCCAGACCGAGAATCTCCTCCGCCACCGCCCGTCCCACGGCGGGGCTCTGCATGAAGCCGTGTCCCGAGAAGCCGCAGGCGGCATAGACGCCTTCTGCGACGCGGCCGAGGATCGGATGGGCGTCCGGCGTCATGTCGTAGAGACCCGCCCACGCGCGGTCGATGCGCGTGCCCGCGGCTGCCGGATAGCGCTGGACGAGCCGCGCGAGGCGATCGTCGAAGAGTGTGTCGTCGACCACTTCGTCGAACCCCCAGCGCGGCTCGGGATCGCTCATCGCGAGTACCAGCCGGTCGCCGCGGCGGCGGAAGTGAAAGCCGGTCTCGGCCTCGATCGTCATCGGCAGATCGGCCGGGAGCCCCGCGATCGGAGCGGTCGCGAGCAGCTGCCTGCAGAGCGGCTTGATCGGCAGCTCGACCCCCAGCGTCCGACCGAGTTCGGCGGACCAAGGGCCGGAGGCGATCACGAAGACGTCCGCGTCGAGCTCGGCCGCGTCCTCGTGCTCGCGTACCTCCACCCCACGTTCCGCCGCCCGTCGCACTAGCTCGCGCGTCACCGCCGGCGGATCGGCGACGCCGTCCTGCCAACAGACGACGGCGCCGACGACATCGTCGGCGCGTACGCCGGCTGGCGCAAGCGCCGCTTCGACCGGGACTCCGAGCGAGCGCTGCAGCTCTGCCCGCTCTTCGAGCTCCGCCAGGCCCGCTTCCGTCGTGGCCAGGAACAGGTAACCGACCTGATCGAAGAGAGGCGACCCCAGCTGCTCGAAGAAGCGGATGCTCGACTGAGCGAGCTTGACCTCAGCCGCGGTCGAAAACTGCTGTCTCACGCCGCCCATCGCCTTCGCGGTGGCCCCGCCCGCGACCGGGCCACGGTCACACAGAACCACTTGCCGGGCTCCGAGCTCGGCCAGGTGATAGGCCACGCTCGCTCCGGCCGCCCCGGCGCCGGCTACAACGATCCGAACCATCGGTCGAACTCGTCGCGCTCGTCCTCCGTCAGGCCACGTAGTGGCCGACGTACGTCCTCCCGGATCGGCACTCCACGCCTTCGGAGCACGCGCTTCGCGGCGGCATGAAAAGGAAATTGCTCCAGACCGTCACGCAGCGACTCGAGATCGGGGCCCGGGACGCCGCGAACCGCGGCCGCCACCTCCCCGGGAAACGCCGTCGCGAGGCCGGACACAACCCCCACGGCGCCGTCCGCGAGGCCCCGCTGGATCAGCCCCTCCGGCCCGACGAAGACGTCCAAGCCCTCGATCAGATAGGGCTCGAAGCGCTCCCAGGGCCGGTCCGACACCTTAAGGCCGGCGAAGTTCGCTGCCTGGTCGCGCAAGCGGTGCAGAACGCCCAGTGGAACCGCATAACCGCTTCGCGCTTCGAACTCGTAGACATAGAAGGGAAGCGGCTCACAGGCCTGCGCCGCGGCCGCAAAGTGCTCGAGCAGCGCCCGCTCGTCGAGCGCGAAGTACGGCGGCCCGATCACGGCAACCGCATCGGCGCCTAGATCGGCGGCGTGCGCTGAAAGTTCAACGGTCTCGCGAGTCGTCTGGGCCCCGCAGTGGATGGCGACAGCAAATCCTTCCGGCCTCGCGGCGACGAAGAGCTCGGCGGCGCGGCGGCGCTCGGCGGCCGCGAGCAGGATCCCTTCGCCGGTGGTCCCGAGCGCGAGCAGACCATCCAGCCCGGCGGCCTCGAGGAATGCGACGAGCGGATCGAACGGATCCTCGTCGAGCGTGTCGCCGCCGCCGGCGAGCGGCGTCACGGCGGCCGCGAGAGCGCCTTTCAGCATCTGACCAATCTAAGCTCCTGCGAGTGAGCGCGCTGCGGATCGAGCGTGACGGCCCGCTGCTGCGGATCACGCTGGCGCGCCCGGAACGCCGCAACGCGTTCGATGCCGAACTGATTCGCGAGCTGACCGAGGCCTTCTCCGACGTCGGCGACGCGCGAGCAGTGGTGCTGGCGGGTGACGGCGAGAGCTTCTGCGCCGGCGCCGACGTCGACTGGCAGCGTTCGGCAATCGATCTCTCCTACGACGAAAACGTCGAGGACGCGCTCCGCCTCTACCGGATGCTCGCGACGATCGACTCCTGCCCGGCCCCGGTCGTCGCGCGGGTCCAGGGCTACGCGCTCGGCGGCGGCTCGGGGCTCGTCTGCTGCACCGACGTCGCCGTCGCGGCGCCCGCTGCGGTTTTCGGCTTTTCCGAGGTCAAGCTCGGGATCGTCCCGGCCGTTATCTCGCCGTTCGTCTTTCCGCGAATCGGCACCGCGGCAGCGCGTCGCTTCTTCCTGACCGGCGAACGCTTCGATGCCGAGACGGCGCTCCGAATCGGCCTCGTCCATCAACTCGCGGCCGACCTGGACGCCTCGGTCGACAGCCTCGTCGGTGAGCTGCTGAGCGCGGGCCCGGAAGCGACACGCGCGGCGAAGCGACTGATCCGCGAGCGGCCGGACGGCGAGAGGGCGGCCCGTCTGGCGGCGAAGCTGCGCACGAGCCCGGAAGGCCAGGAAGGTCTCCGCGCCTTCCTCGACAAGCGTCCCGCCGCGTGGAGATCCGGAAGCTCCTCGTAGCCAACCGCGGCGAGATCGCAATCCGGGTCTTCCGCGCCTGCGCGGCCGAAGCGATTGCGACGGTGGCGGTTGTCGCTCCCGACGACGAGGGCTCGCTGCATGCGCGCCGAGCGAACGAGGTCGTCGAGATCGACAACTACCTCCACTCCGAGGAACACATTCGCGCCGCGAGGCAGGCCGGCGCGGACGCGATCCACCCGGGCTACGGATTCCTTGCCGAGAACGCCGACTTCGCCGAAGCCGTCGAGGCTGGGGGGCTCGTCTTCGTTGGTCCCACCTACGACTCCCTGCGCCGCGGCGGCGACAAGCTCGAGGCGAAGCGCGCGGCCGAGGGAGCCGGCGTCCCCGTCCTGCCGAGCGGCGAACCGGAGGAGATCGGCTTCCCGCTGATGATCAAGGCGGCCGCCGGGGGCGGCGGGCGCGGGATGCGGATCGTTCGCGAGCCGAGCGGGCTCCCGGATGCAGTCGCGGCGGCCGGCCGCGAGGCCAAGGCCGCTTTCGGCGACGAGACCCTTTTCTTCGAGCGTTATCTCGAGCGGCCCCGGCATGTCGAGATCCAGCTGCTCGCCGACGAGCACGGTCACATCTACTCGCTCGGCGAGCGCGAGTGCTCGATCCAGCGGCGGCACCAGAAGGTGCTGGAGGAGGCGCCCTCGACCGCTCTCGACCCCGAGCTGCGCCGGCAGATGAGCGACGCGGCGATCGCCTTCGCGCAAGCGATCGGCTACCGCAGCCTCGGCACGGTCGAGTTCCTGCTCGACGGCGGTGAGTTCTTCTTCCTCGAGCTAAACGGGCGCATCCAGGTCGAGCATCCCGTCACCGAGGAGGCGACCGGACTCGACCTGGTCGCGCTCCAGCTCGCGATCGCCCGCGGCGAGCCGATCGCCGATCCCGAGGCCACGTTCCGCCGTCACGCGGTCGAGGTTCGGCTCTACGCCGAAGATCCGGTCGACTTCCTCCCGCAGGCCGGGACCGTGGAGCGCCTGCGCCTGCCCGACGCGATCCGCGTCGACGCCGGCGTTGCCGAGGGCGACGAGGTCGGCATCGCCTACGACCCGCTCATAGCCAAGCTGATCGCCTCGGGGACGACTCGCGAAGAGGCACTCGCCCGACTGGAGAGCTCGCTGGGCGAGACCAAGGTCGAGGGCGTCATGACCAACTTGCCGTTCCTGCGCTGGCTCGTCTCGCACCCGGCCGTTCGGGCCGGCGGACGACGACCGCGTTCCTGACCGACTTTCCGGCACTGTCGGCCACCCCTGCGCGCCTGCCGAGCGAACCCTGGGCGATGCCGTGGCGCCTGAACCTGCCTGCGCCTGCCCCGCATCCCCTCGCCGACCCCGACACCGCCTTGCACAACCAGCGGCACACAGGCGAGCACAGCGCGCTGACGGCCCCGATGCCGGGCACGGTGATCCGCGTCGCCGTCGCGCCCGGCGACCGCGTCGCGGCCCGTCAGCCGCTCGTCGTGCTGGAAGCGATGAAGATGGAAACGCCCGTCGTTGCTCCGTACGAGGCGGTGGTCAGCAGCGTCAACGTGGCCGAAGGCGACCGTGTCGCGGGTGGAACGGTGCTGGTCGAGTTGGAGGACTGACGGGCGCGTAAAACTCTTCGCTAGGGGGCTTTTGCAAGGCTCAGAAGAGCTGCTGCAGCTTCATTGCATTGCCCATGTCGCCGCGGACCTTCAGCTTGCCCATCATGAACGCGCTGGTCGCGTTCTGCTCGCCGTTGACGATCTTCATGAATGTGTCCTCGGACGCCGAGATCGTCGTTTCCGCCTCCTCCTCGCCCTCGCGGACGCTGACTTTGCCGTTCTCGACGCGCACCGTCCACTTGCCCGCCCCATCGATGTCGAAGAGGTAGGTCGCGTTCAGCCCGGCCGCCTTCGAGGACGCCGCGGCGCGCGTCTCGAGGCCCTCGAAGAACTGACGGGGGTTCTCGGCTCCCACGAGCGCGACCTTAGCTCACGGGCTGAAGAAACGCGGGGCGGCGCTGGGCCCAAAAACCGGGTTAAGACGACGCGCCTGGCGGCGGCTCACGGGACAACGGGCTCGGCGGCGAGCCGGCGCGAAGGACGCGACGACGGCAACAGCGCGGTCAGCGCGAGCGCGGCGAGCGCCGATCCGGCAGCGGCATAAAGGGCGACGCGCAGATCGATGGAGTCGGCAACCGCGCCGAGGGCAACCGCGCCGACGCCGCCGAGGCCGATCGAGAGCCCAATCGACAGCCCTGAGGCCACGCCGATGTGACGTGGCAGGTACTCCTGGCTCATCACCATCGTCACGCCGAAGGTCGCGATCACGGAGATCCCGACCCCCGCCAGCGCGATCGCTCCCGGGACGCCACCGACGAGAACGAAGACAAGGATCAGCGGCGCCGTCGCCGCGGTACTCGCAAGCAGGACCGGCCGGCGGCCGAAGCGGTCGGCCAGGGGCCCGGCAGCAAGCGTGCCCAGCCCCCCGGCGAGCAGCATCAGCGAGAGCAGGTGGTTCCCGTGCGCCTTCGAGTGCCCGAGCGAGACCTCCCAGAGCGGCACGAACGTGATCAGACCGAACCAGGCGACGCTGCGAAAGGCGATCACGCCGAGCAGCAGCAACAGGGCTCCCACGCGATCGGGCTCGTCCGTCTCCACCTGCCGTCCACGCTCGGGCGCAAAGGAACCGAGGAATGGCGCGAGCAGTAGCAGCGCGACTGCCACGGCGAGGCCGGGCACGGCGAGCAGCAGCCCGCCGTTGAGACCGAACGCGAGCACGAGCGGTGTTGCCGCGATCGGCCCGAGCGCGAAGCCGAAGTTGCCGCCGATCGAGAAGAGGGACATCGCGCTCGCCCGCCGACGGCCGCCGGCGAAAGCGGCGAACTTCGAGCCCTCGGGATGAAAGGCCGCCACACCGAGGCCTGAGACGACGACGAAGAGCAGCACCAGCGGATAGGTCGGCGCCGCCGAAGCCAGCGCGATCCCGATTCCGGCGAGCGCAACACCGCCCGGCAGCAGCCAGATCGCTCCACGCCGGTCGGACCAGAGCCCGAACAATGGCTGCACGATCGACGACGAGACCGCGGAGGCCAGCACCGCGGCCGCCGCCAGCGTGTACGAGAGGTCGAATTTCTCGACGAAGAAGGGCAGCAGCGCAGGCAGAGCGCCGTTCGCGAAGTCGGTCGCGCAGTGGCCGCTCGAGAGCGCCGCCATTGCACGCTTGTCGAGCTCGGCCCGCACGCGCGCAGGCTAGCGAGCGGTGCGACTCAGGCCACGCTGGGAGCGGCGACCGGATCGTGGTAGCGCTCGATCAGGGCGCGCGAGAGCTCCCACTGGCACTGCACGATTGCAAGCCGGTTGCGCTCGAGCTCCTCGGCGGCGGCGCCGTCGCGGCGCAGCTGCTGGCGCTCGTTGACGAGCGACGTGTGGTGCTGTCTCAGCGTCTCGGGGTCGAGCTGCCGCCCCGGTCGGGGGCGCTGAGAGACGAGCCGCAGCAAAGCTGGTACCGCCATAGTCGCTCTATCGGCGCGCCGGCGCCGAAGTTGAGACCGGCCCCGCATTCGAGTGAGACTACGAGGAAGGTCGGATAGCATCGCGCCCCGATGCGGGTCGAGGTCGAAGCCGGATCGCCGGAGTCCGTCGAGGCCGACGTTCTTGCCGCACCCCTGCTCGCCTCCGCCCCGCTGGCGGGACCCGTCGCGGCGCTGAATGGACGCCTGGGGGAACGCTTGGCGGAGCTCGTCGAGCAGGGCGAGGTGAGCGGAAAGCTGCAGACGGCGCCGCTGCTGCATCTCAACGGCGAGCTGAAGGCCGGACGGCTCGCGATCGCCGGCATCGGCGCCCGCGAGGCTCTGGACGCGGATTCGGTACGCACCGCGGCCGGCACGGTCGCGCGCGAGGCGCGCGGCTTTGCGCGGAGCATCGCCTGGCTCCTCGACGAATCGCTGCCCCTCTCTGCCGCCGAGCAGGCGCGGGCGATCGTCGACGGGACCTTTCTCGGCTCCTACGATCCCGGTCGGTGGAAGAGCTCGCCCCAGGCGCCGCGGCTCGAGCTCCTCACGATCATTTCCAGCGATGCCGACGCCCGAGCAGCCGCGCGGCGCGCGGCGGTCGTCGCCCAGTGGACGAATCGCGCGCGTGATCTGGCCAACGCGCCACCGAACGAGCTGACACCCGAGCGCCTCGCCGAACGCGCGGCCGAGATCGCCGGTGGCTCGCCGCGGCTCTCCATGGAGACGCTCGACCTCGACCGGATCGGCCAGCTCGGTATGGGCGCCTTCGCCGGCGTCGCTCAGGGAAGCCACAACCCGCCGCGGTTGATCGTGATGCGCTATGAGCCCCCGCAGCGCACCCGCGAGGACGTCGTGCTCGGACTGGTCGGCAAGGCAGTCACGTTCGACACCGGCGGCATTTCGCTCAAGAAGCCGACCTACCTCGAGGACCTCAAGGGCGACATGGCCGGCGGCGGCGCCGTAATCGCGGCGCTCGGCGCAGTGGCCGAGCTCGAGCCGCCGGTGCAAGTGCTGGGAGTCGTGGGAGCGACCGAGAACGCGATCGGCGGCGGCGCCTACCGCCCCGGCGACATCCTGACGGCGATGAACGGGAAGACGATCGAGGTCATCGACACCGACGCGGAGGGGCGGCTCGTGCTCGCCGACGCCCTCCCCTACGCCAGGCAACTCGGGGCCACCCACGTCGTCGATTTCGCGACGCTCACGGGAACGATGGACCGCGCGCTCGGCGATTTCTACGCCGGCGTCTTCGCGAACGACAGCGACTGGCGGACGCTCGTCGTCGAGGCCGGCGAGGCGAGCGGCGACCACGCCTGGCCATGGCCGCTCCATTCGCGGTACCGCCGCTATGTGGATTCCGACTACGCCGACCTGAAGAACTCGAACATCCGCAGGCAGGGTGTCCCCGTGCTCGCGGCCGAGTTCCTGCGCGAGTTCGCGGGCGAGGGGCCCTGGGCCCACGTCGACATGGCCGGAACCGGCTTCCTGACGTGGCCGCGGCACGACTATCTCTGGCAGCGCGGCGGCACGGGCTACGGCGTCCGCCTGATCTGCGAGCTCATCGACAGGCTGGCCGCGGCCGCTTGAACTTCGACCTGACGCCCGAGCAGCAGCTCGTGCGCGACACCGTGCGAAAGTTCGCGGAGTCGCGGATCGCGCCCGTGGCCGCCGAGCTCGACCGCGAGCACCGCTTCCCGTACGAGCTCGTCGCCGAGCTGGCCGAGCTCGGCTTGATGGGTATGACCGTGCCGGAGGAGTACGGCGGCGCGGGCGCCGACACCGTCTCGTACGCGATCGCGGTCGAGGAGCTGACGCGGATCGATTCCTCCGTTGCGATCACGCTCGCCGCGCACCACTCGCTCGGGACGCTGCCGATCTTCTACTTCGGGAACGAGGAGCAGAAGCGCGAATGGCTGCCGCAGCTCGCCTCGGGCAAGCGGCTCGCGGCGTTCGGGCTAACCGAGCCGGGCGCGGGCTCCGACGCGGGTGCGTCCCGCACGACCGCCACGCTGCGGGACGGTCAGTGGATCGTCAACGGCTCGAAGATCTTCATCACCAACGCCGGCACTGACATCACCGCCTGCGTGACGATCACGGCCCGGACCGGCGAGGGCGAGCTCTCGAACCTGATCGTTCCGAACGGAACGCCGGGCTACGAGATCTCGCCGCCGATGGAGAAGATGGGCTGGCACGCCTCCGACACGCGCGAGCTCTCGTTCCGCGACTGCGCCGTACCTGAGGGGAACCTGCTCGGCCCGCGGGGCCAAGGCTTCGGCCAGTTCCTCGAGATCCTCGACGGCGGCCGGATCTCCGTCGCCGCGATGGCGGTCGGGCTCGCGCAGGGCGCCTACGACCTCGCAGCCGCCTACGCGCGCGAGCGGGAGCAGTTCGGTCGCCCGGTGGCGAAGTTCCAGGCGGTGCAGTTCCGGCTCGTCGACATGGCGACCGAGATCGAGGCGGCGCGGAACCTCGTCTACAAGGTCGCCTGGGTCAAGGACCAGGGACGGCCGTTCGGCAAGGAGGCGGCGATCGCGAAGCTCTACTCCGGCGAGATGTCGAACCGCGTTGTCAACTGGGCGCTGCAGGTGCACGGCGGCTACGGCTACATGGACGAGTTCGCTATCTCGCGGCTGTATCGCGACCAGAAGATCCTCGAGATCGGCGAGGGAACGAACGAGGTGCAGAGGATGGTCATTGCGCGGCACCTGGGCTTGTAGCCTCGGCCTCGTCGCGCTCGGGGCATTCAGCGTCTCACCAACCGCCTCCGCGCACATCTCCGTCAGCCCCGGCCAGGCGAAAGCGGGGTCCGAAACCACGCTTACGTTCAGCGTGCCCGACGAGACGTTCGCGGAGCAGGGGACATCGCGGATCGATCGCATCGTCGTTATCGCTCCGCAGAGCGTGAAGATCGGCCAGGCGCGGCCCAAGCCGGGCTGGACTGCCTTCGTGCGAGGGCGGTCTGCGACCTGGCGCGGGGGGTCGATTCGCGCCGGGAAGCACGACACATTCAAGCTCGTCGTCGAGTTGCCCGAGAGCAAGGGCAGCATCGTCTTCCACGCGACCGAGCACTTCGCGTTGCCGCGCGGTCGCGTCGAGGAGTTCCCCGTTCCGCTCGACATCGAGCCGGCGGCGCGAGGCACGGCCGTGTGGGTCACGATCGCCGCGGCGACCGCGGCTGCGCTGCTCGGCGCAATTTTCTTCCTTGGATTGCGGCGCTGGCTGACCGCTGGCGAGGAGTGACACGCTCCGGCTCGCGCGGCAGCACGAGCCTTCCTAGTGATGTTGATGCCCGGCGTGTCGTACCGCCACGACCGCCAAATCGCCGCCCAGTCCATGACGAAGTCGTCTGCGGCGGAGTGGTGGCAAAGGGACGCGGCTGAACTGGCGCGAGAGCCCGCGTCGCGGGCTCTCGCGCCGCTAAGTGTTCCTCTACAGACTCGTGTGAATGGGGTTCGCCCAGCGGACGTACGTGATCCGCGTTAGTCCGTTCGCCAGCCGGTCGACGTACTTCGACTCGCCCATCTGCCCGAGTGGGACCAGCTGCGACCCCGTCGCGGCGCCGATCGTCGTCGAGGAGTCGAGGTGCGTGTAGATCGTGGCCAGCTCGTCGTAATCGTGCTGGTTCGGGTGGGTGCTTTTGGTGTCTGAGGCCGAGGTGTTGTGGTAGTAGTCCATGCAGGTATTGAGCGATGAACCGTCGGTGCTCTGGTGGTCGAGCCCGAAGGTGTGCCCAATCTCCTGGCAGATCACGTGCTGCATCTCGGCCGTATTGTTGTACTGGTAGCTCGAGCTACCGAAGTAGTAGTCGTTGTTTTTGACCGTTCCCTGCACGATGTGTGTCGTGCCTGACTGCAGCCAGACGCTCGCGACCCCAAGCCAACCGGTGTTGCCGTAGCTGGCGCTACACACTTCGACGCGTCCGGCGGTCGGCCGGCAGTTTTTTGGCCTCGCGCTGCCGGCGACGATGGTCGTGTCCATCACCGTCGACTTCGACCAATCCGACGATGCGGTCACCAGCATCCCGTCCCAGAGCCCGCTGACGTTGTCGCCGAGCTTGATTGTGAACGGGTTCGACGTTCGCGCCCAGTGATAGCCATTCCACGAGTGGTTGGCGAATGCAGCCGGCGCTGAAACAGCGGCGATCGCGGCGATCGCGGCGATAGCGAGAAAAATCCGACTCCTCATTGACCCCTCCCGAGTGATGGTGAACTGCGGCAGCCCCATTCTGAGCGGGTGCGAGCGGAAGGTCAAGAACAGCGGGGGAGAGGGCCGGCACGCGAAGCGCGTGCCGGCCCTCGTCCGAGCTACGGAGCCGCGCTCTTCGCGAGCCGCCCGGCGTCGCCGAGATTCGAGTTCCCCTCGAGGAAGGAGATCCCCGCGGCCTCATCAGCGTGCGGGCCGGTGTAGCGCAGCACGTACAGCCCGTTCCGAATGTCGATGACGTAGATCAGCCCATCCCGGATGATCGGGAAGCTCCAGACGACGACCTTGTTCGGCCCCCGCGAGAGGGCTGGATCCTCATTCGCCACCGCCGCCAGCGGCGTGGGTGAGAACCAGCCCGCCTGCACCGGGCTGCCCGGGTCGGAGACGTCGATCGCCTGCTCGCCTCCGGAGTGCCAGGAATCGAAGATCAAGTTCCTCAGCACGGTCGGGTTGTGCGACGAGTACGAGTTGAACTCGTTTTCGCCGGGCGCCGGCGTGTAGGCGCTCGTGTTCTGGAGCAGCTTGTATTGGCCGATGATGTGTGGTCTGCGCGGCTGAGCGATGTTCCAAAGGCGAGCCCAGCCCCAAGGCCAGCCGAACGACGGCGTCGTGAAGCTGCCGTAGACCTCGTCGATCGTAAGCGCGAATGGCCGACCCGGCAGCGGCACCGCCGAGTGGCTCTCGGCACAGCCCGCCGCTGTATGGCCGTCGCAGTGCGGCCCCGTGCCCCAGGTCGGGAAGGGAACCGGCGTCAGCAGGTTGTCGTTCAGGCTCTCGACCGTTCCTGCGGGCACTTGGTCGTTCGCGACCTTGCTCGTGTCGAGGACGCCGAAGCCGCCGCGCAGATAGGCGAGGTAGGTGCGCGTACCGTCGAACGAAGGCGTCATCGAGTGCAGCGCGAGGTCGAAGTCGTAGTTCGCCTGGTTGGCCGAACCGGGGAAGAACTGGTTCCAGTTCCCCTCGGCGACCTCCCGCGCCGCGCCCCCGGAGGGCACGGCGCTGATGTCGACGACCATCAGTTGTGGCCGCGCCGAGTTGTCGGAATGGGTCCCGCTGAACGGCGTCGAGAGCCAGAGCAGCGCCCGGTCCGGGTTCTTTGGGTCAACCCAGAGGAACATCTCGTGCGGCTTCACCTGCTGACCGGCGACCGAGGTCGGCACGTAGCTCGAGATGAAGGCCGGATGCACCGGATCGGTGAGGTCGAAGAACTTGATGTCGAACGGGAACGTCGTGTCATTCCCCAGTGGGCAGGCGTGGATGACGGAGCTGCAGCGGAAGGTCATCACCATCAGCAGCTTTTTCTGCGGCCAGACGCGGAGCTCGCGTGTTGTGATCCCGACCTGGCCGGCGTACGGCGATCCGATCTCACCGACCACGGTCGGGTTCGTGGGATCTGCGATGTCGGCGATCAGGATCCCTGGATGCGGGTGCGGACAGGGCACGACCCCGCGCCGCGGGTCGCCGATCCCGCAGGTATCCGAGCCGTCGGTGCGGTTCCCGATGTAGACGTAGTGGTCGTAGACCGCGAGCGCGGCGTTCATGCCGCGCGAGAAGAGCGGATTCGTCCCGACCAGTGTGAAATTGAGCGACGTACCCGGAGTTCCGCCTCCAGATCCAACCGTCACGTCACCGAGCGCGACGAGCGGTAAGGCCAGCGCCAGGACGAGCAGGGACAGTCCGACAACGAGACGCTTCATTGCTCCCCCTTCCAGCAGATCAGGTCTCCAGTCGTATACCCAACATCTGCCTTTCTCTCGCACGAGCACTTCAAGAAAACAAGCCGTCGCGGGTGTTACGGTCGAAGCCGTGATCTTCAGGCAGTTCGTCGACGACGACCTCGGCTGTGCGTCCTATCTCGTCGGCGACGAGGAGACCCACGAGGCGGTCGTCGTCGACCCCGCCTACGCGATCGAGCCGTACCTTGCGGCAGCGAAGCAGGAAGGGGTTCGGATCGTGCGTACGCTCGAGACGCACACGCATGCCGACCACGTCTCGGGGCACGGCCGGCTGGCGCTCGAGCACGGCATCTCGGTCGGGATCCACCCGGCCGCCGAGGTCGCCTACGAGCATGATCCGCTCGAGGACGGGCGCGAGGTCGTGCTCGGCAACGTGGCACTGCGGGTGGTGCACACGCCCGGACACCGGCCCGAGCACTGCTGCTTCGCGGTCATCGACCGGACCAGAGCCGAGGAGCCCTGGCTCGTGCTCACCGGCGACTCCCTCTTCGTCGGCGACGCCGCCCGTCCGGATCTTGCCGTCGAGGCGGTCAACGGCGCGCGCGAGCTCTTTGCCAGCCTGCAGCGCCTGCTCGAGCTTCCCGACGGCGTCGAGGTCTTCCCGGGTCACGTTGCGGGCTCGCTCTGCGGGGCCTCGATGAGCTCCAAGGCCTCGACCACGATCGGCTTCGAGCGCCGGTTCAACCCCATGCTCGCCTCGAGCGGCGAGCACGAGTTCGTGAGCGCATCGGCGCTGACGCGCTCCCCGCGCCCGCCAAATCTCGACCGAATCGTCGAGCTCAATCGCGGTCGCTTCGTGGCCGCGCCCACGCCGCTCGAGGAGCGCGACGAGCTCGAGCCCCCGATTCTCGACATTCGCCCGGCCGAGGTCTTCGGCGCCGGCCACACGGCGGGCGCGATCAATGTCCCCCTGGAGCGGAGAGGTTTCGCGACGAGGGCGGCATTCGTGCTCCTCCCGGACGAGAGCCCCTTGATTTACGCAGCGACGCGCGAGCAGGCCGAGGACGCGGCCCGGCGCCTGCACGCGGTCGGAATCGGCGAACTGCAGGGCTACGTCCTCGGCGCCGCCGAGACCGAGACGCTGGAGCCGGTCGACGTGGACGAGCTCGACCGCCTCGTCGCCGCGAACGCGGTCGAAGTGATCGACGTTCGCGAGCTGCACGAGCGCGACGACGGCTTCATCCCCGGCAGCCGCAACATTCCGTACCGCCTCGTGCGCGAGTATGGCGACGAGCTGAAGGAGGAGGGACGGCCGGTGGTGACGATCTGCGAGAGCGGCGCCCGCGCGGCCGTTGCGGCGAGCGTGCTCGCGGCCTCGGGGGTCGACGCGCGGCCCGTCTTGGCGGGAGGCATGCGAGCCTGGGAGGCGCGCGGCGGCGCCACCGTTGGCTTCCGCCGTTGCGGCAGCTGAGCGGCAGCTAAGCGGAGGCCGCGAGCAGCGCTTCGCCCTCGAGCACGTACGCGGTCGCGGCGAGCGAGCGCCAGAGGGCGAGCGCGCGTTCGAGTTCCCGCTCACCCTCGGCTCGACGGCCACCCTCGATCGCCTGCTGCGCCGCGCGCAAGCGGGCGTCTGCTTCGTCCGGCACGGTCCCGATCTCGCGGTAGAGGTCGGCCGCACGCGTGAAGTCATGTTCGACGTACGCGAGGCCGGCACGGACCCATGGCTCGCCGCCGCGAGTCGCGGCGGCCGCCTCCTCGAAGTCTCGCTCCCGCCCGAGCGCGACAGCAGCCGCGGCCGCATCGGGGAGCGTCGCGGGAGGGCCGATCACGCCCGACCGCATTCGCGACCAGAGCTCGAGGAACTCGTCGAACAGCGCCGAGGCGTCGTCGCCGGTCCCCAGGCGCGCGTTGCACACCAGCAGCGGGACGAGGATCTGAGGGTCGGCGGCCTCGCGCGAATCGGCGAGGCCCCTGCGCGCGCCTTCGACGGCACCCGCATGGTCGCCGCGCGCGAACTGGATCCGCGCTTTCATCATCCGCCAGGTCCCGCCGAGGTAGTGCGACAGGCCGGCCTCGAGCTCGTCGACCAGCTCGGTTGCGATCGACCAGGCGTCGTCCCAGCGGCCGCGGAGATCGGCGACGGTGAGCTGCTTGTCGCGTCCCCAGCGGATCCAGTCCGTCAAGCCCGCTCCTTCCGCGACTGCGATCAGCTCCTCGACGGTCGCCTCGAACTCCTCGAGTCGTCCCAGGTGGACGAGCTGATGCGCGCGGTTGTTGAGCGCTCGCGCCAGCTCGGTCGTCGCGCGCGACCGCATCAGCGACACGCCCTCGTCGATCTCATCGAGGCCGCGTGGGTCGCCGACCGAAGCGCGGATCGTCCCCAGCGTGTTCAGCAGCGAGCCTCGGAGCTCGTCGGCGCCCACGCGCTCGGCCATCGCGAGGGCGTCCTCCCCGTACCGGATGGCGTCGTCGAACTCGTACGCGAGCATCCGGTAACGGGCGAGGTGGGCGAAAACGTACGCCTTCCGTCGGGAATCCTCCGCGCCGGCGACGAGGGCGGCGGCGCGCTCCTGGTGGGGAACGGACTCCGCACGATGCCCGTGCAACCACGAGTTCTCAGCCAGCCGAATCTCAGCCTCGGCCGCGGCCTGCGGATCGCGGGGCGCGAGCGCAGTGCTGGCCTCGGCGAGCGGCTCCTCGCCCGTGGCCTCGCCCTCCGAGAGCGCGCGGCCGTACCCGAGCTGCACATAGGGGCGGTCCGGGTCGTCGGCCGGCCACAGCTCGAGGGCGGCTCCATAGAGCCGGGCCGCGGTCGCGAACGATCCGAGCGCCATGGCGCGATCGGCGGCCGAACGCAGCGCGCCGCGCGCGCGCTCGGCGACGCCTGGAAGCTCCCGGCCCGCGGCCGCGGCGAGCTCGAGCGCCTCGAGGTAGTGATGGGCGATCGTCTCGGCGTGGTCGTCGGCTCGCCCGAGCGACTCGATCCATTCCGCCGCCGCCCGGTGCTTGTCGGCGCGGCCGGCGCGCGGGATCTGCGAGTAGGCGACGTCACGGACGAGCAAGTGCCGGAACGCGTATTCGCTCTCCTCGCCCACCGACGAGCGCCGCTCCCGGCGGACGAACTCCTTCCGCTCGAGGGCGTGCAGAGACTGCTCGGCCTCCGCCCGGTCACGGTCGCCGACCCTGGCGACAGCCCCGAGCCAGAAGACCTTGCCGACGACGGCCGCGTCCTGGAGCAGGAGCTTCTCGACCACGGACAGACCATCGAGGCGGGCGGCGATGATCCCCTGCACGGACTCGGGCAGCTTCGTCTCGCCGTCGCGCCCGGGTCCGAGCTCGGCGAACATTCGCGCGAACTCTTCGGCGTAGAGCGGGTTGCCGCCGGCATGGTCGATCAGCGTCGATTGAACGTCGGCCGGGAGCACGGCGCGCTCGAGCAGCGCGTGGACGAGCTTGGCGGTCTCGTCGTCCGAGAGCGGCGAGAGTGAGATCGTCGCCGCGTTCGCCTTGCCGCCGCCCCAGCCCGGCCTGAGCGCGAGCAATTCCGGCCGGGCGGTGCAGACGACGAGGATCGGGACACCGCCGGCCCAGTCGACGAGGTGGTCGACGAAGTCGAGCAGGTTCTCGTCCGCCCAGTGCAGGTCCTCGAAGACGAGCACGAGCGGACGCCGTTCGGCCAGCGCCTCGAAGAAGCGCCGCCACGCAGCGAAGGCGTCGGCCCGACGGTCGCCGCCGCCCGGCGCCTCGTCTGCGAGCCCGACGAGCGGGCGGAGGTGCGCCTCGACGCGGCCGGCATCCGTCGGCGGCAGCACGCCCGAGACGGTCGCGTTCAGCTTGCGACCGGCTTCGTCCTCGTCGTCCGTCTCGAGGATGCCGCCCTCGGCCTTGACCATCTCGCTCAGAGCCCAGTAGGTGACTCCCTCGCCGTAGGGGAGACACCGGCCCTGCCGCCACGAGATCAGGTCCGGATCGGCCTCGACGTGGGCGAGCAACTCCGACACCAGCCGCGACTTGCCGATACCCGGCACGCCGACGAGCGTGACGAGCTGTGGGGTCTGCTCCTGACGCGTCCTCGTCAGGGCGTCGCGGAGGAGATCAACCTCCTTCTCGCGGCCGACCAGCGGCCCGCCGGCACCGCGCGAGACGTCGACGCCCGGCCGCGAGCGCGCCTCGACCGCCTCCCAGACGGGAATCGGGGCCGCCTTCCCCTTCGCGGTGACCGCCTCGTGCTCGCGATACGAAAGCGCCGGCGCCGTCGCCCTGTAGGTCGTCTCGTCGACGAGAATTCCGTTCACCGGCGCAGCCGCTTGGAGCCGCGCGGCCGTGTTGACGACGTCGCCCGAGGCCATGCCCTCTCCCTCGCTCGGCCGGGCGCCGAGCCGTACGAGCGCCTCGCCGGTCGTGACCGCGATCCTGAGCTGGAGCTCCTCCTGTTCGACGACCCAGTCGCGGATCGCGAAGGCCGCGCGGACGGCGCGCTCGGGGTCGTCCTCGTGCGCGGTGGGGGCGCCGAACAACGCCATCACCGCGTCGCCGATGAACTTCTCGACCGTTCCGCCGTGGCGTTCGAGCTCGGCGCGAAGCTGCGCCTGGTAGGGCTCGAGCACCGCGCGGACGTCCTCCGGATCGAGCCTCTCGGCGCGGCTGGTGAAGCCGACGAGGTCGGCGAAGAGCACCGTCACGACCTTCCGTTCCTCACGCGGGGCCTCCGGCGACGCCGCCAGAGGCGCCCCGCAGCCCGCGCAGAAGCTCGCTTCGCCTGGGTTCTCGCGCCCGCAGCGCTCGCAGACGATGATCAACGCAGACGCTGGGCCGTGTAGCCGTGCTCGTCCATCGCAGCCAGGATCTGGCGGCAGTGGTCCTCGTCCCGGGTGACGAGCGTCAGCTCGACCTCCGTCGCCGTAACGGGAACGTCCATCCCCTCGCGATGGTGTTCGACCGCGATCACGTTCCCCCGCTCCTCGGCCACGAGCGAGAGCAGCTTGATCAGCTCTCCTGGCCGGTCGGCCAGCTGCGTGCGGACGACGAGATACCGGCCGGCGACGGTGAGGCCGTGGCGCATCACCGAGATCAGCATCGTCGGATCGATGTTGCCGCCCGAGAGCACCGCAACCGCCGGTCCCGAACCGCGCACGCGTCCGGCCAGGAGTGCCGCGACCCCGACGGCCCCGGCTCCCTCGACGACGAGCTTCGCCCGCTCGAGGAGTAGCACGATCGCCTCGCTGATCTCCTCGTCCGAGACGGCGACCAGGTCTTCGAGCGCGTCGTTCAGGATTGACGACGTGAACTCGCCTGGACGCTTGACGGCGATCCCGTCGGCGATCGTGTAGCGGTCTCGCTGAACCTCGACCCCGACGATGCGCACGTCCGGCTTCACCGCCCGCAATGCGAGCGCGATGCCGGCAGCAAGCCCGCCTCCGCCCACCGGAACAAGCACTGTCTCCACCTCGGGCACCTGGTCGGCGAGCTCGAGTCCGATCGTACCCTGGCCCCCGACCACGGTCTCGTCCTCATAGGGGTGGACGAAGGTCGCGCCGGTCTCGTCCGCGTATGCGAGCGCGGCCGCCAGCGCGTCCTCGAAGGTGGCGCCGACGAGCTCCGTCGCCGCCGCGTAGTTGCGGCAGGCCTCGACCTTCGCCATCGGCGCGTCCTGCGGGACGAAGATCGCCGCCGGGATGCCGGCCTCGCGGGCCGCCCACGCGACCGCCTGGCCGTGATTGCCGGCGCTCGCCGCGACGACCCCGGCGGCACGTTCCGTCTCTGTAAGGGCCGCGACGCGCGTGACGGCGCCTCGCACCTTGAACGAACCGGTCCGCTGCAGGTTCTCGGCCTTGAGGACGACCTCCCGCCCCGAGAGGCGCGAGAACGTCTCGGAGCCGTAGACCGGCGTCACGCGCGCGACGTCCGCGAGCCCGCGGCGCGCCGCCTCGATCTCAGTGAGTGTCGGGCCTGTGGTTTCCGTCGCCAAGGTGGAACACCTTGTCCATGATCTCTCGAACGGCGCTGAGCGGGTCGAGCTCCCTGCTCTGCACCTCGTCGAGCAGCCGGCGCAGCTCGGGATCGCCGGCGACGGCTCGCTCGAGATGAGCCTTCGCGCGAGCGGAGGCGACCGCGAACACCTCGCCGGCGAGATTCTCGCGGCGCCGCTGCTCCAGCAGCCCTTCGCCGTCGAGAAAGGCCCGGTGGGCCTCGATCTTCTCCCAAAGCCCCGGCACGTTCTCGCCGCGCGTCGCCTCGGTCAGGACGATCGGCGGCCGCCACGCCCGCTCCTTGTCCAGCGACAGAATCGACCTCACCTCTTTCTGCATCGTCTTCGCCGCCGGGTGATCCTGCTTGTTGATCGCGATCACGTCGGGGATCTCCATGATCCCGGCCTTCAGCGCCTGGATCGAGTCGCCGGAGCCAGGCATCAGCACCAGGACGACGGTGTCGGCGATGCCGATCACCTCGACCTCGCCCTGGCCGGCGCCGACCGTCTCCAGGAAGACGAGCTCCTTGCCCGCCGCGTCGAGGACGAGCAGCGCCTGCAGCGTCGCCTCGGCGAGCCCGCCGAGATGACCCCGAGTCCCCATCGAGCGGATGAACACCTCTGGATCGAGGAAGTGGTCGGCGAGCCGGATTCGGTCGCCGAGTAACGCCCCGTGCGAGAACGGGCTCGACGGGTCGACGGAGATGACGCCGACAGTGGTCCCTCGCTCGCGGACATGGCGGACGAGCTCGGAGATCAGGGTCGACTTGCCGACGCCGGGAGGCCCGGTGATGCCGACCGCGTAGGCGCGGCCCGTCTCCGGATAGACGTCGCGCACGAGGTCGTACGCGAGCGGGTCCGAGTTCTCGACGAGCGTGATCGCGCGCGCCAGTGCCCGCTTCTCTCCCGCCCGGACGCCTGCCGCGAGCGACTCCCGCGTGAAGTCGCGGCGAGCAGCCATGTAGCTAATGCTAGTGGCCTGACCGGCAACGTCGGCCAGGCTCCCTGGCCCCCGATCACGCGGCGCCAGAGTCCACGCTCGCCCTGGTCAAGGCTGCCAGCCTTGCCTGCGGACGATCGCGGCCTCTGGCTTGGTGCATTGTGACCCAGGAAGCGGGCAACGTCACCTGCCAGGCCACTAGATCGCGCGCTGGCGGGCGCCGCCGTGGGCCTCGACAGCCGGCTCCGTCTCCAGCCTCTGCTCCGGAGGCTCGACTAGTTCCGCGGGCGTCGTATCGACCCTGCGGGCCAGCGCGAAGCCAACGACCGAAGCGGCTGTGGAGAGGACAGCCGCGCCGGCCCACACCCACCGCGGCCCGAATGCTTCCGTCAGCCGGCCCGCGAGCACCATGCCGAGGGCCAGAAAGGTGACGTTCGAGCTCATCAGGACGGTGAAGGCGCGTCCGCGGAGGCGATCCGGCGCGCCCCGCTGGACGAGCAGCGCGTTGCAGACGATCGTGGCGCCGTTGCCGGCGCCGGAGACGATCACGCAGACGGCCGCGACCCAGACATTCGGCGACGCGGCGGCGCCACCGACGCCGAGCGCCATCAGGGCGAGTGAGGCGCCGTAGACGTTGGCGAGACCGCGCTCCTCGATTGAGGAGCCGGCCGAGTATGCCCCGGCCGCGAGCCCGACTCCCGCCGAAGCCATCATCAGTCCGAGGCCGAAGCTGCCCGCGGAGAAGGAGTCGGTCGCGAGGAACGGCTCGCCGACGTTGACGAATGCATTCGCGATCATGCCGACGTTCCAGGCGATCAGGACGGTCAGCAGCGCCCGGGAGCGGCGAACGAGCACCAGTCCGTCGGCGAGATCGCGCCAGTGGCCTCGGGTTTCCGCCCTGGCCTCCTGCAGCAACCGCTGCGGGATCTGCGCAAGCAGCGATGCCGAGACGAGGAAGGTGGCGGCATTGATCCAGTAAGCGAGGTGCGGGCCCTGCGCGGCGACGAGCGCGCCGCCGGCGAGCGAGCCGATCGCCCACGTCGAGTTGTCGATCGCCTGCAAGAGCGAGTTCGCCCGTGGGAGATCTTCGTCGGCGACGAGGTTTGGGAGACCGGCGTAGACGGCAGGCCGGAAGAAGCCGGTCGCGATGCCGATCACCGCCGCCAGGGCGACGATCGTGGTCGCGTTCGGGGCAAACGGCAGTGCGCAGAAGACGCCGAAGCGAACGAGGTCGGATCCGATCAGCAAGGCTCGGCGCGAGAGGCGGTCGACAAGTGGCGCTGCGAGCAGGCCGACGAGCAACGTCGGCAGGATGTCGGCGATCAGCAGCGCGCTCATCCACAGCGGCGAATGCGTCCGCTTCAGCACGTCGATCTGGAGTGCGACGAGCGCGAGCCATGTGCCCAACCCAGAGCCGAGCGTGGCCAGGAAGAGCGAGCGGAAACCGGGCTCCCGGCCCAGGAGCCCGAGTCGGCGGCCGGTCACGTGGCGGCTCACGGCCCCTGAAACGGTAACAGGGTGCCGTCGCCCCGAAAGAGGGGTTTTCTGGACTAGTCGGTTTTGGTGGTGCGCACGACGGCGGAGGCTGCCTGCTGCCAGGACCGCCTATCCGGCCGTTGCCACCGTGCCACGGACGCGGTCGAGCGCCTCGCCCAGAAAGGCGTTCTCGTCGGCGGTGCCGACCGTGACCCGGATCGCGGTCGGGCCACCGAAGCCGTGCGTGGGTCGAACGATCACGCCCTCGCGGAGGAGCTGCTCGAAGAGCGGCCGCGAGTCCTCGCCCACGTCGCAATAGAGGAAGTTGGCCACCGCGGGCGTTGCGGGCTCGAGCCCATGCTCCTGCAGGATTCGCTCCACCTCGGGCCGTTGGGCGGCGTTCTCGAGCCGGCGACGCTCGACCTCGCGGATGTCGCCGAGGCTCGCGAGAGCGGCTTCCTGCGCCGGTGTCGTGATGTCGAAGGCGCGTCGCACCTTGCCCAGCGCGGTGACGACCGGCGGCGCCGCGACCGCGTAGCCTACGCGAAGCCCGGCCAGCCCGAAGATCTTGGAGAATGTCCGCAGGACGACGACGCGACGTCCGGCCTTCAGGTACTCGGCGATCCCGTCGGGGTAATCCGGGTCGTCGATGTACTCGAAGTACGCCTGATCGAGCACGGTGAGGACGTGCTCGGGCACACCGTCGAAATAGGCGTCAAGCTCGGCGCGGGTGTTCATCGTCCCGGTCGGGTTGTTCGGATGGCAGACGTAGACGAGCTTCGTCCGCGACGTGATCGCGCCGAGCATCGCGCCGAGGTCGTAGCGCTGCTCGCGAAGGGGAACCGTCTTGGGAGTGGCGCCGAGCTTGCGGGCGTCGATCACGTAGCTCGGGAACGACGGCCACCCGCAGACGATCTCGTCACCCGGATCCAGGGCGGCTTGCGACAGCCCGTCGACGAGCCCGTCAGAGCCCGCACCGACGGCGACCTCCTCGAAGGGGACGCCGTGCAACTCGGCCAGCGCGGCCCGAAGGCGGTAGGCGCCGCCGTCGGGGTAACGATTCAGCTCGGGGGCGCAGCGCGCGATCGCCTCCAGGGCGGCGGGAAAGGGACCGAACGGGCCCTCGTTCGAGGCGAGCTTGACCACGCGTTCGAGACCGAGCTCGCGCTGAACCTCCTCGACCGGCTTGCCGGGCTCGTAGGGAACGAGGTCGCGGACCGGCGGTCGGAAGAAGGTGTCGGCGATCTCGGCGAGACGCTGGTCGCTGGGGTGCTCTCCGCTTTGCTCGGCCATGGCCGAAATCTACTCGGCTCGCGACCGCCCTTTGTTGAGGTGCGCCCAGCCTCCTCCCCGCAACGAGCGTATCGCGCAAAGGCGCACACTTGGGTGACGCATTCGTGCCGGTTGTGTGCCGGCCGTTCCGGGGCGCGCTTTAGAGTTCGCGCGGCATGAAGGTCGGGGTTCCTCGCGAGACCACCGCCGGTGAACGGCGGGTCGCGCTCGTACCGGAGACCGTCAAGCGGCTGACGGGAAGCGGCTTCGAAGTGATCATCGAGCGCGGCGCCGGGAAGTCGGCGAGCTTCCCGGATCCCGACTACGAGCAGGCGGGCGCGACTCTCGTCGACGACGCGTACACGGGCGAGGCGGTCGCGAAAGTGCAGCCGCCGGCCTCTGCTGAGGCCGACCGGCTTCGTTCGGGTCAGGTCCTGATCGGCTTTCTGCAACCGCTGACCGACCGCGAGGGCATCGAGCGCCTGGGCGAGTGCGGGGTCGTCGCCTTCGCGATGGAGTCGATTCCCCGCATCACTCGCGCACAGGCGATGGATGCCCTCTCGTCGCAGGCGACCGTCTCCGGCTACAAAGCAGCCGTCCTGGCAGCCGACCGCCTGCCGAAGTTCTTCCCGATGCTGATGACCGCCGCGGGAACGGTCGCGCCCGCGAAGGTGCTCGTGCTCGGCGCCGGGGTCGCCGGGCTCCAGGCAATCGCAACCTCGCGGCGGCTGGGTGCCGTCGTCTCCGGCTTCGACGTGCGGCCGATCGTTCGCGAGCAGGTCGAGAGCCTCGGGGCTACGTTCCTCGACCTCGGCGTTACCGGAGAGGAAACGGCGGGCGGCTACGCCCGTGAGCTCAGCGAAGAGGAACAGCGGCGGCAACAGGAGGCGCTCGAGGCGCGACTCCCCGAGTTCGACGCCGTGATCACGACCGCACTCGTGCCAGGCCGGCCGGCCCCCCGCTTGATCCCGGCGTCGGCGGTCGCGGCGATGCGGCCAGGATCGGTGATCGTCGACCTCGCCGCCGAGGCGGGCGGCAACTGCGAGCTAACCGAACCAGGCGAGGCCGTCGTCCGCGAGGACGTGACCATCCTCGGCTACACGAACCTGCCGAGCACGATGCCGTTCCACGCGAGCCAGCTTTACTCGCGCAACGTGATGGCCCTGCTCCAGCATCTGGCCCCCGCGGGTGAGCTCAACCTCGACTGGGAGGACGAGATCACCTCCTCCGCATGCGTCACGCGCAAGGAGGAAGTCGCGGCATGACCCCTGCGGCCAGCTGTCGACGATTCGTCACAGAATCGGCACACCGCGTTCGCCCGGCCGCCGGTATCGTCGCCCCCGAGGGGGGCGGGCAAGAGGTCCCCACCCTGGGTGGGGGTTACGGGGTCGCGTCCCCCCAAACAGAGCTGGCTGGAAAGGGGCTGTCGGGATGAGTCATGGCTTGCTGCTCGCCTTCGAGGTGACGATCCTCGTGCTCGCGATCTTCCTCGGCTTCGAGGTCATCTCGAAGGTGCCGACCCTGCTGCACACGCCGCTCATGTCGGGCACGAACGCGATCCATGGGATCGTGATCGTCGGCGCGATGCTCGTCGCCGGGCTTGACCACAAGGACACGCTGACGACCGTCGTCGGCCTGATCGCCGTCGTGCTCGCCTCGGCCAATGTCGTCGGCGGCTTCGTCGTCACCGACCGGATGCTCGAGATGTTCAGGAAGCGTGAGACGCGGGAGCCCGATGGGCCGGGTAGCGACTGACTTCGCCTACCTGGCGACAATCGTCGCCTTCATCCTGGCGCTGAAATTCCTGTCGAGCCCGGCGACGGCCCGGCGCGGAAACTGGATCGGTGCCGTGGGGATGCTGGTCGCGGTCGCGGTCACGTTCGCGCAGAAGTCCGTCGTCAGCTACTGGGAGATCCTCGTCGGGATGGCGATCGGCGGCGCCTTCGGGGCAGTTGCCGCCCGGCGCGTGAAGATGACCGCGATGCCGCAGATGGTGGCGCTGTTCAACGGCGTCGGCGGCGGCGCGGCCGCGTTGATCTCGCTTGCCGAGTTTCACAACATCGCCCCCGATCCGGGCCGGCTGCACGGAGACATCAGCGTTTCGATCATCCTCTCGGCGCTGATCGGAGCGATCTCTTTCGCGGGCTCGATGGTCGCCTTCGCGAAGCTGCAGGAGCTGATCCAGGGGCGGCCGATCGTCTATCCAGGCCAACAGTTCGTGAACGGCTTGCTCCTCGCCGCGGTCGTCGCGGCAGGCGTAGCCATCGTTGCGGGTTCCGAGCAGCAGTGGCTGATCGTCGCGCTGATCGTCGGCGCGCTCATCCTCGGCGTCCTCTTCGTGCTTCCGATCGGCGGCGCGGATATGCCGGTTGTGATTTCGCTGCTGAATGCTTTCACGGGCCTCGCGGCGGCGGCGACCGGATTCGAGCTCGAGAACAACGTCCTGATCGTCAGCGGCATGCTCGTCGGCGCTTCGGGAACGCTGCTTACGATCCTGATGGGCCGGGCGATGAACCGCTCGATCGCGAACGTGCTCTTCGGCGCCTTCGGCCAGGTGACTCCGCAGGCGGCCGCCACCGCGGAGACGGATGGCGGGACGGTTCGGTCGGCGAGCGCCGAGGACATCGCCGTGATGCTCGCCTACGCGCACAAGGTCGTCTTCATCCCCGGCTACGGTCTCGCGGTCGCTCAGGCCCAGCACGACGTTCGGCAGCTGGCCGACCTCCTCGAGCAGAAAGGCGTCGAGGTCTCGTACGCGATCCATCCGGTCGCGGGGCGGATGCCCGGACACATGAACGTCCTGCTCGCCGAGGCGAACGTGCCGTATCCCCAGCTCGAGGAGATGGACGACGCGAATGCTGAGTTCCGCCGCACCGACGTCGCCGTGGTCGTGGGCGCCAACGACGTCGTCAACCCGGACGCCCGCAACAACCAGGGAAGTCCGATCTACGGCATGCCGATCTTGAACGTCGACCAGGCGAATGCCGTCGTCGTGCTCAAGCGCAGCATGAACCCTGGCTTCGCGGGAATCGAGAACCCGCTCTTCTACAACCCGAAGACGGTGATGCTGTTCGGAGACGCGAAGGATTCGATCACGAAGCTGATCGCCGACGTCAAGAGTCTCTAGGCGGCTACAGACAGTCGAAGATCCCGACGTCGCTGTACAAGCCGTGCAGGACGAACGCGTAGACGTGGCCGCCGATGAGGTGCAGCGCCGATGAGGGGTGTGTCTTTCGCGGCGCGCCGCCGCTGAAGGCGATCGTGAGCGGAAGCTTTCCGAGAGGGATGCTCGCCTCGCAGCCGACGAAGACGCGCTGGCCGAGCAGGTGTTCGGCCTCGGCGGTCTTCATCCCGATGCGGACGCCGTGGCTCTCGGAGTAGCGGCGAGAGGTCGTGTAGAAATCCCCGAGCGTCCCGGTCCGTTCGTTGATCCAGAAGACGGTCCTACAGGAAGGGCCGCTCCGGCCTCGCGACGTTTCGAGCTGCGGGAAGGCGTCGTCTTTGTGGCTCCGGGAGCATTCGTAGCCGAGCGCCCGGAACGGCGGGCCGCCAAATTCACTGCCTCGGCGCTCGGCGTCAGGCCTGCCCAGGAATGCGATCACGTTTGCGCGGCTGCTTCGCTCCATCCTCAACGGGCCGATCCGGCCCTTCTCCGAGATGCCAACTCGCGTGGCGGACCGGTGGCCGGAGCTACAGGCCGCGGCGGCGACGAGCAGGGCTGTGATCGGAATCGCCCAGCGCATGAGCCGCAATCTCACACACTCCGTCGCACTACGCTTGCCCGCGATGGTTCCGTTCTTCCCCGCGAGCCAAGTCGTGAACGCGGTCTCGCCCGAACGGGCGGTCGAGGCCGTTCGCGACGCCTTCGTCGCCTACGCCCAGGGCGAATGGACGATGCCGCCCAAGGTGTACGTGCCGGCCTACCCCGCCGGCGATTTTCGAGCGATGCCCGCGCTCGGCGGCGGCCACGCGCTGCTCAAGTGGGTCACGTCCTTCCCCGGCAACCCGGCGCGCGGTCTGCCGACCGTGACCGGGCTCGTACTGCTGTCGGACGCTTCCGACGGATCGCTGCGCGCCGCCCTCGACGCCGGCGCCGTGACGGCGTTGCGCACCGGTGCGGCTGCCATCGTCGCCGCCGAAGAGCTCGGCCGGCGAGATGCCCAGACGGCAGCGGTGATCGGCGCCGGCGTCAACGGCCGCGCCGCCGCGAAGACGTTTCTCGCGCGCGGACGCGACGTTGCGCTCTGGGACGTCGACGACGAGCGCGCGCGCGCGGCCGCCGATGAGATCGGCGCGCGCGTCGCGGGATCGCGCCAAGAGGCGCTCGCCGCCGACCTGCTCGTCACCGTCACTCCCGGCCACGAGATCCTGCTCAAAGAGGGTTCGCTACGGCCCGGACAACACGTCAGCCTGATGGGCGCAGACGGGCCCGGCAAGGCCGAGATCGCCGTCGAGGAGCTCGCCCGCGTCCGTGTCTTCTGCGACGACTGGGAACAGGCGAGCCACAACGGCGAGCTCGTGCACGCGGTCGAACCAGGCGCGCTCACACGCGACGATGTGACGCAGCTCGGCGACGTGCTCGTAGGCACGGCTCAGGGTCGCGAGTCCGACGAGCAAGTCACGGCCTTCGACTCGACCGGGCTCGCGATCCAGGACCTGGCGATTGCCCTCGCTGCGATGGAGCGGGCCGACGCGCTGGACCTTGCGGTGATCGACCTCTAGCCGCGCCGCGAACTCTGCGGTCAGAACGCCCGCGCAGGATCGAAGAGAGCCAGTTCCGGGGGCGACTGTTCGATGATCGCTCGCGCAACCAGGTCACCGCACGCGAGCCCGAGCACGTTGCCGTGGCCTGAGTAGCCGCACGAGACCCAGAGGCCGGCGCGCCCGGGGACCGGGCCCGCGAGCGGCAGCAAGTCGTGGGTGACGCCGAAGATCCCGGACCACCGGTGGGTGATCTTCGGCGCCCAGCCGAGGAGCTCGCGCGCGAATGCTTCCAGCCGCGTCTGGATACCGGGCGTCGTCGTCTCCTCCGCCGTGAACTCGTCCTCGAGGGCGCTGTCCCGGAAGCCGCCGAGCACAAGCCGGGGATCCTCCGTCTGCTGCCAGTACTCGTAGCCATAGCGGGCGTAGTGCGGGCAGGCGAAGTACTCCGCATTCAGCGGTTCCGTGGCGATGACCTGGCCGCGTGTCGGCCTGACCGCGCGGTCGAGCTGCTCGAGCAGGCCGCGCGTGTACCCGTCGGTCGCGATCACGACGTGGTCGGCATCGAGCTCGTCGACTGTCGTGACGGGATCGCGCTCGCGGATGTCGGCCCCGGCCTCCGCCGCGCGCAGCGCCAGTCCGCGAACCCATCGGGCAGGGTGAATCGACCCGTCGCGCGGGTGAAAGATCGCTCCGTGAAAGCGGCCGGCTAGACGGCCGTCGGGCTCGCGACGCCATTCGGCCTCGAAGCCGTCAGCGCGCAGCGCTTCGTATTCGGCTCGCAACGCGGTCGCCTCATCGTCGTCGGCCGCGAGCCGCAGGCTCCCGGTCCGCCGGAAGGCGTCCCCGGCGAGCTCAGCCAACCGCTCGAGGGCGCGTTCGGTCAGGCGCCAGAGGGCCGCGGCGCGCTCAGCGCCCAGCTGGGCACGCGCGACGTCGTACGGCGGCGCGCCTCCGCGCAAAGCGAAACCGCCGTTGCGACCGCTCGCGCCGCTCGCCACCTCGCGGGCCTCGTGCACGCGGACACGCAGCCCCGCGTGAGCGAGCGTGAGCGCACACGAGCAGCCGGTGACGCCGGCCCCCACGATGGCCACGTCGACGCGGCCGGAATGGCGCCGCTTCGGGAGCGCGGGCGAGGCGTCCTCGAGCCAGTACGGGCTCTCGATTGTCTCGATTGTCCGATGCTAACCCGGCGGCATCACCCCCCTGTAGCGGCCGGCGGCCTCGGTGGCGAGGCCTACGAGCTCGAGCTCGGCGAGCGCGGCTGCGAGCGGCCCGGGCTCGAGCCCGGTTGCGCGCGCGAGCTCGTCCGCGGTCGCCGCGCCGTCCGCGAGTTGCCCGAGTACCGCACCTGCATTCGCGCCGACGGACGGCGCCTGCCGCCGCTGCGATGCGGCGAGGCCGAACAACTCGAGTACGTCCTCCGCCGATGTCAGCGGCGTCGCTCCCTGCCGGAGCAGCCGGTTTGTCCCCGTCGCCAGCGAGCCGGTGATCTCGCCGGGGACCGCGAAGACCTCGCGGCCGTCCTCGAGCGCGAAGTCGGCCGTGATCAAGGCGCCGCTCCGCTCGCGCGCTTCGACGATGACCGTCGCCGCCGCGAGGCCGGCGATGATCCGATTCCGCGCCGGAAACCGCCAGGGCGCCGGCTCGACGCCCGGCTCGTATTCGGAGACGATGAGGCCTCGCTCGCAGATCCGCCGCCCTAGCTCTGCATGAGCGGCCGGATAGTCCCGGTCGATGCCACAGCCGAGCACCGCCACCGTCAGGCCCTCCGCCTCGAGTGCGCCGCGGTGCGCCTCGCCGTCGACCCCTCGCGCGAGGCCGCTGACGACGACCAAGCCGGCCGCCGCGAGCTCGCGGCCGAGCATGCGGGCAACCTGGGCGCCGTAGGGCGAACACGCCCGCGCGCCGACGATTGCCACCGCCGGCCGCGCGAGGAGATCGACATCGCCTGCCCCTCGCAGAAACAACGCCCGCGGAGGATCATGGATCTGCCGCAGCAGCTCCGGGAACTCGGCCCGCCCCAGCTTCCTAATCCGGCTCACCGTCTCGATCGCAGCTGTGCTCATGCGGCCACGGCGAGCTCGTTCGGCATTCGAAACGACAGCGCCTCGGCCAGGTGCTCGGGCTCGATCTGCTCGGCCCCCGCCAGCGAAGCGACCGTTGCGGCGACCCGGGCCACGCGGGCACGGCCTCGCGCCGAGAGCGGCAGCCGCTCGACCGCCCGTGACAAGAGGGCCTCGGCGCCATCGGTCCGGCTGATGCGCTGCGCCCGCAGCCGCTCGCGCGCCGCCACGACCCGCTCGCGCGCGAGCTCCGAGGCCTCCGAAGGCGCCGCAGCGAGCTCGACCGCGCGCGGACGCGGCACGGTCACGAGCAGGTCGAAACGGTCGAGCAGGGCTCGAGACAGCTTGTCCCGGTAGGCGGCGAGCCGCTGCGCCGAGCACGAGCATTCGGCGGCCGGGTCGCCCCGGGCGCCGCACGGGCAGAGGTTCATCGTCGCGACGAGCTGAAAGCGCGCCGGGAAGACGGCCTTGCCTTCGACCCGGGCAATACTGATCGCTCCGTCCTCGAGCGGCTGGCGCAGGGCCTCGAGCGTCGGCCGCGGGAACTCTGCGAGCTCGTCCAGGAAGAGCACGCCGCGGTGTGCGAGGCTCGCCTCGCCGGGACGAGGCCCGGAGCCGCCGCCGACGATCGCCGGCGCCGAGGCCGTGTGGTGCGGCGCCCGAAACGGCGGCGCGGTCACGAGCGGCCGCCCCGGCGGGAGCAGTCCGGCGACCGAGTGGATTCGCGTCACCTCAAGCGCCTCGTCCCGCGTCAGCGGCGGCAGGATCCCCGTCAGCCGGCGGGCGAGCATTGTCTTGCCCGTGCCCGGCGGCCCCGCCAGTAGCAGGTTGTGGCCCCCGGCCGCAGCGAGCTCGAGCGCGCGACGCGCGCGCTCCTGACCGCGGACGTCGGCGAGATCGGGCAGGCCCTCGGGTGCCGGCAGCTCGCCCGCGTCGTCGAAGGGTTCCGGTTGCCAGTCGCCGCGCAGGTACGACGCCGCCTCGGCGAGATGATGCAACGGCACCGGCTCGATTCCCGCAAGCGCCGCCTCGGGCGCCGAGGCCGCGGCACAGAAGAGACGTGACAGCCCCTGCTCCTTCGCTCCCTCCGCGGCGGCGAGAACGCCCGCGACCGGCCGGACGCGGCCGTCGAGGGCGAGCTCGCCGACCGCCGCGTGGCCGCGCAGGCTCTCCTCGGTCACCTGGCGCGAGGCCGCGAGCACCGCCAGCGCGATCGGCAGATCGAACCCGGACCCTTCCTTCCGGAGCTCCGCCGGAGCGAGATTGACCGTCAGCCGCCGGTCGGGCCAGTTCAGCTCGGCCGAGGTGATGCCGCTGCGGACGCGCTGCTTTGCCTCCTGGCAGGCGCGATCGGGCAGACCGACGATCGCGAACGCGGGCAGCCCGTTCTGCAGGTGCGCTTCCACCTCGACACGCCGGGCATCCAGGCCGACGAGCGCATGGGTGATCGTCCGTGCGAGCACCTCGCCGACGCTAGCCGCGAGGTGGTTACGTGTCTGTCACAAGTCTGCGCCGAATCAGTGGAACCGGCAGACAAGCACGTCCTCGAAGTACTCGCCTGCCCGTCGCCCGGTCCGTCGGTTCACGTGCCGCCGGTGCCGCCGCTCCTCCACCAGGCCCGACCGCGCCAAGATGCCCGGGTAGAGCCCACGCCGATCGTTGACGACGACCACGACCGGCGCGCCCGGACGCAGCGAGCGCCGCACGTTCGCGAATGTCGCGACGATCCCGTCGGAGTACGCCTCCAGCGCAGCCCGCGACGTCCCCGCCGCCCCCGCCCCAACCTCGAGCTGGCTGCAGTCGTCGAGCCCCAGCAGCTCGTAGGCGTAGCGGTGCTGCTCGTGGTAGTCGATCAGTCCGGGATACGGAGGCGAGGTGACGACGCCGTCGAACGGCCCGCCGAAGTCGAGCTCGCGCGCGTCGCCGTGCAGCACCGACCCCGCCCGCGCACGCGCGCGCAAGCGCGAGAACGCCTTGATCCGCTCGAGCGTGTCTAGCGCATAGCGGCGGAGGAACGGCGCCGCCTCGCCCACAGGACGGCAGACGCGCTTGTGCTTATGGCACCAGTACTCCTCGTGCTGCGGCTCGCGCGGGAAGTCGAGGTCGAAATGTGTCGTCCGCCGGGCCGAGCGCGCCGCGCGACCAAGCACAACGCGCAGCACGTCAGCATTGATGTAGTCGTCGACGAGCTCGCCGAAGCCGAGCAACTCGCGCGCCGCCTGCGGCGCGAACCACGTGCGCACAAAGCCGCGCGGCCGTTCGCTCGACAGTTCGCCGATCCGCTCGCAAGCTGCCCGCAACTCCCGCTCGAGCACAAAGGGGTTGTAGCGCCGGGTTTTCACCTCCATCAGCAGGCAATTGAAGGCGGCGATGTCGGCGCCGGTCGCATCGAGGCCAGACTCGAGCGCCTGCACGAGCGTCGTCCCGGAACCCGCGAACGGGTCGAGCACGTGCTGCCCCGGCGCGAAGTAACGGCCGAGGAGCGCCTCGACAAGCTGTGGGATGAACTTGCCCAGGTATGGGTGCAACCGGTGGACGTGCTTCGTCCGCTCGCGCTCCGGCAGCTCGCGTTCGGACCACGAGAGGTCGAGCTCGAGGTCGCGATAGAGGGCGTCCTGCGTCGGGGCCATGGTCTCGGTTTGTTCGGCGAACCATGCGTGAGTCCTAGTGGAGCGGGTCGGCGACGACCTCGATTCCTGCCGGACGAGCCGCGGCGAAGTCAAAGCAGACCTGGAGAGCGGAGAGGTCGGGATTCGTGTGCAGCCAGGCTTGCGCGCCGCGCCGCAACCGTTCGCGCTTCCACTCATCCACGGCCTCGAGCGGATCGCCGTACCCGGGCCCTTCCTTCAGCTTGACCTCACAGAAGACGAGCCGCCTTCCGCGGCGCACGATCAGGTCGAGCTCGACGCCGCCGGCGCGGACGTTCCGTGCCAGGATCCGGTAACCACGCAGCCGGTAATGCCAGGCGACGCGACGCTCGGCCGCGCGACCGCGCGCGAAGGTCGAACCGCGATCGCCGCGCAAGCCGGGTTTATCGGCCGCGCCGCTCATGTCGGCGCGACCTTCTCAGGCGGCATCGCAAGCGATGCCGCGGCGCGTCCTCGCGACCGCGCGGTCGAACCGCGAGCGCCGCGCAAGCCGGGTTTATCGGCCGCGCCGCGTCCTCGCGCGGAGGTACTAGTCCGGCTCTGGCTCCGAGAGCTGCTCCGCATAGCAGCGCGCCTCGAAGGAGCGGCGATGGATCTCCGACGGCCCGCGCTCGCGGACGACGGCCGAATGGCCGGGTGTGATGTAGCCGACGTGCGAAGAGAACCCGTAGTGCGGATAGAGAGCGGCCAACCGTCGCATCGTCCGGTCGCGGACGACCTTGGCGACGACGGACGCGGCGGCGATTGCCGCGCTCTTCTCGTCGCCGTCGACGACGGCCTTGTGCTCAGGCGCGGTCGGGCCGAGGCGAAACCCGTCGACGAGACAGATCTCCGCCGGCGGCGCGAGCTCCCAAAGGATCGCCCGCATCGCGGCCAGGTTCGAACGATGGAGCCCGGTCGCGTCGATCTCGCGTGCCGACACTGCGCGCACCGACACCTTGGCGCAGCAGCCCAACACCGCGCGGAACAGGCGCTCTCGGCCGACCGGCGTCAGCTGCTTGGAGTCGTTCAGGAGCGCCAGCGGCCGGACGCGATGGTCGCGCAGGCTCTGGTAGTCGAGCAGCACCCCCGCGACCACGAGCGGCCCGGCCAGCGAGCCGCGCCCCGCCTCGTCGGTGCCGGCGACGAACCGCGCGCCTAGGCGGCGGTCAAACGCTAGGAGCTTCCGCCCCGGCCTCTTCGGCTTCGGCGTCGGGCTCTGCTGCTGCGGACTCTGCTGATGTGGGCTCGTCGGCGGCGACGGCCTCTGGTTCCGGCTGCTGCTCCGGCTCGGCGACGGCTCCGGCGTCTGGTTCCGGTTGAGTTCCGTCTCCGGCGCCTGCGGCGAGAGCATCGGCCGAGGATAGCGGCCCCCTCCGCTGGACCTCGCGGACGCGCGCCTTCTTCCCCACTTTGCCGCGCAAGTAGTACAGCTTGGCGCGGCTGACGTCACCGATCGCCGCGACCTCGATCTTCTCGATCTTCGGCGAATGGAGCGGGAACGTCCGCTCGACGCCGACGCCGAACGACTGCTTGCGGACCGTGAAGGTCTCCCGGGCGCCGGCGCCTTGGCGCTTGATCACGATCCCTTCGAACACCTGAACGCGGCGGCGCTGGCCCTCGATCACCTGGAAGTGGACGCGCACGGTATCGCCCGGCTTGAACCTGGGGCGATCGCTGCGCAGCTGCCGCTGCTCAAGGTCTTGGATGATCCGATGCATAAGAACGGCCCCGCCGGGCCAAGGCGCATGCTAGCCGACGACAGTTCCGCTGGCGGCACCGGTTAAGACGGCCGCACGGGCGAAGCCCGCACGGCCTCCAGACGGCATCGCAAGCGACGCCTTACGGGCCGGGGCCCAAATGCGTGCGAACGATCAACGCCGCCTGAGGCGGCGGGGGAGCCGCAACAGGCCGACCAGCCCAAGCCCCAGCGTCACGTAAGTCGAGTAGATCGAGATCCGGTTCGGTGGCCAGTAGGTGGCAAACACCTCGCCGATCAGGTTCTTCCTCGGCACCGTCCCCCACACGCGGGAGTCGCACGATTCCGCTCGGTTGTCCCCCATCATGAAGTACTGCCCTTTGGGAATGTGCTGCGCCTCATGCGTCTCGTTGTCCCGGCGGTCGGGCTTGATGTACGGCTCGTTCAGCTTCTTTCCGTCGATGTAGACGTAGCCGTTCCGTTCCGACCACGTGTTTCCGGGCAGGCCGATCAGGCGCTTGACGAACGTGCCGCCGGCGCCGCAGCGCGCCCGTGCCTGGGGCGGCGTCTTGAAGACGACGATCTCGCCGCGGTGCGGGCTCCGGAATCGGTAGATGAACCGGTTCGCGAGCACGCGGTCGGACAGCCGCGCGTCGCAACCCTGGCCCCCGGCGCAGTGAAGAGTGGGTTCCATCGACGAGGAAGGAATCCGGTACGGGTTGACGACCCAGGCCTTGATCGCGAAGACGATGGCGACCGCGCCGGCGATCGTCACGATCCAGTCGATCGCGACCCGCCAGGGGCGCGGAAGCCGCTGCGTCAGCCGGTCGACCGGGTTGCGCGAGCGGTGCTGAGGGGCCGGCTCCGCGGGAGGGAACGGCGGTACCGCGGGAGGATATTGCGACGGCGGGGCCCCCGGAGCGGCGCCCGCAAAACCCCCGTTCGCGGCGTCGAGCTCCGCGCGCCGCGAGGGGTCCGACAGGACCTCGTAGGCGTCCTGGATCTCGTCGAGGTGCGTCGGCATCCACGCGGTCTCGCCTTCCAGCCGGTGAAAACGAACGAGACGCCAGTACGCGTCTCGAATCTCCTCGGTCGACGCGTCCGGGCTCACTCCGAGCACCTCGTACGGATTGCGCACCGCGCCTGGGCCGTTCGGCTGGTCCATCTCCGTATCGTGCCTCAACGCGCCGTTCGCAGACGGCTCTGCTTGCGCCGCCACTCGTCGATCCTCGCGTGATCGCCCGAGAGGAGGACGTCGGGCACGCGCCAGCCGCGGAAATCGGCGGGGCGCGTGTAGTGCGGGTACTCGAGGCCGCCGCCCAGTTCGGCCGAGAAGCTCTCGACGAGCCCCAACTCCTCCGAGCCGAGGGCGCCCGGGAGCCGGCGCGCGATCGCGTCCACCAGCACCATCGCGGGCAGCTCGCCGCCGGAGAGGACATAGGGCCCGATCGAGATCGAGTCGGAAGCCAGGTGCGCAAGCACACGCTCGTCGAAGCCCTCGAAGCGGGCCGAGAGTAGGGTCAGCCGCTCCTCGCCGGCGAGCTCCTCGACCACGGCCTGGGTCAGCTGGCGGCCCTGTGGTGTCAGCGCGACGACCCGGTGGTCGGGCATACCGCCGTAGGCTGCCTCGAGCGCGGACGCGACGACGTCGACGCGAAGCACCATCCCGGCGCCGCCTCCGTACGGCTCGTCGTCGACCTGCGCGTGTGCGAGCGGCGTCGAGTCGCGGTAGCTGAACAGGCGCAGGTCCAGCTCGTCGCCGAGCACGGCCGCAACGGGCCGCTGCTCCGTCAGCCACGCGAAGGCGTGCGGGATCAGGGTGAAGACGTCGAGCTGCAAAGGAAGCCTCCGCTCAGCGTAGCTGGGCGGGGACCCGTCCATGGGGATACTCCACGCCGTGAATCAGCTCTCGTCTTCGGGTGCGAACCCTTGGGCGACGACGATCCGCCCGCCGCCGAGGTCGATTTCGCGAACGCAGGCCTCGACGAGCGGCACGGCCACCCCCGAGTCGAGCTCGAGCACGTCGTTCACAACGCCGGGTGCGACCTGCACGACCCGCCCGAGCGCGCGGCCGCTCTCCTCTTCGACCTCGAGCCCGACGAGCTGGAAGGCGTAATACTCGCCCTCGCCCGTCGCCGGCAGCTCGTCCTTGCGAACCGTGAGCTCGGTACCGCGTGCGACCTCGCGTTCGAGCCGGATCACGGGACGACCGCCCGAGCCTCGCTTTGACGACGTGACCTTCACCGGCGCGCCCTCGACGTAGAGGACGGCGCCTCTGGCGAACCGTTCAGGGTCGTCGCTCGGTTGCTCGACGAAGAATGAGCCGTCGAGCCCGTGCGGCCGGCCGACCCGGCCGACCGTGACGAAGTCAGTCGACGATCTCGACAAGGACGCGGTAGCTCGAGCGCGAAGCGCTCGCGCGGACGATCGTGCGCAGGGCGCGTGCGATGCGGCCCTGCCGTCCGATCACCTTGCCGACGTCGTCCTTCGCCACGTGCAACTGCAGCACGTGCGCGCCTTCGCGCTCGATCTCCTCGACGTGCACCGCGTCGGGATCGTCGACGAGCCGCCGCGCCAGCTCGGCGAGCAGTTCAGCCAATGTTCTTCGCCTTGAGCAGGCGCTTGACCGTGTCGGACGGCTGTGCGCCCTTCGAGAGCCAGGCCTTGACCTTGTCCTCGTCGAACTCGATCGTCGACGGGTCGGTCTGTGGGTTGTAGCGGCCGACGATCTCGATGAACTTGCCGTCGCGCGGCGAGCGCGTATCGGCCGCGACGACGCGGTAGATCGGATTCTTCTTCGAGCCGACTCGCGTCAGCCTCAGCTTGACTGCCATCTATCTCCTCGCCTTCTTCTTCTTTCGTTTGCTCTTGGTCTTCCTCGCCGTGGCGGAGCGGGCGCCGTTCGGGGCGCCCGGCGCCTCCAATCCCGGCAGCGAAGGCATCTTCCCGCTTCGCATCTGCTTCATCACCTTCGCCATCTGCTTGCGCGCCTCGAGCAGCTGGTTCACCTGCTGGACGTCGGTGCCGCTGCCGCGTGCGATCCGCTGGCGGCGTGAGCCGTCGATCAGGTGCGGCAGCGCCCGCTCGCGCGGGGTCATCGAGAGGATGATCGCCTCGACGCGGGCGAGGTGCTTCTCATCGACCTGGTCGAGGCCCTCGAGCTGGCTGCCGAGGCCGGGAATCAGCTTCAACACGCCCTGGAGCGGGCCCATCCGGCGCAGCATCTTGTAGCTCTTCAGGAAGTCGTCGAACGAAAACTCGCCCTGCATCATCCGGCGCTCGAGCTCTGCGCGCTCGTCCTCCTCGACAGCCGCCTCTGCCTTCTCGATCAGGCTGAGCACGTCGCCCATGCCGAGGATCCGCGAGGCCATCCGGTCCGGATGGAAGTACTCGAGCTGGTCGACCTTCTCCCCGACCGAGACGAGCTTGATCGGCTTCCCGGTCACGGCTTTGACGGACAGGGCGGCGCCGCCGCGGGCGTCACCGTCGAGCTTCGTCAGTACGACGCCGTCGAACTCGACGCGCTCCTGGAAAGCCTGCGCGACCGCGACCGCCTCCTGACCAGTCATCGCGTCGAGCACGAGCAGGACGTTGGTGGGTCTCGCCTCTTTGCGAACGGCGGCGAGCTCTTCCATCAGCGGCTCGTCGACGTGGAGCCGGCCTGCCGTGTCGACGATGACGACGTCGCCCTCGGCGCTAGCGATGCCGTCGCGTGTCGCCTTGACGGGGTCGGAGCGCTCCGTGCTGTAGACGGGCACCTGGATTTGGCGGCCGAGCTGCTCGAGCTGGTCGATCGCGGCGGGACGCTGCAGGTCGGCGGCGACGAGCGCCGGCTGCTTCCCCTCCTTGCGCAGGAGCAGTGCGAGCTTGGCGGCGGCTGTCGTCTTGCCGGAGCCCTGTAGGCCTGCGAGCAGGATCACGGTCGGCGCCCGGCCGGCGAAGGCAAGCCGCGAGTCGCCGGAGCCCATCAGAGTGGTCAGCTCCTCGTGGACGATCTTCACGACCTGCTGGCCGGGGGTGAGGCTCTTCAGTACCTCCTCGCCGACCGCGCGCTCGCGCACACGCCCGACGAAGTCCTTGACAACCTGGAAGTTGACGTCGGCCTCCAGCAGCGCGAGCCGAATCTCGCGCATCGCCTTGGAAATCGCCTCTTCGTCGAGGCGGCCGCGCTTGCCGAGATCGCCGAGCGCGCCTTGGAGCCGGTCGGAGAGGGTGTCGAACACGCGGCCAGTGTACGTGCCCCTCCCAGCAATACATGCCGGCTTCTGGCCCGCGATCACGCGACGCCAGAGTCCACCCTCGCTCTTGCCAAGGCCGCCAGCCTTGGCTGCGAGCGAGTGCGGTCTCTGGCTTGGTGCTCGCGACCCAGAAGCTCGGCGGCATTACTGGAAGGGGCACTGGCGCAGTTTTCAGGCCCGAGAGCGGGTAATAGCCCGCGAGATGGCGACGATCAGCGAGGTGCAGCGCCGCGGGCGCGACACGGTGCAGATCTGGGTCGACGCGTTCGACGAGCACGATCTGCTCACCCATGCCAGCGCGATCGCCTTTCAGGTCCTGAAGTCGCTCGTCCCGCTGAGCCTGCTCGGCATCGCCCTGATCGGTGCGGTCGGACGCCGCGATCTCTGGAGCGGCCACCTCGCGCCGCCGATCAAGTCGCGGGTCGACCCGCCTGTCTTCCACGCGCTCGACTTCGCCGTCGAGAAGATCTTTGCGCGCAACAGCGGGCCGTTGATCGCCTTCGCCGCCCTGCTGACGATCTGGTACGTGTCCGGCGGCGTCCGCGCGATCATCGGCGCGATCAACCGGATCTACGGCAGCGAAGACGACCGGCCGTTCTGGCTGCGCTGGGTGTTGTCGATCGGGCTGGCCGCCTGCGTGGTGGCCGGGATCGTCGGCGCGGCGCTGCTCGTCGCAGCCGTACCGAAACCGGGCGGCGCCTGGGCGATCCCGGCCGTTGCCGCACGCTGGCTCGGCGGGGTCGTCGCGCTCGTGCTCGTGACCGGCCTCCTCGTACGCTACGGCCCGGTCGAGCCGCGCCCAAAGAAGTGGGCGAGCACGGGCGCCGTCCTCGTGGTCGCCACCTGGATCGTGACCTCGATCGTCTTCCGCTGGTACGTCAGCTCGATCGCCAACTTCAAGAGTGCGATCGGGCAGCTGACCGTGTTCCTGGTGCTGATGGCCTACGCCTACGCATCGTCGATCGTCTTCCTCGTCGGCGTCCAGCTGGACGAGCTGCTGCGTGAAGACGCGAACGCCGAGGAACGCGGCATCCTCCACGTCCTCTTCGGGATCCGGCACTAGTGATGGCGAAGGGCGCCGTTCGTTTGCCCTGAGCCGCCCCCGGTTAGGGACCCTGGAGCAATCACGACCGTTGGGAGGACCAGATGGCTGACATCGCCAAGGTGATCACGATCATCGGCTCTTCGCCGGAGAGCTTCGCGAAGGCCGCCGACGCCGCGGTGCAGGAGGCCGCCAAGACGGTGCGCGGCATCTCCGGCGCCGACGTGGTCTCGATGAGCGCCGTCGTCGAGGGCGAGCGGATCACCACGTACCGGACGACCGTGAACATCGCCTTCGCGATCGAACGCTAGCCCCGGGCTTTATCGGCGCGGCCACATCGGCCTAGAGTTGGCCTCTAGCCAGTTGTGTTAGCGCGTACGCGTTCCTAGACTCGTCTCGTGCAGACATGTGCTGTTTGCGGCTACCACGCTGCTGAGGTCTTCAAGTTTTGCCCCGAGTGCGGGGCAGCGGCGGCCGCATACACCTCGGAGCAGCGCAAGGTCGTGACCGTGCTTTTCTGTGATGTGGTGGGGTCGACGGCGCTCGGCGAGTCGACCGATCCGGAGGCGTTGCGGGCGTTGTTGGCTCGCTACTTCGAACGGATGAAGGCGATCGTGGGTCGGCACGGCGGAACGGTCGAGAAGTTCATCGGCGACGCGGTCATGGCCGTCTTTGGCATCCCGGTCGTGCACGAGGACGACGCCCTCCGCGCCTGCCGTGCCGCGGTCGAGATGCGCGAGGCCTTTCCCGAGCTTGGGATTGCGGGCCGGATCGGCATCGCTACGGGCGAGGTCGTCACTGGCACCGAGGAGCGCCTCGCGACCGGCGATCCCGTTAACGTCGCCGCCCGCCTGCAGCAGGCGGCGCAGCCGGGGGAGGCCCTTGTCGGGAAAGAAACCCGCGCGCTTGTTGCCGTCACCGTCGACGTCGAGCCGGTCGAGCCGCTTGCGCTGAAGGGCAAAGCGGAGCCGGTGCCAGCCTTCCGACTACTTGGCATACGCGAGGCGCCAGAGCGCCGCTCCGAGGCGCGCTTCGTGGGGCGCGAGCGGGAGCTCGCCGCGATCAAAGAGGCGTGGGAGCGAGCGCTGGCGGAGCGGCGCTGCGAACTTGTGACGATCGTCGGCGAGGCGGGCGTCGGCAAATCGCGCCTCGTCGCGGAGGCGCTCGCCCCCCTCGAGGCCCGGCTCGTCCAGGGCCGCTGCCTCCCCTACGGCGAGGGGATCACCTACTGGCCCGTCGTCGAAATCCTCAAGCAGCTCGGTGCGTCGCCCTCGGACGAGGCGGCCGCTGCGGCGATCGGTTCGCTGCTCGGCGGGACGGACGTGGTGACGTCCCCCGAGGAGATCGCCTGGGCGTTCCGCAAGCTCCTCGAAGAGCACGCCCCGCTGATCGCGGTCTTCGACGACATTCAGTGGGGGGAGGAGACGTTCCTCGACCTGCTCGAGCACGTCGCGCTCCTGTCTTCCGGGGCGCCGATCCTGTTGCTCGCCATGGCGCGGCCGCAGCTCGTGGAGCGCCGCGCCAGTTGGCCGGTGACGCTTCAGCTCGAGCCCCTCGGCGCGGAGGAGGTCGAGGAACTGATCCCCGAGCGCATCTCAGGTGAGCTTCGCGCGAAGATCGTTCGGGCCGCCGGCGGTAACCCGCTCTTCCTCGAGGAGATGACGGCGATGGCCGGCGAGGCGGGGAGCGAGGTGGGCGTCCCGCCCACGCTGCAGGCGCTGCTCGCAGCGCGTTTGGACCGGCTCGATCCGGCCGAGCGGAGGGTCCTCGAGCGAGGGGCGGTCGAGGGCGAGGTCTTCCACCGCGGTGGAGTGCAGGCACTCGCGCTCGAGGAGAGCCAGATAACGCCCCGGCTGGCCTCGCTCGTCCGAAAGGGGCTGATCCGCCCGGCCCAACCGCTGTTCGTGGGCGAGGACGGCTTCCGCTTCCGCCACCTCCTCATCCGCGAC
>VAWH01000026.1 GCA_005888315.1 Actinomycetota bacterium | reverse complement strand
GTCTTCATGGGCGACTTCCCGATGATGACCGAGTTCGGGACGTTCATCATCAACGGCACCGAGCGCGTGATCGTCACGCAGCTCGTCCGCAGCCCGGGCGCCTACCTGATGGAGCCCAAGGACGCGACGAAGCAGGTCTTCACCGCGAACCTGATGCCGTCCCGCGGCTCTTGGCTCGAGCTCGAGATCGACAAGAAGGGCATCGTCTACGCCCGCATCGACCGGAAGCGCAAGCTGCCGATCACGACGCTGCTCCGAGCCCTGCCCGAGGAAGACCCGTCGACGGGGTTCAAGCTGGACACGAGTACGAACGAGGCGATCCTGAAGCTGTTCGACAACTCGCCGTTCATGGTCAACACGCTCGAGAAGGACCCCTCCGAGACCGAGGAGGAGGCCCTGATCGAGGTCTTCAAGAAGCAGCGGCCGGGTGAGCCACCGACGCTCGACAACGCCCGCAACCTGCTCAAGGCGCTCTTCTTCGACCCGAAGCGCTACGACCTGACGAAGGTCGGCCGCTACAAGCTCAATCAGCGCCTGGAGGTGAACGTCAAGGAGGGCACGCGCGTCCTGACGACCGAGGACATCCTCGCGCTCGTCCGCAAGCTCGTCGAGCTGCCGGTGAAGCTCGGTGTCGATCTCGAGTCGAAGGACTTTGCCGCCGACGCGGTCGTGCTCTCGCGCGATCCGATCCGCGGCGACCTCGACGAGTACGAGCACTTCGGCAACCGGCGGCTGCGCACGGTCGGCGAGCTGATCCAGGAGGCGTTCCGGGTGGGCCTCTACCGCATGGAGCGGGTCGTCCGCGAGCGGATGACGACGGAGGACGTCGACACGATCACGCCGCAGACGATCATCAACATTCGGCCTGTCGTCGCGGCGTTGAAGGAGTTCTTCGGCTCCTCGCAGCTCTCGCAGTTCATGGATCAGACGAACTCGCTCGCCGGGCTCACGCACCGGCGGCGCCTGTCGGCGCTCGGCGCCGGCGGCCTGACGCGCGAGCGCGCGCCGATCGAGGTGCGCGACGTGCATCCGACCCATTACGGCCGCATGTGCCCGATCGAGACGCCGGAGGGTCCGAACATCGGCCTGATGGGCTCGCTGGCCTCGATGGCGACCGTTTCGGAGTTCGGCTTCATCCAGACCCCGTACCGCGTGGTTAAGAACGGCCGCGTGACAGAGGAGATCATCTACCTCGACGCCGCCGAGGAGGCACAGTTCACGATCGCGCAGGCCTCGGCGCCGCTCGACGAGAAGGGGAAGTTCCTGGACGACCAGGTGCTCTGCCGCTCCCGCGAGGGCGAGGCCGTCACCGCGCGCCCGCAGGACGTCGAGTACATGGACGTCGCCCCGGCGCAGATCGTCTCAGTCGCGACAGCCCTGATTCCGTTCCTCGAGCACAACGACGCGAACCGTGCGCTGATGGGCGCGAACATGCAGCGGCAGGCAGTGCCGCTGATGATTCCGCAGGCCCCGCTGATCGGCACCGGCCTCGAGTACCGCGCCGCGGTCGACACCGGGGATGTCGAGATCGCCGAGAAGGCAGGCCAAGTCGTCGACGTCGACGCCGAGAAGATCGTCGTCGAGACGAGGGACGGCACGGACACCTACGACATGACGAAGTTCATGCGCTCGAACCAGGGAACGCTGATCCACCAGAAGCCGATCGTCGGTCTCGGCGATCGCGTCAGCGCCGGCCAGGTGCTTGCGGACGGCAGCTCCACTGACAGCGGCGAGCTCGCGCTCGGCGCGAACCTGCTCGTGGCCTTCATGCCCTTCGAGGGCTACAACTTCGAGGACGCGATCGTGATCTCGGAGCGCTGCGTCAAGGAAGACCTGCTCTCCTCGATCCACATCCACGAGTACGAGATCGACGCTCGCTCGACCAAGCTGGGCGACGAGGAGATCACGCGCGACATCCCGAACCGCTCCGAGGAGTCGCTCAAGGACCTCGACGAGCGCGGCGTCGTCCGCATCGGCGCCGAGGTCGGCTCCGGTGACCTGCTGGTCGGCAAGGTGACGCCGAAGGGCGAGACCGAGCTGACGGCCGAGGAGAAGCTGATCCGCGCGATCTTCAAGGAAAAGGCGCGCGAGGTTCGCGACACCTCGCTGAAGGTGCCGCACGGCGAGGGCGGCAAGGTGATCGACGTGAAGACGTTCTCCCGCGACGCGGGCGACGACCTCTCGCCCGGCGTCAACGAGCTCGTCCGCGTCTACGTGGCGAAGAAGCGCAAGATCGCCGAGGGCGACAAGCTCGCCGGCCGCCACGGCAACAAGGGCGTAATCGCCCGGATCGTGCCGGAGGAGGACATGCCTTTCCTCGAGGACGGCACGCCGGTCGACGTCGTGCTGAACCCGCTCGGCGTTCCGAGCCGGATGAACATCGGCCAGATCCTCGAGACGCACCTCGGCTGGGCCGCCGCCCGCGGCGTCTTCAGCGAGAACGGCAACGGCGAGGCGCAGCCGATCGCGACACCCGTCTTCGACGGGGCCAGCGAAACCGATGTCGACGAGGCGCTGATGAAGTGGGTCGAGCAGAACCCCGACTCGCCGATCAAGTTCGTGGTCGACAAGAAGCAGCCGGAAGGACGGCGCTGCTCGGGCAAGGTGCGGCTCTTCAACGGCAAGACCGGCGCCCCGTTCGAGCAGTCGATCACGGTTGGCTACATGTACATCCTGAAGCTGCTGCACCTCGTCGACGACAAGATCCACGCGCGCTCGACCGGCCCCTACTCGCTCGTCACCCAGCAGCCGCTCGGCGGCAAGGCGCAGTTCGGCGGCCAGCGCTTCGGCGAGATGGAGGTCTGGGCGCTCGAGGCCTACGGCGCCGCGTACACGCTGCAGGAGATGCTGACGATCAAGTCCGACGACACCGTCGGGCGCGTGAAGGCGTACGAGGCGATCGTCAAGGGGGAGAACATCGCCGAGCCGTCGATTCCGGAGTCCTTCAAGGTGCTGTTGAAGGAGATGCAGTCGCTCGCGCTCGACGTCCACGTGCTCTCCGACGAGGGCAAGGAGGTCGAGGTGCGGGAGGAGGACGACGAGCTGCTTCGCGCCGCGGAGGAGCTCGGCATCGACCTGACTCCGGGCTCGCTGCGCGCCGCGGCGCGCCAGCCCACGGCCGAGGAGGTCGAGGAGGGCCAGGAGCGCGTCGACCAGGACGGCGAGTTGAAGGTGCCGGCCGACGAGGCGCTCGGCGATCTCGCCGACGTGGAGGTCGAGCCCGAGATCGTCGCCTCGGAAGAGGCAGAAGAGCAGGCCGGCCCACTTACTGAACCCGCAGACGTAGAGGAATGAAAGGGGCCGCGCGCAGACCTTCGGCCGAGGCCTTCACGCACCGGATGACGGACACGCTCAGAGCGCTAAGGAAGGAAGAACCACTTGATTGACATCAATGATTTTGACGCGATTCGCATCGGACTGGCGTCGAGCAAGCAGATTCGCGACTGGTCGTCCGGCGAGGTAACGAAGCCCGAGACGATCAACTACCGCACGCTGAAGCCCGAGCGCGACGGCCTCTTCTGCGAGCGCATCTTCGGTCCGACGAAGGACTGGGAGTGCTACTGCGGCAAGTACAAGCGCGTCCGCTACAAGGGCATCATCTGCGAGCGCTGCGGCGTCGAAGTGACCCGGCAGAAGGTGCGCCGCGAGCGGATGGGTCATATCGACCTGGCCGCGCCGGTCTCGCACATCTGGTTCTTCAAGGGCGTCCCGAGCCGGATCGGCTACCTGCTCGACATCGCCCCGCGCGAGCTCGAGAAGGTTCTCTACTTCGCCGCCTCGATCGTCACCTCAGTCGACGCCGAGGCGAGGCAGAAGGACCTGAACGGCCTCGAGGACAAGGTCAAGGCCGAGTCCGAGCAGATCATGGTCGACCGCGACGAGCAGCTCGCCGCACTCGAGGATCGGCTCAAGCGCCGCCGGACGTACTTCACGAAGGGAACCGAGCGCAACTTCGACGAGGACGACGACTTTTGGGCCCGCGGCCTCTCCAACTGGGCCGAGGAGCAGGGCCTGCCGACGCTCGAGGAGGCGCGCGAGCTCGTCGGCGGCCTGTTCGTCGAGGTGGCGCCGCAGATCACGACCGAGGACTCGAAGAAACTCCGCGAGTCGGTCCGCAACGCCGCCATCCGCGACGACCGCAAGCTGACCGCGAAGGAGCTGGAGACGGTCGCGAACGTCGCGATCCAGATCCGCAAGGCGCTCGGCCCGCTGAACAAGGAGCTCGCGAAGGCGAGCGGCTCGAAGAAGGGCGCGCTGACGAAGCACATCAACCGCGTGCTCGACGGGCTGCTCGACAAGAAGGCAAAGGTTCACGAGGACGACGTCGAGCTGGTCAAGGAGATCGACGAGAAGCAGCTCGAGAAGGCGCGCGGCCTTGGCAAGGGGCTGCTCCGCGAGGCGCTCGAGACCGCCGAGCCGACCGCGTCGGACGACGAGGTGCGCGAGCTCGTCAGCGACCTCTGCCTGCGCACCGACGGGAAGATCCAGAAGGAGGACTTCGACGCGCTCGTGCAGTGGCTCGTGAAGGTGCGCGAGATGTACCAGGACATCGAGTCGCGGCGCGAGGACACGCGCGAGGCCGCAGTCGATTCCGTCAACCGGCTCGAGGAGACCTGGAACCTCTTCCGCGAGCTCGAGCCCAAGCAGATCGTCAACGACGAGCAGCTCTTCCGCGAGCTCAAGGACCGCTTCGGCTCGCCCTACGGCTTCGGCGTCTACTTCGCCGGCGGTATGGGCGCGGAGGCGATCCGCGAGCTGCTGAAGGACCTCGACCTGAAGGCCGAGGCCAAGCTGCTGCGCGAGACGATCAAGACGTCAAAGGGCCAGAAACAGCAGCGCGCGATCAAGCGCCTGAAGGTCGTCAGCGCCTTCGTCACCTCGGAGAACAAGCCTGAGTGGATGATCCTCGAGGCGGTGCCGGTGATTCCGCCGGAGCTGCGCCCGATGGTGCAGCTCGACGGCGGCCGCTTCGCGACGAGCGACTTGAACGACCTCTACCGCCGCGTGATCAACCGGAACAACCGCCTCAAGCGGCTGCTCGACCTCGGGGCGCCCGAGATCATCGTCAACAACGAGAAGCGCATGCTGCAGGAGGCCGTCGACGCGCTGTTCGACAACGGCCGCCGCGGCCGCGCCGTCACCGGCCCCGGCAACCGGCCGCTGAAGTCGCTCTCCGACATGCTCAAGGGCAAGCAGGGCCGCTTCCGGCAGAACCTGCTCGGCAAGCGCGTCGACTATTCGGGCCGCTCGGTGATCGTCGCCGGGCCGAACCTGAAGCTGCACCAGTGCGGCCTGCCGAAGCTGATGGCGCTCGAGCTCTTCAAGCCGTTCATCATGAGCCGGCTCGTCGAGCGGAAGTCCGTCCAGAACATCAAGGCGGCCAAGAAGCACGTGGACTCGATGGTCCCGGAGGTATGGGACGTGCTCGAGGAGGTCATCGCCGAGCATCCGGTGCTGCTGAACCGCGCGCCGACGCTCCACCGCCTGGGCATCCAGGCGTTCGAGCCGGTGCTCGTCGAGGGCAAGGCGATCCAGGTTCACCCGCTCGTCTGCCACGCCTTCAACGCGGACTTCGACGGCGACCAGATGGCGGTCCACCTGCCGCTCTCCGCGGAGGCGCAGGCCGAGGCGCGGATCCTGATGCTCTCGGCGAACAACATCCTCTCGCCCGCGCACGGGCGACCGCTCGCAACACCCACGCAGGACATGGTGCTCGGCGAGTACTACCTCACCTACGCGGAGCAGAACCTGAACGAGCTCCGCGCTGAGGACTTCGATCCGAGGCCGAAGCGGTTCGCCTCCGAGGAGGAGGTCGAGCGCGCGGTCGAGGCCGAGCAGGTGGGTCTGCAGCAGCCGATCGAGTACCGCCGCGGCGAGGAGGTCGTGCTCACGACGCCGGGCCGCGTGATCTTCAACGTCGAGGTCGAGCGCTCGCTGCGCGAGGCACAGGGCCTCGACGAGGCTCCTGAGGACTTCCCCTACGTCAACACGACCCTGTCGAAGAAGGAGATGGACACCTTCATCTCCGACCTCGCCGAGCGCTACGGCGCGCAGGTGATCGCGGACGTCCTCGACACGATCAAGGCGCTCGGGTTCAAATACGCGACCGACGCCGGCGTGACGATCTCCAAGAACGACATCGTCATCCCTGAGTCGAAGGACGAGATCCTGAGCGGCTACGAGGGGCGTGTCGGCGAGGTCGAGGCGCTCTACGAGCGTGGTCTGATCACCGAGGAGGAGCGCCACGAGTCGATCGTCAACCTCTGGACCGAGGCAACGGAAGACGTCGCCGAGGCGATGGAGAAGAACCTCAACGAGCTGAACCCGATCTTCATGATGGCCAACTCCGGGGCGCGCGGGTCGTTCAAGCAGATCCGCCAGCTCGCCGGGATGCGCGGCCTGATGGCGAATCCGAAGGGCGAGATCATCGAGCGCCCGATCAAGGCGAACTTCATGGAAGGCCTGTCGGTCCTCGAGTACTTCATCTCCACCCATGGCGCCCGCAAGGGCCTCGCCGATACGGCGCTCCGCACGGCCGATTCCGGCTACTTGACGCGCCGCCTCGTCGATGTCTCGCAGGACGTGATCATCCGCGAGGAGAACTGCAAGACGAAGGAGTTCGTCGAGCTGCCGATCCAGGTCCCCGAGGGGCTGAACAAGAGCCTGCTCGGCCGCGCCGTCGCCCACGACGTCTACAAGCCGCTGGCCAGCGGCAAGCCCGGCAAGACCCTGCTCGCCGAGAAGGGTGCGCTCGTCACGATGCCGCTCTTGCGCGAAGTCCTCGAAGGCTTCCAGGAGCACCCCGAGCACGCCCAGGGCGTCACGCTGCCGGTTCGCTCCGTGCTCAAGTGCAGGAGCGAGTTCGGCGTCTGTCAGACCTGCTACGGCACCTTCCTGGCTACCGGCGGGATCTGCGAGATCGGCGACGCGGTCGGGATCATCGCCGCGCAGTCGATCGGCGAGCCCGGCACTCAGCTGACGATGCGGACGTTCCACACCGGCGGCGTCGCGGGCGCGGACATCACGCACGGCCTGCCCCGCGTAGTCGAGATCTTCGAGGCGCGGAATCCGAAGGGCGCCGCGAAGCTCTCGGAGGTCTCGGGCACCATCAAGATCGAGAACACCGACCGCGGGCCGAAGCTCTCGATCCTCGTCGAGGGCGAGGAGGAGCCGGTCAGCTACCAGCTGCCGCGCCGGACACGCGTGCTCGTGGCCGACGGCCAGGTCGTCGAGCCGGGCGACGCGCTCCACGAGGGCTCGCTCAATCCGGCGGACCTGTTGCGGCTGAAGGGGGACACCGCCACCGAGCTGTACCTCGTCCAGGAGGTGCAGCGGGTCTACAAGTCACAGGGCGTCGACATCCACGACAAGCACATCGAGCTGATCGTGCGCCAGATGCTCAAGAAGGTGCGCGTCGAGAGCGCCGGCGATACCGACCTGCTGCCGGGCCAGCTCGTCGACAAGGTCGTGCTCGACCGCGAGAACGCCCGCGTGAAGAAGGAGAAGAAGGAGCAGGCGACCTTCGAGCCGCTGATCCTCGGGATCACGAAGGCTTCGCTCGCGACCGAGTCGTTCCTCTCGGCGGCCTCCTTCCAGGAGACGACGAAGGTGCTCACCGACGCCTCGATCGAGGGCAAGGTCGACCGGCTGCTCGGGCTGAAGGAGAACGTGATCATCGGCAAGCTGATCCCGGCCGCAACGGGTCTCAAGCGGTACCGCCAGATCGAGATCAGCCCCTCCGAGAAGGTGCCGGCCGAGACGTACGAGCGCGAGGCGTTGCTCGCGGCGCTGCAGGAGATCGGCGGCGACGGCGGCGACGGCGCGAGCCTCGCCGGGCTAGGGCTCGACTTCGGCGGCACGCCCGACTTCGGCGAGGAGAATCCGCCGAAGGAAGCGGAGGAGGCCGAGGAGATCCCCGAGGTCGACACGCCGCTCGACGAATAACCCGCGAAAGTGCTAGCGCACTTTCGCGGTGGCTTGAAGATTGACCTGACGGCTGCCTTTCATGGGTCGGGTTAAGACGCCAGGCCGGCAAAGCCGGCCTGGCTCCAAGCGGCATCGCAAGCGACGCCGCGGGCGGGTGCTAGTTTGGAGCGTCGCTTCGCTCGCTCGAAGATGAAGAGGGCCGCCTTCCTACTATCGCTGCTCGCCGTCGCGGGCCTGACCGCGTCGGCACGCCCCGCTGCGCCTGGGGCCGCTACGGGCGACCCTTGCTCGCTACCCACCAAGAAGCCGGTCTGGATCGACTTCGCCGACGGCTCGGTTCCGTTCTGGGAAGAGTTCGCGAAGCCCGGCGCGGTCGCCGCCGCCTCGAACTTCATCTTCCCGCCGCAGATCAGGGCCCGCGGCGCGAAGACGGTCTACTTCGACCTCAATTTTACGCGCCGGACCGGGTCACCGACCGAGCCGGCCGATCCCTCCGTCGTCGCTGATCGCGCGAACCGGTTCTACACCTATGCCTCGAACGCGATGGGATGCTCGAACCCGGTGATCGCCGAGAACGAGCTGCAGGGCTCGCGGACGCTGACGCCCTGGAGCGTCGGCAACGCACAGTACCGGGCGAACGTGCTGATCTTCCTGCGCGCGCTGGCCGCCCGTGGCGCGAAGCCCGCTCTGCTCGTCTCCGGCGTCCCCTACACGGGCGGCGAAGCCGGTGACTGGTGGCGCCAGGTCGCGCAGGTCGCCTCGATCGTCCGGGAGGTCTATTTCCCGGCCCCGAACGTCTACAAGCTCGGCGTCGTCCAGGGGAGCCGGGCGATCCGCCAGATGTTTCGCGTCGCGGCGCAGGATTTCATCTCGATCGGCATCCCGCCCTCGAAGCTCGGGATCATGCTCGGGTTCCAGACCACGCCCGGCTCCGGGGGCCGGGAGCACCTGCAGCCGGCGAGCAAGTGGTTCGAGCTAACGAAGCTCCAGGCGCTGGCGGCTCGTACCGTGGCGCGCGAGGTGGGGCTGGCGACGGTCTGGTCCTGGGGCTGGGCGACGTGGACTCCTGCCGAGTCCGACCCTGACAAGCCCACTGCTGCCTGCGTCTACCTCTGGAGTCGTGATCCGAAGCTCTGCAACGCTCCGCGGCTGGCCGGGCCGGCTCTGAACACCGACCTGAAGGCGGGCCAGCTGATCTTTCCCCCCGGCTCCCGCTGCACGGTCAATGGTCGTGCGGTCCGCTGGGACGTCGCCGCTTCGATCTCCCGGCTGACACAGGATCCGCAGCCTGCCTTCACCGCCGCCTACTCGCGCGCCGTCGCAAGCTCATACGCCCGCGTCACCGGCAAGGCGATCCTGAACGCCGAGAAGGCCGTGATCGGACTCCACTTCCATGGGAGCAGGGCGGCCTACGTCGCTGCGCTGCGGCGCGATCGCGCCACGGCGGGCATCGCCCGGGGCGTCATCGCCGACGAGCTCCGCCGGGCGCGGATCCAGGCGCGGCTCCGCGTCGGTGGCCCCTCGACAGGGGAGATTCGCTCGTACTACGACACTTACGCGGCGGCGCCCGTGCGGCTCGTGCAGGTGAAACCAGCGGCACCGTGGCTTGCGAACTCCGCGCGCGGCTTCGCGCTCGGCGCCGTGGCACCGCCGCAGGTGTTCACGCTGAAGCTGGGCCGCCAGGCGACGCTGCGCACGATGACCGGCGTCTTCAAGGTCAAGCCGCTCGGCCCGACCGTCGATCTCGCTGAGCTGCCGCTCGCGAAGGCGCGCAAGCCGATTGTCACCGCTCTTGTCTCGCTGGCTCGCGACACCGCCTACCAGAACTGGCTGCTCGCGCGCGAGAAGGCGGCGCAGGTGGGTGCGCTCTGCTGGCGCGACCAGCTGCCGGCGATCGCGGTGATCCCTTTGACGGACTACCTGCCCTATCTGGCGCTGGACTCCGGCGCGGCAGCGGCCACGACGAAGGCAGGGCGCGAGGAGCGGTAGACAGCTCGCCCGAGGTTGTCAGCTCGCCGCGGGCGAAGCCACTACCTGCGCCTTGCCGTGCTCCTTGGCCCGATAGAGCGCCTCGTCTGCACGCTCGAAGAAGACGGTCGGGTCGTCCTCGGGCTTGAGTTCGGCGATCCCGGCCGAGAAGGAGAGACGTCCGGCCTGGCCGATCGGCCGCGCCGACACCGCTGCCTGCAGGCGGCGGTAGAGCTGATCCGAGTCGGTGAGCGTCGACTCCGGCATGATCACGGCGAACTCGTCGCCGCCGACCCGACAGGCGATGTCGGCCGAGCGGACGACGTCCCGGACGCGTTCCGCGGACTCGGCGATCACGGCGTCGCCGGCCAGATGCCCGATCCGGTCGTTGATCGCCTTGAAGTCGTCGAGGTCGAGGACGATCAGCGCGAGCTGTCGGTTGTAGCGGTGCGCACGCGCGACCTCGCGGCCGAGCGTCTCGTGGAAGTAGCGCCGGTTGTGGAGCCCGGTCAGGGCGTCGAGATCAGCGAGCTGGCGCGCCTCGCGGAACCGCTTCGCGTTCTCGATCGCGGGCCCGGCTCGAAGGGAGAGTTCCTCGAGTTCTCGCACCTCGTCTTCGCTCCACGTGTGGGAGCGCGAGCGTGAGAAGACGGCGATGAAGCCGATCGAGCCGCTCTCGGTCTGGATCGGCACCGCGAGGCCCGTGTGAATGAGGCCGCTGGGACCGTCGTTCGAGGCCAGCTCCTCGGGGTACTGGTAGACGAGCGAGATCGAACGAGCCTCGGGACCACCCGGCGGACCTGCGATTGCCTGTCGCTGCGCCTCCTCCGTGGTCAGTCCGAGCGTCGCAATGATCGGCGTCCCACCATCGTGGTCGAGACGGGCGAGGGCCGCATCGACTCCCGGCATCGCCCCGGCGGCGTCGAGCGTCCGGGTCAAGACCTCGTCGAGATCGATCGTTCCGGCGAGCTCACCGAGCATCCGGTTTCGCCGCCCCTCCTCTTGGGCGTGCTCGAGCGCCTCCGACAGCTCGCCGACCATCATCTCCATGCGGGCGTTCAGATCGGACACGAGGTCGGTGAGGCGCTCGTCGCTCTGCGTTCCCTTGCCGGCGCCTCGGACGAGCCAGAGGACGACCAGAAGCAGGGCGATAACTGCCGCTCCGGCGGCGATGGCTACGACTACCGTCGTCGTCACAGCGACCATCCCAACCTCATACCTCCACCCAGTTTCCTGCACCCCCGTGGATCCCGCAGCTACAGCGGGCCGATCTCACTGTAATTTGCCTGCGGCTGCTTGCCTATGGTTTCAAAGCCGTAAAGATCCACCCTCGACATAGGTACTGGATTACCGCCCAACCCCCGTAATGATGCGGGGTTCGCGCGTTTGACGCCCGCGAGAGCGATTCGCTACCATGCTTGGCCGGTTGGCGGGGGCATGCGCCCCGGCCAGCCTTTGTTGTGTCGTAAGCCCTTTCCCCTGGAGAAGCCGCAACAGCAATGCCGACCGTGAATCAACTCGTGCGCAAAGGCCGGGCCGCGCCGAAGGCGAGGGTGAAGACCCCTGCCCTTCGTGGCGCGCCGCAGAAGCGCGGCGTCTGCACGCGCGTCTACACGACGACGCCGAAGAAGCCGAATTCGGCGCTTCGCAAGGTTGCCCGCGTCCGGCTCACCAACGGGATGGAAGTCGGTGCCTACATTCCCGGTGAGGGCCACAACCTCCAGGAGCACTCGGTCGTCCTGATCCGCGGCGGCCGCGTCCGCGACCTGCCGGGCTTCCGGTACAAGGTGATCCGCGGCGGCCTCGACACGGCCGGCGTCGGCGACCGGCGCAAGGGCCGGTCCAAGTACGGCGCGAAGCGAGGTTCATGATGCCGCGCCGAGCCGAGATTCCGGTCCGCGAGCTCCAGCCGGATCCTGTCCACAACTCGCGCCTGGTCAGCCAGGTGATCAACCGCGTCATGACGCGCGGGAAGAAAAGCACCGCCGAGCAGATCGTCTACCAGGCGCTCAACCGCGTGGGCGAGCAGACCGGCAAGCCGCCGGTCGAGGTGCTCGAGCAGGCGATCAAGACGATCACGCCGGTGCTCGAGGTTCGCTCCCGCCGCGTCGGCGGCGCGAACTACCAGGTGCCCGTCGAGGTGCCGCAGCGCCGCGCGCGCACGCTCGCCGTGCGCTGGCTGGTCACGTACTCGCGCGACCGGCGGGAGAAGCACATGTCGGAGAAGCTGGCCGGCGAGATCCTGGACGCCCTGAACCAGCAGGGCAACGCCTTCAAGCGCAAGGACGACCTCTACCGGATGGCGCAGGCCAACAAGGCCTTCGCCCACTATCGCTGGTAACCGAGATGGCGACCGTCGACAAGACCAAGGGCAGCGTTGCGCTCGACCGCGTCCGCAACATCGGGATCATGGCCCATATCGACGCGGGCAAGACGACCACGACGGAGCGGATCCTCTACTACACAGGCCGCACCCACAAGATGGGCGAGGTGCACGAGGGCGCCGCCGTGATGGACTGGATGGCGCAGGAACAGGAGCGCGGGATCACGATCACGTCGGCGGCGACGACGGCGTTGTGGCGCGACTTTCGCGTGAACATTATCGATACGCCCGGGCACGTGGACTTTACGGTCGAGGTCGAGCGGAGCCTGCGCGTGCTCGACGGCGCGATCGCGGTGTTCGACGCCGTCGCGGGCGTCGAGCCGCAGTCCGAGACGGTCTGGCGGCAGGCTGATCGCTACCGCGTCCCGCGCATCGCCTTCATCAACAAGATGGACCGCACCGGCGCCGACTTCTTCGCCTCCGTGCAGTCGATGGTCGACCGGCTCGGAGCCCGGCCCGTGCCGGTCCAGCTGCCGCTCGGCCAGGAGGAGCACTTCCGCGGCGTCATCGACCTGGTCGAGATGCGTGCCCTCGTCTGGCAGGACGAGCTCGGCACGAACTACGACGTCGAGGAGATCCCGGCCGAGCTGCTCGAGCAGGCCAGGGAATACCACCACCAACTGATCGACTCGGTCGCAGACCATGACGACGAGCTGCTCGAGACCTACCTCCTGGACGAGGACGCCGTCACGCCGGAGATGCTGAAGCGCGCGCTTCGCGCCGCGACGCTCGACATCACGGTGACGCCGATCCTCGCCGGTTCGGCGTTCAAGAACAAGGGCGTCCAGCCGCTGCTGGATGCCGTCGTCGACTACCTGCCGAGTCCGCTCGACGTGCCGCCGGTGCATGGCATCGATCCGCGCACCGAGCACGAGCTCTCGAGGCGTCCGGCGGTGGACGAGCCTTTCTCGGCACTCGCCTTCAAGGTGATGTCGGATCCGTACGTCGGCAAGCTGACCTACATCCGGGTCTACTCCGGCCAGGTCAACGCCGGCGACCGGGTCCTGAACACGACGACCGGCAAGAGCGAGCGTGTCGGCCGCATCCTGCAGATGCACGCAAACCACCGCGAGGAGCGCGAGCAGATCGGCGCGGGTGAGATCGCCGCGACGGTCGGCCTGAAGAACACGACCACCGGTGACACCCTCGCCACGGACACGGCGCCGATCCGCCTCGAGTCGATGGACTTCCCGGAGCCGGTGATCTCGGTCGCCATCGAGCCGAAGACCAAGGGCGACCAGGACAAGCTGGGCTCCGGTCTGCAGCGCCTGGCGGAGGAGGATCCAACCTTCCGCGTCCGCACGGACGACGAGACCGGCCAGACGCTGATTTCAGGCATGGGCGAGCTGCATCTCGAGATCATCGTCGACCGGCTCACGCGCGAGTTCAGCGTCGACGCCAACGTCGGCCGGCCCCAAGTCGCCTACCGCGAGACCGTCAGCAAGCCTGTCGAGAAGATCGAGGGCCGTTTCGTCCGCCAGACCGGCGGCCGTGGCCAGTACGGCCACGCCGTGATCAACCTCGAGCCGATGGATCCCGGCGACGGCTACGACTTCGTCGACAAGATCGTCGGCGGCAAGATTCCCAAGGAATACATCCCCTCGGTCGACCTCGGCATCCAGGAGGCGATGGAGTCCGGCGTCATGTCCGGCTACCCCGTCGTCGACGTCCGGGTCGAGCTGGTCGACGGCTCGTATCACGACGTCGACTCGAGCGAGATGGCCTTCAAGATCGCCGGCTCGATGGCGTTCAAGAACGCCGCCCAGCGGGCGAAGCCGAAGCTTCTCGAACCCGTTATGGCCGTGGAGGTCGTGACGCCCGAGGAGTACCTCGGCGACGTGATGGGCGATCTCAACTCGCGCCGCGGCCGCGTCGAGGGCCTGGAGCCGCGCGGCAACGCGCAGGCGATCCGCGCCCGCGTCCCGCTCGCGACCATGTTCGGCTACGCCACAGACCTGCGCTCGACGACGCAGGGGCGGGCCACGTTCACGATGCAGTTCGATCGCTACGAGGAAGTTCCTCAGTCGATCGCAGGCGAGCTCGTCGACTCGTCGAGCCCCTCGTAAGTCAACCGGAGGAGTAATGGCCAAACAGAAGTTCGAACGCACCAAGCCGCATCTCAATGTCGGCACCATCGGTCACATCGACCACGGCAAGACGACCCTGACAGCCGCGATCTCCAAGGTCCTCGCCGAGCAGGGCGTCTCCGCCACCGAGGTCCGTGACTTCAACTCGATCGACAATGCGCCCGAGGAGCGGCAGCGCGGGATCACGATCAACACGTCGCACGTCGAGTACGAGACGGAGAACCGTCACTACGCGCACGTCGACTGCCCGGGCCACGCCGACTACATCAAGAACATGATCACGGGCGCCGCCCAGATGGACGGCGCGATCCTGGTCGTGTCGGCCGCGGACGGCCCGATGCCGCAGACGCGCGAGCACATCCTGCTCGCCCGGCAGGTCGAGGTGCCGTCGATCGTCGTCGCACTCAACAAGGCCGACATGGTCGACGATCCCGAGCTGCTCGAGCTCGTCGAGATGGAGGTGCGCGAGCTGCTCTCCAACTACGAGTTCCCGGGCGACGAGATTCCCGTCGTGCAGGTCTCAGCGCTGAAGGCGCTCGAGGGCGATCCAGAGTGGACTCCGAAGATCCTCGAGCTGATGGAGCAGGTCGACTCCTACATTCCGGAGCCGACGCGCGACACGGACAAGCCGTTCCTGATGCCGATCGAGGACGTCTTCACGATCACGGGCCGCGGCACCGTCGTCACCGGCCGGATCGAGCAGGGCCAGATCAACTCGGGCGACACCGTCGAGATCGTCGGCATCCACCCGGAGACCGCGAGCACCGTCGTCACCGGGCTCGAGATGTTCAACAAGACGCTCGACTTCGCCCAGGCCGGCGACAACGCCGGCGTGCTCCTGCGCGGAACAAAGCGCGAGGAGGTCGAGCGCGGCCAGGTGCTCGCGAAGCCGAAGTCGATCACGCCGCACACGCACTTCAAGGCCGAGGTCTACGTGCTCTCAAAGGAAGAGGGCGGCCGCCACACGCCGTTCTTCAACGGCTACCGGCCGCAGTTCTACTTCCGGACGACTGACGTGACCGGCTCGATCAAGCTCCCGGAGGGCCAGGAGATGGTCATGCCGGGCGACAACACGAACATGGAGATCGAGCTGGGCCAGCCGATCGCGATGGACCAGGGTCTCCGCTTCGCAATCCGCGAGGGCGGCCGCACCGTCGGTGCGGGCGTCGTCACCGAGATCATCACCTAGGAAAGGCCGGTTTGCTGACGACCCCCATCCGCACATCTCGCACGCTCCAGGGCGCTGCAACGCTCCGCCTCGCCGCGTCCTCAGTCGCGTCCGTAGCCTCCGGCTACGAACACTCCCTGCGTCCTTGCGACGCGGGCGTTTCGCGGCTGGAGCGCACGAGCTGCACGGACGGTGATCGTTGATGGCACAGAAAATCCGCATCCGTCTCAAGGGCTACGACCACACGCAGCTCGACCGGTCGGCTCAGTCGATCGTCGAGACGGCCCAGCGAACCGGCGCCACCATCACCGGTCCGGTGCCCCTGCCGACCGAGAAGAACGTCTACACGGTCATCCGCAGCCCCTTCAAGGACAAGGACTCGCGCGAGGCCTTCGAGATCCGCACGCACAAGCGGTTGATCGATATTCACTCGCCCACGCCGAAGACGGTCGACTCGCTGATGCGACTGGATCTTCCTGCCGGCGTCGACATCGAGATCAAGCTATGAACTTTTCTCCGAAAAGTTCTAGAACGACGCCCAGCCTGCCGTGGCAGGAAGCGCTGTCTAGTTTTTTCCCGACCGCAAAGAGCCGTCCCAGATGAAGGGCATCGTCGGGAAAAAGCTGGGTATGACCCAGGTCTTCGACGAGGAGACCGGCCAGGTGACGCCCGTGACGGTGATCGAGGCCGGGCCCTGCCCGGTCGTCTCGGTCAAAGAGGCCGCCGTCGACGGGTACGACGCCGTCCAGGTCGCCTACGGTGAGGTCGCCGAGCACAGGCTCTCGAAGCCGAAGCTGGGCCATCTGAAGAAGAACGGCGTCACGCCGCACAGGCATTTGCTCGAGCTCCGCGGCCTGACCGGCGCCACCGAGGGCGAGTCCGTCACGGTCGAGAGCTTCGAGCCCGGCGACAGGGTCAAGGTCTCAGGTGTCTCGATCGGCAAGGGCTTCGCCGGCACGATCAAGCGGCACAACTTCAGCCGCGGCCCGACGTCGCACGGCTCGCACAACGTCCGCAAGCCTGGCTCGGTCGGCGCGTCGGCGACGCCGTCACGCGTCTTCAAGGGGGTCAAGATGGCCGGCCGCCTGGGCGGCAAGCGGGTCACCCAGGTCGGGCTGACGGTGCACTCGGTCGACCCGGAGCAGAACCTGCTGCTCCTCAAGGGCGCGGTGCCCGGGCCGAAGAACGGCATCGTCGAGGTTCGCGAGGAGGCCAAGCGTGCCGGCGCCTAAGTCCGGAGCCGAGAGAAAACGGTCGCCCGAGCAAAGCTCGGACGACCTCCAGACGGCGTCGCCGAGTCGACGCCTTAGAGCACCTGTCCTGGACGGCACCGGCAAGAAGGCCAAGGACCTGACGCTCGACGAGAGCGTCTTCGGCGCCGAGGTGAAGCCGCACCTCGTCCACGAAGCCGTGCGCGCGGAGCTGAGCGCGAACCGTGCCGGCACTCGCGCCGTCAAGAGTCGTGGGCTCGTCACCGGCGGGCGCTCCAAACCGTGGCGCCAGAAGGGCACCGGCCGCGCACGCGCCGGCAGCACGCGTGCGCCGCACTGGACCGGCGGCGGCGCCGCCTTCGCGGTGCGAACCAGCTTCGGCGGCAAGGTCAACCGCAAGGAGCGCAAGGCTGCCTTCCGCGCCGCGCTCTCGGCACATGCCGACGAGGGCACCTTCGGCGTTCTCGCCGACGACGCCTTCGACGGGCCCTCGACAAAGGAAGCGGCAGCGCTCGTTGAGACGTGGGGTAAGCAGCGCCCGCTGATCGTGGTTGCGCGCGAGGACCAGGAGCAAATCGTCAAGTCCTTCCGGAACCTTGACGGGGTGCAGGTCGTGACCCCGCCCGAGGTCGAGATCTCGGCGCTCGTCTGGGCCCGCTCGCTGCTGGTCAGCGAAGCTGCTCTCGAGCTCGTCCAGGGGAGGGCTCAATCGTGAAAATGCTGACGCATTCCCACGAGGCTGGTTTCGACTTCGCTGACGCTCGAGGGAGAGGGGTTTAGGTGTCTTTGCATCCGAATGAGGTGCTCCTGGCGCCGGTGGTTTCCGAGAAGAGCTACGAACAGATCGAGGACAACCACCGCTATTCGTTCCGCGTCCACCCGGATGCCCACAAGACGCAGATCCGGCAGGCCGTCGAGGAGCTATTCGACGTCCACGTCGAGCGCGTGAACGTGATCCAGGTGCGCTCGAAGCCGAAGCGCCGCGGCCTGGTCAAAGGCCGCAAGCCCGGCTGGAAGAAGGCAATCGTCCAGATCAAGGCTGGCGAGTCGATCGAGATCTTCGAAGGAGCGCAGGTGTAGATGGCTATTCGTCGATACAAACCGACCAGCCCGGGCCGGCGCTTCATGTCGGTCTCCTCGTTCGAGGAGATCACGAAGACCGAGCCCGAGAAGAGCCTCACCGAGCCACTGAAGAAGAGTGGCGGGCGGAACGTGAACGGCCGCATCACCCGGCGTCACCAGGGCGGCGGGCACAAGCGCCAGTACCGCCAGATCGACTTCAAGCGCGTCAAGGATGGCGTTCCGGCAAAGGTGGCCGCGATCGAGTACGACCCGAACCGATCGGCCCGGATCGCACTGCTCCACTACGCGGACGGCGCGAAGTCGTACATTCTCGCTCCGGCTCGGCTGCGGGTCGGCGCCGTAGTCGAATCGGGCCCGGCTGCAGACATCAAGCCCGGGAACGCGCTGCCGCTGACGAACATCCCGACCGGCACACTCGTCCACAATGTCGAGTTGAAGCCCGGCCAGGGCGGCAAGATGGCGCGGTCGGCCGGCTCGGGCGTGCAGCTCGTCGCGAAGGACGAGGGCTACGGCGTCCTGCGACTGCCGTCGGGTGAGACGCGCCGGGTGCCGCTCACGTGCCGCGCCACCGTTGGGCAGGTCGGCAACGTCGACCACGAGAACGTCACGGGCGGCAAGGCGGGCCGGAGCCGCTGGCGCGGCAAGCGGCCGACCGTGCGCGGCTCGGCGATGAACCCGGTCGACCACCCTCACGGCGGCGGCGAGGGCAAGTCGAAGGGCGGGCGCCATCCGGTGACGCCCTGGGGCGTCCCCACGCTCGGCAAGCGCACGCGCCGCAAGCACAAGGAATCCGACAAGTTGATCGTCCGAGCAAGACGGAGGGGCAAGGGTAAACGGTGAAAATGCTGCGCATTTTCCCCGTGGCTGGTTTCTACATCACTACGCTCGTAGGAGAACCCGTTGAGTAGAAGTTCAAAAAAGGGCCCGTTCGTGGAGGAGCGGCTGATGGGCCGCATTACCCGGATGAACGAGTCCGGGAGCAAGCAGATGATCCGCACCTGGTCGCGGACGTCGACGATTTTCCCGGAGATGGTCGGGCACACGATCGCGGTCCACGACGGCCGCAAGCACGTGCCCGTCTTCATCAGCGAGCAGATGGTCGGCCACAAGCTCGGCGAGTTCGCGCCGACGAGGATGTTCCGCGGCCATTCCGGCGATCGCAAGACGGAGGTCAAGAGGACCTAGTGAGCGCCATCGAGACACGGGAGGTTCGCGCAGTGGCCAAGTGGGTGCGCATGTCGCCCCGCAAGGCACGCCTCGTAGCGGAGCACATCCGCGGGCGCAGCGTGCCCGAGGCGCGGACGGTGCTCGCGTTCACGCAGCGGGCGGCCGCGCGCGAGGTCGAGAAGGTGCTGCGTTCCGCGGTCGCGAACGCGGAAGCGAATCACGGCCTGATCGGCGACAACCTCGTCGTCGCGGCGGCCTACGTCGACGAGGGCCCCGTGATGAAGCGCTGGCGCGCTCGCGCCCGCGGCCGCGTCGCCCGGATCAAAAAGCCGACCTGTCACATCACGGTCAAGCTCGCGACCGTCGAGGGCGGCGCTCTGCCGACGCGTCCGGTCGCGCCGCCGCCGCCTGTCGCGCCGACGCCGGAACCGGAGCCTCAGCCCACGGAGCCCACGGCGGAAGAGGAGACGCGGAAGGCAAAGGCGCAGGCCGCCAAAGCGAAGCCCCCCGACAAGGGCGACGAAGAAAAGCCGAAGCGCACGACGAGGAGTCGAAAGGAGGCTCCGAAGAAGTCGCAGACTTCTTCGGATTCGTAATGGGTCAAAAAGTCCATCCCGGCGGGATGCGCGTCGGCGTCATCCACGACTGGAAGTCGAACTGGTACACCGGTAACAAGGATTTCGCGGACTTCCTCCAGGAGGACGTCCGCATCCGCAAGCACATCTACAAGAAGCTGGCGCATGCGGGGCTGTCGGACATCCTGATCCGCAAGGACGCGCAGCGGATCACGATCGACATCTACACCGCTCGGCCGGGAATCGTGATCGGCAAGTCAGGCGTCGAGGTCGACGCGCTGCGCAAGGACATCCACGGGATGACGAGCAAGGCCGTCCACATCAACATCAACGAGATCAAGCGGCCCGAGCTCGACGCGAAGCTCGTCGCACAGTCGATCGCGGAGCAGCTCGAGAACCGGGTCAGCTTCCGGCGCGCGATGAAGCGCTCGCTCGCCTCCGCGATCCGCTCCGGAGCGCAGGGCGTCAAGGTCATGTGTGGCGGCCGGCTTGGCGGCGGCGAGATGAGCCGCTCCGAGAGCTACTCCGAGGGCCGCGTGCCGCTGCATACCATCCGCGCCGACATCGACTACGGCTTCGCCGAGGCGAAGACGACGACCGGACGGATCGGCGTCAAGGTCTGGATCAACAAGGGCGAGATCATGCCGTCGGGTTACGAGAGCTCGGCGCAGCAGGCCGACACGAGGCTCGGCGACCAGGATCAGGCGCGCCGCCGCGGCGGGCGCACCGAGGGTCTCGGTGAGAGCCGCCAAGGCGGCCGGGGACGCGGCGCTGACCGCGAAGGGCTCGGCCCAGTACGCCAGCGGCGCCCACGCCGCGGGGCCGGCCAAAGTGGAGGACCGGGTGCGAAGCGGCCTGGCCGCGAACGCGGACCGGCGGAGGGGGAAAGTAGCGCGGAGCGAGTGGGAGGTGCTGCCGGCGACCAAGGAGCCGTCGTCGAGCAGGTGCCGGCCGAGACCGTCGAGCAGCCGCGCACGGACGAGCAGGGCGTCTCCGCCGAGGGGCGCGAGCAGCCGGTGATCGAGTCACAGGTCGAGGAGACCCCCGCGGCTGTCGCCGACACGCCCGACACGACGACCCAAAAGCAGATGCACGAGGACCCGACGAAGCTCGACCAGTCGGGCGACGAGAGCGCCGAGAAGGGCAAGCCGAAGGCCTCGACGAGCAAGGCGCCGACCGCGAAGAAGCCGACGGCGAAGAAGGCGAGCGCGGCCAAGAAGCCTGCCGCCAAGCGCACGACGAAGAAGGAAGACGAGAGCTAAATGCTTCTCCCCAAGAAGACCAAATTCCGCAAATACCAGCGAGGCCGCCGACGTGGCTTCGCAAAGGGCCAGACGGCGGTACAGGCCGGCGACTTCGGACTGAAGGCGCTCGAGAACGGTTGGGTGACGAACCGCCAGATCGAGGCCGCCAGAATTGCGATGACGCGCAAGATCCGCCGCGGCGGCAAGGTCTGGATCAACGTCTTCCCGGACAAGCCGGTGACGCAAAAGCCCGCCGAGACACGGATGGGCTCCGGCAAGGGCGCCCCGGAGCACTGGGTGGCTGTGATCAAGCCCGGCCGCGTCATGTTCGAGCTGGCCGGCGTGCCCGAGCCGCTGGCGAAAGAGGCGCTCAGGCTCGCGGGCCGGAAGCTGCCGATCAAGACGAGGGTCGTCAAGAGGGAGGCCGATCTCTTTGCGAGCTAGGGACCTCAGAGATCTCACCGACGAGGAGCTGGACGTCGAGCTCGCCGACAGGCGGCAGGAGCTTTTCAACCTGCGCTTCCAGAGCGCGACCGGCGCGCTCGAGAACACGGCGCGCCTCAAGCTCGCGAAGCGTGAGATCGCCCGCATCCTGACCGTCCGGACCGAACGAGAAGCGAACGCGAATCGAGTTGCGAATGGCTGACGAGAACCAGAACGAGCAGACAGAGAACCAGCCGGTCGAAGAGGCCGAGCAGGCCGAAACGGCCGAGACGGTCTCCGCCCCCGAGGGGCCGGTCGCCCCTGCGGCCGAAACCGGTGAACAGCCTGTGGAGGACGCAGCCGAGGAACCTGGCGTCGAGGAGGCGCCGCTCCCCGAGGAGACACCGGTCGCCGAGGCGGAGCCTGCTCCCGACGTGGAGGCGGAAGCCGCTGCGGCCGAGGCTCCCGTCGCCGAAGCCGAAGCCGAGCCCGAGACCGAGCCAGAGCTCGAGACCGCTGCCGAGGCGCCCGCAGAGGCGGCCGAAGCCGAGCCCGCAGTCGAAGCTCCGCCCGAGACGGCGCCGAAGCGCAAGCGGAAGCGCTTGCCGCGCTCCCTGCGCCACCGCCACGCGAAGCCGAAGCGCGAGCGCCCTGCCGAGCGCAAGGCGATCACGCGCCTGCCCAAGCCGGAGCATCCGCGCGGCCGGCGCCAAGAGCGGCGCGGTGTCGTCGTCTCGAGCGGCATGGACAAGACGATCGTTGTCCGGGTCGACGCGGTGAAGGCGCACCCCAAGTACAAGAAGGTCGTCCGGCGCTCGGCCAAGTTCCACGCCCACGACGAGCAGAACCAGGCGAAGGTCGGCGACGTCGTCCGGATCGTCGAGACGCGCCCGCTCTCGAAAACGAAGAACTGGCGTCTTGCGGAGATAGTCGAGGTGGCTCAGTGATCCAGCAGGAATCCCGATTGCGCGTCGCGGACAACACCGGTGCGCGCGAGATTCTCTGCATCCGGGTCAAGGGCGGCTCGAAGCGCCGTTATGCGCGCGTGGGCGACGTGATCACCGCGACCGTCAAGACCGCGACTCCGCAGGGCGCGATCAAGAAGGGCGAGGTCGTCCAAGCAGTCGTCGTGCGCACGCGCAAGCCGTTCGGCCGCGACGACGGCACCTCGATCGCCTTCGACGAGAACGCCGCCGTGATCATCGACAACGCGAACAACCCGCGCGGCACGCGCATCTTCGGGCCGGTCGCCCGTGAGCTGCGCGAGCGCAACTTCATGAAGATCGTCAGCCTCGCTCCGGAGGTGCTCTAGATGGCAACGAAGATGAAAGTCAAGAAGGGCGACCTCGTCCACATGATCAAGGGCAAGGACCGCGGTAAGCAGGGCCGCGTCCTCGACTCGCGCCCGGCCGAGCGCCGCGTGATCGTCGAGAACCTGAACACGGTCAAGCGCCATACGCGTCCGAAGCCGATGCGCGACTCCAGCCGGATGGGCGGGACGCAGATGACGCCAGGCGGCGTGATCGAGAAGGCAGCGCCCGTGCCGGTCGCCAACGTGATGGTCGTCTGCCCGACCTGCAACCGGCCGACGCGGATCGGGATGAAGGAGAAAACCGTCAAGGACAAGCAGCTGCACGTCCGCGTTTGCAAGCGCGCCGACTGCGGCGAGGAGATCGACAAGTAATGGCCCGCGCCCGCAAAAGCACCAAGACCAACGGCTACCAGCCGCGCCTGAAGGAGCGCTACGAGCAGGAGCTCCGCCCGCAGCTGAAAGAGCAGCTCGGCGTCAGCTCGCTGATGGACGTGCCGCGCCTGCAGAAGATCACGCTGAACATGGGCATCGGCGACGCGAAGACCGAGGCGAAGGTGCTCGAGAACGCGCTCGACCAGCTGACCACGATCGCCGGACAGCGGGCGCAGGTGCGTCGAGCCCGCAAGTCGATCGCGAGCTTCAAGCTGCGGGAGGGGATGCCGGTCGGCGTGCGCGTAACGCTGCGCGGCGCCCGGATGTGGGAGTTCCTCGACCGCCTGGTCTCGATCGCGCTGCCGCGGATCCGCGACTTCCGCGGCCTGAGCACGCGTTCCTTCGACGGACGGGGCAGCTTCTCGCTCGGAATCCGCGAGCAGATCATCTTCCCGGAGATCAACTACGACGACGTCGACACGATCCGCGGCCTCGACGTCGCGATCACGACCACAGCCAAGGACAACACGCATGCCGAAGCGCTGCTGCGCGGCCTCGGCATGCCGTTCCCGGGCATGGCCGAAGCCGGCACCGCCGAGGACGAAGGAGACCAAGAGTAGTGGCAAAGAAATCCCTGATCGCAAAAGCCGCGCGCCCGCAGAAGTTCAAGGTGCGGAACTACACGCGCTGTCGCCGCTGTGGTCGCCCGCGCGCGGTCTATCGCAAGTTCGGCCTGTGCCGGATCTGCCTGCGCGAGCTCGCGCACGAAGGCTCGATCCCGGGCATGACCAAAAGCAGCTGGTAGTAACGATGAAAAATGCTCCGCATTTTCCATCGAACTGGTTTGTCCCGATCGCTTCGCTCGGGAGATAGAGGAGAGGCCTATGTTGACTGATCCGATTGCAGACATGCTCAGCCGAATCCGAAACGCGAATCGCGCGCTCCACGACCACGTGGAGATGCCGAACTCGCGGATCAAGGAGGAGATCGCCCGCCTGCTCAAGGAGGAGGGCTACATTCGCGACTACCACGTCGAGAACGGCGGCTCCTACAAGACGCTCGTCATCGACCTCAAGTACAGCCGCAGCCGCGAGCGCGTGATCACGAACTTGAAGCGGGTGTCGAAGCCGGGCCGCCGCATCTACGCACGCAAGGACCGGCTGCCGCGCGTCCTCGGCGGCATGGGCGTCGCGATCCTGTCCACCTCGAACGGCCTGATCACGAGCCGCACCGCGCAAGAGCAGGGCGTCGGCGGCGAGGTGATCTGCTTCATCTGGTGAGAACTTCATGAGTCGAATCGGAAAACAGCCAATCGAACTGCCCAGCGGGGTCAACGTGGCGATCTCCCCAGGGCGCGTGCAGGTGAACGGGCCGCTCGGCGAGCTCAGCCAGAACGTCCCCGCGCGGATGCAGATCGAGCAGGACGACGGCAGCCTCGTCGTCAAGCGTCCGACTGAGCGCGGCGACGACCGGGCGCTGCACGGGCTGACCCGCTCGCTGATCGCGAACATGGTCGAGGGCGTCACGAAGGGCTTCGAGAAACGGCTCGAGCTGCAGGGCGTGGGCTACCGGGCGACGCTGCGCGGCACCGACCTAGAGCTGAACGTTGGCTTCTCGCACCCGGTCGTGGTCAAGCCACCGCAGGGGATCTCCTTCGAGGTCCCGGACGCGACGTCAGTGCTGGTCAAAGGCATCGACAAGCAGCAGGTCGGCGAAATCGCCGCCGAGGTGCGCAAGGTGCGCCCGCCGGAGCCCTACAAGGGCAAGGGAATTCGCTACGAGGGCGAGTACGTACGCCGGAAAGTTGGCAAACGAGCCTAATGGCAGTCCTGACGAAGCCCCAAGCCCGCGCGCGCCGCCACCGGCGCGTCCGCGGCAAGCTCCACGGCACGGCCGAGCGGCCGCGCCTCGTCGTCTTCCGCTCGAACAGGGGGATCGAGGCGCAGCTCGTCGATGACGTCGACGGCAAGACGCTGGCGGCCGCGAGCTGGCTGCACTTGAAGAAGTCGTTCAAGGGCAACAAGACCCAGCAGGCGGCCGAGGTCGGCAAGCTGCTGGCGGAGAATGCAAAGCAGGCAAACGTCGAGACCGTCGTCTTCGACCGCGCCGGCTACCTGTATCACGGACGCGTGAAGGCGCTCGCAGAGGCCGCACGCGAAGGAGGCTTGAAGTTTTGAGTACGACTCCGGTCGAACGCGAAGTGATCGAGCGCGAGCGAGAGCGCGAGCTCAAGGAGCGCGTGGTCGAGATCAACCGCGTCGCCAAGGTCGTCAAGGGCGGCCGGCGGTTCTCGTTCACGGCGCTCGTCGTGATCGGCGACGAGGTCGACCGGGTCGGCGTGGGCTACGGCAAGGCGCGCGAGGTGCCGCTCGCGATCTCGAAGGCGGTCGACGACGCGAAGAAGAACCTCTTCACCGTGCCGAAGAAGGGGACGACGATCACGCACGAGATCCTCGGCGAGTTCGGCGCAGCCCGCGTGCTGCTGCGACCTGCGAGCGAGGGGACGGGCGTGATCGCAGGCGGCGGCGTCCGGGCTGTACTCGAACTCGGCGGCGTCCGCGACATCCTCGCGAAGAGCCTCGGGACGACGAATCCAATCAACATGCTCAAGGCGACGGTGAACGGCCTGCAGCGCCTGCGGCGACCCGAGGAGGTCGCCCAGACCCGCGGCCTGACGGTGAGCCAGGTTCTGCCGGTGCCGACGCGGCGGGAGGTCGAGGAAGAAGTCGAGCCCGCGCGGCCGGAGGTCGAGGAAGAAGGCGAGCCCGCGCGGCCGGAGAGCGACGACGCGCCCGCTACGGAGGAGACCACGGATGGCGAAGCTGCGGATAACCCAGACGCGTAGCCAGATCGGCCAGAGCGAGCGCCACCGTGGCACCTTGCGGGCGCTCGGCCTCGGCAAGATCGGCCGCTCGGCCGAGCATGCAGAGAGCCCGCAACTCGCCGGTATGCTCAGGAAGGTCCGCCACCTTGTGAAGGTCGAGGACGTCTAGCCGTGCCCGAAAAGCTCAATCTCTCGAACCTGAAGCCGGCGCAGGCACGCAAGGATCGGAAGCGTGTCGGCCGCGGCCTGGGGTCAGGCAAGGGCCGCTACTCGACCCGCGGTCTCAAGGGCCAGAAGGCGCGTTCGGGCTCGCACAAGATGCGCGCCGGCTTCGAGGGTGGCCAGATGCCGATCTACATGCGCCTCGGCAAGCAGCGCGGTCCGTACTCGAAGGATGCAATGCCGATGGGGCCCCATCGCACGCGCACCGTCGCGGTCAACGTTCGCGATCTCGAGCGCTTCGACCCCGGCAGCGAGGTGACGCCGGAATCGCTCGCCGAGAGGGGGCTGATCCGCAACACCAAATATGACCTGAAGATCCTCGGCCACGGCGACCTCTCCAAGCACCTTTCCGTCAGTGCGCACAATTTCTCCAAGAGCGCGCGCGAGAAGATCGAAAAGGCGGGCGGCTCGATCACCTGGCTGCGGGGGGAGCCGGAACCGCGGAAGCCGAAGCGGCGCCTGCGAGCCGAGATCCCGCAGGCGGAGCCGGAGCCTCCCGAGACAGAGGAAGAGGCCGCGGAGAGTCCCGAATCCGACCAGTCTGAAGCGACGGAGGAGCCCGAGTCGTCCTCCGAAGCCGATCAGGCCTCGGAGGAATAGGTGTTCTCCTGGCTCGCCAACGCGTGGCGCGTCCCCGAGCTGCGTCGCCGCGTCATGTTCACAGGCCTGATCCTGGCGCTCTACCGGCTCGGTTCGTTCATGCCGGCTCCGGGGGTCGACTCGAAGTCGATCCAGGACTTCTTCGGCTCAGGCGGGCGGGGCAGCTCGATCCTCGGCCTGCTGAACCTCTTCTCGGGTTCGGCCCTCTCGCGCTTCTCGATCTTCGCGCTCGGGATCATGCCCTACGTCACTGCCTCGATCATCCTCCAGCTCCTGACCGTCGTGATCCCGAAGCTGGAGGAGCTGCAGAAAGAGGGCGAGGCGGGCATGGCCAAGATCAACCAGTACACGCGCTACCTGACAGTCGCGCTCGCCGCTGCGCAGTCGACCGGCTACGCGTTCCTGTTCAAGCGCGAAGGCGTCCTGACCGCCAACTCGGGGCGGCTCGTCCTGATCGTCGTCACGCTCACCGCCGGGACGACGGTGCTGATGTGGATGGGCGAGCTGATCACGAAGCGCGGGATCGGCAACGGGATCTCGCTGCTGATCTTCGCCTCGATCCTCGCCACGGCGCCCGCGGGCGTGGTCGCCTGGTACAACGGCGGCCCGATGGAGAAGCTGTTCTTCCCGATCGTCGCGATCGCGGTCGTCGTCGCGGTGGTCTTCATCCAGGAGGGGCAGCGCCGGATTCCGATCCAGTACGCCAAGCAGATGGTGGGCCGCAGGATGACCAGCGGGGGCCAGACGTACATGCCGCTACGCGTGAACATGGCGGGCGTCATCCCGGTCATCTTCGCGGCCGCGGTGATGGCCTTCCCGCCGACGATCGCTGAGTTCGTGCCGTCGACGCAGACGTTCGTCAACCGCCACTTCCAGCCGTCGAGCTGGGGCTACCTGCTCACCGAGGCGGTCCTGATCGTCGTCTTCACCTACTTCTACACCGCGGTCCAGTTCAACCCGGTCGACCAGGCCGACAACCTGCGCAAGTACGGCGGCTACATCCCGGGTATCCGGCCCGGCCCGCCGACGGCGCAGTACCTCGACCGCGTGCTGACACGGTTGACGCTGCCGGGCTCGCTCTACCTGGCGATCATCGCGGTGACGCCGAGCCTCTTCATCCGCTACGGCGGCTTCTCGCAGGCAACCTCGCGCGCCCTCGGCGGCACCTCGGTGCTGATCGTCGTCGGCGTCGCGCTCGACACGATGCGCCAGATGGAGTCGCAGATGATGATGCGCTCCTACGAGGGCTTCCTCAGATAGTGCCCCACCCGGTGATGCTGCCGAGTCTCTCGGTTGCGAGCACCAAGCCAGAGGCCGCCATCGTTCGCGGCGAAGGCTTGGTGCCTGGGCCAGGGCGAGGGTGGACTCTGGCGCCGCGAGATCGCGGGCGAGAGGCCGGCGCGTATTGCCGGGTGGGGCACCGGTGAACATTCTCTTGCTGGGTCCGCAGGGATCCGGGAAGGGAACGCAGGCCAAGCGGATCTCGGCCGAGTTCGGGATTCCGCACATCGCGACGGGCGACATGCTGCGCGTCGCAATGGAAGCGGAGACCCCGCTCGGGCTTCGCGTCAAGCCGATCTACGAGGCCGGCCGGCTGGTTCCCGACGAGATCATGATCGAGCTGATCCGCGAACGGCTCGAGGAGCCCGACGCCGCCGACGGATTCGTGCTGGACGGCTTTCCGCGCACGACGCCGCAGGCCGACGCGCTCGACGCGATGCTGCGCGAGATCGGCCGCGAGTTGACCGTGGTCTTCGCGCTGCAGGTCTCGGACGAGATCTGCATCGAGCGCCTGCTCAAGCGAGCCCGCGAGGAAGGCCGCCCGGACGACACGCCCGAGGGAATCCGCACGCGCCTCGAGCTCTACCACCGCGAGACAGAGCCGCTCGTCGAGCACTACCGGGCTCAGGGTCACCTCGTCACAATCCACGCGGACGGGACGCCGAACGAGGTCTTTGCAGAGATCCAGGCTGCGTTGGAGCAGGTGGCCGTCAGATGATTATTCGCAAGTCCCAAGCCGAGATCGAGGGCATGGCGCGTGCGGGCGAGATCGTCGTCGACACGCTCGCGATAATCGGCGATGAGCTCAGGCCCGGGATCTCGATGATCGACCTCGACCGCCTCGCCGAGGAGTACATCCGCGAGCGCGGCGGTGTGCCCACCTCCAAGGGCTACCGCGGTTATCCGGCCACGCTGTGCATCTCGCCGAACGCCATGATCGTGCATGGCATCCCGACCGAGTACAGGGCGAAAGAGGGGGACGTCATCTCGGTGGATATCGGCGTCACGCTCGACGGCCTCGTCGCCGACAGCGCCTACACGTTCGGCGTCGGCGAGATCTCGGCGGACGCCGAGCGCCTACTGGACGTGTGCCAGGAAGCCCTTGCGGCCGGGATCGAGCAGGCGCGCGTCGGCAGGCACGTCTCCGACATCGGCCACGCCGTCCAGACGGTCGTCGAGGGAGCTGGCTTCTCGGTCGTCCGCAGCCTGGTCGGCCACGGCGTCGGCCGTGCCTACCACGAGGACCCGCAGATCCCGAACTTCGGCGCGCCCGCACGCGGACCCGAGCTGCTCCCGGGAATGACTCTTGCGATCGAGCCGATGATCAACGCGGGCGGCCCGGACGTGGTCATGCACGCCGACGAATGGTCGATCTCCTCGGCCGACGGCTCCCTCTCGGCGCACTTCGAGCACACCGTTGCCGTGACGGAGGACGGTCCGAGGGTGCTCACGGCGGCAAAACGGCCTGTCCAAGCCGGTTTGCTACCATGATCAGCCGCGGCGCGAGCCGTGTTTTTCGGTGTCCCGACAACCGCGCTGATGAGGCGCGGTTTCTGCGAGGTAATTGGCGAAGCAAGACGACAAGATCGAGGTCGAAGGCGAGATCACCGAGGCCCTTCCGAGCACGATGTTCCGCGTCAAGCTGGACGACGGCCACGAGGTGCTGGCGAAGATCTCGGGGAAGATGCGAAAGCACTACATCCGCATCCTTCCGGGCGACAAGGTGAAGGTGGAGCTGTCGCCCTACGACCTCACCCGCGGTCGAATCACCTACAGAGAGCGTTGAAATGAAAGTACGAGCCTCAGTGAAGCCCATGTGCGAGCGCTGCCGCGTGATCAAGCGGCACGGCAAGACCATGGTCATCTGCACGAACCCGCGACACAAGCAAAGGCAGGGCTAATGGCGCGAATTGCAGGGGTAAACCTCCCGAATCAGAAGCGGCTCGAGATCGGGCTGACGTACATCTACGGGATCGGCCAGCCGACCGCGCGGAAGGTTTGCGCCGAGCTCGGTCTCTCGCCCGACGAGAAGGTCAAGGACCTGACCGACGACGAGGTGACGAAGCTGCGGGAGTACATCGACACGCTTCAGGTCGAGGGTGACCTCCGCCGTGAGCGCCAGCAATCGATCAAGCGGCTGCAGGAGATCGGCTCCTACCGCGGCTTGCGTCACCGGCGCGGCCTACCGGTGCACGGCCAGCGCACGAAGACCAACGCGCGCACCCGCAAGGGCCCGAAGAAGACCGTCGGCCGCGGCAAGAAGGCGGCCACGAAGACCTGATGCCCCCGACTCCGCGCAGAGCAGCGACCCGTGGTCGCACGCGCCGCCGCGTTCGCAAGAACATCGCGATCGGCCAGGCGCACATCAAGACCTCGTTCAACAACACGATCGTCTCGCTCACCGACGGCGAAGGGAACGTGATCGCGTGGGAGTCGGCCGGGTCGGCCGGCTTCAAAGGCTCGCGCAAGTCGACGCCGTTCGCCGCGCAGGTGACCGCCGACTCCTGCGCGCGCAAGGGCATGGAGCACGGGCTCCAGAAGGTCGAGGTCTTCGTCAAAGGGCCGGGCTCGGGCCGCGAGACCGCGATCCGCTCCCTACAGGCCGCCGGCCTCGAGATCCTCGGCGTCAAGGACGTCACCCCGCAAGCTCACAACGGGGTGCGGCCCAAGAAGAGGCGGAGGGTCTGATGACGGCCCCCTCCCGCGTGTCTCGCACCCGCCAGGGCGCTGCAAAGCTCACACTGGCTGCGTCCTCAGTCGCGTCCGTAGCTTCCAGCTACGAACACTCCCTGCGTCCTTGCCCGAGCGGCTTTTCGCGGCTGGCGGGCACGAGCCCCACGGGAGGTGGCCGCTGATGGCCCGAGACACCGGCCCCAAGTGCCGCATCTGCCGCCGGGAAGGCATGAAGCTCTTCCTCAAGGGCGAGCGCTGCCTGACCGAGAAGTGCGCGATCGAGCGCCGGTCGTATCCGCCGGGAGAGCACGGTCGCGGCCGGATCAAGCAGAGCGAGTACCTGCTGCAGCTGCGCGAGAAGCAGAAGGCGCGCCGCTACTACGGCCTGCTCGAGAAGCAATTCCGCACCTACTACACGAAGGCCGCCAAGGGCTCGGGCGTCACCGGCGAGGAACTGTTGCGGATGCTCGAGACGCGCCTCGACAACGTCGTCTATCGGCTCGGCTTCGCCAGCTCGCGCGCCCAGGCGCGCCAGCTTGTTCGCCACGGCCACTTCCACGTCAACGGCCGCCGGGTCAACATCCCCAGCTACCAGGTCAAGCCGGACGACATCGTCTCGATGGCGCCGGGCAGCTCGGCCGAGCAGATCGTCCGCGACGCCACCGATCTGACGGCCTCCGTCGCCCCCTGGCTCCAAGCCGACCACGACGGCCTCACGGGCAAGATCCTGAAGCTGCCGGAGCGCGGGGAGATCGACACACCCGTCCAGGAATCGCTCATCGTCGAGCTCTACTCCAAGTAACAGAAAGGCTTACATGGCAACAAGAACGAGTTTGATGGAGTTCCAGATCCCCAGGATCGTCCACGAGGAGATCGACGAGAACCGCGGGATCTTCCAGATCGAGCCGCTCGATCGCGGCTTCGGCTACACGTTCGGCAACTCGCTGCGCCGCGTGCTGCTCTCGTCGCTCGAGGGCGCCGCCGTCACCTCGGTCAAGATCGAGGGCGTTGCGCACGAGTTCACGACTCTGCCGGGGGTGCGCGAGGACGTCACCGACATCCTGCTCAACTTCAAGAACCTGATCGCGCGTCTACACGGCGACTCGCCCGAGATCGAGGTGCGCCTGTCGAAGCGGGGAGCGGGCACGGTCACGGCCAAGGACATCGAGGCCCCGGCGGAGCTCGAGATCCTCAATCCCGATCTCGAGATCGCGAACCTGTCCGACAAGGGCAAGCTCGAGGTGACACTGACGATCGGCCGCGGCCGCGGCTACGTCCCGGCCGAGCTGAACCGCGGCCCCGAGCACACGATCGGCGTCATCCCGGTCGACTCGATCTTCTCGCCGGTCCGGCGGGTCTCCTACGACGTCGAGGCCGCGCGCGTCGGGCAGCGCACCGACTACGACAAGCTGATCCTCGACGTCACCACCGACGGCTCGCTCGACCCACGCGACGCGATCGGCCAGGCCGCCGAGATCCTCATCCGCCAGCTCGCGATCTTCACCGATCTCGACCGGATCGAGGGCTTCGGCGAGGCTGCTGCCGCGGCCGACGGAGGCGCGGGACTGGAGCCGGCGCTCGCGCACGGGATGGAGAACTTCCCGATCGAGGAGCTCGAGCTCGGCGTCCGCTCGTACAACTGTCTCAAGCGCGTCGGGATCGAGACGATTGGCGACCTCGTCGTCAAGACCGAGAACGAGCTGGCCGCGATCCCGAACTTCGGCAAGAAGTCGATCGAGGAGGTCAAGGAGACGCTCGGAACGCACGGCCTGACGCTGCGCGGCGAGAACGGCGGCGGCGGAGCCGCATAGCCCAATGACGCAGTCACACTTCGACCTGTCCGTGTCCACCAAGCCGGGTGAAGACGGCTGCACCGGCAAAGCCGGCACAGCCTCTCAGTCGGCATCGCGAGCGACGCCTTAGACCGATGCGCCACCAGCGGGCCGGCAGGAAGCTCGGGCGGGACTCCGCCCACCGCAAGGCGCTCTACGCCAACCTGACCGCGTCCCTGATCGAGCACGGCCGGATCAAGACCACCGTCGCGAAGGCGAAGGAGGTCCGCCCGGTTGCGGAGGAGATGATCACGCTTGGCCGGCGCGGCGACGTGCCGGCCAGGCGGCAGGCGCTGAAGTTCCTGCGCTCACAGGACGTCGTCCACAAGCTCTTCAGCGAGGTCGGGCCTCGCTTCTCGGATCGCCCGGGCGGTTACTCGCGGATCGTCAAGCTCGGCCCTCGCCAGGGGGACGCGGCAGAGATGGCCTATCTCGAGCTGGTCGACCACGTGCCGCGGTCGGGCTCGGCCGCGGAATAACTCAGGCTGCCCAAGGCGCTCGCCCGCGACGCCGAAGTCGAGGACGACTGGGCTTCGCCCAGGCGTCCGTCTAATCCCGGCTGGCAAAGCCCGGTGCCGTTGAGGCTCTCGAAACGTTTAGGCAGCCGTGCCGAGCCCGGCGCTGACGGCTGCGATCACGACGCCTCCGAGCGTCACCGTTCCGAGCGCCCGAGCGAAGCTGACCTCGAAGTAGCGCCAGCGCAGCCAAGCCAGCGTCACGAGCTCGAAGGCGACCACGATGATCGCGAGGATGATCGCTGCGCGGTAGTGCGGGATCAGGAAGGGCAGCGTGTGCAGGATGCCGCCGATGAACGTGCCGCCGCCGGTGATTGAGCCTCGTACGAAGGGGTTGCCGCGACCGGTGAACTCGCCGGTATCCGAAAGCCCCTCCGAGAAAGCCATGCTGATACCCGCACCGATCGCTGTCGCGAGCCCGGCGAAGAAGGCGACGTGCGGCTTATGAGTCGCGAGCGCAACGGCGAAGATCGGAGCGAGGGTCGAGAGCGAACCGTCGATCAGACCGGTCATCGCCGGCTGAACGCGCTGGAGCAGGAAGATCTGGCGGTCGCTCATCCGAGTAGAGTTTACCAGACGGTCTGCAAGTACTCCTATCATAAGGCACGCCTGACAACTGAGGTCAGGATCCCCTGACGTGCTGAAGATAACGTTGGAGTACGACGGCACCGGCTTTCGGGGCTGGGCCGCACAGCCTGGCCTGCGAACGGTCGAAGGAACGTTTCGCGACGCTCTCGACCGCGTCTTCGCCCGCTGGAACGGGCTGGCGGTCGCCGGCCGGACCGATACGGGAGTGCATGCACTGGCGCAGGTGGCAAGCGTCGACGCCGAGGGCGGTCCGCCTCCCGAGCGCGCCGCCGAGGCTCTGAACGCCGTGCTCCCGGACGATCTGGCGGTCAGCGAGGTCGAAGTGGTCGATGCGGACTTCGATGCCCGCCGCTCCGCGCGGGCGCGGAGCTATCGCTACCGGATCTACCGGCGGCGCTCTCCCTCGCCGTTCGAGGCGCGACGCAGCTGGTGGTACCCGCGGCCGCTGGACGAGGAGCGGCTTCCCGAGTCGGCAGAGTTATTGCTTGGCGAGCACGACTTCCGAGCCTTCACGCCGACGGAGACGAAGCACCGCGTCTTCGTGCGCACGGTCGAGAACGCGGTCTGGCACCGCCGCGGCGATGCCCTCGAGCTGGAGATCACGGCCGACAGCTTCCTGCGGCACATGATCCGTACCTTGGTCGGGACGATGCTCGAACGGGCGCCCGAAGAGATCGCCTCCCTGCTCGAGGGGCGCGACCGCGGCGAGGCCGGCTCAACGGCGCCGCCGTGGGGCCTCTACCTGATCGACGTCCGCTACTAACACGTCCGCGGTGTGACCCGGGACATGGCACGGGGAGACGTGAGGCCGCGTCGCTAGCATCAGCTCGATGGCAGCACCGGCCGTGAAGGACGTCCAGGCGCGGCTCGACGAGCTTCGCGCCGAGCTGAATCATCACCTCTACCGCTACCACGTTCTGGACGATCCGGAGATCTCGGACGCCGCCTACGACCGCCTCTACGACGAGCTGAAAGCGCTCGAGGACGAGTATCCGGACCTGATCACGCCGGACTCGCCGACGCAGCGCGTCGGGGCGCCTCCCTCGGACAAGTTCGAGAAGTCACGGCACCTGACCCCGATGGGCTCGCTCGACAAGGTGACGACCGACGAGGCATTGGCGAAATGGGCAGAGGACGTGCGGAAGCGTCTCGACTCGGACGAGCCGGTCGCCTACGTGCTCGAGCCGAAGATCGACGGCTCGGCGATCAACCTCGTCTACGAGGATGGCGTCTTCATCCGCGGAGCGACGCGGGGCGACGGGTACCAGGGCGAGGACGTGACGCCGAACTTGCGAACGATCAGCGCGATTCCCCTGCAAATGCGGGATCTTGGTGACGACCTGCCCGCCGTGCTGGAGGTGCGCGGAGAGGTGTACATGCCGCTCTCCGGCTTCCGCCAGTTCAACGAGCGGCTCACATCCGAAGGCAAGGCGACGGCGCCGAACCCGCGCAACGCGGCGGCGGGGTCGCTCCGTCAGAAGGACTCGTCGATTACCGCCGCGCGCCCGCTTTCGATCTGGATCTACGGCCTTGGCCGCCGCGACGGCCTCGGAACCGCGACGCACTGGGAGACGCTCGAGTGGCTGCGCGAGCACGGCTTTCGCACCAACCCGTTCGCCGAGCGGGTCGACTCGATCGAAGACGTGATGCAGGCTTGCCGCGAGTGGGAGCTGCGCCGCGCGGAGCTCGACTACGAGATCGACGGGATCGTGATCAAGGTCGATTCGCACGAGCAGCAGGCACGGCTCGGCGCCTTGCACGAGCGGCCCCGTTGGGCGCGAGCATTCAAGTGGGCGCCGATGACGGCGCAGACGAAGCTGCTCAAGATCGCGATCCGCGTCGGACGCACCGGCGCGCTGAACCCCTGGGCGATGCTCGAGCCGGTCGAGGTCGGCGGCGTCACCGTGTCCAAGGCGACGCTGCACAACGAGGAGGACATCAACCGCAAGCAGATTCGCGAGGGCGACCTCGTGATCGTGCAGCGCGCCGGCGACGTGATCCCGCAGGTCGTCGGCCCAGCCGGCGCCCACCGCCCGGGGACGAAGGAATTCCGAATGCCGAAGAAGTGCCCGCTTTGCGGGGCAAACGTCGTCAAGCCGGAGGGCGAGGCGATGCACCGCTGTCCCAACCGCGACTGTCCGTCGCGCGGGATCGAGACGCTCAACAACTGGGTGATGGCCGCCGCGGACATCGAGGGCGTCGGTGAACAGCTCGTGCGCCGGCTGTGGGACGTCGGCCTCGTGCGCTCGGTGCCGGACCTCTACCGCCTCACGAAGGAGCAGCTGCTCGAGCTCGACGGCTTCCAGGAGAAGAGCGCCTCGAACGTGATCGCCTCGATCGAGCGATCGAAGGAGATTCCGTTCCGCCGCGTCCTCTACGGCCTCAACATCCCCGACGTCGGCGGCGTCACCGCCGGGGTGCTGGCCCGAGAGCTGGGGACGATCGACCGCTTGCTCGGCGCAACGGTCGAGGAGCTGCAGGCGATCGACGGGATCGGTCCGGATCGTGCGGCCTCGATCGCCGAATGGTTCGAGGACAAGGCCAATTGCAATCTTGTCGAGGAGCTGCGGGGGCTCGGCCTCCGGATGGAGATCGGCGAGGAGGAGCGCCCGGTCGAGGGCCCGCTCAGCGGGCAGAGCTACGTGATCACGGGGACACTCGAGAGCTACACGCGGGAGGAGGCGAAGGCCGCGCTCGAGGCACTGGGGGCCAAGGTCGGGGACTCGGTCTCGAAGAAGACAACCGGTCTCGTCGCGGGGGAAGGCCCAGGCTCGAAGCTCGCGAAGGCGCAGAAGGCCGGCGTGCCCGTCCTCGACGAGAGGGCTTTGCAGAAACTACTGGGTCGCTAGCACGGTCGCGAAGCGGTCCTGGGCACGGCGCGCCCAGAACGACGAGACCGGATTGCCGTTCTGGAGCACGGAGAAGACGTAGCGCTGCCGGACGAAGCCTGAGAGCGCGGAGGCAAGCGAGGTCGTGCCGGTCTTGCCAAGGACGACGCCCCGGGCCGGTGGCCCACGCATGCGGTCTTTGAGCGTTCCGCTGCGCCCCGCTACTGCCAGCGCCGAGACGAATGGAACCTTGATCGTGGGGTCTTCCCAGGCGGCGCGCAACATGCCGACGATCGCGCGTGCCGTCAGCCGGTCGAGCGGGGAGAGTCCCGAGCCGTCGACGATCCGGACGCCCGCGACGGGGATGCCCGCCTCGGTCAGCTCGGTCCGCACCGCGGCCGCGCCCCCTGCGGTCGTGCCGACAGCCCCGTTGACTGCGCCGAGCTGCTTCAACAGCAACTCGGCCGTGAAGTTGTCGCTCTCGCGATCCATGAACCGCGCGATCTGGGCGAGCGGCGGCGAGAGCACGTCCGCAAGCTGCTGCGTGTCGGTGCCGGCGGTGCCCCGCGTCGCGCGGCCTGTCACGGCGACGCCTTGCGCGCGCAGCGCGTCCTTGAACAGCGCCGCCGCCGCCGCGGCCGGCACCCGCGAATGATGGTCGTGGAACCACGTCCGGTCGACCGTGAGCGCAGAGAGTGGCGCCGACTCGTTGATGTAGAAGGACGGCTTCCAGCCCGGCGCCGTGCGGCGCGAGTCGAAGTAGGACTCGTCGCCGAGCACCGATCCTGCGACCTTGCGGATTCCGGCCGTGCGCACCTGCCTTGCGAGCACGCGCAGATCGAGATGACTGAGGGTCGGATCCCCGTGTCCCTGCAGGACGAGCGGCCCGCGCCAGGTCGTTCCGACGAGCTCGCCTTGCCCCAGGACGTCCGTCTCGATCTGGTAATCCGGTCCGAGGGCCGCCAGCGCCGCGTACGTGACCGCGAGCTTTTCGTTCGAGGCGGGGGCGAGCGCGAGGCCCGCGTGCCGTTCGAAGACGGCACTTCCCGTCGTCAGGTCCACGGCAACTGCGGCTGAACCCGCCACCGGTACATGCGGCACCGCCAAGGCCCGAGCGAGGCGCTGAGCGAGCGGCTTCGAGCCCGCCGAGCCGAGGGCCCCCGCAGCGGGAAAGGCAACCGCCGCGGCGCAGGCGAGGACGGCGAGGAGGCCCCTGCGCATCGCGCCATTGTCGGGACCGGTACGGCCCCGGTCAAGCGGCATGGGCCTCACGCGGGCCGAAAATAGTCCAGGCGGCCCATGAACGCAGCGGAAAGCAGCGTGATAATCGATTGATGACCTCTGAGGCGGCCATTGACTTCGGCGCGCTCTGCGATGAGCTCGCCGCACTGATCAAGGGCCCTTTGGCACACGACGAGCAGGCCCGGGCCCGGTTCGAGCGCACGCTTACGGACGGCTACGCCTGCGCGCATTCGCTCGAGGCGGAGCAGCTTCGAATCGAGCGCCGCATCGGCAAGCTCGCCGCCGAGATGAGCGCTCGCGACCGTGAGCTCAAGGCCGACGAGCTCGCCGAACTCTCGCTGCAGCTCAGCCGCGCCTCGGTCGACTTGCAGCACCTCCGCGCGCTGCTCGCAACGGCGCGCCGCCGCGTCTCCGCGGCCGCTTAGCCTCAGACGATTCCGCTCCGCATCGCGCGGAGGCGTCGCTTGCGATGCCGACCTGGAGGCCGTGGCGGCTTTGCCGCCGCGGCCGTCTAAACCCGGCTGGCCGAGACGCCTACCCTCAGACGATTCCGCTCCGCACCGCATACACCGCGGCCTGGATGCGGTTGTCGATCTGAAGCTTCATCAGGATGTTCGAGATGTGGTTCTTGACCGTCTTCGGGCTGATGTGCAGGTCGGCGGCGATCTGGGCGTTGTCCTTGCCGTTCGCGATCAGCTTCAGGACCTCGATCTCGCGGTCGGAGAGCTCCGCTCGGATTGCCTCCTCGGCGTCCGGAGACGCGGTGGCGGCCCGCACCCGCTCGAGCACCTTGGCGGCGATGGTCGGGGAGATCAGCGACTCGCCGATTGCCGCGGACTGAATTCCCCGCATCACGTCCTCGACCGAGGCGTCCTTGAGCAAGTAGCCGCAGGCACCGGCGAAGATCGCCTCCATCACGTCGCCGTCCTGGTCGGAAATGGTCAGCACCACGACGCGCGTCAACGGAGCGTGGGCGATGATCTTCTTCGTCGCCTCGACGCCGGTCATCCCCGGCATGTTCAGGTCCATTACGACCACGTCGGGCTGCAGCTCGCGCACGTGCCGCAGTGCCTCCTCGCCGGCCGCCGCCTCGCCGACCACGTCGACGCCCTCTTCCTCGAGCAGGTTGCGCAGACCGGTGCGGAAGAGGTCGTGATCGTCGACCAAGAGCACGCGAGGATTCGCCTGCTCCGGCGTGGTGGTCGTTTGCATCGATTCGGTCACCTGGCTTCCCCTTCCCCTCAGGGGTTTGCTGCGACCGGAAAGTGTAGTCAGTGCAACGTGATCGTGACCGTCCGCCGGCCCCAGCCGGCGGCCTCGGCGGCGGTCGGGAACCAGAGATCGATCATCGCGCCCTGGATCGCGCCGCCGGTATCCGCGGCGACTCCCTCGCCGTAGCCTGGAATCGTCATCCGGGTGCCGAGCGGGATTACGGTCGGGTCGACCGCCACGACGCCGTAGCCGACCGGCGCGCCCGTCGCCGTCTGGCCCTGCAACGTGTATGCCGTCGCGGTCACTGTGAGCGTCCCCGGGCCGGCCGCCGGGGGAGCGGGCGCGACTGCGGTCGCGGTTCCAGTGCTGACCGTCTGCGCGACGGCGGCGCGGCGGGCCTGTACCTCGATCGCCTGCGCTCGCGCCTCGAGCGAGCCGATTTGCGCATTGTTGAGGCTGCGCTCGGCCGCCAGCTGCTGGAGGTACGCGATCCGCCCGGCCCTTGCCGAAGCGAGCGTGCTCGCCGTTGCGGAGACGCTCGCCTGGAGGCCGCGCAACTTCGCGGCGCGCACAGCGAGCCGGTGTTGCAACTCGATGTACCGGTCGCGGCCACTCCGCGCCCGCGCAACGATCGTGCGGTCGGTCACCGCGGCGGCTTTGGCCGTCTCGACCCCGGAGATCGCCTCGTCGAGTGTCTTCGCGCCGAGCACGATCGCGAGCGGATCGGAGTCGCCGTGCTCATACACCGAGCGGAGGCGGGCGGCGAGGTTGCGCTGCGACGCGGCGAACACCTGCTTCGCGATCGCGAGCTGGCGGCGAGTCTCGGCTGCCTTTCGGTCGATCGCGCTAGCCTCTGCACGCAGAGAGGCAAGCCGCGCCTGCACCTGCGCGAGCCGGCTGTCGAGCGAGTACAGGGTCAGCACCGCGGATCGCGACCGCGACGCGATCGCGCTGTTCTCCTGCGTCAGCTGCGCGGCCCGCTGCCGCAGCGAGGATCCGGAGCCGGCCCCGCTGGCCGGCAGCACGACTCCGATCGCGGCGAAAGAGCACGCGGCGAGGGCGAGTAAGCGCGCTCGCCGGCTGGTCGGGTCCGCCGGCACGAGGCGGCAACCTAGCAAAGCGCTTGTGTGCCTGCGTAAGCGCCTCGCAATCCGAACTTTGCGGCTTGGAAAGCCGGTTGCGGGTGTCCGACCTGGTTGCTAGGGTGCCCAACTTGTGACGAACCGGCCCCTCCCGGGGCGCCGATCGAGCCCAGCGACCGGAACGATTCGCCGCTCGATTAGACGTACGGCGCCGGCAGTCATGGTTACCTGCTTCGCGGCCGCGCTGGCGGCGACGCCGGCCGCCGGCGACCCCTCGATCGCCTCGAAGCAGGCCGAGGCCCAGAGCGTCATGAGCCAAGTGCAGCAGCTCGACTCGAGCCTCGAGCGGGCAGTCGAGGCGTACAACCTCGCGACCGTGAAGCTGAACCGCGTTCGCGCCGACTTGAAGGCAAATCACGTACAGCTCCAGATTGCGAAGGAGAGTCTCAGGCGTGCACAGGCATCTCTCTCGGCGCGACTCGTCTCGCTCTATACCTCGGACGGGCAAAGCGACTCCCTCTCGGTGTTGCTCGGTGCCTCCAGCCTCGACGACCTCGTCAACCGCTTCAACACGGCGAACCGCATCTCCGCGCAGGACAGCCACGTTCTCGGCCAGGTCACTCGCTTCGACAACGAGGTGAAGGCGCAGGAGATCCGCCTCAAGCACGCGAAGGCCGAGGCAGACGCGCTCGTACGCGAGCGCGCCTCCGAGCGAGCGTCGATCGAGGGGCAGCTGTCCGCGCGACGCGCGCTGCTTTCGTCGATCCGCGGCGAGATCGCGCACCTGAAGGCGCAAGAGGCCGCGCGCCAGGCCCAGCTTCGCCGCGAGCTTGCCGCACGCGTTGCCGCCCAGCAGCAACAGGCCCCGGCCGCGGCGCTCTCGAGCACGGCCGCGCCGGTTGGCTCCTCGAGCAGCGATAGCGGCTCCGTCGCCCCGGCTCCCCCGTCGACCCACTCGAGCGTTGTCTCGATCGCGATGCGCTACCTCGGCACGCCGTACGTATGGGGCGGCGCTTCGCCGTCAGGGTTCGACTGCTCCGGCCTCGTCATGTACGTCTTTTCACAGGTCGGCGTCTCGCTTCCGCACAGCTCCTACTCGCAGTACGGGATGGGCAGCCCGGTCTCGCGCGACCAGCTCCAGCCCGGCGACCTCGTCTTCTTCGACGGGCTCGGCCACGTCGGCATCTACGTTGGCGGTGGCTCCTTCATCCACGCTCCGCACACGGGCGACGTGGTCAAGATCTCCAGCATTTCCGGCTGGTACGCGTCGACGTATGTCGGGGCGAGGCGCATCTAGAGACGCTCGTCGCCTTGCAAGCCGGGTTTAGACGGCCGCACCGGCAAAGCCGGCACGGCCTCCGGCCGGCGTCGCAAGCGACGCCTCAGGTCGGCGCGAGGCGCATTTAGACACGCTCGTCGCCTTGCAAGCCGGGTTTAGACGGCCCCGCACCGCCTCAGGTCGGCGCGCAGCGTATCTAGAGACGCTCGTCGCGGGGCAAGCCGCGTTTAGCCGTCCGCATCGGCAAATCCCGCACTAAGGGGCGTACAGCCTTTCGATCTCCTCTGCGAAGCGCTCCTCGATCACGCGGCGCTTCAGCTTCAGGGTCGGCGTCACCTCGCCCTCCTCGGCGCTGAACTCACGGGGGACGACCGCGAAGCGCTTGATCTGCTCGAAGCGCGAGAGCTCACGATTGACGTCGTCCACTGCCTGCTGAACGAGCGTTTGTACATCTCCGTTCGCCTTCGCGACCTCCGCCTCGTCGAGCGTGATGAGAGCCGTGACGTAGGGTCGGCGGTCGCCGATGACGAGCCCCTGCGAGATGTACCGGGAGGCCTTGAGCGAGTTCTCGATGTTCTGAGGCGCCAGGTTCTTGCCGCCGGCCGTGACGATGATGTCCTTCTTCCGGTCAGTGATCGTCACGAAGCCGTCCTCGTCGATCTGGCCGACGTCGCCGCTGCGGAGCCAGCCGTCGTCCATCAGTACCGCCCGCGTCGCCTCGTCGTCCTTGAGATAGCCGGCGAAGACGGTCTCGCTCCGGATCAGCAGCTCCCCCTCGGTGTCGGTCTTCACCTCGAAGCCCGGCATCGCCGGGCCGACCGTGCCGAACCGGAACCGGCGCGGCCTGTTGACCGCCGCGGCGGTCGTGCACTCGGTCAGGCCCCAGCCTTCCAGGATCAAGAGGTCGAACGCGTGGAAGAGCTCTGAGATCTCCTTCGCGAGCGGAGCGCCCCCGGAGATGCCGAGCCGCAGGCGCCCCCCGAAACGCTCTTTGACCTTCGAGTAGACCAGCCGGTCGGCCAGCCGGTGCTGCAGCGCCAGCGCGCGCGGCAGCGGCTTCCCCTGCTGTCGCAGTGCGCTGACCCGCCTGCCGACGCCGAGCGCCCAGTCGCCCAGTCGCCGCCGCAGCCCCGACGCGCCCTCCAACTTCGAGATGACGGCGGTGTGCGCCTTCTCGTACACGCGGGGCACGCTCGGGAGCAGTGTGGGGCGGACCAGCGGCAGCACGTCGGCGACCGCGTAGGGATCGGGGCAGAACGCGATCGTGAAGCCCCCGTAGGCGCCCCAGAGGGACATCAGCCGCCCGAAGTTGTGGGCGAGCGGCAGGTAGAGCAGCATCACGTCCTCGTCGAGAGCGAGATCCTCGATCCGCTCGATGC
>VAWH01000099.1 GCA_005888315.1 Actinomycetota bacterium | reverse complement strand
CCGCGCGGCAGGGGCCGCACCACGGCGCCCAGAAGTCGACGACGACCGGCTTGTCCGCTTCGAGCACGTCCCGCTGGAAGCTGTCGTCGGAGACCTCGCGCACGGCTACAGCTTGCCTGTCAACGCTGCTATGCGAAGTCGGAGGCGTCGCTTACGATGCCGACATGGAGGCCGTGGTGGCTGTGCCGCCGCGGCCGTATAAACCCGGTTGGACGTCAGACTCGTCCGCGAAGCGCAGCTACTCGCAAGGCAGGCACCTTCCAGATTGCTTCGAGCACGATCGCCCGGCTCATCTTCGAGCCGCCGACCTCGCGGTCGACGAACCTGATCGGCACCTCGACGACGCGGAAGCCGGCGCGGACGGCGCGGTAGACCGTTTCGATCTGGAAGGCGTAGCCCTTCGAGTCGACCGCGTCGAGGTCGATGGTTCTCAAGACATCGGCGCGGTAGCACTTGAAGCCGGCTGTCAGGTCGCGGATGGCGACCGAGAGCAGCACCCGCGCGTAGAGCGAGCCGCCGGCTGAGATCGCGCGGCGAACCACGCCCCAGTTCACGGTCTCTCCGCCTCCGACGTAGCGTGAGCCGATCGCCAGGTCCGCCTCCTCAGTGGCGGCGATCAGGCGCGGCACGTCTTTTGGATCGTGGGAGAAGTCGCAGTCCATCTCCAGAATCCGGTCTACGCCGTCGGCAAGCGCGCGGCGGAAGCCGGCGAGGTAGGCCGGGCCCAGCCCTTCCTTGCGGGGCCGGTGGAGCACGTCGACATAGTCCAGCTCCTGCGCGAGGCGGTCGGCCAGCCTGCCGGTGCCGTCGGGCGAGTTGTCGTCGATCACGAGGACGCGCACGCCGTGCACGCCGAGCGCGCGCAGCATTGGCTCGAGATTCTCGTGCTCGTTGTAGGTGGGGAGGCAGACGGTCGCGCGCATGTGGCTGCCTATGATCGCGGTCGTGGCCAAGGCGCTGCCTCGCAACGCGGCTGTGGCGGAGCAGCTCGAGCTGCTCTCGGACATCCTCGAGCTCGAAGGCGAAGCCGCGTACCGGCTGCTTGCCTACCGCCGGGCCGCGGCGCTCGTGCGGGAGCAGTCGGGCCTGGTCGCCGAGCTGGCGCTCGAGGGGAAGGCGAAGGACCTGCCCGGGATCGGCAAGACGATCGAGGGCAAGATCGTCGAGATCGTCAACGAGGGTGAGATCCGGGCGTTGACGAAGCACAAGGCGCTCGTCCCGCCGGACGTGGTCAAGTTCACGCAGCTGCCGGGCCTGGGCCCGAAGACCGCGCGGAAGATCTGGCAGGAGCTCGGTGTCACGACGCTCACCGACCTGAAGGCGGCGGCCAAGGCCGAGCGCCTCCGCCTGCTGCCGGGCATCGGCGCGAAGCTCGAGGAGCGGATCGTCAAGGAGCTGTCGGGCAGGCGGAAGGCTCCGGAGGCGGTGAGGCCGCTGCTCGGCGCGGGGTTACCCGCAGTTCAGGCCGTCGTCGCCGTGCTCCGTGAGCATCCTGCCGCGTTGGAGGTCTCCGAGGCCGGCAGCGTCCGCCGGCGCAAGGAGACGTTTCGCGATCTCGACATCATCGCGACGGCGACCGAGCCCGGCGAGTTGACCGAGTACTTCACCAAGCTCCGCTGGGTCGAGAAGGTCGCCGCCAGAGGCGAGTCGAAGGCGACGGTCGTCTCGAACGACGGCCTGCGCTTCGATCTGCGCGTCGTTCCGTCGGGTCTCTACGGCAACCTGCTCCAACACTTCACCGGTTCGAAGCACCACAACGTCGCCCTGCGCGAGGACGCCGTTCGGCGTGGGCTGTCCATCTCCGAGAACGGCGTCAAGGACGTCGAGTCGGGCGAGGTCTTCAAGACCGGCAGCGAGCAGGAGGTCTACGAGTTCCTCGGCTACCAGTACATCCCGCCTGAGCTGCGCGAGAACCTCGGCGAGCTGGAAGCGGCGCGGCAGGGCGAGCTGCCGGCGCTCGTGGAGCTGGGCGACCTGCGCGGCGACCTCCACGCGCACTCGAGCTGGTCGTCCGACGGCAAGAACACGATCGAGGAGATGGCTGCCGAGGCGAAGAGCCGCGGCTATTCGTACCTCGCGGTAACCGACCACTCGCACTACCTGCGCGAAGGTCGGCTCGAGGCGCAGGACCGCGAGATCGAGGCCCTCAACGAGCGACTCGGCCGCTTCCGGCTGCTGAAGGGGATCGAGGTGAACATCCGCGCCGACGGGACGCTCGACGTCGACGACGAGACCCTGGCCCGACGCGACTGGGTCGTCGCCTCGCTGCACACCGCCTTCGACAAGAATCCGACCGAGCGCGTTGTGGCGGCGATGGAGAATCCGCACGTCGACTGCATCGGCCATCTGACCGCGCGGAAGATCAATCGCCGCGGGCCGGCGGATATCGACCTCGGGCGTGTGTTCGAGACCGCGCTCGCGACGAACACCTTCCTCGAGATCAACTCCCAGCCGGACCGGCTCGACCTACGCGACGCACACGCGCGCGCGGCCGGCGAGGCGGGTGTCCTGCTCTCGATCTCCAGCGACGCCCATTCGACGCGCGCGCTCGCGTATCCAGAGCTCGGCGTCGGCCAGGCCCGGCGCGCCTGGTTGACGAAGGAGCAAGTGCTGAACACCCGAACGTGGCCCCAAATCGAGAAGCTGCTCCGGTGAGTTTCCGCGACGACGGTGCGGCGGCGTTGGAGTGGGCGGCGTCGTACCTCGAGCGCGTGCGCGAGCTGCCGGTGCTGGCGCAGGTCGAGCCTGGTGAGATCCGGCGGGCACTGCCCGAGTCGCCGCCTGAAGTCGGCGAGCCCTTCGCCGCGGTGTTGCGCGACCTCGACGAGGTTCTGCTGCCCGGGATCACCCACTGGCAGCATCCCGGCTTCCTCGCCTTCTTCGCGACGACCGGGTCGGAGCCGGGAATCCTCGCGGAGCTGCTTGCGGCGACGCTGAACGTCACGCAGATCCTCTGGCGGACTTCGCCGGCCGCCACCGAGCTCGAGCTCGTGACGATGGACTGGCTCGCGCAGCTGCTCGGGCTGCCCCGCGAGTGGCACGGGCACATCGAGGACACGGCGTCGACGTCGACGCTCGCGGCGCTGGCGGCGGCGCGGCAGGCCTATCCGGGGCGTGTCGTTCTCTGCTCCGAGCACGCGCACTCGTCGGTCGAGAAGGCGGCGCGGCTGCTCGGGCTGGCGGTCGAGAAAGTGGCGGCCGACCGCGAGTTCCGGATGCGGACCGACGATCTGCACGATCTCGGGGGTGCATGCGCGTTGATCGCGACGGTCGGTACGACGTCCTCGACCTCCGTGGACCCGGTCGCGGAGCTCGCGGAGATCTGCGAACGAGAGCACGTCTGGTTGCACGTCGATGCCGCATACGCCGGCTCGGCGATGGTCTGCCCCGAGTTCCGCTGGGCCTGGGAGGGAATCGAGCGCGCCGACTCGGTCGTCGTCAATCCGCACAAGTGGCTATTCACCCCCGTCGACTGCTCGGCCTTGTGGACGCGGCGGCCCGACGAGTTGCCCACGGCGATGACGCTCGTTCCCGACTACCTGCGCACCGACGACGAGGATGCGGTGAACCTGAGCGAGTACGGGCCAGCTCTGGGCCGGCGGTTTCGGGCGCTGAAGCTGTGGGCGGTCCTGCGCTGTTACGGGCGCGAGGGCTTGCAGGCGCGGATCCGCGAGGCGGTGCGCCTGGCGGGGATCTTCGAGGGCTGGGTCCGCGAGGAGCCCGGGTGGGAGGTCGTGGCGCCTCGTCCGTTCTCGGTCGTCTGCTTCAGGCGCGAGGGGTCCGACGAGCAGAATGCGGAGATACTCGAGCGGGTCAACGCGAGCGGGGAGGCGTTTCTCTCCCACACGGCGCTGGAGGGGCGCTACGTGCTCCGGCTCGCGATCGGCAACGCGCGAACGACCGAGTCCGATGTGGCTCGGGCCTGGGAGGTGCTGAAGCGGTCCGCGCGGTGATCTTCGACCTCTGGGAGACGCTGGTCGACTACGACCAGGCGGCGGGGCGCGCCTTCCAGGATCGGGTGGCGGAGCGGCTCGGCCGCGATCCGGACGAGTTCGCGGCGCTCTGGCTCGAAGGGCGTCCGAGCCGGGAGAGCGGAACGTTGCGCGAGTACCTGCTCGGGATCGGCGTCGCCGACGAGCTCGTCGACGAGGTCGTGGCTCTGCGGCGCGATTCCACCCGCATCCTCCTCGCACCGCGCCCCGGAGCTGTGGAGACGGTTGTCGAGCTCCGGCGCCGCGGGTACAGGCTCGGGTTGATCACGGTCTGCAGCGAGGACGTCCCCGACGTCTGGGGCGAGACCGCGTTCGCGGATCTCTTCGACGTCACCGTCTTCTCGTGCTCGGTCGGGTTGCGGAAGCCGGATCCGCGGATCTACCGGCTCGCGTGCGAGGAGCTCGGCGTCGAGCCTGCGGACGCGCTGTTTGTCGGCGACGGCGCCAACGACGAGCTCGCGGGCGCGGAGCGGGTCGGCATGCGAGCCGTGCTGATCCACCGGCCGGACGAGGAGCCGCCGTGGGACGAGGTGCGCGAGTGGCAGGGCCCGCGGATCACCGCGATCCCGCAGATGCTGTCGTTTCTGGACGAGTAGCGGCGCCGCTTTGTCGGGGACTGTCCCCGCAACACGGCCCGACAGGACGGGTGTGGAAGAAAAGTCACACTTTCGTCACTCCGTAGTGCGCGCGATTGCCTCGACGGCGGCATCATGGAGCGCGACGCGGTAGCGCCAGAACGCGCGGCCGGTGGCGAGGAGCCGCTCCCTGAGCGGGCCTGACAGCTCGGCCAGCGTGCCCCAGCGGGCTGCCTGGATTTCCTCGGTATCCCGCGGCGCGAGTTCCCCGTCATCCGTTGTCACCAGGAAGACGTGCGTGCGCCAGAGCACATCGGACGGCGCGTAGACGAACCGGGCCGTCGCGTCGACGAGATACCGCTGCAGCTCGATCCGCAGCCCCGTCTCCTCCAGCGCCTCCCGCCGAACGCCGGCGACGAAGTCCTCGCCCGCTTTGACGCCCCCGCCTGGCGGCCGCCAGACACCCGGCTCGAAATGCGGCTTGCGAATGAAGGCCAGCCGCTCGCCGCTGAAGATGAACAGCGTTACGTCGTGCGTCCGCCGCGGGTCGTACGTCGCCAGCGAGTGCTCGCGCTCTGAGATCTCGCCTTCCCACTCCAGCCGCGCGGGCTCTCCGTACCGTTCCCGTAGCGGCGCGAGAACCGCCTCGTCGACATGCACGAGGCCGATGGTACGGTCCGAAAACCATGCCCCGCGTTCGCCGATTGCGCCGCGAGGCTCCCACGCTCGAGCTGCTCGCCGCGACCCTGCCGGAGCTGCGGCTCGGCCTCTCGGAGGCCGGTGCGAGAACTGTCGCCTACCAGGTCTTCGAGAAGCTCGGCTACGGCGCCGTTGCGGTCACCGATACCGCCCGCGTGCTCGCGTTCGTCGGCGCCGGCGCCGATCACCACGCCCCGGGCGACGCTCCGATCCGCCCCGTTTTCGAGGCCCTTGCCGAGAACGAGACGCGGGTCGCGCCGCTCGCGCTGCGGGTCGCCTGCGGGCATCCCGCGTGTCCGCTCGGGGCGGCTGCGATCGTCCCGCTCAGTCTCACCGACGGCCCGGTCGGCGCACTCGTCGCCTACGCAACCGACGGCGCGCCGCTGGCCGACGACGACGTCGACCTGCTGACCTCGCTCGGCGACCAGCTCTCCGCGCAGCTTCAGCTCTCCGAGCTGGCCGGCTCGGCGCGCGCCGCCGCGTCCGCGGAGCTGAAGGCCCTGCAGGCCGAGATCGAGCCGCACTTCCTCTTCAACTGCCTGAACACGATCGCGAGCTTCATCCGCACCGACCCAGACCGTGCCCGCGAGCTCGTCCTCGCGTTTGCCGATTACTGCCGCTGGACGCTCGCCCGTCCCGGCGAGTTCATCACGCTCGCCGAGGAGCTGAAGCACATCGGCAGCTACCTCGCGCTCGAGCAGGCACGCTTCGGGCCGCAACTCGAGGTCGAAGTCGACGCGGCGCCCGAAGCGCTCGAGGTGCGCCTGCCCCCGTTCCTCGTCCAGCCACTCGTCGAGAACGCGGTCAAGCACGGCAAGACCGACGGGCCGCTGCGGCTCGTGATCAGGGCCCGGGTTCGCCGCGGACGTCTGCGCGTAACGGTGCGTGACAACGGTCGCGGGATCGCGCGCGAGGCACTCGAGCGCGTGCTCGAGCCCGGCGTCGGCGAGGGCGACGGGGCGGGCCTCGGCCTCGCGAACGTCCATCAACGCCTGACGGCGTTCTACGGCGAAGGCGTGCGCCTGAAGTCAGGCGGCTTCGGGACGGTCGTGAGACTCGACGTTCCTGTATGAGCATCCGCGCGCTGATCGTGGACGACGAGGCGCCGGCGCGAGGCGAGTTGCGCTACCTGCTCGCCGCGCATCCCGAGGTCGAGGTCGTCGGCGAGGCCGCCACGCCGGGGGAGGCGCTCGCGCTTGCGGAGAGCGTGCGCTACGACGTCGTCTTCCTCGACGTCGAACTGCCGGGAATGACGGGAATCGAAGTGGCGCGGCTCGTGCTCGACCGCCGCGAACGCCCAGCTGTCGTCTTCGTCACGGCGCACGAGCGCTACGCGGTCGACGCCTTCGCCGTCGAGGCCTTCGACTACCTCGTCAAGCCCGTCGAGCCCGAGCGGCTGGCCCGTGTCGTCGAGCGTCTCGCGCGCCAACGCAGGGCCGGTGCTCCGCCGGTCGAGAAGATCGCCGTCGTCAGCGCCGGGGGCGCGAAGACGCTGCTCGACTACGACGCCGTCTATTGGATCGAGGCCGACGGTGACTACAGTCGCGTGCACACCTACGACCGCGCGTACCTGGCGACCTCGTCGCTTCGCGAGCTGGAGGACCTGCTTCCGGCCGGCGGCTTCGCCCGGATCCACCGGAGCCACGTCGTCAACCTCGCCA
>VAWH01000018.1 GCA_005888315.1 Actinomycetota bacterium | reverse complement strand
CGGGGATTTCTTGGGAAGGCACCGTGCTCGACTCGGGGCTCGATCGCAAGGTGGTGACGAAATCGGGCTCGTACTTCAGCTTCGGCGACGAGCGGCTCGGCCAGGGCCGGCAGAACGCAACCGCGTTCCTGCGCGAGCATCCGGACGTGACGCAGCAGATCCTGGCGAAAATCCAGGCCGACGCAGGGCCCGACCAGGTGGTCTCAGCACGGCTGTTGCCGACCGCGGTCGAGGTCCCGGCAGAGGACCAGGCCGCTGTCAAGGAGGACAAGACCACTGCCAATGAAACCAGGCCGGAGGCATCATCCGATGCCGAGAGTGACGGCGCTCCGGCCCGCGCGGCCGGGGCACGTGCTCGTTGAGCTCGACGGCGAACGCTGGCGCACGATCCCGCTCGACGTAGCGGCGCGAAGCGGCCTCGAGGCCGGCCTCGAGCTCGACCGGCCGCGCCTCCGGACCCTGCGGCGCGAGCTGCGCCGCGGCGTTGCTCTCGCCGCCGGCGCAAAGGCGCTCGCGCGCCGGGAACGCTCTGAGCGGGAGCTGCGCGACGTGCTCGACCGAAAGGGGCTCGGCGAGCGCGACCGCGAGGAGGCCGTGGCAACGCTTCGTCGGCTCGGGGCGCTCGACGACACCCGGTTTGCCCACGCTCGGGCAGAGACGCTCGCCGAACGAGGCCTGGGCGACGCGGCAATCGCCTTCAGGCTCGAGCGGGACGGAATCGACTCGGAGTCGTCCGCTGCGGCGCTGGCCGCGCTCGAGACCGAGCGGGACCGGGCCGTACGTCTCACAGAGCGCCGCGGCGCTGGCGCGCGGACAGCGCGCTGGCTCGCCGCTCGGGGTTTCGCGCCGGAGTCGATCGAAGCGGCGATGCCTTGCGTTGCGCTGGACGACGGGCCGGAGCTAGGATAGGAGAACCAACAACGACAATTTGCCTGCATCTGACTGTTTCGCAATCGGCATTCGACTCTTGAACTCGCTTCCGACCAAACAAGCTCCCTGGAGGCCGCACCAGCGGTGAACTAGCGGCCAGCTGGGCCTGTTGCAGGCCCGTCGAGGCACCCGATTCGAGGCATGCCTGATGTGGGCGCACCGCCAGGAGCGCCCATGTTCGTCGTTATCGGAATCCTGATCGGCCTTGCAGTGGGAGCCGCCCTCGCCTTCATTGCGCTCTACGCCCTGGCCGGCTCCCGCCTCGCGGCGGCGCGCCGGACGCGCCAGCTCCTTCTCACCGAGGCTCGCCGCGAGGCCGAGGCGATGCGCCGTGAGGCGCAGATCGAAGCCCGCGAGCAGTCCGTCAAGATCCGTGCGGAGGTCGAGCAGGAGGTCTCGGAGCGCCGCGCCGAGATCATCAAGATCGAAGAGCGCGTCCTCGCCAAGGAAGACGAGATCGACCGCAAACTCACGGAGCTGACCCGCCGCGAGCAGGGCGTCTCCGACCGGGAGACGCATTCGAAGCAGCTTCAGGAGGAGCTGAAGGCGGCCAAGGACACGGAGCTGAAGGAGCTCGAGCGGATCTCGGGCATGACGACGAACGAGGCCAAGGCACACCTCCTCAGCCGCTCGGAGGAGCTGGTTCGGCACGAGCTCGCGCGCCGCGTCCGGCAGCTGGAGGAGGAGGCTCAGACCGAAGCCAAACGGCGCGCCCGCAACCTCGTCGCGGATGCCCTCCAGCGTGTCGCCGCGAACCACGCCTCCGAGGCGACGGTCTCGCTCGTCGAGCTTCCCTCGGACGACATGAAGGGGAGGATCATCGGCCGGGAAGGGCGGAACATCCGCGCGCTCGAGCATCTGACCGGAGTCGACTTCATCATCGACGACACGCCGCAGGCGGTCGTGCTCTCGTCGTTCGACGGGATCCGCCGTGAGATCGCCAAGCTGACCCTTGCAAAGCTGATCGAGGACGGCCGCATCCATCCCGCCAGGATCGAGGAGATGTACTACCAGTCGAAGGCGGAGATCGAGGAGCACATCGTCCACGCCGGCGAGCAGGCCGTCTTCGAGGCGAATTGCGGCTCTTTCCACGAAGAGCTGGTCAAGATCCTCGGCCGGCTCCGCTTTCGGACGAGCTACGGGCAGAACGTCCTCAAGCACACCCTCGAGGTCGTTCATCTCGCCGGGATCATGGCCTCGGAGCTCGACGCGAGCGTGAAGACGGCTCGCCGCGCCGGCCTCCTGCACGACCTCGGCAAGGCGATGACGCACGAGATCGAGGGCTCGCACGCCGCGATCTCGGCGCAGTTCGCACGCCGCTACGGCGAGAGCGACGCTGTCGTCCACGCGATCGAGGCGCACCACTACGAGGTGCAGCCGCAGACCGTCGAGGCGGTGCTCCTGATCGCCGCGGACGCCGTCTCCGCCTCTCGCCCCGGCGCGCGCGGCGAAAGCCTCGAGCACTACATCAAGCGGCTGGAGGCTCTCGAGGAGCTCGCCGCGCACCACGGCGGCGTCGAGAAGGTGTACGCGCTGCAGGCCGGCCGCGAGATCCGGGTGATCGTCAAGCCAAAGGAGATCGACGACGACCAGGCCGTGCTGCTCTCACACGAGATCGCCCGCGAGATCGAGGACCAGCTCGAGTACCCGGGCCAGATCAAGGTGACGGTGATCCGGGAGAGCCGCGCGGTCGACGTCGCGAAGAACGCGACCGAGGCCGGCTCGGCGGCAACGGACAACGGAGAGCCTGCAGCGCGGCGGGCGCTCGGGCAACGCGCCAAGTAAAGCCGCCGGGCTTCCGGCGCGCGCCGCGCTACCATCGGCGGCTCGGGTCTGGTTGGTGAGGGAGCTCCGTTTCGCAATCCTGGTCGTCGCTGCCGCAGCTGCGGTGGTGGTAGCTGCTTCCGCGTCTGCCTCGCAGGCCGCGGCTCCCGCCGCTTCCTGCGTCGAGCCTGCGCAGCCGGCCTGGATCGACTACGCCGACAAGTGGGTCCCCTTCCGCCGACTCTTCTTCCGCCCGGGTCTCGCCGTCGCGCTGGCACACACGGCGCCCGCCGCCGACGCCCGGAGCGGTGGAGCGCAGGTCGCTTACTGGGACATGTCTTTGAAGGCCGCGGTCGGCACGCCGTCGCATCCCGCCGATTCCTCGACGGTCACGCACGCTGTTGCGCTCCTGGCCGCTGCGGCCGTCAAGGTCACGGCCTGCGACGCGCCGATCGTGGCGCTCAACGAGCTCTACGGGTCCCGCCTCCGCTCGCCCTGGAGTCGGACCAACGCTCGCTACCGGGCGAACGTGCTCGAGCTCGTTCGAGCGCTCGCCCAACGGGGCGTGCAGCCGCGTGTCTTTATCTCCGAGAGCGCCGCCACCGGCAGAGCGGCGGCGAACTGGTGGCGGTCGGTCGCCGAGGCCGCGACGATCGTGCGCGAGGTCTACGTTCCCGGCCCGGCGCTTCAGGCCCTCGGGCCGTCCGGTGCGACGATCTACCTCCGCTTCCAGCTCCGGCGGGCGGTCCGGAACTTCACGACGATCGGTATCCCGAGCAGCCGCGTTGGACTCGCGCTGGGCTTCCATTCGGGCCGGGGCGGCCGCGGCGGTCTCAGCGCCGCGCGCTGGTTCGGCGTCGTCAAGCGCGAAGGGCTAGCTGCTCGACAGGTCGCGGGCGAGCTCGGGCTCGACTCTGTCTGGTCGTGGGGCTGGGCGAGCTTTGCCGGTGCCCCCAGGGATCCGGCCAAGGCAGACGCAGCGTGCGTCTACCTCTGGACGCGGGACCCGAGCCTCTGCAACGCGCCGACAGTGGCGGGGCGAGGCTTCGACAGCTCGCGCGCGCAGCCGGCAGAGGGAGTCGGCCGCGGCAACGCACGGCTGCGAGTGCTCAGCGCACGGCATCCGGTCTGGCTCGAGGTCCGCGCCGCAGCCAAGCTGACCGCGCGCGTCGCCTACATCCAGCAACGCCGCGCCGGCGGCTGGAACTCGCTGCGGAGGTTGATCTTGGCGCCGTTCCATCCTTTGCGAATGCGGGTGCCGCTGCCGACCGGATCCCACGTGCTCCGCCTCTATGTGGCCGCCGAGAGCGCGCCGGGGGGCGCCGCGTTCTCGACGCCGGCGCTTGCAGTCCGCGTCCACTAGGCTGCCCGACCGGCGACGCTAGAGTTTCGGCTCGTGCCGAGGCATCGCGTGCGATGCCGTTCAAAAGGTCGCGCGATTCATTCGCGCGGCCGCTAATCTCGGGCGGATCCGGGGCAAGGCTCGCGCTACAGTCTCCCCTCGTGCGTCGCTACCACGTCACGACCTTCGGTTGCCAGATGAACGCCCACGATTCCGAGCGGATCAAGGGCATGCTCGAGGAGCTCGGGCTCGGTGAGTCGCCCGAGCAGGAGCAGGCGGACGTGATCGTCTTCAACACCTGCACGATCCGGGAAAAGCCGGACCAGCGGTTCGCGGCGCATCTGGCGCAGGCAAAAGCCCTCAAGGCACGCGATCCGGAGAAGGTGATCGCCGTCGGCGGCTGCTACGCGGAGGCGCAGCGCGAGCGGCTGTTCGAGCTTTATCCATATGTCGACGTCGCTTTCGGGCCCGGTTCCATTCCGCACCTCGGCGAGTGGATCGGGGCGGGCGGCTTTGGCGTCCAGCGCGGGAGCTTTGGCCTCGACGACCGGCGCTTCGCAGGCGGCTTGCCGATGCATCGCGAGCGTCGCTTCCAGGCCTGGGTGCAGATCTCGATGGGCTGCAACTCGAAGTGCTCCTACTGCATCGTCCCGTCCGTCCGCGGCCGGGAGCAGAGCCGCCGCCCGGGCGAGATTCTCGCCGAGGTCGAGCGGCTTGCGCGGGACGGCGTACGCGAGATCACGCTGCTCGGGCAAAACGTCAACTCGTACGGCCGCGACCTCCTGCCCGACCTCCGCACCGACTTCGGCGAGTTGCTGCGGGCCTGCGACGCGGTGGAGGGGATCGAGCGGATCCGATTCACGAGTCCGCATCCAAAGGACTTCCGGCGGCCGGTGATCGAGGCGATGGCCGAATGTGCAGCGGTCTGCGAGCACGCCCATCTGCCGCTTCAGTCCGGCTCGACCCGGATCCTGAAGGCGATGCGGCGAACGTACAGCCGCGAGCGCTACCTGCGGCTTGCGGCAGAGATGCGAGCCGCGATTCCGGATCTCGCGCTGACCACCGACCTGATCGTCGGCTTTCCGGGCGAGACGGACGAGGACTTCGAGCAGACCGTGACCGCGGTCGAGGAGGTTGGCTACGACGCCGCTTTCACGTTCGTGTTCTCGCCGCGACGCGCCACCGAGGCCGCGGCGATGCCGGATCAGGTACCCGAGGAGGTCAAGCGCGAGCGGATCGAGCACCTGATCGAGGTCGTCCAGCGGGTCGCGGAAGGGCGGAACCGGGAGCGGATCGGCCGCGTCGAGGAGGTGCTCGTCGAAGGCCCGAGCCGGACGGACAAGGCCGTGCTGCGCGGTCGCACGCGCAGGAACACGACCGTCAACTTCACCGGCGGCGCCGCGGCGGGGGAGCTCGTCGCGGTCGAGATCGAGGGTGCCACGTCGACGACCCTTCGCGGGACCGTGGTCGCAGCAGTCGCCGCGTAGCGAACGCGTTTAGTCGGCGTGTGCCGCTCGCAGCGAGCGGAGCCCGAAGACGGCCGGCACGATCGGCAGCCAGAAGTTGACGATCCGGTAGGCGAGGACGGCGGTGACCGCCGCTGCGAGCGGCGTGCCGGTCCACAAGAGAGCGAACGGCAGCAGCGCTTCGACGGCGCCGGCTCCCGCAAGCGGGAGCGTCCGGCGCGTGAGCGCATAGCCCGTCGCGTAGCCGATCAGAAGCGGCGCGACCGAGGGAAAGTGGCCCTCGAACGCTCGCAGGCAGAAGGCCAGGCACGCGATGTCCCCGAACCAGTAGATGCCGGTTCCGATCGGCCCGGCGAGGTGCTCGAGCTTGATGAAGAGCTGTCGGATCACGTGGATCGAGTCCAGCCACTGCGCGACGTGGTCGCGCCAGCCGTGGCGCCCGCGGAGGCGGTCCCGAAGCCGCAGAGCCGAGAGGGCGAGCACGCCGCCGGTCGGAACGGCGATCGCCCACGGCATCGTCAGTCCGGTGCCCGGCTGGTGGACGTGGTCGACGAGGAGCAGGATCGCGACGATGCATGTGGCCGGCGCGAGCAGCGCGTACTCGAGCGCGCCGAGGCCGAGCACCCGCACGCGTGCCTCACGATCGCTCACAAACTCCTGACGGAAGGCGTGCAGGTCGACGGAGAAGCCGCCTCGCGCGATGAAGACGCCGAAGCCGGTCGCGACGAGCGCGAGCGCCCGGGAATGGGCGAGGCGAGGTCCATCCTCGACCCGAGCCACCTCGCGGTAAGCGAGCACGTAGCCAACGTAAGCGAGCACCTCTGCCGCCAGCGCGAGCGGCAGCCAGCCGGCGTCGACGTGCTGAAACCGGTCGGAGACCGCGCCGAAGCCCGCGGCCCAGGAGACGCCGACGACGGCCGCCGCCGAGAGGGCGGCGCCGAGCACGATGAATGCGACCAGCTCACGCGGTTGCCGGTCCATGTGCGTGCGGCCCCCGAAGATCCTCGGAACCTTCATGTGCGAGGTATCGGCACGTCGGCGCGGATGCAAACACCACAATCGGGGCATGCAGGGCCGCTTCGTGCTGGCGATCTTCGGGCCGACGGCTTCGGGGAAAACGGCTGTCGCCGAGGAGTTGACGTCCCGGTTGCCGGCCGAGGTCATCTCGGCGGATTCGATGCAGGTCTACCAGGGGCTGCCGATCCTGACCAACCAGCCGGCAACTCCGACGCGGCTCGTCGGGATCTGGGACCTCGCTCACGAAGCCTCCGTGGCCGAGTACCAGCAGCGTGCGCACGAGGCGATCGACGAGGTCCTGGCAGCCGGCAGGACACCGATCGTGGCCGGTGGAACCGGCCTCTACCTGCGGGCTGCGCTTTCGTCGCTGGAGCTTCCACCGCCGCCTCGCCCCGGGCAGCGCGAGCACTGGCAGCGCCTCTACGAAACCGTCGGCGCAGAACGCGCCCACGAGCTGCTCGCCGAGCGCGATCCCGCCGCGGCCGCCTCCGTCCATCCGAACGATCAGCGTCGCGTCGTGCGCGCGCTCGAGCTCACGGACGCGGGGCGATCGCTCAGGGCTCCCGGCGACCGGCTCTGGAGCGCGGATACGCGCCACCCGACGGTCGTCGTCGGCCTCGACCTCCCGCGTGAGCAGCTGCTCGGCCGGATCGAGCACCGGACCCGCGTGATGTTCGAGGCAGGGGTGGAGGAGGAGGTGGCGCGGGCGCTCAGCAGGCCAATCTCCACGACCGCGCGCAAGGCGATGGGTCTGGAAGACGTCGCAACGCTGCCACGCGACCAAGCGATCGAGGCGCTCAACCTTCGCACCCGCCGCTACGCGGCCTACCAGCGCAAGTGGCTGCGCCGCATGCCGGGCCTTGTTAGCGTCGCCGCCGACCGCCCTCCCCGTGAAGTCGCCGATGAGATCCTCGAAGTGGTCCGCGCACGGCAATTCCTACCTGCTCGTCGAGGGCGAGCGGCTGACACCTGAGCGCGCCCGCGAGCTAACGGCGAAACATCGAACCGACGGGGTGCTCGAGGTCGTCGCGGTCGACGGCGCCGAGGCGGAGATCGCGATCTGGAATCCCGACGGCTCCCGGGCCGAGCTGTCCGGAAACGGGACGCGAATCGCCGCTCGTTGGCTCGCCGAGCGTGCCGGGGCACCTGAAGTGAGGATCCGAGTCGGCGCGCGCCTGACGGAAGCACGGGTCAGCGGCGAGCTCGTCGAGCAGGAGCTAGGGCCCGTCGAGGTCGGGCAACCGGAGCGGCTCGAGGGGGTTGAGTTCGTGCCGGTCTCGGTCGGAAACCCGCATGCGGTCGTCGAGGGCGATCCGGCTGAGATCGAGCGGCTCGGGCCGCTGCTCGAAAGCCATCCGCGGTTCCCGAACCGGACGAACGTGCAGGTCGCGCGAATCGACGGCCAGGGCCGCGTCACCGCTCGGATCTGGGAGCGCGGCGTGGGGGAGACGACCTCCTCCGGCACAAGCGCGGTCGCCGTCGCGGCGGCCCTGAGCGGCGATGGCGAGACGGAGGTGAGCTTCCCGGGAGGCGTTCTCCGCGTGCGGATCGAGAGCGGCCATGCCTATCTGACGGGTCCGGCCGAGCGGCTCGAATAGTCGCGAACCCGGCCCACACCGGTGCGAGTGTCCGCGGTAAGCGGCACGTTGCCGGGTATTAGCCGCTGAGGCCGTGTTCGCGCAGCGCGGCGTTGAGGCTGACACGCAGGTCCGTGGACGCGTCGCGCCAGCCGATGATCAGCGCGCAGGCCAGGTTGAACGTCCCGGCGGGGAACTCCTTCGGTCTCGTGCCCGGGACGACGATCGCCCGCGGCGGCACGTAGCCGCGATGCTCGACCGGCTCCGGCCCGGTGACGTCGATCACCGGGATCGAAGCGCCGAGCGTGACGTGCGGCCCGATCACCGCCTGCTCGCCGACGACGACGCCTTCGACGACCGCTGCCCGCGAGCCGACGAATGCGCCGTCCTCGACGATCACCGGCCTCGCCCCCGGCGGCTCGAGCACGCCCCCGATCCCGACTCCGCCCGAGAGATGGACGTCGGCTCCGATCTGAGCGCCCGATCCGACCGTCGCCCATGTGTCGACCATCGTGTTCGGCCCGACCCAGGCGCCGATGTTGACGTAGCTCGGCATCAACACGACACCCGGCGAGAGAAAGGCACCGTAACGCGCTGTCGCCGGCGGAACGACCCGCACGCCGAGCTGCTCGTAGCCCCGCTTGAGCGGGATCTTGTCGTGGTACTCGAAGGGGCCGACCTCACGCGGCTCCAGCGCGCGGAGCCGGAAGTACTCCAGGATCGCGCGCTGCGCTTCTTCGTTGACGCGCCACTTTCCGTCGACGCGCTCGGCAACCCGCGTCTCACCGCGGTCGAGCGCGGCGATCACCTCTTCGACCCGTTCCCGCGAGAGTTGGCTCACGGTTGGACGCTACCCGGCCTCGAAGCGAACCGGCGCAGGGCCTCGTAGGTTCGCACCAGCTCGGCGATCTCGACCCGCTCGTCTGCCCTGTGCGCGTACCGCGTCGCGCCCGGGCCGAGGTTGACGGCGTCGAGCCCCGCCTCCGCGAACTGGGCCACCGGCGTCCAGGCCTGCTTCGGCTGCACGGCGAAACCGCCCGCTTCGCGGAGCCGCGTCACGAGCGGGCGGTCGACGACGACGTGAGCGGGCGGCGAGTTGCCGAGGATCTCGAGCTCGGCGTCGCCCGCGAGCTCGTGCAGCCGCGCCTCGGCCTGCTCGCGCGACCGGCCGGGCGCGTAGCGGTAGTTGAGGCGGGCGACACAGCGATCGGGCACGACGTTGTCCGCGATCCCGCCTTCGATCGCGACCGCGCTGACGACCTCGCGGAAGACGAGCCCGTCGACCTCGACGTCGAGCGGATCGAGCTCCGCGAGCGGCGCCAGCGCGGCCGCCGCCTTGTGGATGGCGTTCTCACCGGTCCACGGCCGCGCCGAGTGGGCGCTGACTCCCCGAAAGGTGAGTTGCGCGCTCAGGTTGCCGACGCAGCCGACGTGGAGCTCGTTGTCCGTCGGCTCGAGCACGACTACGAGCTCGGCCTCTCTGGCCTCCGGACAGGCCTGCAGGAACTCGGGCACCGGGCTTTCCTCAGCCGGGAGCTCCTCGCGGACGAAGAAGAGAAAGCCTAGGTCGAGCTCGGGCTCGGCGGCGAGCGCCCATTCGGCAAGCTCGAGCATCACGGCCACGCCGCCCTTCATGTCGCTCGCCCCGAGGCCGACGACCGCATCGCCTTCTACCAGCCCCGGAAGGTTGTCCTGCGCGGGAACGGTGTCGAGATGGCCGGCGAGCAGGACGAGGGGCCGCCCCGCATGCCGTTGGGAGGTCGCGAACAAGAGATCCTCAGTCGACCAGACCGGCGCCAGCGGCAGCTCAGCGCGCACGTAGGCCATCGCTTCGGCTTCCGCTCGGCTAACCGAGGGGATGTTGACGAGCGCCAGCGTGCGCTCGGCCAACCGCCGATCTGGCTCCGGGTCGGGCACATGCGGATTCTGCCGCGCGGAGGTCATAATCTCTGCGTGACGCTACGCCAGCCGGATCCTGCGCCGGGTGCCGAGCCCGAGCGCGGGTTCGTCGTCGCCGTGCTGGCACAAGGGATCGACGCAGATCGCGAGCTCGCCGAGCTTCAGGAGCTCGCGCGGACCGCCGGCGTCGAGCCGGTCGGCGAGCTGGTCCAGCGCTCACCGAAGCCGCAGCCGCGCACGTACGTCGGCAAGGGGAAGCTGGTCGAGCTGGAGGAGGCGTTTGCGCGCTCGGGCGCGGAGTCGCTGCTCGTGGACGACGAGCTCTCGCCGGTGCAGCAGCGTGAGCTCGAGAATGCGCTGCAGGCGCGGGTGATCGACCGGACGCAGCTGATCCTCGACATCTTCGCCCAGCACGCGGTCACGGCCGAGGGGAAGCTCCAGGTCGAGCTGGCGCAGCTCGAGTACAACCTGCCGCGCATGCGCGGCCTCTGGCAACACCTCGAGCGGCTCGGCGGCGGCGTCGGCACGCGCGGGCCGGGCGAGTCGCAGCTCGAGACCGACCGTAGGCTGGCGCGCCGCCGGGTCTCGGTCCTGCGCGGCCGGCTCCGCGCGCTCGAGCGCCAGCGTGCCACGCGCCGGAAGTCCCGTCGGCGCTCAGAGACGCCCGTGATCGCGCTCGCCGGCTACACGAACGCGGGCAAGTCGACGTTGCTGAACGCCCTCACAGGCGCCGACGTCTCGGTCCGGGACCGCCTCTTCGAGACACTGGACCCGACGACGCGCGGCTTCGAGGTCGACGGCCGCAAGTACCTGCTCACCGACACGGTCGGCTTCATCCGCCGCCTGCCGCACCAGCTCGTCGAGGGCTTCGCCGCGACGCTCGAAGAGACGCTCATCGCCGACCTCGTCGTGCACGTGGTCGACGGGTCAGCGTCAGACGACGCGCTCGACGAGATGCGCGCCGCAGTCGACGACGTCCTCGCCGAGATCGGCGTCACCGAGATTCCCGTGGAGCTGGTCCTGAACAAGATCGATCTCGTCGACCCGCTGCGGCGCCGACGCCTGGCGAACCGGTATCCCGACGCACTGCAGGTCTCGGCGGCGAGCGCCGAGGGCCTGGACGAGCTGCGCGAACGGGTCGCCGTGCGATTCGGCGAGCGATTCGAGAGCGTCCGGATGCTGCTCCCGTACGACGAGGGCGCGCGTCTCGCCGAGCTCTACGCGCTTGGAGCTCCGATCCAGGAGCGGGTCGACCAGCCGGACGGCGTCTTCGTCCGCGCGCACTTGCCGCGGCGCGAGCTGCCGCGGTTCGCGCCCTATCTCCTGGCGGAGGCGCGCGAGCAGCCGGCGCGCTCGGCCAAGTGATCGAGGTGACGATCCAGCGCCTCCGCGAGGACGCGGTCGTCCCCGCGCGCGCCTATTCGGGCGACGCCGGGCTCGATCTCGCCGCCTGCGATCGGGTGGAGCTTGGGCCGGGGGAGAGGGCAGTTGTCCCTACGGGCCTGGCGGTCGCGATTCCGGACGGCTACGCGGGATTCGTCCAGCCCCGCTCGGGTCTTGCTTCCCGGCACGGGATCTCCGTCGTCAACGCGCCCGGCCTGATCGACTCGGGCTATCGCGGCGAGATTCGGGTCGTCTTGCTGAATACCGACCGCCGGGAGAAGTTCGTCGTCGAGCCGGGAATGAGGATCGCGCAGCTCGTCGTCCTGCCGGTCCCCGAGCTCGAGCTGGTCGAGACCGAGGAGCTACCCGAGAGCGAGCGCGGCGTCCGCGGCTTCGGGTCCTCGCGCGCGCGTTGACGTGACCGAGCCGAGGATCCGCGTGTCGGCGCTGCTGCGCTGGAACGACCGCGTTTTGCTTTGCCGGCACGAGAAGCCGGGAAAGGAGTACTGGCTGCTGCCCGGCGGGGGGGTCAACACGGGAGAGAGCCTGGTCGACGCTCTGCGCCGCGAGCTGTGGGAAGAGCTCGGAATCGGCGTCGAGGTCGAGGTCGCCGTCGAGGGCCCGGTCGCGATCGTCGACTCGATCTCACCCGTGCAGAGCTACGCCGCCAAGCACGTCGTGCACATCATCTTTGCCGCCGACCTCGGCGGGCGCTCGCTCGAGGCTGTCAACTCTCGAGATGCAGCAGTTCGCGGGCACCGCCTGTTCGGCCTGGAGGAGCTCGACGATGTCGTTCTGCACCCGCCGATCCAGCGCTTCGTGCAGCGCTGGCGACCGGGGGACCCGGCGGTCTATCTCGGAGCCCTTTGGGCGCGCTAGGCAACGCGACAAGTCCCGATCGAAGGCTGCTGCAGACCTGACCGGCCGAAGTTTTCGAGCTGTCGCGCGTCGGCGCTCCGATCGCCTGAGCGCGCCGAGAAGGTCACGACGCCCGAGAGTTACGAATTCGACACGCGAGCGTCGCAGACATGCGCGGCGTTCCGCGATATCGTCACCAGCCGAGGGCGGAGGGCGCGGCCCCACCCAAATAAAGGGTGGGGGTTGGACCCGGGGGCACGCGGGCCCTGCTGCTCGCGGCGGGCGAGACGCTCAGAAGCGGCCGCCGCGAGTCTCTGCACGATTCGCTGAGACCTTGTGTGCCCGCTCCTCGAGCTCGTCGTCGAGGGGCTCGAAGGTCGGCGGCGCGCCGCTTTGATGCGCGATCGCCTGGGCGAGCAGCCAGTCCGCGAGCCACGGGTTACGCGGTAGCAAGGGGCCATGAAGATAGGTCCCGATCGCGCGCCCGGCGCGGCAGCCCTCGTAGCCGCTGTCGCCGTCGTTCCCGAACCCTGCGACCACCCGCCCGAGCGGCTGCGCATCCTGGTCGAGGATCGTCCGCCCGGCGTGGTTCTCGAAGCCGGCTAGCGTCCGCGGCGATCCGGGCTCGAGCTCGCACTCAAGGAGCACGTCGCCGATCATCCGCCTCGACCCGGCTACGGTGTGGAGCGGCAACAGGCCGATGCCCGGCAGCTCCTCGCCGCTCTGGTCGCGGTAGAAATGGCCGAGCAGCTGATAGCCGCCGCAGACGGCCAAGAACGCCGCCCCCGCCTCGAAGGCTTCGTGGAGCGCGGGCCCGAGTGCGGCGAGCTCGGGCGCGATCAGCGCCTGCTCACGATCTTGACCACCGCCCACGTAGAACAGGTCGTGTTCTCCCCGCTGGATCTCGGCGCCTGCGCCGAGTGGCCGCACCTCCAGCTCGTAGCCCCGCCAGGCGGCCCGCGCGCTCAGGACGGCGATGTTGCCGCGGTCGGCATAGATGTTGAGGTAGTCCGGGAACAGGTGACCGACAACGAGGCGCCTCATGCCGGCAACCGTACCTCTCGGCGTGGCTTGCGACGCCGGCTGGGAGGCCGGACGAACGGGTTTTTTCGAGGCCCGGCTCTTTCTGAACGCTTGATCACTCGGACGGGGGAACCGGCAGGGCCGTCACCCAGGCGGGGGATGTCGCGCCTCTGACCGGCAAATACGTTCCGCCCAGTTCGATCTGCGCGGCGGTGGCCGTCGTGCTCCTGCGGTAATGCGGACCCGCTCGGCGGGTGAGAGGAAGGATGGCAATGCTGAGGAACGGAGGAAGACCTGGTGGCCAGAGTCGCTCGAGCGCGCTCTGGGGCACAGGCAACAACGACGATTCGCGCTCGAACGCGCTCTGGGGTAAGGGCGGCCGGGGCCTCGTGACGCTGATGGCGGCGGTGCTCGTGCTGGGCATTCCGCTCGCCGCGAGTGCAGGTGGCGACGACAACACCGGTCCCGAGACGCAGACGTACGTGTCTCCGGGAATGCTGGCGAACGCGTCCAAGCACCCGGACAAGACGATCCATGTGATCGTGACGGCGAATGCCGGCGACTTGCCGAAGAGCAGGATTCTCGACAAAACGCTCGGAAGCGTCGATCGACGGCTTGGGCTGATCGACGGCATCGCCCTGGATCTTCGGGCGAACCGGCTCGACCAGCTTGCGAAGATCCCAGGCCTGACGATCACGCCGGATGCGCCCGCTCACCCGACGGGCAGTACGTTCTCGTCCAAGCAGCTTTGGGTGCCGAACACCGGCATCGACAAGCTCTGGAATGCCCCGGTCGCGAACTCGACCAAGACCCAATCCGATCTAGCGGTGCCGGCGATTGCGGTCGTCGACTCCGGGGTCGACACGTCCAAGGCGGCGGATTTCGGTGCGCGTGTCGTGCAGCAGGTCAATCTGACCACGCTGCCGAACAACTCGCCCGGCGACGGTCGCGGGCACGGCACGTTCGTCGCGGGAATCGCGGCGGGTCAGGCCACCGGCTACGCAGGTGCCTCGCCTCGCTCGAACATCGTCTCGCTCGACGTCATGGACGACACGGGCACGGCGCGAACGAGCGACGTGATCGCGGCGGCGCAGTGGATCCTCGACAACAAGGACAAGTACAACATCAAGGTGGCGAACTTCTCGCTGCACGCCTCGAACTCGAGCAGCTTCACCCATGACCCGCTCGACAAGGCTGTCGAGAAGCTCTGGTTCTCCGGCGTGACGGTCGTCGCGGCGGCTGGAAACTACGGCTATGCCAACGCCCCGAGCGGCGTCAAGTACGCGCCTGGTAACGACCCGTTCGTGATCACCGTCGGCGCGGCCGACATGGACGGAAATCCGAGCCCGAACAACGACACAGCGCCGTCCTGGTCGGCGTACGGCTACACGAACGACGGTTTCGCCAAGCCGGAGCTTGCAGCCGACGGGCGCTACATGGTCGGCCCGATTCCGGCGGGGTCGACGCTCGCCTCCCAGAAGGCAAGCAACATCGTCTCGCCCGGCTACATCATGCTCTCGGGCACATCGTTCGCCGCCCCGATCGTGGCCGGGATCGCGGCGCAGATCATCGCCCGCAACCCGACCTGGGGTCCGGACCAGATCAAGGGCGGTCTGATGGAGACCGCGCGGCCGACCCCAAACGCCACTCCCGGCTCGCTCGGCCTCGGCGAGGTCAACGCGCTCAAGGCGGTCTTGCTCAGTGGGGCTCCGAACCCGAACAAGGCCCTCGAGAAGTTCCTCGGGCCGGATCCATCGGGCGGAAACCTGCCGGCCTTCAACGCGGTCAGTTGGTCGGACACCGCCAAGGCGAACGTCTCCTGGGACGCTGTGTCCTGGGGCGACGTCTCCTGGGGCGACTCCGCACTCGCTGCCGTCTCCTGGGCCGACATCTCCTGGAGCGACGTCAGCTGGGCGGACAGCCTCAGCTCGGCGGACGTTTCCTGGGCTGACATCTCCTGGAGCGACTCGTCATACGAAGACGCGGCCGAAGGAGATGGAGCGGGGAATACGACGGATTCATTTGCCGATCCGGCTGATCTTGCCGCGGCGGCGGCCGATCCGGATCTGCAGCTGCCGTCCGACCTCGTCGCGCTGCAGCCATCGGCGACTACGTCGCTCCCCTAACACCAGCACTGCCTCACGTGCCATCAAGAGCCCGGGGCCTCACCGCCCCGGGCTCTCCTCTGTCGAGCTTCTCTACGCCGCCTCCCAGTACTGGCGGACGAAGCCGCGCCGGGCAACGACGTTGCGGAGAGCGAGCATCGCCGTGTACGTCGGGAGCGCCACCAGCTCGCCGCCGGGCGGCGTCAGCTCGAGCGCCCGGTCGAGCGCCCTCTCCAGCTCCGGCACCACCTCGATCGCTCGCTCGTCGAAGCCGGCGTACTTGAAGCGGAGCGCGAGCTCCGCGGCCCGGTCGCCCGTCGCGACGAGCTGCTCGAGAGCGGGGAGGAGGGGCTCGAAGTCCACATCCCAGATCCAGGAGACGTCCCTGCCGTCCGCCGTCGCATCGTTGAGCGCTACGAGGACAAGGGTCGGCGCCGTGCCGGCGAGCAGCGTCCGGATCGCCTCGTTTGCGCCGGCCGGGTTCTTGATCAGGAGCACCAGCAGCGACTTGCCGTCCAGTCCGATCCGCTCGAAGCGACCGAAGGCCGCGTGGAACGCCTCGAGCCCGCGCTGGATCTCGTCGAGCGAGGCGCCGAGCGCCCGCGCGAGCGAGGCAGCTCCCAGCGCGTTGTAGACGTTGTAGAGGCCAGGAACGCCTAGCTTGACGCGCCGCCCTCCTTCCGGCGTGATCAGGTCGAACGAGACGCGCTCGATCCCCTCAAGCTCGATCTCGCGTCCGACGACGTCGAGCGGGGGGCGTCTGTGGCCGCAGGCCGGGCAACGGTAGTCGCCCAGGTGCCCGATGTAGGCCGCGGCGTAGTCGTAGGGCGTCCCGCACCGAATGCACCACTTCGAATCGGCGGCGTGCTGCAGGGCCGGATGGGCGTGGCGCGGATCGTCGACGCCGAAGACTGTCCGCGTGCCGGAGCGACGCTCGCGGCCCAGGTCTCCGACCTGCGGATCGTCGCCGTTGACGACAAGCGCGGAATCCTCCGGAAGCTCCCGCACGGCGCCCCGCCAACGTTCTGCGACGAGCTCGAGCTCGCCGTAGCGATCGAGCTGGTCGCGGAAGAGATTGCCGAGGCAGACCGCTCGGGGCCGCAGCCGGTGGGCCAATTCGGGAAGCGCGGCCTCGTCGACTTCGAACAGGCCGAGCTCGGCACCGCGCGCTGTCAGCAGGGTCGAAGCGACGCCCGAGACGAGGTTGGCCCCCGAGCTGTTGTGCGCGAGCCTGAGCTTCCCCGCCAGGATTCCCGCGGCCATGGCGGCACTCGTCGTCTTGCCGTTCGTTGCCGAGACGAGCGCGGAGCCGAGCGGAAGCCGGCGGGCGAGCTCGTCGACGGCTGCCGGGTCGAGCTTCCAGAGCAGCTTGCCGGGCACGGTTGTGCCCCCGCCCGTACCGGCGAGCCGCGAGAGGCTCCCCGCGGCGCGCGCCAAGAGGATCTCCAACCGCAGCGGAAAGCGGGTTCGCACGGCCCGGAGACGCTATCTGAGCGACCGCACGAGACCTCGGCGGGAGGACTTTCGGCCTTCTTCAGGCCGCTCCCCCTTTCGGGGGATCTTCGCTCTCTCCCGAAAAAGGGGGATGTCCCTTGATTCGGAGCCCCGTAGCTTCACGAGTAGTGATTGATTTGCGGCGTAGTCGCGCGCGGCACGCCGGCCTCTGGAACCGCGGCACCGCCTGAAGGCGGAAAGGAGACGGCAAGGCATGAGGGCTGAGCGGAATTCGCTTGGTGGATCTTTTCGGGACGGCCGGCGCAGCCTGGCGGCGGTTGGTCCCGGAGCAACGCGTGCCACCCCGCCGACGCCGTTGCGCGAGTCGTTCGCGCGACCGTTGATCCCGGGCGGGCCCGCAATCGCTCTGGCGATGGCGCCGATCCGGCGCCGGGGAGCCGTCGCGTGAGCGCCGTCCCCGGCAGCATCGCGCTCCCGGAGGTTCCCGGCAGCCCCGTGGGCGAGCACGGGACCGAGAAGAAACTTCCGCTAAGAGCGACGATCTACTTCTTCGTCATCGGCGGCGTCACCGCCGTGGTCTCGGTGCCCTTGCTGACCCACCTCCGCGTTGGCACAAACGGCTGGTTGACGTTCGCGATCCTCGGCACGGCGGCCGCAATCGCGCAGCTTTTCGTCGTGCGGACGCCGCGCAACCAGTCGTACCACACGACGATCGTCTTCCTGATCCCCGCTGTCATGCTGCTCCCGCCCGAGCTCGTGGCCGCAATCGGGCTCGTCCAGCACGTCCCGGAATGGCTGAAGAACCGAAACGCGTGGTACAGCCAGACCTTCAACATCTGCAACTGGACGCTCTCGCTCCTCGCGACGTGGTCGGTCTTCCACGTGATGCGTGGCGCGTCGCACCTGATTCCGGACCACGAGCTTCGGCTTGCACTCGCCGGGATGGCCGCGGCAGTGGTGTTGGTGGCCGTCAACCACGCTCTGCTCGCCCCGATGCTGCACTTCTTCTACAGCCATTCGATCGGCGAGCTGGGCATCTTCTCTTTCGAGAGCCTGTCCATCGACCTCGTGCTTGCGGCGCTCGGCGTCGGCATCGGCACCTTCTGGGACCTGAATCCATGGCTGCTCCCCATCGCGATGGCGCCGCTGCTGCTGATCCACCGTTCGCTCAGCGTGCCGCAGCTGCAGGAGGAGGCGCGCGTCGATCCCAAGACCGGCCTCTTCAACGCGCGGTACTTCGCCGCGACCCTTGCGGAGGAGCTCGCCCGCGCGCAGCGGTTCGAACGGCCGCTGACGCTGATCATGGCCGACCTCGATCTCCTGCGCGACATCAACAACACCTACGGTCACCTCGCCGGCGATGCGGTGCTGAAGGGAATCGCCGAGACGTTCCGGACACAGCTCCGCCACTACGACGTGCCGGCGCGCTTCGGCGGGGAAGAGTTTGCGATCCTGCTGCCGGAGACACCGCCTGAGCAGGCGTTCGAGATCGCCGAGCGGATCCGGCGGGCGGTCGCAGCCGCCGCGATCGACGTCGAGACTTCAAGCGAGCCGATCCACGCGACCGTCTCGATCGGCGTTGCTGCCTACCCGCGCGATGCAGCCGACGCCAACGAGTTGATCCACCAGGCAGACCTCGCCGTCTACCGTGCGAAGCTCCAGGGCCGCAACCGCGTTCTCGACGCAAGCTCCGAGCCGCTCGTGGTGCCGGAGACACGCTCGGCGCCGCTGATCGCGGTTCCCGACGACGGCAACCATCAGGTGCGGTTGCCTGGTGCAGCAGCGATCGACCCCCATCCCTCGCACGAGCGTCGGCATCCCCGCCCGCACGCGATGCACGGCCCGACCTTCTTCTCGCTCTCGAAGCGCCTCGCGGCGGTCGTCGGCCTCGTCAGCCTGGTCGGGACGGCGGCCGGTGTCGCCGGCCTGGTCTTCGGCAACAGCCACGACATCAGCGGGCTGCTGGCGATCGTCGCGCTCGTCGGCGCGGGCCAGGCGCTCGCGCTCGAGCTCGATCTCGGTTCGATCTCCGTGAGCGCGGTGGGTGCGCTTGCGGGTGCGGCGCTGTTCGGACCGCGGGCGGCGCTCGCGCTGGCGATCACGACCGCGGCGGTCGAGTGGAGCGCTCGGCGCCAGTCGCTGCATCACGTCCTCTTCAACATCGGCGCTCTCTCGCTCGCCTCGCTTGCGGCCGTCGGCGCCTTCTCGATGCACCTCCTCGACCTGCAAGGGGATTCGGGTCGCATCCTGACGGTGGTCGCCGGCGTCGCAGCCGGCCTCGCGTACTTCGTCGTCAACATGGGGCTCGTCAGCCTTGCCACTTCGGTCGAGGGACACGAGCGCTGGTGGCGGGCGTTCCACGAGCGCTTCGCGTGGCTCGTCCCGCATTACCTCGTCTATGGATTCATCGCCGGCGTCATCTTCCTCGGCTACCAGTCGGCGCACCTCTGGGCGTTCGCGGTCTTTGCAGTGCCGCTGTTCCTGATGCGCAAGACCCAGGAGGCCTACCTGCGTCACACCCAGAAGAGCGCGCAGAAGCTGCGGGAGGCGGCGGAGACGATCCAGACCCAGAACGTTTCCCTCGAGCAGGCAAACCGGCTGCTGAAGGAGCGCTCAACGGCGGCGATGGAGTCGCTGTCGGCGACGGTCGATGCCCGCGACGCGTACACCGCAGGCCACTCGCGCCGCGTTCAGCAGCTCGCGCTGGCGATCGGCCGCGAGCTCGACCTGTCGCAGGCGGAACTCGACCTGCTCGGGCACGCGGCGCTCTTCCACGACATCGGCAAGCTGGCGATCCCGGACGCGATCCTGCTGAAGCCGGCCGGTCTGACCGATTCCGAGTGGTCGCTGATGCAGAAGCACGCGGACGAAGGCGCCCGCATCATCGACCGGCTCGGCTTCCTGAACGACGCCGTGCCTGCAATCCGGCACCATCACGAGCGCTTCGACGGCGCGGGCTATCCCGACCGGTTGAAGGGCGAAGAGATTCCGCTGGGGGCCAGGATCATCCACGTCGCGGACGCGCTCGACTCGATGCTGACAACGCGCAACTACCGGGCCGCCAGGCCGGCGGCGGAGGCGCTTGCGGAGCTCAGTCGGGCCGCGGGGAGCCAGTTCTGCCCCCGCTGCGTCTCGGCGCTCGAACGAATCCTGCCGGTCGAGGACGTTGACGCCGCGCCGCAGCGAAAAGCCGCAGCCGTCGCGAGCTAACCGCCTCCTGCTGGAAAAGTTCAGAGACATATGCGCGTACTTGCGAAGTCGCGCAAATGCTCTATTCTAACTTGCAGTAAATGCCCCGCAAGTCCGTGTATCGGGCGGTCGCCGACATCGACCGACAGGCGCTTGCCGAGTTCCAGGCCGGGATTCGCAAGCGCTACACGGACGAGCAGATCCTCGCGGAGCTGAAGCAGTCCGCCGAACGGCTGGGGCGCTCGCCGACGATGCGTGAGTTCTCCGCCGATCCAAAGACCACCGTCCACCCACAGACCGTCATCGAGCACTTCGGCAGCTGGAATCGCGCGAAGCGCAAGGCCGGGCTCGTACCGCGGCGCTTTGCGACCCGCGAGGAGCTGCTGGCGCTGCTCGAGGAGCTCGGGAAGGAGCTCGATCGCGTACCCACGGCCCGCGACATCGACGAGCACCGCGGCAAGCTGCCTTCAAAGTCGCTCTATTGGCACACCTTCGGCTCGCTCACGAATGCGCTCCGCGAGGCCGGCTTCGACGTGCCGGTGGGGGAGGAGCGACTCGAACGCGCGCTCGAGCAGGCGGTTCGCCTCTCCAAGCAGCTCGGCCGGCTGCCGAAGTTCGCCGACTGGTCGGAGGCGCGCAAGACCGACGACTCGCTCTTGACCGAGTGGCAGATCTACCGCATGTTCGACGCCAGGCGAGGAGCGTGGTCGACCTTCCAGTTCCTCGTGCGGGAGCGCCTCCGCGAAGCCGGAGTCGAGGTAGCGCCCGACGGGACGATCAGCTAGCGGCTGCGACCAGCGTCGCCAGGCGCCTCAGACAGAGCGCGGCTTCTTTGGGAGCCCGGACCGGCGGCAGTGGCTCGTCTTCGAAGCGGCGGTCGGGGCTGAACCGTTTGCGGCTCGTTTCGCGGCCAAGCTCGAGCTGAACGAGGGTGCCCTCCTCGAGCTCGTCCATCCGTAGCTTCAAGCCGAGGAAACGCTCGACGACCTCGAGGGCGAGCCTCGTCGAGGCAAAGAAGACGCCTGCGTCGCCGGCGCCGAGCCAGACCGGCCGGCCGACGCCGCGCGCAACGTAGATCGAGTGCTCACGCCGTTCGTCGATCCACGCGGTCGCCATCGAGCCGCAGAGCGCCTCGAGCGCCTCGACATCGCCCTCGGAGTGGGCGGCGACGGCGAAGATCGCCTCGGAGTCCACGGTCATGCCGGGCTCGCGTCGCGCGCAGTCGTGGTCGGCGAGGAGCTCGTCGTCGTTCAAGATCACCCCGTTGTGGATACCGACCACGGCGCCGTGGCGGATCGGATGGTTGTTCGCTGCGACGGTCGGATGGCCCTTGGTGTAGTCGCGGACGTGGACCAGCACCTCGCTTGCGCTCTGCGGAACGGTGATCTCGTCGAGAAGCGCGCTTGCACCGGAGCGCTGCTTGTGCACAGAGACACGCTCGCCGGAACTGCGGTGCGCGTAGCCGACAGCGTCGGCGCCGCGCTCGGCGATCCCCGCCAGGAGAGCTTGAGCCGCGAGCGTTCGCTCGAGCGTGCTCGAGGCGGCAATGCTGTATCCGGCGATTCCGCACATATCAGTGAGTGTAGGACCCCAGACGGATGATGTTCCTAGCCAGACGGACGGTCTTCTTAGCCTTTGACGCAGACTGCATGCGGGAGTTAGTCACCACTTTGCGCGTCGGTTACAAAGCTCAAACCTCGCTCCCTCGGTCGGGGGGTTGGCCGCATCAAGCGGCCTCCGCCGGGGGCCGATACCACCCGCACGATGGAGCAGCGGCCGCTTCCAGATCCCCTACCCGCGCCGCCTGCGGAGCCGAAGCTCGAGCTCGTGCAGGACGCCGCCGAGGTCGACGAGGACGATGTCAAAGAGGCGGCGGCGCCGACCCAGGATCCGCTCAAGCTTTACGTCCGCCAGATCGGCGACGGCCGGTTGCTGACACCCGCCGAGGAGCGTGAGCTCGCACGGCGGAAGGACGAGGGCGACGAGGCGGCCAAGCGCAGGCTGATCGAGTGCAACCTCCGCCTGGTGATGTCGATCACCCGGAATTACACGAAGGCAGGCGTGCCGCTCCTCGACCTGATTCAGGAGGGCAACCTCGGGCTGATTCGAGCGGTCGAAAAGTTTGACTGGACGATGGGCTACAAGCTCTCGACCTACGCGACCTGGTGGATCCGGCAGGCGATCACACGTGCGCTTGCCGACCAAGGGCGGACGATCCGGCTCCCAGTCCATGTCGCCGAGCAAGTTCGCAAGGTGATGCGCGCCCGGCGCGCCCTCGCGCAGAAGCTGAACCGCGAGCCGGTCGTCGAAGAGGTCGCCACGGAAGCCGGGCTCACCCCGGAGCGCGTTCGCGAGCTGCTCGACCTGGTCGAAGATCCAGTCAGCCTCGAGACGCCGGTCGGCGACGGCGAGAGCCTCTACGGCGACCTGATCGAGGACACGAAGCTCGATCGGCCTGACGTGACCACGTCGGACAATCTTCGCGCCGTTGAGCTCGCCGACGCTCTCGGCGTCCTCAACCCGCGGATGCGGCTCGTCCTGGCCCGGCGTTTCGGACTCGACGGCGAGATCCCGCAGACGCTCGAAGAGGTCGGCGCCTCGCTGGGAATCACACGCGAGCGCGTTCGCCAGCTCGAGTCACGGGCGCTGCGCGAGCTCCGCACGGTCGCGCCCAGCTTGCAGCTGTATCTTCGAGCCGAGTAGCTAGCCTGGCGGGGTGGAGCCTCGCTTCGTCGACATTCACTCGCACGTCGTGCCCTCCGGCGACGACGGCGTTCAGGCCGTGTCCGAGGGTCTGGCACTGGGACGTGACGCTTTCGAACACGGCACACGGGTGCTTTACGCGACGCCGCACGTCTCGCCGTACGCACCCCCGCTCGACTCTGACCGCGAGCGGCGAATCCAGAAAGCCTTTCGCGAGCTTCGCGAGCGGCTACCGCTCGAGCTCAGGCTCGGCTACGAGCTGACGCCGATGCCTTTCCTGCTCGACGAGGATCCGCGGCGCTACGTGCTCGAGCAGACCGAGCACGTGCTCGTCGAGATTCCCTTCCTGGGCTCCGCAGATCTCTTTCTCGAGGTCGGCGAGTGGATCGAGAACGCCGGCCTGATGCCGGTGGTCGCGCACCCGGAGCGGACGGAAGCGGTGCTGACGAACCCGCGTCTGGCCGAGAAGCTCGCCGAGCGAGGCTGGCCGCTGCAGGTCAACGCAAGCAGCCTCGTGGGCCGCCACACGCCGGAGATGGAGCGCGAAGGTTGGCGGCTGATCGACGAGGGGCTCGCTGCGCTCGTCGCGTCTGACGGTCACCGAGCAACGCGGCCGATGCTCCTGGACGAGGCCTACGAGCTGACCCGGACACGCGTGGGGGAGAAGCGGGCGCTACGGCTCTTCGACGGGACGGCACTTGGCCTCGCCGCCGAGCCGAGTCCCTCGAGGTCTAAAGCGTCACAGACTCCATCTCCCGCAGTTTCGCCAAGCGCTTGAGCGCTTCGGTCTCGATCTGACGGACACGCTCGCGCGTCAGGCCGAGCCTGCGGCCGATTTCCTCGAGCGTCTTCGGCTCGGCGTCGGCAAGCCCGTAGCGGAGGATGATCACGTGGCGCTCCCGGTCGGAGAGCGCTGCCAGTGCCTGTGCGAGCGCTTCGCTCCGCAGAGAGCCTTCCACCGCCTCCTCGGGCAGCGGATCGTCGTTGGCGACGAAGTCGCCGAAAACCGCGTCCTCCTGCTCGCCGACGGGCTGGTCGAGACTGGTCGAGGCGCGCGCAGCCGCCTTGACCTCGTGGGCCTGCGCGACCGGGAGATTCGCCTCCTCGGCGATCTCTTCGAGCGTCGGCTCCCGTCCGAGCTGGGTCCAGAGCGTCCGCTCGGCGCGGTTCAGCTTCTGCATTCGCTCGACGATGTGGACGGGCATCCGGATCGTCCGAGCCTTGTCGGCCAGGGCCCGGGCGACGGCCTGGCGGATCCACCACGTCGCATAGGTCGAGAACTTGTAGCCGCGTCGCCAGTCGAACTTTTCGACCGCACGGATCAGCCCGAGCGTGCCTTCCTGGATCAGATCGAGGAACGGCAGCCCCTGATTGCGGTAGTTCTTGGCGATCGAGACGACGAGGCGGAGGTTCGACTGGATCATCGTCTGCTTGGCGCCCATGTCGCCGCGTTCGATCCGCTTGGCGAGCTCGACCTCCTGGGCCGCGTTCAGCAGCGGATGCCGACCGGCCTCGCGCAGGAAGAGCTGCAGCGCGTCGGTGGTCGACTCCTGCGCCGGGAGCGGCGGCGGAGGCGGTGGTGGCGCGGCCTCCTTGGCCTCCTTGGCCTCCTCGAGCACTTCGATCCCGCGCTGGTCGAGCTCCCGGTAGACGGCGTCCGTCTCGAGCAGCCCGAGCTCGAGCGGCTCGAGCACTTCGGTCAGCTCCGCGTGCCGGATCGAACCGGATTGCTCAGCAGCCTCGAGCAGCTGCTGAAACTCCTGGTTCGCCCAGAGGGAGTCCAGCTCGACCGTGGTCATACCCGACCCCCGATGGTTCCACGTGAGGCGCCGACCGAAACCCTGTCTTTTCGATGCGACCGAGGCAATCCTGCCGTCCTCAGCCAGTTCACGGTAACGAGTGTTATGTCAAGTCGGAATCCGGACATTCAGCACAGGCCTCCCCTGGCTAGACGAGAAAGTAAAGGGTGCAGGCGAGGCCTGCAGCGAGACAGTAAGCGGCGAAGGGTGTCAACCTATTCGTTTCGAAGAAGCGCATCAAGAAGCGGACCGATAGATAGGCGGTGACAGCGGCGCAAAGTGCGCCCACGAGAGCGGGCCCGCGGACGCCATTTCCTTGCGAGCCGAAGAGCTCGGGCAGCTTCAGCACCGCGGCCGCGCCGATGATCGGAGTCGCGAGCAGGAAGGCAAACCGCGCCGCGTCTTCGTTCGAGAGGCCGACGAGCAGCCCCCCGCCCATCGTCACGCCCGAGCGCGAGATGCCGGGCACGAGCGCCGCGGCCTGGATCGTCCCGACGCCGAACGCATCCCGCCAGCCGACGCGCCTCGCGATCCGGTCGTCGGGGTCACCGTGCTCGGGCTGCGGCGCGCGACGGCGGAGCGCCTCGGCGACGAACAGGAGCAGTCCGTTGACCATCAGGAAGATCGCCGCCGACTGCGCCGAGGCGAAAACGGATCGCAGCTTGTGTTCGAGCAGCAGCCCCAGGATCCCCGCTGGAATCGTCCCGACGACCAGCAGCCAGCCGAGCTTCGCGTCGGTGTCATCGGGTGCGATCTCGCGATTGCGGAGACTCCTCCCCAGGCCGCGCAGGATCCGCAGCCAGTCGCGCCAGAAGAACCCGAGCAGGACGAGCGCGGTCGCGAGGTGCGTGGCGACGAGAAAGGTGATGAAGTAGGAGTCGTTCTGGTGGATGTTCCAGCCGAGCAGCCTCGGCAGGATGACGCTATGGCCGAGACTCGAGATCGGAAACAGCTCGCTGAACCCCTGCAGCAGGCCGAGCACGATCGCTTGTCCGTAGGAGATCGGCAACGGTCAGCCGCTGACTAGACGGCTGCGCTTCGGGGTCGCGGCCCTGCAGAACGGAACCAGGCGAAGACGAGGCACGCCAGCCCAACGAGGAACGCGGCGATCCCGTGCTTGACGTGATGGTGGTCCGACCCCGCCTCGTGGCCCGGCAGCCAGGAGGGCAGAGACTTCGCCGGCTCTACCCAGTAAACGACCGCGAGCGCGATCAGCGCGAGGCCGACGAGGACGGCGAGCGAAACGAGAAGACGGCCGCGCTCCACGACCGGGCAGCTTACGGATTCCAGTCGTTCCTTGTCGGTTGAACGCGGTGCGTGAAGCGGAGCGACGCCGCCGAAGCCGACGTCGCGGAGTCTGCGCGCGGCCGGTTAAAAACTAAAGGGCGCCCCGGAGGGCGCCCTTTAGTTCGCCGAGTCGATTTCGCTTTCGTCCACCGGATCCGCTGACCTTCGGCTTCCGCCTACTGCCTTCGGTTCCGGCTTCGACCTACTTGCGCTCCGTGCTCGGCGCAAACGGGAATCTAGGAGAGGTCAGGTCCTTTCGCAAGAGGTCTAAAGACGAAAAGGGCGCAATTTGCAAGACTTCAATTATCCACATTTCCACAGCAGACCTTGCAGCTTGTGGATAGATACCCCGGCGTCGCTCGCGATGCCGGCTTGAGGTTGTGACGGCTTTGCCGTCGCAACCGTCTAAACCCGCTCGATCGAAAGACCAGGTCGTTGATCGGCAGGCTCGAGCCGCAACGGAGCGCTCATTTAGAGTCTTGCACATGCCGCACATGCCTCGCCCGCCTTCGGTCGACCACGGCGTCATCTCGTTCCTCTGGGCCGTCGGGCTCGGCGCCTACGTCTATTTCGGCTCCCTCGCCGTCGGCATCTCTGCAGGGACGGCATTCATCTTCGCGGCGCTCGCGGCCGTGGCGATCTTCCTCTTCGTCCGGGTCTTCGGCGAAAACACGCCACCGCGGCGATACGCGGTCCGGCATCGCGCACCGCAGCGACCGACCGGCCGGGAGACGGGCCGAGACTAAGGATCAGGCGGCGAAGCGGCGAGAGCTCATGCGGTGATCGCCCGCCAGGGCGATCAGCAAGAGACGCGTCAGATCGGCTCCGATCAGCCGCTGCAGGCGATCGGCGGCCGGGAGGCGATGCTCGCAGTCGCGCGCCACGCAATGGGCGATCAACAGGTCGGGTCCTCGAGAGACGATTCCGTTGTGACCTGCCGGGCTCATGTCTTCACTATCGCCCGTCTGTCGCGGCGGCTTCATCCCTGACCGGAGTGAGGCCGGGAGTTGCCTCTATTCCGGTGGCCCGTTGCGTGGTGGCGCAGGCGCCGTCCGGTCGGCAACTGTTGCCCTTGGAGGAGGCTCGCCGCGCCCGCCACGGGCGATCGGTCCCGTCGTGTCGAAGGTGTAGCCGAACACGAGACCAAGGCCGAAGGAGAGCACGGCAACGTACTCCTTGAAGTCCTTGACGAGACCGTCGATGCCGATGTCGTTCGACCACTTGCGGATGTGGTTGCGGCCCAGACCGTGATGCGGCTGATGGAAGATCACGACCCAGAGGACGGCGATGGCAACCGGGACGAACGCCCACAGGAGGACGCTGATCGAGATCCGCGGCATCCCCCACTTCGTCCAGCCGCCGAGCAACTGTGAGAGCGCCATCGTCAGGCCGGCGGCCGCGATCACGCCGTAGGTCGCCCAGTACTCCCCGTTCGAGCTGTCGCCGATCTGCGTCGCGATCCAGATCAGCAGGCCCGCGATCGCCGCGGCGATCAGCGTGACCGTTGCACGCGTCAGTCCGTACATCGAGGCACCACCTCCGCGAGGCGGTTACCCGTCGAGTCGGGAAACTATTCGACCGTCCATTCACGCAACCTCAGCGCCGATGCTCCATCAGCCGGGTTTAGACGGTCGCAGCGGCAAAGCCGCTACGCCCTCCAAATCGGCATCGCAAGCGACGCCTCGGCCCTGCCAGGTTGCGCAGACCTTAGTGGGCAGTCCCACAGCCGGGTTTAAACGGTCGCAGCGGCAAAGCCGCTACGCCCTCCAAATCGGCATCGCAAGCGACGCCTCAGAGCGCGAGGCGCCGCGCATCGAACTCCGCCGAATCGAGCTCCGCGGCGAACTCCTCGGCCGCCCGCGCCGCATCCGCCTCGAACACGTGTTCCACGACGCCGATCTCGGCGTCGTTGTGGAACGGCAGGTCGACGTGCTGCTCGGAGACGAGGTTGATCGACGTGTGGCCGCAGACCGGGCAGCGCACGGCGAGCCCTACGGCGCCGTGCGACGCCGACGGGGCAAGCAGCGAAAAAGAGGAAGGGAAAACCGGACGCGGCTGGTTCTCCGGGTAACAGAAAAAGCTCCAGGGCCACTCCCCCGCCCCGATCTTGCTCGCGGCGAGCGCGGCGAGCTCGACCTCGAGCGCCTCGAGGCGGTCGGTCATCAGGTTCAGGAAGGAGCCGCCGGCCCCGAGGCCGAGCGGCGTCCAGTCGAGTTCCTCGTGCGTGACGAGCCCGGGATGCTCGTCGCCGCAGCGGCATTCGAAGCGGACGCCGAAGACGGCCGGGTGAGCCGCGCCGGGGAGGCGTTCCAGGCGCCGGAAGCGCGAGAGGGCGACCCGCGTGTCGCCGTGCTCGGGGCACGCAAACGTGTAGCGCGTCGTCAGACGGTCATACATCGCCCCTTTGTAATCGGCGCCTCGGACGTGGCGGATGAATCAATAGGCGATCAGCGCGTGAAAGTCGTACTTCTCCAGGCGCTCGCGGCCGCCGAGGAACGTCAGCTCGATGATGAAGGCGACTCCGACGACCTCGGCGCCGAGACCTTCGACGAGGCCCGCTATCGCCTCGACGGTACCGCCCGTGGCGAGCACGTCGTCGTGGATCAGCACCCGGTCGCCCTTCCGGATCGTCTCCGGGTGCAGTTCGAGTGTGTTCTTTCCGTACTCGAGGGCGTAGGTGGCGCCGACCGTTTCCGGGGGCAGCTTGCCCGGGCGCCGCGCGGGGACGAAGCCGCAGCCGAGCTCGCGTGCGATCGCGGCGCCGAGGATGAACCCGCGCGCCTCGGCGCCGAGCACGACGTCCGGCTTGCGTTCCTTCCCCCAGGCCGCCAACTCGTGCACCGTCTGGTCGAGCGCCTCGGGGTCGCGGAGGAGCGGCGTGATGTCGCGGAAGACGACGCCCTGCTGCGGCCAGTCCGGAACGTCCCGGACGCGCTCTCTGAGATCCATCGCCATCAGCGGTCGGCGAGCTGCTTCAAGTCGCGCCAGAAGAGGAGCTGCGATAGCTCCTGGGCGAGCTCGGCGAGGCTCTGCAGCTCGGCCAGCCCGGCTTGGCGGCGCTCTGGATTCCGGGAACGCAGGGCCGGGGCGACGATCTGCTCGAGCAGGCCCGCCTCGCGGTCGGCGGCGGTACGGAACGTCCGTAGGTGGCGCGCCGAGATGCCGTACCGCGCCAGCTTCGCACACGTCGCGGCGACGTCGACATCACCCTCGCCGTAGAGCTTGGTGCCGTTGTCGTTCCGCGGCGCCAGGAGGCCGAATTCCTCGAGCTCGCGCGCGACCGCCGGTGTCACCCCGGCGCGCTCGCACAGTTCGCCTACGTCCAATTCCTCTTCGGCGGCGGAAAGGCCACCACGACGCTTCTTCGCGCCCTTCGCAGCGCCGGGCGAGGAGAGCTCCTCCCGGATCACCCGCAGCGGAAGAAACTCGTCGCGTTGCAGCCTCAGGATCGTCTCGAGCCGCTCGACGTCCTCGTCGCTGAAGAGCCGGTAGCCGCCCTGAGTCCGGCGGGGAGCGAGCAGGCCCTGGTCCTCGAGATAGCGGATCTTCGAGATCGAGACGTCGGGGAACTCCGCCTGCAGGCGCCGTGTCACAGTGCCGATCGTCAACAGGCGGTGCATCGCCGAGGTTTCGGCCGGAGTGCTCATTTGCTGATGAAGCTCAGTCGGTACTTGCCGATCTGGACCTCGTCGCCGCTCTCGAGCCGCGTCGCCGCGTCGATTCGCCTGCGGTTGACGAAGGTGCCGTTGAGGCTGCCGAGATCTTCGATCCGGAACTCACCGCCGTCCTGCACGAGCACCGCGTGCTTCCGCGAGACCGTGACGTCGTCGAGAAAGATGTCGTTGTCGGGCGAGCGACCGACCGTCGTTCGCTCCCCCTCGGGGCTGAAATGCTCGCCGGCGCGCCCGCCGCCGGAGCGGACGACCAGGGCCGGACCCTCCGCTGCGATCTCGTCCAGCGGGCCGTCCTCGTCGGCGTTCTCCTCTGGCGTGTACGTCTGCGTCGTCTCGGCGCCCACCTCGTCCTTGACGAGCAAGGCGCCGCATTTCGAGCAGTAGTTCGCCGCCTCCGGGTTCTGGAAGCCGCATTCCGGGCAGTAGACGACGCTCACTCTTCTTCGTCTGCCACCTTCGGCGCCGCCTTGCCCGACAGGATCGCCGTCAGCGACTCCACGTCGACGCTTTCGAGAACGCCCTTCCCCCCCGTCTTCTGGAGCCGCGCCACCAGCTCCGCGCGCAGGATGTCGATCTTGCCGTGCAGGATGCGGCGCTGGTACGAGATCTCCCGCTCCTGCTCCTTGAGCTGGTCGATCTCCTTCTTCAGCTCGTCGTCAGACAGCGATCCAAGATCAGGTAGAGGTTCCAAAAGGGACGCCTTTCGGTCGAAGTGCGGGTCAATGAAGTAAAGCAACCGCTGGACAAAGGGTCAACCTGTACTTGAGGTTGCGCCGTCTGTCCTATGTGGTGGCCGCCGCCTCCTCTGTCTGCATGATCTCCTCGACGAGGGCCTGCAGCTCGGCCTCGAGTGCCTGGGAATCCGCCTCTGTCTTTCCTTCGGCGTAGATGTGGACGAACGGCTCGTCCGGGTCGGGCAGCACCTGCGCCCAACCGCGCTTCTCGAAGACCTTGATGCCGTCGGTCAGATCGAGCTTGCGGTTGCGCAGCCGCTCGCTCAAGACCCGCATGACGAGGCCCTTCATCGCCCACGGGCACGGCAACTGGCGGTGGACGAGCGTCGAAACCGGCAGCTCGCTGACGAGCTGAGAGATCGGCTCGTTCGCCGGCGCGAGCAGCTCGAGCAGCTTGCAGAGGCTCGCCACCGCGTCGTACGCCGGCAGGAACTCCGGGAATACGTAGCCGCCGCCAAGCGCTCCTGCGAAGACGACTCCGTCTTTAGCGGCGTGATGGGTCAGCTCGGCGAGGCTCACGGGCGTGCGGACGACCTCGAGCCCAGTCCCCTTTGCCATTCGGTCGACCTCGCTCGTGACCGTGACGGGGAAGGCGAGCTTGCCGCGACGGCCGTTCGAGCCGATCAGGCGCAGGAAGAGGAGCAGCGTCTGCTCGACGGAGATCTCGCGGCCCTGCTCGTCGATCAGGAAGAGGCGCTCGCCGGCGCGGTCGAAGACGGCGCCGAAATCAGCTGCCACGGCGGGGACGAGCCGTTTCGCCTGGCCGATCGACTCGGCCAGGGTCGAGGAGCCCGCGGCGGCGGAGTCCGCGACGAATGCGTGGGCGCTGATCGCCTCGACGCCAAGTGGTCCCAGCACCAGCGGTAGCACGTAGGACGCCGCCGAGTAGCCGTAGTCGACGACGATCCGGAAACCGCGTTCTCGAATCGCCTTGCGGTCGAGCGTCGCGAGCAGATCCTCGGCGTACGTCTCGCGGACCCGAGCGGGATAGCTGACGCTGCCCACGGCGTTGTGCGCAGCGCGGCGGAGTTCCAAGCGGGTGAAGTGTTTCTCGATTTCCTTCTGCATCGAGGCCGTCAACTGGATGCCCGGATGCTCGAAGAAGCGGATCTCGACGATCTCGGGGTCGGTATAGCTGACGCCGACGTGGAAGCCGGCATCGAAGCTCTCGGTCTTCAGCAGGTGTCGGTTGACGGCCGCGGGAAGCACCCGTAAGTCGGCGATATCGACTCCGGTCGAGTTGAGGCCGGCGATCATCGCCCGCTTGATCATGCGGCAGCCGGGCGGAGCATCGCGGCTGCAGACGACCCGATCGCCACGCTTGAGCGCGGTTCCGAGCGCTGCGGCGAGCCGGACGGCGACCTCGGGCGTGATGTCCACGTTGATCAGGCCCGAAACACCCTCGCGGCCCCAGAGGCGCGAGGCGGCTCGAGATTCCCAGATCAGGCTTTCCGTGACCTGGGCACCGGTCTCGACTTCTTTGTTCGGGTAGATACGGACGCGTGGATGGACGACGCTCTGGGTGCCGAGTGAGACCTCGTCGCCGATCGCTGCGCCCTCCTGGACGAGCACGTGCGAGCCGACGTCGCAGCCGCGGCCGAGGATCGCGCCTTCGATCACCGCGCTGCGGCCGATGTACGTCCGTGAATCGACGACGGTGCGGCTCGTCCGGGCCTGCTCGCGCAGAGTGACGCTGGCGCCGAGCACCGAGTACGGCGCCACGGTCGCACCCGGCGCAATGCGCGCGTAGTTCCCCACGAACGCAGGCGCCTCGATCTGCTCGAGGTCGTCGAGCTCGACGCCCTCGCCGAGCCAGACGTTGCCGCGCAGGCGGATGCCGGGGATGTTCAGCTGCACGGCCTCGTCGAGCGCATCGAAGTTCGCCTGCCGGAACTGGTCGAGGTCGCCGATGTCCTGCCAGTACTCGTCGAACACGTAGCCGTAGAGCGGGCGTCCCATCTCCAGCAACAGCGGAAAGAGCTCTTTCGAGAAGTCGTACGGGCGGTCGGTCGGCACGTGGCGCAGCACCTCGGGCTCGAGTACGTAGATGCCCGTGTTGATCGTGTCGGAGAAGACCTGTCCCCAGGACGGCTTCTCGAGGAAGCGCTCGATGCGGCCGCCGTCGTCGGTGACGACGATTCCGAACTCGAGCGGGTTCTCGACCGACTTGAGCCCGATCGTGACCGCGGCCTCCTTCTTGCGGTGGAACTCGACGATCTTCCCGAGGTCGACGTCCGTGAGCGCATCACCCGAGATGACGACGAAGGTGTCGTCGAGCTTGCCGCTCGCCAGGCGCACCGACCCAGCCGTGCCGAGCGGCGACTCCTCGACCGAGTACTCGATGTTGACGCCGAGAGACTCGCCGTCGCCGAAGTAGCTGCGGATCGCCTGCGGGAGGAAGGCGACGGTGACGATCACGTCCTCCATCCCGTGCCCTCGGAGGAGCTCGACGATGTGCTCCATGCACGGCTTGCCCACGACCGGCACCATCGGCTTGGGCTGGTTCGAGGTCAGCGGGCGCAGCCGCGTGCCCTCGCCCCCGGCCATGACGACGGCCTTCATGCCTCCACGACCTCTCGTTTCGCCTTCGCGAGGTAGCCCACGAGCGAGAGAGCAGCAAGCGTGAAACCGGCCCAGAACAGCCAGCGCGGCCACGCGGTTCCTTGGCGAGTGACCATGATGAAGGCCAAGGAGGCGTAGAGCAGCCAGGTCGCCGCCTTGCCTGCGAGGTTGACCGCCAGCTCGTATCCCCTTCCCACGACCAGTCTGTACCCGGCGATCAGCGCCAAATCACGCGCGGGAATCGCGAGCGCGACCCAGGGCAGCCGCCCGGCGTGCCAGAGCAGGAGGACGGCGGCGTCGATCATCAGCCGGTCGGCGAGCGGGTCGGCGATCTTGCCGAACTCGGACTCGACCCCCCAGCGGCGCGCGAGCCAGCCGTCGATCTGGTCGGTGACGCCGGCGACGCCGAAGACGATCGCCCCGGCCCAACTGTGGCCGCCGTCGCTCACGAGCACGAGCGCGACGAAGACCGGGATCAGGATCAGCCGGCCGATCGTGAGCAGGTTCGGAATCGCCGCCAGCGGAGCCGGCACAGCACGCGCGGCCATGCTGAAAGGATACGGCGGTGGCCGAGCGGCTCACGCTTCCGGGGTTCGTGAACGCCCACAGCCACGCGTTTCAGCGGGCCCTGCGGGGTCGAACCGAGGGTGGCGACTTCTGGGCCTGGCGGGAGTCCATGCTCGGCGTGGCCTCACGCCTGGCAGCGGGACAGGTCCGGAAGAACTACGTCGACGTCTATCGCGAGCAGCTCGGCGCTGGCTATACGGCCGTCGGCGAGTTCCATTACCTGGGGCTCGAGGAGGCAGTTGCGGCCGCCGAGGCTGCGGAGGAGGCGGGAATCGGTTTCGTCCTGCTCTATGCGGCCTACGGGCGCGGGGGGCTCGAACGATTTCGGCAGGAAAGCGTCGCCGAGTACCTGCGCCAGCTCGAGTCGCTGCGCGAGCGCGGCATTCGCGTCGGCGTCGCCCCCCACTCCGTTCGGGCGTGTCCCCGTGCCTGGCTCGAGGACCTCGCCCGTTACGCCGAACGCGAGAGCCTGCCGCTACACGTCCACGCCGACGAGCAGCCGCGGGAGATCGAGGAGTGCGTAGACGAGCACGGCGTGCGGCCGATCGAGCTGTTGGCCGACTGCGGCTGCCTAGGCCCGCGGACGACCGTCGTGCATGCGACGCACGCCGACGCCCACGAGCTCGATCTGATCGCCGAAGCCGGCGCGCGAGTCTGCCTTTGCCTCACGACCGAGGCCAACCTGGGCGACGGTTTCGCGCCGGTCGAGCAGCTCTGCGAGCGCGGAATCGGCATCTGTATCGGCTCGGACTCGAACGTCCGCATCGACCCGCTCGAGGAGCTGCGCGAGCTAGAGGGCATCGCCCGGCGCCGCACCGGCCGCCGCAACGTCGTCTCGCCGGACTCGCTCCTTTGCTTCGGCGCAGACGAGGGCGCGGCGTCGCTCGGGCTCGAGGGATGGGGCGAGATCGAGATCGACCTTGAGCACCCCTCGCTGCTCGGTGTCGACCCCGCCGACGTCTTTCCGGCTCTCGTCTTCGGCTGCTCGGCAGACGTTCTCGCTTAGTCGGGGCGCCCGGATTTGAACCGGGGACCTCTTGTCCCCCAGACAAGCGCGCTAACCAGGCTGCGCCACGCCCCGTCAACCCTCAACTTTATCCCTGACCGGGGTTAGCGGCCGGCCGAGTGAATCGGCCGGCCTCTTGGACGGCATCGCAAGCGACGCCGTAGCAGGCTGCGCCACGCCCCCTCAACCCCCCTCAACCCTCAACTTTATCCCTGACCGGGGTTAGCGGCCGGCCGAGTGAATCGGCCGGCCTCTCGGACGGCATCGCAAGCGACGCCGTAGCAGGCTGCGCCACTTGTTGATAGGCGTGTTACTTCCGCAGGCGCTTGTAAAGACGGTCGATCAAATCCGGCATCGCCTCGAGGCGTTCCGTGATCACGCGCAGACGGTACTCGCGGAAGTGCTCCGGTTCGACGCCGAGGGCCTTGGCGAGCGTGCGCATGACGTCGTCCGAAGGGACGGGCCGGTTGCCGTGGACGAGATGATTCAAATACCCGGCGGAGAGCTTCGTCTTGTCGGCGAGCGCCCGGTACCCGAAGGGCTCCTCGCTGAACCTGCGCCTTCGGCGGGCCATTAGAACGCCTCTCCGAGCGAGCCGATCGGCACGCGGCGGTCGTTGCCCGTGGCGCGGTCACGCAGATCAACGGCGCCGTCCTCGAGGGTCTTCTTGCCGACCGTGATTCGGTAGGGAAGTCCGATCAGGTCGGCGTCCGCGAACTTTTCGCCGGCGCGTGCGTCGCGGTCGTCCAGCAGGATGCTGAGGCCGGCGGCGTCGAGAGTGGTCGCCGCCTCGTGGGCCTGCTCTTCGACGCCTGGGAGCGCGACCACGTGCACATCGTACGGTGCCACAGATCGGGGCCAGATGATTCCCTGCTCGTCGTGGTGCTGCTCGACGATCGCCGCGATTACGCGGCCCGGGCCGATCCCGTAGCTGCCCATCACGAGCGGCTTCTCGGTTCCGTCCTCGTCGAGGAACTTCGCCTCGAAGGGAACCGAGTAGAACGTCCCGAGCTTGAAGATGTGGCCGATCTCGATCGCCTGCTCGATCGTGAGCTGCCCACCACATTGCGGGCACGCGTCGGCTTCCTTGACGCGACGTAGGTCCGCGAAGTCCGCCTCGTAGTCGCGCCCGGCCTGGACGCCCTTGAGATGCCGGTCGTCCGAGTTGGCCCCGACGACGTACTGCCCTTCGCGGAGAGCCTCGTCCGCGAGCACGGGGACGGGCGAAGCCACGGGGCCGATCGAGCCGCCGCTCGCGCCGAACGCCTCGGTGATCTCCTCCGGATGCGCGGGGCGCACGAACTGGCCGAGTACCGCTGCGAGCTTGGCCTCGTCAAGGCGGTCGTCGCCGCGAATCAGCGCCAGCACGATCTTGCCGTCGACCACGACCGGCATCGCCTTCGCGGTCGCCCGAGCGTCGACCTGCAGGAACTTCGAGACGTCTTCGATCGTCCGCATCCCCGGCGTCTCGACCTCTTCGGGCGCGTCGAGCGGGTCGGGAAAGGTCGCAGGCGCCGGCACGCCGTGAGCGGCCTCGATGTCGGCGGCGTAGTCCCCGTTCTCGCAGCGGACGAGATAGTTCTGACCAGCCCCCGGCGCGAGGAAGTCGTTGCTGTCCTTACCCCCCATCTCCCCGGACTCGGCCTCGACCTCGTAGTACTCGAGCTCGCAGCGCTCGAAGATGCGGCCGTACGCCTCCGCATGCTTCCGGAAGCTCTCGTCGAGGCCGGCCTCGTCACGGTCGAATGAATACGAGTCCTTCATGATGAATTCGCGCACACGGAGGAGGCCGCCGCGCGGCCTGGGCTCGTCGCGCTCCTTGGTGCCGAAGTGGTACCAGGCCTGCGGGAGCTGCTTGTACGACTGCAGCTCCTTGCCGTGAAAGGCGAACGTCTCCTCATGCGACATCGGCAGTACGAACTGCCGCCCGCTGCGGTCCTGCAGCTTGAAGACGACTGGCAGGTCGTAGCGACCCGTCGCCTGCCAGAGCTCGGCCGGAGTCAGCACCGGCGCGAGCATTTCCTGGGCTCCGATCGCGTTCATCTCCTCGCGGATGATCTGGACGACTTTCTGGTGCACGCGCCAGCCGATCGGCATGTAGGTCCAGATGCCCGCACCGACCTGCCGGATGAAGCCGCCGCGAACGAGCAGCTTGTGACTCGCGACCTCCGCGTCGGCGGGGTCGTCGCGGAGCGTGGGTAGGAAGAGCTGTGAGGCTCGGGCGATCACCGTTGCCTCGGCAGGCTATTCGTTGATCGGGATCAGTGAGGCTTCTGCCACGCTAAACCCGGTCACGCGGCGCCTCTTCCAGCGGGATCAACGATGCCTCTGCCACGGCGACGTCGCTTGCGATGTCGCTTAAAAGGTCGCGCGATTCACTCGCGCGACCGCTAAACCCGGTTACGCGGCGCCTCTTCCAGCGGGATCAACGATGCCTCCGCCACGGCGACGTCGCTTGCGATGTCGCTTAAAAGGTCGCGCGATTGACTCGCGCGACGGCTAAACCCGGTTACGCGGCGCCTCTTCCAGTGGGATCAACGACGCCTCCGCCATGGCCAAGGCCGCGGGTTTTGCCATCTTGAGCCGCTTCGGCCGGTGCATCCCGTCCGCAATCCACTCGTCGATCGCGTGGAAGAGCTCGTCGACGAGGATGTCGGACGAGACCTTCTTCAGTACTCGGCCGTGGGCGTAGACGAAGCCGACGTCGCGGCCGCCAGCGATCCCGAAGTCCGCGTCGCCCGCCTCCCCCGGTCCGTTGACGGCGCAGCCGAGCACGGCGACCTCGAAGTGCTGCGGGTAGGCGCGCAGTCGCTCCTCGACCTTCTCGGCGAGGGTCTGGACGCCGACGTTGTCCCGCCCGCAGCTCGGACAGGCGATCATGACGGGGCCGCGCTCGCGCAGGCCCAGCGCCTTCAGGATCTCGAAGCCGGCCCGGACCTCCTCGACGGGGTCGGCAGTCAGGGAGACGCGAAGCGTGTCGCCGATGCCGTCCACGAGCAGCGCGCCCATGCCGACGGCGCTCTTGATCGAGCCGGAGTACGGCGTCCCCGCCTCGGTGACGCCGAGGTGGAGCGGGTACGGAACCTTGGAGGCGAGCAGCCGGTAGGCGCGGATCATCGTCGGCACGTGGCTCGACTTGACCGAGATCTTGAAGTCGTAGTAGTCGAGGCTCTCGAGCAGGCGAACCTCCTCGAGCGCCGCTTCCACGAGGGCCTCGGCCTGATCGCGCTGGGCCAGCTCGGAGAGGTGCTTCGGCAGCGAGCCGGAGTTGGCGCCGATCCGCATCGGCATCCCGGCGGCCTTCGCCGCGCGGACGACCTGCGCCACCTTGTCCGGACCGCCGATGTTGCCCGGGTTGATCCGCACCGCGGCGACGCCGGCCTCGATCGCGCGCAGAGCCAGACTGGCGTTGAAGTGGATGTCCGCGATCACCGGGATCGGCGACAGCCGCACGAGTTTCGGGAGGGCGTCGGCGTCCTCCGACTTCGGGACGGCGACACGAACGACATCTGCGCCGTCGTCGCCTCGACGTCGTGCGTCTTGGTCAGCGTCATCGACTGGACGACGACCGGCGCGCCGCCGCCGATCTGAACCCCTCTTACATTGATTGACCGCTCGCTCGCCATTGCAGCGAGTCTAGCCTCCGCCGATTCGCCCGATGTCGTTCGACAGCCCGACGAAGAAGAGCAGCAGCACCAGGGCGATTCCGACGACGGAAACCCGCTCGTAGACGGCGCGGCCCACGGATCGCCCGCGGATTCCCTCGAAGAGCGAGAAAGCGATGTGGCCGCCGTCGAGCGGCAGGAGCGGCAGCAGGTTCAGCAATGCGAGCGAGAGGCTGATCAGCGCCATGATCTCCAGATAGTCCCGGTAGTCCGTCTTCGCCGCTTGGCTAGAGGCGTCCACGATTCCGACCGGAGAGGAGACGTCCTTACGACCGGTGCCCTGGGCGATGCGCGCCAACGACGAGCCGATGGCCTTCGTCACGTCCCACGTATCCCGGCCCGCGAGCCCGAGCGCCGTCGCAGGGTTGTAGTGCTTGTAGACCACCCCTGCCGGCCTGAACCCGTAGATGTAATGGCCGCTCTGCTTGATCGTCCTCGTCGGAGGCAGCTCGATGTATTTGCCTCGCCGGACGATCGAGACGATGACAGGCTTTCCCTTGCTCGACCTGAGCGCTTCCGAGACCTGCTTGAACGTCTTCGTCGGCTGCATGTTCACCGCCACGATCTCGTCGCCCGGCCTCAGTCCCGCTTGCGCCGCCGGCGAATCCGGGGAGACTTTGTCGACCCGACGAGAGGCACCGTCCGGAATTCCGAGCATGTAGACGATCGCGAGCAACAGGATCGCGAAGACCACGTTCGTGAGCGGTCCGGCCGCGATCACCACGACGCGCTTCCATGTCGGTTGGCGCCAGTAAGCCTCGGGACCGAGCGCATCGCCGAGCTCTTCGCGGCCGCGGCGGGCGGTTCGGGCGGGCACCGGCGGCAACTTCGCCTGCCCTAGCGCTTCGTCGAGGCTCCCAAGAGCTGCGCGGGCCTCGGGGAAGTCACCCTGCGCGACGAGGCGCTTCAAGCGCTCCACCGGGCCGACGAGCGAAGGCGCCTGGAGAAGCGCGGGGCCGAAATGGTGGTCCAGGTCGGTCGGCGCCGGCCTGTGCATCCCGGGAATCTTCACGTAGCCGCCGAGCGGAATGGCTCCGATTCCGTACTCGATTCCGTTCCGCGTCGTCTTCGCCAGCGCGGGCGGAAAGCCGACGTAGAACCGCCGCGGTCGCATCCCGACGGCGCGCGCCGTGAAGAAGTGACCGGCCTCGTGGATCATCACGAGGAAGCCGAGCCCGACGATTGCGATCAGGATGCTCACGGCCGAGCCTCCTCGAGGGTTCGCACCCGCAGCCATTCCAACAGCCGGGTTTGATCGGCCGCAGCGGCAAAGCCACTACGGCCTCCAGATCGGCATCGCAAGGGACGCCTCATGCGGCTGCTGCGGTTCTCTCGGCGAGCCGGCGCGCCTCCGCGTCAGCCTCGACCAGCTCAGTCAGGTCCCGCGCAGGCGCACCGTCGACCTCGCCGAGCGTCTCTTCAACCGTCTCCGCGATGGCGAGGAACGGCAACCGGCCCTCGAGGAACGTTGCGACTGCGACCTCGTTGGCGGCGTTGTATGCGCACGGGTAGGTGCCACCCTGTTCCCCGGCTCGGCGGGCCAGCCCGAGGAGTGGGAACGTCTCCAGGTCGGGCGCTTCGAATTCCAGCGTTAGACCGGCGGCGAGGTCGAGCTGCGGGACCGGCGTCGCGTCCCTCTCGGGGTACGTGAGGGCGAACGAGATCGGCACGCGCATGTCCGGGTAGCCGAGATGAGCGAGGGCTGCGCCGTCGCGGAAGCGGACGAGCGCGTGCACCGTCGACGTCGGGTGGATCACGACCTCGATCCGGTCGTAGTCGAGGCCGAACAGGAAATGCGCCTCGAGCAGCTCGAGTCCCTTGTTGGCGAGGGTGGCCGAGTCGATCGTGATCTTGGGTCCCATGTTCCAGGTCGGGTGTGCAAGCGCCTCGGCCGGCGTGACGTCGGCGAGCTCCTCACTGCTCCGCCCACGGAAGGGGCCGCCCGAGGCGGTCAGCACGAGCGAATGCACGGTTTCCGCATCACGGCCCTCCAGGCACTGGTACGCGGCCGAGTGCTCGCTGTCGACGGGAAGTAGCCGCCCTCCGCCCCGCCGCCGAGCGGTCGTCGCGAGATCCCCGGCCGCCACGAGGCTTTCCTTGTTCGCCAGCGCAAGATCGATCCCTCGCTCGAGCGCCCAGAGCGTCGCCGGCAGGCCGGCGAAGCCGACCACGGCGTTGAGGACTACGTCCGGCCGGGCGCGCTCGAGCAGTTCGGTCAAGTCGCCGCCGACCTGTGTCAGCGGCGCAAGCCCGTCGATCGGCTCCGAGCCCGAGGCGGCAGCGACGAGCTCCAGCTCCGGGTGCGCGGCAATAATTTCAAGCGCCTGTCGCCCGATCGACCCGGTGGCCCCGAGGAGGGCGATTCGCTTCATTGCTTGAAAGTGTACGAGCGACGGCGCGGGCCGGATTCGCTACTGGGCCGGGACTACGCCCACCCGAAGGCGCGAACGAGGTAGTACGAGGCGATCGAGGCGAAGAGCAGCGCGTCGAGGCGGTCGAGCATGCCACCGTGGCCGCCCAGCAGGCGCCCCGAGTCTTTGACGTTCATGTCGCGCTTCAGCGCCGACTCGAACAGATCGCCGAGGGGAGCGACGACCGCGATCACGACTCCGAGGGCGAGGGACTCCCCGATCGTCAGGAAGTGCTGGTGGTAGAAGGCAAAGAAGGGCAGCAGGACGGCCACGATCGTGCCCGCGACCAAGCCCTCCCAGGTCTTGCCCGGCGAGAGCACCGGCGCCATTTTGTGCCGGCCGATCAAGAGGCCGACGAAGTAGGCGAAGGCGTCTGCCGCGAAGACTGTCAGGAGCACCGTGAAGACGGCCAGACGCCCGTGCTCGGGGATCGAGCGCAGCAGCAGCGCGTGTCCGAGGCCGAGGCCGATCCAGGCGACGCCGAACACGGTGGTCGCAATCGCCACCGCCAGCGATTGCCGCGTGTCGGAGATGCCCTTGAGCACGAAGGCGAGCGCGATCGTGCTCAGGAAGCCGGCCGTCATCCACGGGATGCCGCCGAGCTGCGCGCCGAGCAGGGCGAGCAGCGTGCCGGCGTAACCCGCCAGCACGAGCGGCCGCAGCGGCCGCGTGAGCCGGTAGAGCTCGTGCAGCGCGATCAGCGCCGCGACGACTGCGAGCACCCAGAGCCACCACCCGCCGAGGTAGACGAGCCCGAGCACGGCCGGCAGCAGGACGGCACCGACGACGATCCGCGACCAGAAGGAGCTCATTACCTGCCGCCGAAACGGCGCTCGCGACTCGCATACTCGCTGAGCGCGGCGCGCAACTCGGCCTCGCCGAAATCCGGCCACGGCGTCTCGACGAAGACGAGCTCGGCGTACGCGAGTTGCCAGAGCAGGAAGTTGGAGATCCGCTGATCGCCGGCGGTGCGGATCAGCAGGTCCGGATCGGGCAGCTCCGGCTCGTACAGGGCCCGGGCAAACGTGTCCTCGTCGATCTCTTCGGGCCGGATCCCGGCCTGGACGAGCCGCTTCGCCGCGTCCGCAAGCTCGGCGCGCCCGCCGTAGTCGAAGGCGATCCAGAGATCGAGCCGGTCGTTCATCCCCGTCCGCGCCTCGAGCTCGGCCATCTTGTCCTGCAGCGCCTCCGGAGCACGGTCGCGGCGACCGAGGAAGCGGACCCGCACCCCCTGCTTCGCCAGGTCCGGCAGCTCGCGGTCGATGGTCTCACTGAAGATCTCCATCAGCGAGTCGACCTCGTCGGGCGGGCGCGTCCAGTTCTCCGTCGAGAAGCCGTAGACGATGAGCGAGCCGATCCCGAGCTCGATCGCCGCCTCGACCGTCCGCCGGAGCGCGCGCGTCCCTTCGCGGTGGCCCTCGGCGACCGGGAGCCCGCGCGACATCGCCCAGCGTCCGTTCCCGTCCAGGATGATCGCGACGCAGCCGACCGGCTCGGCCGGCGGCTCCGGGTGTGCCCGGGCAAGCCGGGTGCGCAAACGAAATCGGTCGAGCAGGCCCACTGGAGGCCTCAGACTTCGAGGATTTCCTCTTCTTTCCGCTTCAGAAGGTCGTCGATCTTGTGCGTGTGCTCATCCGTCAACTTCTGGACGCGTTCCTCGGCCCGATGCTCCTCGTCGCTGCCGACCTCGCCCTTGTCGACGAGCTCCTTCAGGTGGTGCATGACGTCGCGGCGGACGTTCCGGATCGCGACGCGACCCTCCTCCGCCATCTGCCGAGCGACCTTGACGAGCTCCTTGCGGCGCTCCTCGGTCAGCTGTGGGATCGGCAGTCGGATGATCTTGCCGTCGTTCGAGGGCGTCAGCCCGAGATCTGACTCCTGGATCGTCCGCTCGATCGACGACAAAGAGCTGGGGTCGAACGGCTGCACGGTCAGCAGCCGCGGCTCGGGGGCGTTGATCGTGGCCAACTGCTTGAGCGGCGTCTTCGTCCCGTAGTAGTCGATCTGGATCCGGTCGAGCAGCGCCGCCGAGGCGCGCCCAGTGCGCAGCGTGTTGAACTCGTGCTGGGCCGACTCGACGGACTTGTCCATCCGGCGGGTCGCGTCCTGAATGAACTCGTCGATCGTCATCTGGCCGCTCCGGGGTTCGGGGTGGAAACGATGGTGCCGACGCGTTCGCCGTCGACGACGCGGCGAATGTTGCCGTCGGCGAGCGCGAAGACGTAGATCGGCAGGTGATTGTCCATGCAGAGCGAGAGCGCCGTCGTGTCCATCACCTTCAGGCCGCGCTCGATCGCCTCCAGATGCGTCAGCTCCGGCAGGAACTCCGCATTCGGGTCGACCCGAGGGTCGCCGCCGTAGACGCCTTCTACCGCATGCTTGACCATCAGGATCGCCTCGGCGTTGATCTCGAGCGCCCGCAGGGCGGCGGCCGTGTCCGTGGTGAAGAACGGGTTGCCGGTACCGGCGGCGAAGATCACGATCCGCTGCTTCTCCAAATGGCGGATCGCGCGGCGGCGGATGTACGGCTCGGCGACCTCGGACACCTCGATCGCGGAGAGCACGCGCGTGTGTGCGCCGCGCCGCTCGAGTGCGTCCTGGAGCGCGAGCGCGTTCAGGAGCGTCGCGAGCATGCCCGCGTAGTCGGCCGTGGCGCGGTCCATCCCCTCGGCGGCGGCAGCCATGCCGCGGTAGATGTTGCCGGCGCCGACGACGATCGCGAGCTCGACGCCCTGCTGCTGGACGTCGACGATCTCCCCGGCGACCGCATCGATCCGGTCGCGGTCGAGCCCGTACTCCTTGTCGCCCATCAAGGCTTCGCCGGAGAGCTTGAGCAGCACCCGGCGAAAGACCGCGCGCGTGGGCCCGGATGCGACCTCTGTGGAGCTAAGGGCCATAGTGCCCCTTCAGGTGATGCTGTCCGTGTATCGCCTGGTGGGGCACTAGCCGAGCTGGAGCCGCTCGAACTCGAGCACTTCGGCGCCCTGCTCGCCGAGCACGTCGCCGACGGACTTCGACGCCTCGTGGATCCACGGCTGGTCGGCAAGCACCTGCTCCGCGAAGAACCGCTTGTTCAGCATCCCTTCGACGATCTTCTCACGCGCCTGCTCGGGTTTCGACTGCACCTCGTCGGAGTTCGAGTAGATCTCGCGCTCGGCCGTGACGATCTCGGCCGGAACGTCCTCGCGGCCGATCCAGCGCGTCGCCGGAGAAGCCGCGATGTGCATGGCGACCTTGCGGGGGAGCTCGTCCGAGCCGCCGCGAACTTGCACGAGCACGCCGAGCTTGTTGGCCGGCGGGTGCGCATAGCCGTCGATCACGGCGCTGTCGACCGCCTCGAAGCGCGCCGCGCCGGCGACGACGATGTTCTCGCCGAGCTTGGCTGCGAGCTCCTGACGCTCCTCGTCGAGCTGCTCAACGGCGGTGGGGCCGTCGCGCTCCACCGCCTCGAGCACCTTGGCGGAGAAGGCGGAGAACTCCTCATTATTCGAGACGGGCTCGGTCTCGCAGCCGACGGCGACGATGACGCCGCGCTTGCGGTCGTCGGCGAGGCGATAGCCGACCGTTCCCTCAGTTGTTTCGCGGCCCGCGCGCTTGGCGGCGCTCGCGAGCCCGCGCTCGCGCAGCAGCGTCTTGGCGGCCTCGAGATCCCCATTTGTGTCCTGCAGCGCCCGCTTGCAGTCCATCATCCCCGCGCCCGTCTGGTCGCGGAGCTCCTTGACGAGAGCCGCTGAGATCTTCGCGTTCCCTTCCGTCACTCTGAACGCTCCGTCGAGGCCTCGGCGGGAACGGGCGGCGAGGCGACACCGGTCGCGACCTCCTCGCCCGCGCTCTCCTGCGCGCCGATCTGCTCGTAGGCGGGGTCTTGCGCGACCTCCTCGGCGCTCGGTCCTTCGGTCTCCTCGGGCTCGGGGGTGGGAGCGGCCATCTCGGCGGGCGTCACCTTCGCCTTGCCGGCCTCGATCGCGTCGGCGATCGTGCGGATCACGAGCGAGCACGAGCGAATCGCGTCGTCGTTACCCGGAATCACGTAGTCGGCCTCGTCGGGATCGCAGTTGGTGTCGACGAGCGCGATGATGGGCAGGCCGAGTCGCCTCGCTTCCCGCACGGCGAGCTGCTCCTTGCGCAGGTCGACGACGAAGACCGCGTCGGGCTGCTTGCGCATGTCCGCGACGCCGCCGAGGTTCGTATCCAGCTTCTCGAGCTCAGCGAGCATCGCGATCCGCTCCTTGGGGGGCAGCAGCTCGAGCTGATCCTCGTCGCGCAGCCGGCGGAGCTCGTGCAGGCGCTCGATCCGGTTCGAGATCGTGCGCCAGTTGGTGAGCAGCCCGCCCAGCCAGCGATGGTGGACGTAGGGCATACCGACGCGCTGAGCATGCTCGGCGATCGCGTCCATGGACTGCTTCTTCGTGCCGACGAAGAGCATCGAGCCGCCGCGCTCGGCGAGGTTCCGCGAGAACGCGGCCGCCTCCTCGAGGTGCTCGAGGGTCTGCTGGAGGTCGATGATGTAGATGCCGCCGCGCTCCCCGAAGATGAATCGCTTCATCTTCGGGTTCCAGCGACGGGTCTGATGGCCGAAGTGCACTCCGGCTTCCAGAAGCTCTCGCATGCTGACGACTGCCACGGGCTGAGGCCCCTTTCTGTTGGTTTGCTGCTGTGTGCTGCCGGCGGAAACCGGGTGGAACCGGGCGTCGTCGGCGCCGGCACCGCCACCCTGCCGACCCGCCGGGTCGGTGGCGAAAAACCGCTGCATCGTACCAGCGCGGCCACGAACCCTCTTTAGAACTCAGGCTGGCGTCCGTTGTTGCCGATAGCAGCCGTGTGGAGTCGGTGTCCGCCGAGACTTCAGGACCGCTCGCTCAGCTTGCCGATGAAATTCGGACGGAAGCATGGACTCTCGCGCTGTCCGTGGTCGAAGAAGGGCTTCGAGAGGACACGATTCCGCCGCTCGCCCGCCTAGGTCGGATCGGACAGCTCGGCGACATGCCGACCTTCATCGCCGAGCTCGCTGAGCATCTCGTCCATCCCAAGCCTGAGCGCCTGCACCGCGGGAGCCCGCTCGCTGCGCTCGTCCGGGACCATGCGCGCGAACGCGAGGCGCTCGGCTTCGCTCCGCGCGACATCGTCACCGAGTTCCTGGTCCTGCGGCGCGTGCTCTGGCGACTGGTACTCGACCGCAGCACCGACTTTGAAGCCAGCGACGTCTTCGTGTTCGAGGAGCGCCTGCACGCGATGATCGATAGCCTCGTTACCGAGTGCGTCGTCGCCTACTTCGACCGCGCGACCTCGGAGCTTGCGCACAAGGCCCGGCACGACCCACTCACCGATCTCCTCAACCACACCTCGTTCACGCACGAGCTCGAGCTCGAGCTCGAGCGCGCGAAGCGCTACAGCTCCAGCGTCACGCTCGTGTTCTTCGACGTCGACGACTTCAAGGAGATCAACGATGCGCACGGTCATCCGGCGGGCGACCAGGTGCTGAGGCGTGTCGCCCAGCTACTGCGGGCCGAGCTACGCCGGTCCGATCTCGCCGGCCGAATGGGCGGCGACGAGTTCGCGGCCCTGCTCGTCGAGTCGGATCCGAACACAGGCGAAACGTTCCTTGACCGTCTCAATGCTGGTCTTTCCGAGCTCGAGTCCGGCGAGGCTGGGGTACCCCTCGCGATCAGCGCCGGCCTGTCGCGCTATCCAGAGGATGGCGAGGATACGGGGACGCTGTTCGCGGTCGCCGACAGGCGCCTCTACGAGGCGAAGCGCGCCAGCGTGGCCTGAAGCTCCGCGGGAAGGGGCGATTCCGTCTCGACGCGCTCGTCGCCGAACGGGTGCGGAAAGCTGAGCCGATTCGCGTGCAGGAACTGGCGGCCCAACTCGGGGTCCGGAACGCCGTAGACGGGATCGCCGACGACGGGCAGGTCGATCGCCGCCAGGTGCACGCGGATCTGGTGCGTCCTGCCGGTCTCGAGGCGAAGCGAGAGCAGCGCATGGCGCGGCAGCAGCCGTTCGAGCTCGAAGTGCGTGATCGCCTCCCGCGGGGAGTCCGTGTCGAGGGACTGCCGGAACGGATCGTGGCGGTCCCGGCCGATCGGCGCCTCGATCCGGCCGCTTCGCGAGCGAGGCCGGCCGCGCACGAGCGCCAGGTAGCCGCGCTCGAGCAGCTTCTTGCGGACGAGGTCCTGCAGCTTGCCGTGGGCCTCCTCAGAGCGGGCAACGACGAGCAATCCCGACGTGTCGCGGTCGAGGCGATGGACGATGCCGGGTCGCTCCGCCGCGTCTCCGCCGGCGATCCCCCGGGCGAGCAGGGCCTGCACCAGCGTCCCGCCCGCGTGGCCCGCGGAGGGATGGACGACGATCCCGGCCGGCTTGTCGACCACGAGCAGATGCTCGTCCTCGTAGGCGATCCGCAGCTCGCGTTGCTCCGGCTCCAGCGCGACGTGCTGCCGCTCCGCCACCTCCACCTCCAGCCGCTCGCCGCCCTCGAGCCGGTGGCTCTTCGGACGCAGCTCGCCATCGACCCGCACCGCTCCGGCCGCGAGCAGGCGCTCGGCCTCTCCGCGCGAGGCGACCTCGGGCAAGGTCGCGACGAACCGGTCGAGCCGCTCGCCGGCAGCTTCGGCCGGGACGTCGAGCGTTACTGCGATCGTCGCGTGTCGCCGAGCAGGATCGCCGCGAAGAGGATGGCGACACCGACGACGATGAAAGTGTCCGCGAGATTGAAGGCCGGCCAGTAGCGGAAGTCGAGGAAGTCCGTGACGTGGCCGAGCCGGATCCGGTCGACGAGGTTGGAGGAGCTCCCGCCGATCAAGAGGCCGAGCGCGACGGGCAGCACCGGATGGCGGGCCCCGGAGCGCGCGAAGAAGACGAGCATCCAGCCGACCGCGAGCGCGGTCAGCGCGGTCACGAGCGCGGTCGCGTTCGCGAACAGGCCGAAGGCGATCCCCGAGTTCTGCACGTGATGAATCGAGAACGGCCCGAGCACGTGCACCCGATCGTCGAGCGCGAGCTGGCCGGCGACGATGTGCTTCGTTGCCTGGTCGGCGAGGACCGCCGCCGAGACGACGAGCCCAAGGCCGATCCACTGGGGCCAGCGCGCCGCGAGCGAGCGTGTCGCCACCGAGATCGGCGTCAGTGCGTCGGTGGAAGAGCCGACGCGGACGTCCGCCGCGCGCGGTTCGCTCAACTGGCTCAAGGCATCACTTGCGCCGTCCAAGAGGTCGCGCGATTCACTCGCGCGACCGCTAAATCCGGATGTTGGCACGGCTTTCGCATGACGTGTGACCAGGGCGGGACTTCAACGGCGGCCCCCGCGCGCATCCGCGGCGCACAGGGTCGCCCACGGGAGGTGCTCGAGGCGCTCCGGCTCGATCGGGTTGCCGCACGTCGAGCAGATGCCGAACGTCCCATCGTCGATGCGCTTCAGCGCCGCCTCGATCTCCCGCAGGACATTGCCGGAGTTCTCCTCGAGCGTGTAGTCGATCTCGCGGTCGACGGTCTCGGTCGCGATGTCCGCGAGATGGTTGTCGCCGGGACCCATCGCGAGGTCGCCGGTGATCTCGTCGGGCGCGCCCGGGCTCTCCTTGTGCAGGTAGTCGATCGCGTTCCGGACCTTCTGCCGCTCGTCCTCGAGCCGCGTGCGGAAATGCTCGGTGTCGATTTGCGTGCTCATCGTGACTACCTTGGCTGCCCGAGCCGCCGCTCCGCCTCGGCGGCGTCGACGCCGGTCAGCTCGACGATCTTGTCCCGGCTCGACGGGCCTGATACGAGTTTCAGATTCACCTGCGGAAGTCCGACCCGCTCGGCCAGCAGCCGGAGAACGGCGTCATTCGCTTTCCCGCCCTCTGGCGTGGCGGTGACGCGGACCTTCCACCCTTCCCCGTGCCTACCCACGATCCCATTCGAGCGCGCCCCCGGAGAGACGCGCAGGCGTAAACGCGTAGAACGCCCGGCCATGCGCCAAGTATAGATTTACGCCGCTTCGGCCCGGGGCTGCCCTTCAGCGTCCCGGTCGGCGTCGTCGACCGCGTCCAGGGCGGCCCCCAGAAGGGCCTTGATCCGGTGCGTCTCGGCCCCCAGCCGTTCCCGCTCCGCGAGCGCGTCCCGAGTGATCCTTCGCGCTTCCGCGTGCGCCTCCTCGAGCACGAGCGCCGCTTCGCGGCGGGCGTGATCCTTGAGTTCGTGCGCGGCATGCTCGGCCGTCGTCAGCGTCGAGCGGAGGAGCGTCTCGAGCTCGCGATGGCGCTTCAGGTCGGCCTCTAGCTGCTCGATCCGATCCGCGTAGTCGGCCCGCTCGCGCCAGACGGTCTCGAAGGACTCGACGACCTCCTCGATCGTGCGGTCGACGACAATGGGTACATAGCCGAGCAGGCCACGCTTGAAGCGGACGTGCCTCAGCTCAACGGGTGTGTAGGCCATGACGGCCCCTCCTTTCTGAGTCAGACGCTGTCGAAAATCGCGTCGACCGCGGTTTTCAGGATGATCAGGACGATGACCGCAACGACCGGTGAGAGGTCGAGCGGCCCGAACGAAGGAAGGATGCGGCGAAACAGAGCCAAGTACGGTTCGCAGACATCGCGGAGGAAATCTTGGATGCGGCGAAGCCACGGTGAGTACGGCAGCCTGACCCACGAGCTCAGGACGTAGATGAAGATCAAGAGGATGTAGACCCAGATGAAGTCGTCGATGAACCGGTTCGCCGAGGACGCGGCGTCGAAGAGCAGGATCGATCCGGGGCTGGAGCCCATGCTTGACGGTTTCGTGCCGGGCGCGCCTGTTCCTACAAGTCAGGCCTGATTGAAGAAGCCGCCCGACTCGAGCAGACGAGCGCGCTCCTCGGCCGACACCTCGACGTTGCGGGGTGTCAGCAGGAACACCTTGTCGGCGACGCGCTGCATGCCGCCGTCGAGCGCGTAGGTGAGGCCGCTGGTGAAATCGATCAGACGCTTCGAAAGCTCCTGGTCGGCGCCCTGCAGGTTGAGGATCACGGGGATCCCCTCCTTGAAGCGGTCCGCGATCTGCTGGGCGTCCTGGAAGGTGTGCGGAACGACGAGATGCACGCGCACGGAAGGCACGGGCGTCGGCCCGGGGATCGTCGCGACCTCGGCGCGTCGCTCGCGGCGCCTGGGCCTCGTGACGGCGCGTGGTTCCTCGGCGTCGGGGTCGGTCCAATCGTCGAATTCCTGTCGCCTGCTGCGCGGCGTCAGGCGGCGGACGTTCGGACGCTCGCTATAGGTGCGCTCGAGCTCCTCCTCGGTGACGTAGCCGTCCTCGTCCCACTCGTCGTCCTCCTCGGCGATCCCGAAGTAGACGAGGGTGCGATTCCAGACGTCTGCAAAGCCCATTTCCAGCGGGATCTTAACGCCGACGCGAGAGCAGGGCTGATCGCCAGCGCTGTTGCGCGTCCGGAGGAGACGGACACCCCGGCAAAGCCGGGATGTCCTCCAGGTCGGCGTCGCAAGCGAGCGCCTTAGCCGCGGTAGAGCACGGAACCTATTCGGATCAGCGTTGCCCCTTCCTCGACCGCGACGCGGTAGTCCTGGCTCGTGCCCATCGAAAGTTCGCGCAATCCACGTTCAGTCGCGAGCTCGCGTAGACGGCGGAAGTAGGGGCGCGAGGCCGCGGAGTCGCCGGTCTCGGGCGGCATCGTCATCAGGCCACGCACGTCGCTGTACGCGGCAAGCAGCGCGTCGAGCTCGGCTTCGCCGACGCCGGACTTCGTCTCCTCACCGGAGAGATTGACCTCGGCAAGCGCCGGGATTTCGAGCCGCTTCGCGGCAGATTCCGACGAGAGCGAATGGACGAGCTCGCAGATCCGGTTGACCGTCTTCGCCTTGCGGCTCTGCAGGTGGCCGATGAAGTGCCAGCGGAACGTGTCGCCGTAGACGGCGTGCTTCGCCTCCAGATCCTGGGCGCGGTTCTCCCCCACCACCTCGATCCCAGCCCCGGCCAGAACGGCCATCTCCTCGACAGAGACGTACTTCGTCGCGGCGACGATTGTGACGGCGTCGCCGACCTCGGCCCGGATCCGCTCGTAGCGGGCACGAACCTCGTCAGGCAACAAGCGCGAGCACCCCTTGCACGCCTCGCGGCTTGCCGTCGCGCCGGTGTGAGAAGAAGAGCTCCGGATTGCAGGCCGTGCAGAGGTCGAGCCGCTCGATCCGGGCAACGCCGGCCTCCCGCAGCAGTCGTTCCGCCGCCTGCCGGAGATCGAGCTTGCGCCCGCCCATGATCCCGGCGCCAAAGCGCGCTCGATACGGGGCCGCGACTTCCTCGCCGACCTCGTAGCAGCACGGGCCGATCGACGGTCCGATCGCAGCCGCAACGGTCCCGCCAAGCGCTCTGATGCCGGCCTCGATGACGCCGTCGAGAATCCCGATCCGGCCGGCATGTAGGACGCAGACCCCCGGCGCAGCGCCGTTTGCTCGGGCAAGTGCGATCGGCAGGCAGTCGGCGGCGAGCGCGAGTACGGGCAACCCGGACTCCTCGGTCCACAACCCGTCGCCGCGGCGATCGCCGCGCCGGCCCGACTGCGCGCGATGGACGACGGTCGAGTGAACCTGGTAGTTGAGCGCGAGCCGCGCTGGGTCGGCGTCGATTTCGGCGCATGCACGGCGGCGGTTCTCGTCGACGCGGTCGACATCGTCCCCCGTCTTGCGGCCGAGGTTGAGCGACGCGTACGGCCCGTCGCTGACTCCGCCGGCGCGGGTCGTGAAGACCACCTCGTACGGCCCGGGCGCGTCCCAGCGGATCATCCGCTGATGAGCTCCCGCGCCGCCTCGAGCTCCGACTCCCGCCCGTCGAGCTCGCCGTTCAGCTTTCGACGGCGCAGCTCGGCGAGTACCTCCCCCACCCGCGGCGACTCGCTCAGCCCGAGCGCGGCCAGGTCGCTGCCGGTCACCTCGAGCCGGATGTCGCGCAGGCCGCGGAAGTAGTCGTGCAAGGGCTCGAGCTCCGTGAGCGCGAGTGCGAAGAGCGGCGCGTCGGGCGCGTAGCGGTCGGCGAGCGCGACTGTCTCTGCAGGCTCGACGTCGCGGTTGCGGAGCCGTTCGACTATCCGCGGCCCGACCGTGACCGCGGCGGCGATCTGCTCCGCATCGCGCCGCCGCATCTTCAAGCGCTGCAGCCAGTCATACACCTCGTCCGGCGGCAGCTTCCGTGCCAGAGCGATCAGAGCGAGCCGCCAGGCGGGGACGTCGAGCTCGTACTGCTGGGCGAGGGCGCGTAGACGCGCCAGCAGCTTCACGGCCTCGTCGTCGGCGGCGAGGTGAGGGTGGATCGCCTTGTCGGCGCCGAGCTCGGCGAGCCGGAGGATCGAGTGCTCGACCTCTCCCTCTTCGAGCAGCGCGACGAGCTCATCGCGGAGGCGGGCCGAGGAGAGGTCGCCGACGAGCCCGATCTCGATCGTGCCGCGCGCCAGTCGCACCGTATGCTCGTCCATCCGGAAGCCGTAGCGGTTCTCGTAGCGGATCGCGCGGAAGATCCTCGTCGGATCGTCGATGAACGAGAGGTTGTGCAGGACGCGGATTCGCTTCTGCTCGAGATCGGCGCGCCCACTGAACGGATCGACGAGCCTGCCGTAGTCGTCGCCCTTCAGCGAAAGCGCCATCGCGTTGATCGTGAAGTCGCGCCGGAAGAGGTCCTCCCGGATCGAGGCGTGCTCGACCGCCGGCAACGCCGCCGGCGCGTCGTAGAACTCCGTCCGGGCCGTGACGACGTCGACGCGCTCGCCGTCGCCGTAGACGACCACAGCGGTGCCGAACTTCTCGTGTGCGCGCACCCGCCCGCCGAGCGCGTCTGCGAGCGCCTGCGCGAGCGCGATCGCGTCGCCTTCAACGGCGATGTCGACGTCGAAGTTCCGCTCGCCGAGCAGGATGTCCCGCACGGTTCCGCCCACCAGGTAGACACCCTCGTACGCCTCGGTGAGCGCGGCGACGGCCTCGAAGACCGGAGCGAGCCGCTCGAGCTTCGCCAGCTCGGCGGCAAGGGAGGCACTGGGTCGCTTGACCGCCGCCGCGGACTCCCCGAGCGCTTCCAGCACGTCGCCGCGCGTGACGACCCCGACGAGCCTGTCGTCCCGCAGAACGGCGACGCGGTCGTCGCCGCTCGCCAGCAGGCGTTGCAGCTCCGAGAGCGGGGTCTCCTCGGCGCAGGTCGCCACGCGCGAGCTCATGATTCCCCTGACAGGCGCGTGCGAGAGCCCGTGCGAGATCGCCTTGTCGAGATCCTCGCGGCTGACCGCTCCCGCGAGCTCGTCCCCGGCGGCGACGAGGATGCCGCTCTGGCCGAAGCGCTGGCAAGCGACCATCGCCCGGGAGACGGTCTCGTCCGGCGAGATCGTGCGCGCCGGCCGCGACATCACGTCGCGGGCCCGCGCCGGTTGCCGGACGGCCTCTTCCAGACGGTCGACGACCAGACGGTGGGCCTCGTCGAGTGCGCCCCGATAGATCGCGGAAGCCGCTTGTGCGTGGCCACCGCCGCCGAGCACGGCCGCCAGTGCCGCGGCGTCGAGCTCGGGCACGCGGCTGCGCGTCACTGCGAAGACCCGGCCGTCCATCTCGACGAGGACTACGAGCCCGGCACAATCGGTCACGTCGACGAGCTTGTGCGCCAGGTTCGCGACCCCCTCGACGTACTCCCGCGCGGCCGCGGTCGCCACGAGCACCTCGACGCCGGCCGCCTCATGCGCCTCGAGCGAGTCGAGCAGCGCCGACAGCAGCTCGCGTTCGGCCTCGCCGAGCGGGGTGTGCAGGAACCGTGAGAGGAGCTCCTGCTCGGCGCCGTGGCGGAGGCACCAGCCGAGCGCCTCGGCGTCGCGTTGCGTCGTCGTCGCGTGGGTGAGCGACCCTGTGTCCTCGTGGATGCCGAGCGCGAAAACCGTCGCCTCCAGTGGGCTGACCGCCACTTCGCGCTCGGCGAGCACGCCGACGAGCGTGGTCGTCAGCGCGCCGTCTTCCGAGACGATCACGTTCTCGGGCGGCGCCCATTCGGGGCGGTCGGCGGCGTGGTGGTCGAAGACCACCTTGTCGACCGCGGAATCGAGCGCCACCGGCTCGAGCTCTCCGAGCCTGGACGCGTGCACAGTCTCGACGACGATCAGGCGCCGGACGGCGTCCAGCTCGAGCCGCGACGCGTCGACGACGAAGTCGAGCTCGTCCGCGTGCAGCCGGTAGAACTCGCGGACGTTTCGGTTCAGCGAGCCGGCCAGGCAGACGATCGCGCCGGGGTAGAGACGTCGCGCCGCCAGCATCGCCGCGAAGGCGTCGAAATCGGTGTTGGTGTGCGTAGCGACAAGAGTCTCGGCTCGCATGCGCACATTGTGCGGTCAGAGAGTGGCGATCGCGTCGATCTCGACCTTTGCTCCCGAGGGCAGCGCCGCCACCTCGACGGTCGAGCGCGCCGGCGGGGCCGCGCCGACGTGCTGGGCGTAGACCTCGTTCATGCGCGCGAAGTCGCCCAGGTCGGTGAGGAAGACCGTCGTCTTCACCAGCCGGTCGAAGCCGGTCCCGGCCGCCTCCAGGATCGCCCGTAAGTTCTGAAAGATCTGCTCCGTCTGCTCCTCGATCGAGCCGGTGATCTCGCTGTCGTCCGGCTTCAGGCCGAGTTGGCCCGAGACGAACACGAACTCGCCGGCCCGAATCGCCTGCGAGTACGGAGCGCCCTGGAACGGCGCCGGTGCGCTCTCCGTGCGCACGACGGACTTGGCCTCAACCGCCATCCTTCTCCTTTCTCCCGCGGGGGCGTGAGCTCTGCGCCAGTGCCACGCCGAGGCTCTTGAAGATCGCCTCCAACACGTGCTGCGTGTCCCGCCCCTCGATCAGGCGGACGTGGAGCGTCAGGCCTGCGCCCTCCGCGAGCTGAGTCAGGAACCGGGCGACGAGGTCGGTCGCGAGGCCGCCGACGCCCATGTCGGACAGATCAACGTTCGAGACGAGCAGCGCCCGCCCCGATGCCTCGAGGGCCACATGGGCGAGCGCCTCGTCGGCCGGGACCACGGCGGAGCCGTGCCCGCGCGCGCGCCCGGCGCGCAGGGCTCCCGAGAGCGCTTGGCCGAGCGCGCGGCCGGCGGCCGCGACCTCGGCATCGGGCTCCTCAGGGGCCACCTCGAGCGCGATGTCGAACGACGCGTGCTCGGCCAGAAGCGTCAGAAGATGGTCGAGTACGGGAACGCCGGTGTCGACAGTCGCCCTGCCGGCGCCGTCGACGTCGACACGTGCCTGCAGCCGGCCTTCCTCCCCCGCATAGCCGATGGCCGCCATCCCTTGAAGGAGCGTAGCGCGCTCGACGTCGGCGCCGCGACGAGCGACCGCGTCTCGATCCGCGCCCGCTAGCCCTCGACGCGCTCTATACGTGCACCCAAGGAACGCAGGCGCTCGTCGATGCGCTCGTAGCCGCGGTCGATCTCGCCGACGTTGCCGATCGTGGAGGTGCCTTCCGCGCAGAGCCCGGCGATCAGCATCGCCATCCCGGCCCGGATGTCGGGGCTCGCCATCCGCTGGCCGAACAGCCTTGCGGGGCCGGTAACGACCGCCCGGTGCGGGTCGCAGAGGATGATCCGCGCGCCCATCGAGACGAGCTTGTCGACGAAGAACAGCCGGTTCTCGAACATCTTCTCGAAGATCAGCACCGTTCCCCTTGCCTGCGTCGCGACCGCGAGCGCGATCGATGTCAGGTCGGCCGGAAAGGCAGGCCACGGTCCATCCTCGATCTTGGGAATCTGACCACCGAGGTCGTCCTGGACGACGAGCTCTTGGCCGGGAGGCACGCGTAACGTCGACCCGTCGAGCTCCACGTGGACGCCGAGCCGCTCGAACGACGGCAGGATCGGCGCGAGGTCTTCGGGCACGACGTCCTCGACGACGACGTCGCCGCCGGTCACGGCCGCCAGGCCGATGAAGCTCGCGACCTCGATGTGCTCGCAGGCGATCCGCCACTCGCCGCCGCGCAGACGCTGGACGCCGCGGACGGTGAGGACATTCGAGCCGATCCCGTCGATCTCGGCGCCCAGTGAGCGGAGAAAACGGCAGAGGTCCTGGACGTGTGGCTCGCAGGCGGCGTTGCCGATCACCGTCTCGCCCTGGGCAAGCGACGCGGCCATCACTGCGTTCTCGGTCGCCATCACGCTCGCCTCGTCGAGGAAGATCCGCTTACCCCGGAGACCGTCCGTGTGCATCTGGTAGCCGCCGTTGACTTCGATCCGCGCCCCGAGCTCGGCGAGCGCGTGGATGTGTGGATCGAGCCGGCGCCGGCCGATCACATCGCCGCCCGGGGGCGGCACCGAGGCGCGGCCGACGCGCGCGAGCAGCGGCCCGGCGAGCAAGAAGGACGCGCGGATGCGGCTCGCGAGCTCGCTGTCGACCTCCGTGGTGACGAGATCCGAGGCGTCGATGCGGATCTCGTTCGCGCCCGTCCAGTCGGCATCGGCGCCGAGCTGCACGAGCAGCTCGACCATCGTTTCGACGTCACGGATTCGCGGCACGTTGGCGAGCGTCACCGGCTCGTCGGTGAGCAGGCACGCGGCGAGGATCGGCAGCGCCCCGTTCTTGTTCCCGGCCGCGGTGATGCGGCCGTGCAAGGGTTGGGAGCCCTCGATGACGAACGTCTCCATGAGCGCGTCGGCGACAGCAGTCGACGGCATCAGCATGGCTATCGTACTGACCCGTGCGGCCGACACGCGAGCAGGCCTGGGAGACGCTGACGAAGTACACCCAAAGCGAGGCTCTGCGCCGGCATGCGCTCGCCGTCGAGGCCGCCGTCGCGGCCTACGCGCGTAAGTTCGGCGAGGACGAGGCGCTCTGGCGCGTGACCGCGCTCCTCCACGACTTCGACTACGAGATTCACCCCACGCTCGACGAACACCCGCAGGACGGCGCCCCGATCCTGCGCGACGAGGGTTATCCCGAGGAGGTGGTCGAGGGCGTCCTCTCGCATGCGGAGCATCTCGGCCTGCCGCGCGATACGTTGCTGAAGAAGACGCTCTTCGCCTGCGACGAGCTCTCCGGATTCATCCACGCGTGCGGGCTCGTCCGCCCGGACGGGATCGAGACGCTCGAGCCGAGGTCGGTGCGCAAGAAGCTCAAGCAGCCCTCGTTTGCGTCCGGCGTCAACCGCGACGACGTCTACAAGGGCGCGGAGCTCCTCGGTGTCGACCTGGACGAGCACATCGCCTTCGTGACCGAAGCGCTGCGGCCGATCGCGCGCGAGCTCGGCCTGCGGACCGGTGAAGCTGTCACCTGAGGCCAGGTCCCGCGACCGGGTCCCGGGACATGGCCCGGGACCGGGTCACTGGGTTAAAGCCCGCCGAGTAACCGTTCGATGTCGTCCTCACTCGTCCACCAGCCGCAGGAGGCGCGTAGCCACTTTGTGCCTGGGACATCGCGGACGATGACGCCGGCCTCGAACAGGCGCGCCGCCGCCTCGGCCGCCTCGCCTCCCGAACTGAAAGTGATCAGGCCGGCTTGGTCGGGCGCGGTGACGATCTCGTAGCCGGCCTCGTCCAACCGTCTGCGGCAGTACGACGCCACCTCTCGCGTCCGCTCGTGCCGCCATTCAGGCGCCGCCTCGAGCGCGGCGAGGAGCCCGGCCAGCGTCCCGGGGGCGTACCAGACGGAGTCGAAGCGCGGCGCTCCGGGCTTCGGCGTGAACGAGTTCTCCGTGTCGTAGGCCGACTGGGACATGTAGGTCGGCAGCGCCACCCGCAGGCGCTCGGGGTCGCGCACGTACAGGGCGCCCGTCGAGTCCGGGCCGCAGAGCCATTTCTGGCCGGAGACGGTGTAGAAGTCGAAGGCCGCGGCTTCCGTTCGGCAGGCACCCGCCGACTGGGCGCCGTCCAGGAGGATTGGCAGCTCCGTCTGCCGCCTGAGCTCGTCAGGGCCGAGCGAGTTGCCCGTCACCCACGAGACGTGCGAGATCGCGATCAGCTTCGTCCTGCTCGTCACCTGCCCGCAGACGAGGCACGGGGCCTCACGCGGCGACGCATCGCGCACCTGCGCGACGCGCACCTTCGCGGGCGACGCGAGCAACGGCCCGAGCAGGCCGAAGTGCTCGATGTCGGTGGTGACCACCTCGTCCTCGCTCGTCAGGTCGAGACCCGCGAGGACGACGTTGCACGCGTTCGTGGTCGAGCTGACGAGAGCGACGTTCTGCGGCGGGACCTCGAGCACGCCCGCCAACGCCTCGCGGGCGCGCTCGCGCAACGCGAGCACGTTCTCGAAGTACGGCTTGCCGCCCCGGCCCTGCTCGAGATCGCGCCGGTTCCACTCCACGATCGCCTCTACCGTTGCTCGCGCAAGCGGGCCATTCGTGCCGGCATTCAGGTACGCGAACCGCTCGAAGACGGGGAACTGCGCGCGTGCCTCCTCGAAGGTCAAAGGAGCCGCGCCTCCACCGGTGTGTGGTCCGAGAGAACACGGCCGGCGAGGCGCCGCCGCTCTCGCGGCCAGCGCTCCAGGGCCTCCAAGGCGACGCCGCGGACGAGGATCTGGTCGATTCCGTCCCCCAGCGGCGGTGAAAAACCCCATTCCTCGCCGGTCAACTCGGTCTGGGTCGCCGAGCGGGCGGCCGGGACGTTGAAATCGCCGGCGAGGACGACGATGTCCTCTGGTTGCGCGAGCCCGTCGGCGAAGACGGCGGCGCGAAGCAGCTCGGCATCGGCGAGCCGCTGGTCGGCCGGGTAGCTCGTTGCGTGGAGGTTCGCGACGAGGACTGTCCCCTCGCCGGGGCGCCGAGCGCGGACCGCCTGGACGATCCGCCTCTCCTTGGCCCACGCCAGTCGCGCCACGAGCGGGAGCCCGAGCCACCGCGACTGGGCCTTCCTGAAGTCGCGGTTGTTCAGGACGAGTCTGTCCCGGCCGAGAATCTCCGCTTCAGGGCTGAATAGGATCGCGTTCGCCTGGCCGGCGACCGCCGAGCGAAGTAGACCGTGGTGAACCGAGGTGACCACGCGGCCGAGCTCGGCGGGAATCGGCAGTGGACCGAGCCGTGGCCGCTGCGCTATGTCGCCGAAAGCCTGCATCCCGCTCCAGCCGGCAAGGTGGGAGAGCGCCCAGGCCGGCACCTCCTGGAGGCAGACGACATCCGGGCGATCGCCGGTCCCCAGACGCACGATCTGCTCGAGATAAGCCTCGCGCTCCGGCGGGTCCGCGTTGCCGTGAAACACGTTCCAGGTGCGGATGAGCAGCGCCAGAGCGCGGCTAGTGTAGGCGCGTGTTCCGCCGCCACCGGTTCGCCGACGTCATCTCGAGGCAGCTCGATCTTTTCGTCCGCGAGCACGCCGATCTGCTCCACGAGTGTGAGGAAGCCGAGCGGGCCTACAACACAGCGCCGCGCGACGAGGCGGAGGAGCGCTACGGCGACTACGTCGACGTGGTCGAGACCGGCACCGAGCTCCTGGCCGACATCCGCGACCACTTCAAGTGGACCCTCGACGAGGACACCGCGGAAGCCTACGAGGACGAGTTCAATCGCGCCGTCCTGAAGCATCTGCCGCGCTTCGCGCTCGAGATCGAGAACCGCTAGCAGACGGCCCTATTGAGGCAGCGGATTTGCCCGCGCGCGATCAGCCTGTGTAAATAACGCCCACACGGCAAAGCCGAGCTGGCACGCCAACTAGCCAGACCATGACGAGAGGAGCATCGCCATGTTCCGACGAAGCAGGAAACAAGCGATCAAGAAGAGTGCAGTCAGCGCTTACGAGCTCGTGCTGCAACTCGCGCAGGACAGGAAATTCCGCAAGCGCCTGCTTTCAGGGCTCAAGCACAGCTCCGAGGCAAGCACTCGTACCGGTCGCGGACTCGGCGTCACCGGCGCGATCGCACAACTCACAAGCGATCGGTCTCTCCAGAGGGAGCTGCGGAGTGCCCGCAAGGATCTTCGGGGGGCTTACCGACGGCTGGAGACGAAGAGGCGCAATCGCAGGCTGCTCAGGTTCACGGCGCTCGCGGGCCTCGCATCGGTCGCCGCAGTTCCACAACTAAGAGAACGCGTCACCACCTTGATCGCAAAAGTGCCGAAAGGGCGAGAGGAGTTGACGGACATCGCAAGCCGCCTACGCCCAACCAACCCGCTCGAGGACCTGACCCGAGAGGAGCTCTACGAACGTGCTCAAGCGGCGGATATTCCCGGACGCTCTGAGATGTCGAAACAGCAGCTCGTCGACGCGCTGCGCGTAAAGAGCTGAGCTGGCCTACTAGGCCTCTTCCGCGGCTCGAATCGCCGCCGCCGCGTTGATCAGCGCCAAGTGGCTGAGTCCTTGCGGGAAATTTCCCAGGAAAGCGCCCGTCTTTGGGTCGATCTCCTCGGCGAAGAGGCCGACGTCGTTGGCGTGCCCGACCGCCTGCGTCATCGTTTTCCGCGCCTCCTGCAGGCGCCCCGCCCGTGCGAGCGCCTCGACGAGCCAGAAGGAGCAGGCGACGAACGCGCCCTCGACCTGCTGCTGACCGCTGTAGCGGTAGAGCAGCCCTTCGCCCGCGCCCAGCTCGTCCCGGATCGCGTCGACGAGCGACGAGAAGCGCTCTCCGGCCAGGTCGAGGAAGTGCATCCGTGAGACGCGGAGGACGCTCGCGTCGAGCTTGGCGCTGCCCGGGAACATCACGAAGCAACCGCGGGACTCCGACCAGCATTCGCCCTCCACGAATTCGCGGACGTCCTTCGCGCACTCGCGCCACGCTTCCGCCCGGTCACGCGGAAGCTGCCCCTCCTCGACGAGGCGCAGGGCACGATCGAACGCAGTCCAGACGCTCAGCTTCGAGACCGTGTAGTGCTCGGCGTCCGGCAGCTCCCAGATTCCGGCGTCCTTCTTCTTCCAGATCGTCGTCAGGTGGTCGAGGATGTCGGCCAGCCTGTCGGCGGTCGCGTCGTCCAGAGCGTTGCCCTCGCGAACGTAGAGCTCCGCCGTCTCGAGCAGATCGCCGTAGCAGCCGAGCTGGAGTTGGCCGGCCGCTGCGTTCCCGCGCCTGACCGGGCGCGAGCCGCGATAGCCGTCGAGCGCGAGCTCTTCGCGCGCGGAGACCCTCTCGCCGTCGAGGTCGTAGAAGACGTGGAGGTCGGGCTCCGTCGTCGCGACCGCGTCGAGCAGCCACGCGAAGGACGCATGCACCTGGACGAGCAGATCGAGGTTGATCAACGCGTCGAGCGTGAACGCGGTGTCGCGAACCCAGCAGTATCGGTAGTCGTAGTTGCGATCGCCGCCGATCCGCTCGGGGAGGGAGGTCGTCGGCGCCGCGAGGATCGCGCCCGTCGGGACATACGTGAGCAGGCGGAGGGCGAGCGCGCTGCGCCGGACGACGGCGTCCCAATCGCCCTCGACGCCTGCGCCGGCGAGCCAGCGCTTCCAATCGCCGACCGTGTCGTCGAGCCGCCTCTCCGCCCATTCGCGGCGGGCAAAGGGGATCGGCTCATCGTGAGTCGCGCGCAGGACGAGCGAGGCCTTCGAGCCCTTGTCGGTCTCGAACAAGCCCCCGATCTCGTCGTCGGTGTGGTGCGGATCGCCGGCGTCGAACGGGTAGACAACGAGGCTCGAGCCACGCGACGTCGCGCGGACCGCAGCGCCGATCCGGTCGATCGACAGCTCCTCCGCCGACTCGCCGGCGCCGAACCGCGGCGCGATCCGCCAGCGCATCGGCACCTCGCCGCTAACGCCCTCGATTCCGCGGACGAGCTCGAACCAGGGCAGGAGACCGCCGTGGTCGAGCGTGATCGCGTCGGTCACGCGGACGGTGCCGCGGGCCGTTACGAAGGTGGTCTGCAGCACGTTCGTGTCCTCGACGTACTCGCGCTCCACGCGGAAGTCAATCTCCGGCGCGAGCTCGAAGGCGCCGCCGCGCTCCGCGTCGAGAAGGCGCGCGAAGACCGTCTCGGAGTCGAGGCGCGGGAGAGGCAGCCAGTCGATCGAGCCGTCGCGGGCGACGAGCGCGGCCGTCCGTCCGTCTCCGATCAGGGCGTAGTCGCGAATCGGCGCGTACCCGTCGACCCGCTCCATCCCGTCATTATCGGTGTCCGAAGTGATGGGCGGCGGGGAGCGAGCCGAACACGTCGGCCCCGTTGGCCACCTCCTTCGCGAGTGGGACGAGCGACTCGAACTCGTGCACGAGCACGTTCTGGTTCCGGCCTCTGCTCTCGAACCGGCCCCGCGCGAGCACGAGCGGCTCAGCGCGAACGAGCGGGCGGAAGCGCTGATAGACCGGCGGCGGCACGATCAGGTTCACCTGCCCGAACTCATCCTCGAGCAGCATGAAGACGACGCCGTTCGCGGTTGCGGGCCGCTGGCGCGCGACCGCGAGACCTGCCACGGCGATCCGTCCGCCGTGCCGCTGGCGACCGAGGTCTCGGCTCGCGACCACTTCTGCCGGCAGCCGGGGGCGCAGGAGCGCCATCGGATGCGTGCCGACGGAGAGGCTCGTCAGCCGGTAATCGGCGAGCATTCGCTCCCACGGCGTCTGCTCGGGGAGCTCCGGCGTCGCCGCGGCCGCGTCGAGCGACAGCGTCAGCTGGCGCGCCTCACCGCCCGAGCCGGGAACGGCCGCGGGGCGAAAGGCGAGGCCAAGCTCCCAGAGCAGCTGCCGCCGCTCGCCGAACGCGTCACACGCCCCCGAGGCGACGAGCGCCTCCAGCCGGCTACGGTCGAGCTCGACCCGCTGCGCCAGCTCGCGTACCCCCGCGAACGACCCTCGCCGTTCGCGCTCCTCGACTACCGCCTTCGCTCCGGGCTCGCCGAGCGACTGCACGTAGTCGAGTCCGATTCGCACCGCGTCGTCCTCGAGCGTGCATTTCACCGCGCTGCGGTTGACATCGACCGGCCGTACCTCCACCCCACGCCGCTGCGCGTCCCGCACGAGAGACGCAGGCGGATAGAAGCCCATCGGCTGCGCGTTCAAGAGCGCCGCGAGGAACTCGCTCGGGTAGTGGTGCCGCAGCCACGTCGACTGGTAGGCGAGCAGGCCGAATGCCGCCGCATGGGATTTCGGGAAGCCGAAGCCCGAGAAACCGGCGAGCTTGTCGTAGACGAGGTCGGCAAGCTCCGCTTCGACTCCGTTCTCTATCGCACCCGCGATAAAGCGGGTGCGATAGGCCTCGATCGCTTCCTCGCTCCGCTTGCGGCTCATCGCGCGCCGCAGACCCTCGGCCTCGCCGACCGAGAAACCCGCCAGCGCCATCGCGACCTCCAGCACCTGGTCCTGGAAGACGACGACGCCGAGGGTGTCCTGCAGCGGCTCCGCGAGCAATGGATGATCCACCGGCGGCACGAAGCCCGGGTCCTGCCGCAGCCGCTCGCGGTGCTCGATGTAGGGATGGACGGCCTTGCCCTGAATCGGCCCCGGCCGGACGAGCGCGACCTGCACGGTCAGGTCGTCGAGGGTCTCCGGCCGCGTGCGTAGCAGCGACTGCATCTGCGCGCGGCTCTCGATCTGGAAGACGCCGACCGTGTCCGCGCGCTGGATGTCGGCGTAGACGTCCGGGTCGTGGAGCGGGATCCGTGAGAGATCCAAAGGCTCCGCCAGGCGCTCCGCGATCAGCTCCACGCACTCCTCGACCGCCGAGAGCATCCCGAGCCCGAGCAGGTCGATCTTGAGGAAGCCGGCGTCCGCGCAGGAGTCCTTGTCCCACTGCACGAGCTGGCGTCCCGCCATCGCCGCAGGCATCACCGGCACGAGCTCGACGAGCGGCCTGCTGGAGATGACCATTCCGCCGGGATGCTGGGACGCGTGGCGAGGGAGCCCGCCGATCTCGCGGCAGAGCTCGCAGAACGCCCGCCAGCGCGGCGAGCGGAGCTTCGTCTCGGCGTCCGGCAGGGACGCCACCTCCTCGGCGACCCGCCGCGGATTGCCTTCCGTGATCCGCGCCAGCCGCTCGAGCTCCGCGTGCGGCAGGCCGAGCGCCATGCCCACGTCGCGGATCGCGCCCCGCGCGTTGTAGGTCGGAAAGGCCGCGACGAGCGCGGCGTGCTCGCGCCCGTACTTGTCGCTGACCGCCGGGAGCAGCTTCTCGCGGATGTCGCGCGGGAAATCGAGGTCGATGTCGGGCACCGCGGCCATGTCGCGGTTGAGAAAGCGGCCGAGCGAGAGCCCCGCAGCGACCGGATCGACGTGCGAGAGCCCGGTCAGGTAGCAGACGATCGAGCCGACAGAGCTGCCGCGCCCGCGTCCCGGCGGCAGCGTCGAGCGCGGCGAGTCGCGGCCGCGCACCTCCACCGCCAGCTCCCGCGCCAGCTCGAGCACCTCCCAATGCAGGAGGAAGAAGCCGGCCAGGCCGAGCTCGTCGATCAGCTTCAGCTCTTCGTCGAGGCGAGCTCTCGCTTTCCGTCTATGTCCATTGCGGCCCGAGTAGCGTTCCGCGAAGGCGCGGTCACACACTCGAGCGAGCTGCGCGATCGCGGGCTCGCCGTTCTCTGAGAAGTCGGGATAGCGGTAGCCGAGATCCTCGTTCAGATCGAACCGGAGCCGCTCGGCGAGCTCCCCGCTTCGTTCGACCGCGTCGCGGTCCTGCGGAAAGAGCTCCGCGATCTCGGCCGGCGGCCGCAGGAAGCTCTCGCGGTTGCCCCGCCGCTCGGCCTCGCAACCGTCGAGCGAAGTGCGTTTCTTGACGGCGACGAGCGCGTCCTGCAACGCCGTGAGCCGTCGGTCGTGCGCGTGGACGTCGCCCGTCGCAACGGTCGCAACGCCGACCGCCGCGGCCAGCTCCCGCAGCACCGAGTTGCGACGAGCGTCGCCGCGCTCGAACGGACGCTGAAGCTCGACGAAGAACCGATCGCGCCCAAAGGCCTGCGCCAGACGCGCCGCGGCGTTCGGATTCCGCACCGCGAGCCCATGCCGTGCGCAGCCCGACAAGCAGACGAGACCCTCGTTGCGTTCCTCCAACAGTTCCTGCGGGAGCGCCGGGTCCAGCAGCTCGCGCTCTCTCCCGGGCACCCGCGTGTCGGAATGCGCCGCGGTCAGCAGCCGGCAGAGGTTCGCGTAGCCGGCGGCCGACTCGACGAGCAGCGTCACGTGCGACCCCTCCGCGAGCGTCACCTCTGCGCCGGTGATCGGCCGAACGCCGAACGCCTTAGCCGTCTGCGCGAACTCGAGCGAGCCGTAGACCCCGTCGTGGTCGGTCAGCGCGAGCGCGCCGTAGCCGAGCTCGGCCGCCCGGAGCGCGAGCTCTTCGGGCAGCGAGGCGCCGTCCAGGAACGAATAGGCTGAATGGGCATGGAGCTCGACGTAGCCCAACCGCTGCTCCTAGCCCCAGGCGAGGGCGAAACGACCACCGACCGCCCCGAGCGGACGCTGCGGATCCTCTGCGAGCTCGAGCAGCTGATCGTGACTTGGTTTCGTTACGAGCCCGGTGAGAAAGGCCCGGATCCGCACATCCACCGGCAGCACACCGACGCCTTCTATGTCCTCGAGGGCGAGGTCGACTTCGGGCTCGGTCCCGAGATCACGCGGATCACAGGCGGGCCGGAGACATTCGCGGGCGCGCCGCCGAACGTCGTGCATACCTTCAAGAACTCGAGCGACGCGACCGCGATCTTCCTCAACATCCACGCGCCGAGCATGGGCTTCGGCGACGTCCTCCGCGGCGGTGACCACGAGCATTTCGATCAGTTCGATCCGCCGGAGGGCGGAGGCAGACCGTTCGAAGAGGCGATCGTTCAGCCCGCGGGCGCAGGCGAACCGATCGAGCACGAGAACACTTTCCACCGCATCCAGGCCGAGCTGCCCGAGCTCTCTGTGATCGAGATGACCTTCCGCCCCGATTTCGAGGGCGTCGACCCGCATACGCACGCCGATCACGTCGACGCGTTCTACGTCCTCGCCGGTGAGGTCGACTTCGTGGTCGGGGCCGAGGTGCGGCGAGCCGGTCCGGGCTCGTTCTTGGCCGCGCCGCCCGGGGCTCGCCACGGCTTCTCCAACCCTGGACCGGCGGACTTGCGTGTCCTCAACTTCCATGCGCCCGACGTCAGGTTCGTAGGCAGGCTGCGGAGCTAGATCGAAGTGGACCCCGAGGTCCGCTTCAACGAGTTCGCCGACGACCTCTCCGCGCAAAACTCCGATGTCGAGTTGGGGAAGATGTTCGGCATGCCGACGATCAAGCGCAACGGCAAGGCGACTTCCGGCTTCTGGAAGGGATCGATGGTCTTCAAGTTGACCGACGAGGGGAACCGGGAGCAGGCGCTCGCCCTCGACGGGGCCGAGCGCTTCGATCCAATGGGCGGCCGGCCGATGCGTGAGTGGGTCGTCGTGCCCGCGAGTCACTCGGACGAGTGGCCTCGGCTCGCCGAGGACGCGCTCACGCTCTAGCCACTCTCCAGGCGAGCGCCGCTCGCGCCGATAGCGGAGGGAATGCGCGCCAAGCTCACGTTTCCGCTCAGCGTCGCGTTCGCCGCCGCTTTCGCAGCACAGCTCGAAGGGATGCTGGTGACCCGCTGGGCCGCCGATCGCAGGACTCCCTGCTTGTCCTCGACTTCCACCGAAGCGTGCTCGCTGAACGCCACCGTCTCCTTCCTCGTCGGCACTTTCTTCGCCGTCGAGACGCTCGCGGCGACGCTCACCGCGCTCGTTCTCTACCGGAACAGGAAGCGCTTCAGCGCAGCCGTCACAGCCACAGCGCTCGTGGCCGCACTCGCGGTCGAGCACGCCTGGCTTCTGACCTACGCGCGCTGATTGATCCAATATTTACGGCCTTGCCATCCGGGTGTAGGCGGACGCCCGGGCGAACCGGACGTCCTCCAGTCGGCGTCGCAAGCGAACGCCTTCGGTTATGCCCGCTGACTGAACCAACTCTGCGCCTCTCGGTCGAGAAAGACGACTGCGTTCTCGCCACTCGCAAGCACGACGTCGAAGTAGCGCCGGTCGACCGGCTCCTCGGTCCACCAGCGGTCGACGACGCGCCACTCCTCGCGCACGAGCGCGACTTGCTGCCGGTTCACGCTCCGCGGCGACCCGTCGACATGTGTCTCGACGAGCGCCGGATTCGGCGCATTGAGACGGCGAGTCATTGCCGAGGCGCTCACCAGCCTTGCCACCCGGGTTTAGACGGTCGCCCGGGCACAGCCCGGACGACCTCCATGCCGGCGTCGCAAGCGACCGCCTCAGTCAGTCGTCGCGCGGAACCAGCAGTGCTCGCTGTTCGGGGATTCGCGACCACGGAGCGACCTCCAGGACCGAACACACCGCACCGGAGCCGGCGCCGGCGCGAACCTGCTTCAGGCCTTCGCTGAGATGAGCGCGCAGCTCGAGGCCTTCCGGCTGGACCAGCTCGAGCTGCCTCCCGACCGTCTGCGCGAGCTCGACGAGCTCGAGGCCGAGGCGTGTCACCGGCGCGGGAAGCTCTGCGAGCTTCACACCGACCGCGACGCGGAGCCGGTCGCGGTCGGCCGTCGCGTCACGCAACGTCACCGTGCGCCGCCACGATCCCCCGCCCACCAGCTTTGCAGACAGTGCGAGCTTGCGCACCGCTCTGTCGCGGCGCTCCGGCTGGGCGAGGAGCCGATCGAGCAGGGACCCCAGCGCCCGCCGGAGCGTCAGCTCGTTCGCGACCGCCTCGGGAAATTCGAGCGTCTCCGCGAGGTCGTTCGCAACCTTCCGCGCGCGGACCTTGCCGCGTTTTTCGCCTCTCGCCAGGCTCCAGGCCCGCCGACCGTCCGGCCCCAAACGTTCGGCAACGGCGGCGCCCGGTAGCCCAGCAAGCTGTCCAAGCCTTCGCACCCCAAGCTCCTCCAGCTCCTCCCGGCGCTGAGGATCAATCGGGAGCAGGGTCAGCGGCAACGGCGCTATGAAATCGCGCGGGCGGTCGGAGACGATCAGGGCCTGGCCGGAACGCGCAACGTGCGCGGCCGCGAGCGCCGCGAACCTGCGCTCGGCGGCGCCGATGCGCGCTTCCCACGCCGGCCCGACCGCGGCGAGCGCCCGCTTCAGCGCCGGCTCCAGGCCGCCGTAGAGACGCTCGATTCCGCGGGTCTCGAAGTAGACGCAGCCGACGGCGGCGGCTTCGACCGCGAAGCCGGAGTCCTCGAGCCGCTTCAGGAGCTCCTCCCACTCGTGCTCCGCAGTGGCGGGGTCCTGCTCGACGAGCGCCAGATCCGGGCAAAGCGAGAGCGCCTCCCCCAGCCGCATTCCCGGCTGCACCCCGGCGGCCTCGGCGGCCGCCGTCACAGGCCCGAGCAGAGGCTCTTCTCCTGCCGCCGGCCCGAGCGCGGCAGGCCGCAGCGCGAGCGCAGGCCGCTCCCTCAGCGCTGCACGCAACTCGAACCCTGGAATGAGAAGACACGCGATCATTTACGAACGTATGTTCTACACGAACACCTGTTCGCTTGTCAAGAGAAAATTTTGCTTGTTCTCCCCAGTACGGTCCAAAAGAGCCCTGAAACCGGGAATCCGAGGCGTCGCTCGCGACGCCGGAGCGAAGAGGCCACGCCGACCTGGCGGCGCGGCCGCTAAACCCGGTTCCAGTTGCCAGGAAGGGACCGCTCCAAAACAAACAAACCAAGGAGGCGGCCCCTGCGGCGAGACCGCCTCCCCTCATTGTCAGCGTGGGTTAGCTTGGCGAGCCCCCATGCGGAAAGGATCCCTTCCCTCTGCTGACTAGAGTAAATATCGGTTACAGCCTGGGAATCTTTAGCCTGTAATTTCGGCAGCGCCGTCCACCATGCGCGTGAATCGCGGCACGACCGCGAGAGTGTTCTCCTGAGTGCACCAATGCAGGTCGTCCTCGAGCCCGGGCGGACCGTAGGTGCGCGCATTGACGCCATCCCAGGCAGTCGGATACGCACGCGCGAGTGCCGCCGAGGCAACTGCGGCATCGGCCCGCTCGCCGTCGAGCAGCTCGACGATCCGGCCGGCACAGTACGCGTCGTCGATCGCGAAGGCGCCCTGGTAGCCCGCGCAGACGACCGTGATGTCGTCGCCAGGCGCGCGGGCCGCCGCCGCGACGGCGTCGAGGTTGAGCAGGCTTCCGAGCAGAACGACCTCGGCCCTCGCGGCCGCGGCCACGACGCTTCGCGTCCCGTTCGTCGTCGTCAAGATCGCGGTCTCGGCCCGGGGCTCTAGATACTCGCGTGGCGACGCGCCGAGCTCGAAGCCCTCGATCACAACCGCGTTTCGCTCGCCACCGACGACGGCCTCGTCGCCGAGCTCCTGACGCAAAGCGCGCGCGTCCTCGATCTCGCTGCAGCAGAGCACCCGGCGATACCCCGACGCCAGCGCCTGGGCGACCGTCGAAGTGGCGCGCATCACGTCGACGACAATCGCCACGTGGGCCGGTCTGGCCTCGGCAGGAGTGAAGGCGACGTCTATCCGCACGGCGCATCTACGCTAACGAGCCATGGCCGCCGCGATGAGGTGCTACCGGCACCCGAACCGAGAGACCTACATCTCGTGCTCGGAATGCGGCCGGCCGATCTGCACGGAGTGCATGACCCCGGCGCCGGTCGGACAGCGATGTCCCGAGCATTCCGGGAAGCCGCAGGGCATCGCCCGGATGAAGACCGGCGTCACGCGGGCGACCGGTCGCGGCGAGACGGGGATCGTCACCAGGGTGCTGATTGCGATCAACGTGCTCATCTACCTGGCCGAGCTGCTCCAGGGCTCCGGGGTGAACGCCGCCTCGGGATCGATTTACGTCAACGGCGTCCTCGTCGCCTCGGCGCGAGAGTTCGGCGGCCACATCCTGCCGGCCGGCCTCGACATCGGCCAGCCGATCGGGGTTGCACACGGCGACTGGTGGCGGCTGATGACAGCCGCGTTCCTGCACTACGGGCCGATCCACCTCGGCTTCAACATGTTCTTCCTCTACTGGATCGGGACGCCCGTGGAGCAATACCTGGGCCGAGCGCGCTTTCTGCTCGTCTACTTGGTGTCTGGCCTTGCCGGCTCGGCCGGCGCGCTCGTCCTCAGTCCCGGAGCTGTCACTGTCGGCGCTTCAGGTGCGATCTTCGGGATCCTCGGCGCAGCTCTCGTGCTCGAGCGCCAGCGTTCTTACGTGCTCGGCGGCAGCGCGATGGGGTTGATCGTCATCAATCTGGCTCTCGGCTTCACGCTCTCGAACATCTCGATCGGCAGCCATATCGGCGGGCTGCTCGGGGGTGCGGCCTGCATGCTCGCCCTGTCGCGGTTCGGGCGCGGACACGGCGCCTACGGACGGGTCGGTGGGATCGGAATCGCCGGTGTCGTCGCTGTCGCGGCGCTCAGCGTCGCGATCGCCTACTGGAAAGTTCGCGGCTACGCGTAGAGCAAGCGCACCTGAGGGCTGCTTGCGCCTGCGCCCTCCGTGTCTACCCTAAGCGGCGGGCTGCACTGCGGTCAACGGCTCCTAGCCAGAGCGCTCGACGTCGCGTCGGGCCTGCTCGTGGCGGTGATCGTGCAGCCGTGCGACTGGAACGTCCCGGCGTGCGCCTTGCTCGCAGCGAACATCGCCAGCGAGGCGAACATCGCAGCCAGTGTCCTGATTCGATTCGCGTCGCGCGGAGCCACGGTCAAACCTCCTGATCCATCCGGCGTGGCCGCGCCGCCAAGTTAGTTCTACGAGGTCTTGATCGGCAGCCATCTCACCCAGCGGGATCCCTCGGCGTAGTGAAACTTGTGCTTAGGCCGCGGCGCGAATTGCCGCGAGCGCCTGCTCGGCGGCTGCGGTTCGGGTCGGAGCAAATGCCGGGGGAGTCGCCACGGCGCTGCCGGCGTCTGCCGGACGCCACGCCGCCTCCCACCCTCCGGCCCGCTGCCTGAAGGCGAGCGTGTAGCCGCGCTCGAGCGCCGCGTCGACGATCTCCGTCACCCGGTCGTCGTAGCGATCGCCGTCACACATGCCTTCAAGGTACGACAGGGATCAGACGACATTCTCAGCCGTCGCGGCGGAGCACGTGAACTGCGCTCTTTAGATGCTCGCGAGCCCGCGTCTTGCCGCTTTGGCGACCAGTTCGCCCGGGTCGATGCCGAGCTTCTCGAGCCGTTGCGCGTGCTGCTCGTGATCGATCTTCTCGGGCAGCGTGTCGAGCGCGTCCTGAACCTTCTCGCTCTGTCCTGCCTCCTGAAGATGCTCGATGACGAAGCTCTTGTCGATGTGCACGGGCCCCGGCTACCCGCGTGCGACGATCGCAAACAGCCGCCCGCGGCGACATAAGCCGCGCCTGCTCGGCGAGCGCTCGGCCGCTAGGGACAAGCCCTAACTGCGGTGTCCGACACCGGTTTTTGTCAAGCGGAAAACGTGACGAATATGCGACTTTCAGCCGCCGGCGGCGACGTACCCGGCGCCTTGCTCGGCCAGCGCGGCCTGCGCCGCGGCGAGCCGCGCCAGCGGCACTCGATAAGGCGAGCAGCTGACGTAGTTCAGCCCGAGGCCGTGACAGAACGCGACGCTTGCGGGCTCGCCGCCGTGCTCGCCGCAGATGCCGAGCTTGATCTCTTCCTTCGTCGATCGGCCGCGCTCGACCGCGATTCGCATCAGGTCCCCAACGCCGCTCTGGTCGAGCGTCTCGAACGGGTTGCGCTCGAGCACGCCGTCCTCGAGGTAGCGGGCCAGGAACTTGCCCTCGGCATCGTCTCGCGACAACCCGAGCGTCGTCTGTGTCAGGTCGTTGGTGCCGAAGGAGAAGAAGTCGGCGTGCGCGGCGATCTCGTCGGCGCGGATGCACGCCCGTGGGAGCTCGATCATCGTTCCCACGAGATATTCGACCTGCTCGCTCTCCTCGTTCGCCGTCGCGATAGTGATCGCACGGAGCCGGCGCAGCTCCTCGGCGAAGCCGACGAGTGGATGCATGATCTCGACGAGCGGCGCCTCCCCGGTCCGCCCCTCCACGGCAACCGCCGCGCGGATGATCGCGCGCACCTGCATCTCGTAGATCTCGGGCCAGAGCAACCCGAGCCGGCAGCCGCGCGTACCGAGCATCGGATTCGACTCCTGGAGTGCCTTGATCCGCTCGCGCATCGGCTCGTCGGTCGCGTCCTCCAGCGGGGGCAGGAATTCGTGCAGCGGCGGGTCGAGCAGCCGGATCGTCACGGGCAGCCCGGCCATGGCTTCGAAGATCCCTTCGAAGTCGGACTGCTGCATCGGCAGCAGCTTGTCGAGGGCCTCGCGCCGCTCGTCCTCGCCTGAGGCCATGATCATCTCGCGCACGATCGGCAGCCGTTCGTCGGCCATGAACATGTGCTCCGTGCGACAGAGGCCGATCCCCTGGGCCCCGAACTCACGGCCCTTCGCCGCGTCCTCGGGCGTGTCGGCATTGGCGCGCACGCTCAGCCGGCGGTGCTCGTCGGCCCAGCCGAGGATGGTTTCGAAGTCCTCGTTGATCTGCGGCGGCACGAGCTCGACCGCGCCGGCGATCACGATGCCGCTGCCACCATCGATCGTGATCACGTCGCCTTCGGCGAGGTCCTGCTCGGCGAGTCGAATCCGCCGGTTCTCGGCGTCGATGCTCAGCTCCTCGCAGCCTGCGACGCACGGCTTGCCCATGCCGCGAGCGACCACGGCCGCGTGCGAGGTCATGCCCCCGTGCGCGGTCAGGATCCCTTGCGCAGCGATCATCCCGTGAATGTCGTCGGGGGAGGTCTCCCAGCCGACGAGGATCACGGGCTCGGTCGTCCCTCGCTCTGCCGCTGCGTCCGCGTCCAGGACGATCTTTCCAGACGCGGCTCCGGGAGATGCGTTCAGGCCCTTCGCCGCGATCTCGTAGTCGGCGCTCGGGTCGAGCATCGGGTGCAGCAGCTGGTCGAGTTGCGCCGGATCGATCCTCGCGACCGCCTCCTCTTTCGAGATCAGGCCCTCGTCGACCATCTCGACGGCCGCCTTCAGGGCAGCGGCCGCGGTGCGTTTCGCAGAGCGGGTCTGCAGCAGGTAGAGCCGGTCGTCCTCGACAGTGAACTCGATGTCCTGCATGTCGCGGTAGTGCTCTTCCAGTCTGTGCATCGTCTCAACGAGCTGCTCGAACGCATCCGGTAACTGCTTCTTCATCTCCTCGAGCGGTTGCGGCGTCCTGATCCCGGCGACGACGTCCTCGCCCTGCGCGTTCGCGAGGAACTCGCCGTAGAGGCCCGCCTCGCCGGTGGACGGATCCCGCGTGAACGCGACGCCCGTGCCAGAGCGGTCGCCGTTGTTGCCGAAGACCATCTCGACGACGTTGACGGCGGTGCCAAGATCGTCCGGAATGTGATGCGCGCGGCGGTAGACCTGCGCGCGCGGGTTGTCCCAGGAGTCGAAGACCGCGCGCACCGCACGGCGGAGCTGCTCGCGGGCGTCCTGCGGGAATGTGCTGCCCGCCTCCTGCTCGTAGAGCTGCTTGAACGTCCCCACGAGCTCTCTCAAGTCGTCTGCGGTGAGATCGACGTCCTGCTGCGCCCCGCGCTCCTGCTTGAGCTCGGCCAGCGTCCCCTCGAAGCGATCGGCGTCGATGCCGTCGACGACCTCGCCGTACATCTGGATCAGGCGCCTGTAGGAGTCCTGGGCGAAGCGCTCGTTTCCGGTCGTGGCCGCGAGCCCCTCGACCGCCTCGTCGTTCAGCCCGAGGTTGAGGATCGTGTCCATCATCCCGGGCATCGAGACAGCTGCACCCGAGCGCACGGAGACGAGCAGCGGGTCGCGGGGGTCGCCGAAACGCTTGCCGGTCCTCTCCTCGAGGGCCGCGATGTGCTCGTCGATCTCGGCCTCGAGGCCTTCCGGCAGCTCCTGCGCGCGGGAGTAGTCGCGGCAGGCGTCCGTCGTGATCGTGAAGCCCGCCGGTACGGGGATCTCGAGACCGGTCATCTCCGCGAGACCGGCGCCCTTGCCGCCCAGGAGCTCCTTGCCTCCCTCGGCCGGCTCGTCGAAGTCGAAGACGTAGTGCCCGCTCACAGTGCGAAGGATCTTCGCATGAGCAGCGGGATTACGCTTCGACCGTGTCGCTGAGCGAGCACTGGGAACGCCACGCCGCCGACTGGACGCGCTGGGCGCGCGAGCCGGACCACGACTCCTACTGGCGCTTTCATCGGGAGCGCTTCTTCGAACTGCTGCCGCCGCCCGGCCGGCTGACCCTCGATGTCGGCTGCGGCGAAGGTCGGCTCGCCCGCGACCTGAAGGAGTGCGGCCACCACGTGCGCGCGTTCGACGCGTCGCCCTCGCTCGTCGAGGCCGCGCGGACCGCCGATCCGTCGCTTGACGTCCGCCAAGCGGACGCCGCCGCTCTGCCGGTCGAGGACGGCGCGAGCGATCTCGTCGTCTCGTTCATGGTGCTGATGGACTTGGACGACCTGGCTGGCGTCGTGCGCGAGTCCGCTCGTGTGCTCGAGGCCGGCGGCCGCTTCTGCATCGCGATCACCCATCCGATCAACTCGGCGGGCGACTTCGAGGCGAAGGAGCCGGACAGCGCCTTCGTGATCAAGGAGTCGTACTTCGAGCAGCGCCGGAGGGACCTCCGCGCCGAACGCGACGGGCTGACTATGCCGTTCGTCGACCTGCATCGTCCGCTGCAGGACTACGGAACGGCGCTCGAGCGGGCGGACCTCCTGATCGAGCGGATCCGCGAGATCCCCGACGACGAGGACCCGCCGCAGCGCGAGTCGCAGCTGCGCTGGCAGCGGCTCCCGCTCTTCCTGCACTTACGCGCCGTGAAGCTCTAGCGTCGAGTAGCCGCCCACGTTGTAAAGCCGATTTCGAATTGCCGCTGAAAAGGTTTCTTACTCTTGCGGTCGGAAAAGCCGCAGAACGTCGGTTAACTCACGAAAAGGGGGGTCAGATGAAGCGACTGGTGTTACTGACAGTCCTAGGGACCGCACTTCTCGCGGCCGGCGCAGCGACTGCGATCGCGACACCGGAAGCCATCGTCGGGCACAGCAGCGCGAAGCAAAGCGCTGGTCCCGCGGTGGGGACGGTGAGCGTCAAGTTCCAGATCAACAAGTTCGTCAAGAGCGGACGCAGCCTGGTCGCGAAGGGCTACGCGATCGCGACCTTTACGCCGGTGTCCGGGACGCCCACGGTCGTGAAGCAGCCGTTCTCGGCACGCGCATCAGTCGCGCGGCGGCTGTTCGCCGCGGGAGGCCAGCAGAGAATCTGCCAGATTCTCACCCTGCAGCTCGACACGTTGTCCCTGAACCTGCTTGGGCTGCATGTCGACTTGAGCAAGGTCGTGCTGACGATTACGGCCAATTCGCAAGGCGGCATCCTCGGTCGACTGTTCTGCTCCCTCGCGAGCGGCAGGGTCAAGCTCGCGACCATGGCGAACGCCCGCACGCTGACGCACGTAGCCCATGCGAGCGGACTCGCCACGAAGGGCATCGGCTTCGCGGTTCCGACAAGCCACGCCCAGGCCATGGCGCCTGGGCCGTGCCAGGTCCTCGACCTCGTCCTGGGGCCGCTCCATCTCGACCTGCTGGGGCTGATCGTCGACCTGAATCAGATTCATCTTCAGATCACGGCCGATCCGGCCGGCGGCATTCTCGGCAGCCTCCTGTGCTCGCTGACGAACACGACATTACCGACGCCCTAACCGATCGAAAGCCCGGGAGGGAGCAGCGTTTCGCTGCTCCCTCCCCCGCCTACGTCCTCACCGGCGGCCGATAGCCCGGCCGGCGGCGGGCGCGGAAATCCGCGAGCCACGCGAGCGCGCGCGTCGCCATCCAGAACGGAGTGAAGACGACGTAGAAGACGAACAGTGCCGCGACGAGGATCGTGCACCAGATCAGCCACCTCCAGAGTGGCACAGGCGGTTTGGGCTTCACGCGGTCGGGGCAGCGATCCCGGCCTCGGCGCGCCGCTGCTCGATCAGCCGGATCACCCGCGCGGCGGTCTCTTCGATCGAGAGCTCCGAGATCTCGATCACCGGACAGCCGAGTCGCCGGTGAACCGCCTCCGCCGCCTCGAGCTCGTCGTAGATCTCGACAAGCTTCGCGTACTGGCGGTTGTTGCCCCCGAGTCGCCGGGCCCGCTGCTCGCGGATCTCCGCGAGCCGGCCGGCCTCGATCGTCAGGCCGACCACCTTGAGCGGGTCGATCTCATAGAGCTCGGCCGGCGGCTCGATCCCCTTCACGATCGGGACATTTGCTGTCTTGTAGCCGAGGTAGCCGAGGTACATCGAGAGCGGCGTCTTCGACGTCCGCGAGACGCCGACTAGGACGATGTCGGCTTCGCGAAGCCCGCTGCCCATGCCGTCGTCGTACTTGACCGCGAACTCGATCGCGGCCATCCGCTTGAAGTAGCCCGAGTCGAGCGGCGGCCGGGCGCCGGGAGTCATCTGTGCCGCCTGGCCGGAGACGCGCGCGACGGCGTCGATCGGATGGCCGAGCAGGTCGCAGTAGTGCAGCCGCGCACGCCTGCAGAGCACGCGCATCTGCTCGCGGAGCTCGGGTTCGACAAGTGTGTAGACGACGACGGCGGGGCGCCCCTTCGCCCGCTCGACGGCCAGCCTTAGGTGGTCGACCGTCTCGACCCGCGGATGGCGGATCTCCTCGAACTCCTGGTCCGGGAACTGGGCCTCGAGCGCGTGCACGAGCCGGGTCGCGGTCTCGCCGGTGGAATCGGAGACGACGTGCAGCTCGACGGTTGGCGTGGCCATCGCCAGCAGGGTATCTCCGCCTCTCGCGTTTTCGGACGCGCGGTGCTACATCTGAACCGTGCGGGGCGGCGCGTTTCCAGCGATTTCGCTTGCTGCGCTGGTAATTGCCGGCGGCTCGTCTGCGCGGCCGGTACTCGTCGGGCCAAGCGTGTTGGTCGGCAGCGCACCAACGTCGAGGGCGCATCCGGGGCTGCCGACCGGGCTCTTCCGCGTCACGCCGCGGGGGAAAGTCCAGACCCTGCTCGCGGGGGACGTCTCGCCAGTCTCCGTCGCCGCCACCGGAGCGGCTGTCGGCTACCCGCCCGATCCGCACTCGCGTCATCTCGTCCTGGCCGCGAGCGCGAGCCGGACCGTGCTCCCCCACGCAGAGGCCGGCGGCGGTTGCGCCGCGCTTTCTCCCGACGGCTCGTTGGTCGCCTACGTGACCGGCACGAGCAGCTACGTGAAGCCGAGCCGGCACCTCCTCTATACCCGCATTCAAGGGACGCTCTGGGTCGCCGAGACCGCGAACCTCGACCGGCTCCGCGCAGTCCAGGCCGGCAGCTTCGCAACTTCAGAGTGCCCGCAATGGTCGCCGACAGGCAACCGGCTGGCCTATTTCGCTCAGCAGGCCGCGCCGGTGTGGGCGCTGACCGTCTACGACCACGGCGCTGTGCACGTGGTCGCGAACGTGCGGACGCCGGTGCCGAGCGCGCACGACCGTTCCTTCGCGTGGTCGCGCGAGGGGCGGCTTGCGTACATGCGCGGTCGGGATCTCTTCGTCGGCAGGCGCCGCCTCGGACGTCAGATCCTGAACCGGCTGTCCCCACGCGCCACGACGGAGTACAACCGCGCGCTCGCTGTCAGTCCGAACGGTCGGCTGGTCGCCGCGAGCTTCGGCTTTCGAACGGGGATCTTCCGGCTTGACGGCACTGTCGCCAGAATCACGTCCGGCCACCTGCGCGACTGGAGCGGCAACGCCGGGGTGCTCACAAACGGCCTCGACGGCTTGATACCAACCCTGTTTCGCGTCCCTGTGCGCGGTCGCGTGGTCGCGCTCGCGCGACACTTCAAGACACCCGTCGTCGCCGACCCGGGCGGGGCGTGGTTCGCGTATGCGCCGGTCGCGAAGAAACAACTCGTCTTCCGACGCCCCGACGGGTCCCTGCTACGGACCGTGCGCCTCGCATTCGTCCCGGAGGTTGTCGCCGCCGCGGGCAAGGGCGGACGCATCAACTACCCGCACGGCTCCTATTAGCTAGTTGGCGCGCGGCTTAGAACTCATTTCAGATGGGTTCCCGTCAGCGCGACCAGAAGGCCGCGAAAGCAGCCGGATCGTGGAGGTAATGGAAGAGCCGCGTGATACGACCCTCTTCGACGGCCACGATCACGACCTCGTGAGAGTCGAGGCGGCGCTCTCCGCGCTCCGCGAGGAAGCGGTCCATGATCACGGCGTGCCATGGGCTCTCCGCGATGTCGAAGCTGTCCTCGCGGAACGGACGCCACGTTCCGGCGGTGAGTTCGTCTATTTGCCGTCGCAGCGCCGCGATGCCCTCTGGGCCACGGTGTGCTCCAGAAAGGGCCGTGTCGAGCCGCACGATCCACGCCGCCTCCGGCGCGACGAACTTGCCACGCGCTCGCCGATCCGCCGTGAGGAACGCGCGAATTCTTAGCGCGGTATCTGCGAAAAATCACCGAGCGCGCCGAGCGTGTCCCGGACGTCGAGCAGGAGGCGCAGACGGTTCGCGCGGACGGCCTCGTCCTCGGCCATCACGAGCACCTCGTCGAAGAAGCGTTCCATCACCGGCGCAAGCTCGGCGCCCGATTGCAGCGCCGCCTTCAGGTCGCCGTTGCCGTCGATCGCGACCTTCGCAAGTGCCTCGGCCAGCGCTTTCTCGGCGTCCTCGACGAGCAAACCGCGGTCGAGCTCCGCGGCCGCCGCCTCCTGCGCCTTGCCGGCCAGGCGGTGCGCGCGGTCGAAGGCGGTGTAGACGCCCTCGAACTCGGGCGACTCGCGCTCGCCGTAGAGCTCCTCGGCTCGGCGGGCGACGGCGCCCAGGTCGGAGGCGGTCGACGCGCGCGCGGCCCTGACGTACTCGACCGGAACGTTGAGCAAGGACTCCAGGCGTTCCTCCACGAACTCCCGCACGTCCTCGGGGAGAAGCTCGCGGTCGATGGTTAGTCCGCCCTCGAGCGCGAGCCGGACGAGGCCGATCGCCGCGCGCCGGAGCCCGTACGGGTCACGCGAGCCGGACGGCCTGTGGCCGAGCTCGAACGCAACGCGCAGCGTGTCCAGCTTGTCCGCTGCCGCAAGTACCTTCCCCGGCTCGGTTTGCGGCAGCGGGCCGCCCGCCGAGTCCGGTAGGTACTGCTCCTCGACTGCCTTCGTCACCGCGTCGGGATAGCCCGCGAGCCGCGCGTACTCGGCGCCGATGTAGCCCTCGAGCTCGGGGAACTCGCGCACGAGCTCCGAGGCCTGGTCTGCCTTCGCCAGCCGCGCCGCCTCGAGCGAGGCCTCGCCTCCACCGAGGCGGCGAGCGAGCTTCGCGACGCGGTCGGCCTTCTCGGCGAAGGAGCCTGCGGCCGCGAAGAAAGTGATCGACCCGAGCCGCTCCGCCAGCGCATCGATGCCGGTCGCGACGTCGCGCTCGAAGGTGAACGTCGCGTCCTCGAGCCGGGCTTCGAGCACCTGCGTGTGGCCGGCCGCGACCACGTCGGCTTCCCCGCCGTTCGCGACGAGCGCAAACCGGTTCCCCTCAATCGGAAAGTAGCGCTGGTGGGACTGCATCGTCGTCACGACCACCCGCTCAGGGAGCTGCAGGAACCGCTCGTCGAAGCGGCTCTCGAGCACGATCGGCTTCTCGACGAGGTGGACGACCTCGGCGAGCTTGCCGCCGGGATCCCTCCAGCCCCCCACCACGTCGAGCCCTTCGACGATCTGGCGGCGCCGCTCGTCGGCTACCGGCTCGACGTCCGCAGCGCGCAGCTGATCGGCGTAGGCGGCAGCGTTCGGGATCTCGACCGGACCGTGCGTGAAGCGGTGCCCGAACGAGGTCTCCCCCAGGATCGTCTCGGCGTCGAGCATCGCCAGCACCCAGCGCACCGGGCGCGCGAAGCGCATGCCGCTTGCGTCCCAGCGCATCGACTTCGTGAAGGAGAATCCGCGGACGATCCGGTCGATCTGCTCGGGCAGGACCTCGCGCAGCTCGCGACCGGGCACAGTGACGCCGAGAAAGCCGTCGCGCACCTCCAGCTCCTCCACCGAGACACCGTGCTTCTTTGCGAAGCCGGCGGCAGCTCGCTCGCGCAGGTTCTCCGGCGGACCCTTGACCCACTCGTCCGCCGTTCGCTCCGGCAAGTCGTCGACCAGGAAGCCGATCCGCCGGGGCCCGACGAAGAGCTGCGACGCCGCAGCGCCGACGTGTGCGCGCGCCAGCTCGGGCAGCTGAGCCTCGGCCTCGCGGCAGGCCGCGGCCGGAAGCTCCTCACAGCCAATCTCAAGCAGCAGCGACGGCATCTTCCTCGTCCGCTCCGAGATACGCCTCGGCAACGCCACGGGCGAGCCTGCGGACGCGCCCGATGTAGGCCGCCCGCTCGGTGACCGAGATCGCGCCGCGCGCGTCCAGCAGGTTGAACGTGTGCGAACACTTCAAGACCTGGTCGTAGGCCGGGAGCGACAAGCCGCGCTCGAGCAAGTGCCGGCACTCGGCTTCGTACTCGTCAAACCGCCGTGTCAGCACCTCGACCGGCGCCTCTTCGAAGTTGTACCGCGACCACTCGCGCTCGGCCTCGCGGTAGACGTCGCCCCACGTGACCCCGCGCGCCCATTCGAGCTCGAACGCTGTTCGCTTGCCCTGCAGAAACATCGCCAGCCGCTCGAGGCCGTAGGTCATCTCGGCGGGCACGAGTTCGACGTCGAAGCCGCCGAGCTGCTGGAAGTACGTCCACTGAGTGATCTCCATTCCGTCGCACCAGACCTCCCAGCCGAGGCCCCAGGCGCCAAGCGTCGGCTGCTCCCAGTCGTCCTCGACCAGGCGCATGTCGTGCCTCCGCAGGTCGATCCCCAGCGCCTCCAGCGAGGCCCAGTAGAGGTCGAGGACGTTCTCCGGCGCCGGCTTCAGCACGACCTGGTACTGGAAGTAGTGCTGGAAGCGGAACGGGTTCTCCCCGTACCGGCCGTCGAGTGGACGGATCACCGGCTCGACGTAGGCGACGTTCCACGGCTTTGGACCGAGACAGCGAAGGAACGTGTTCGGATTCATCGTCCCGGCCGCGAGCTCGGTGTGGTACGGCTGCATCAGGACGCAGCCGTAGTCGGCCCAGTAACGCTCGAGCGCGATGATCATCTCCTGGTAGTTCACGCGCTCGAGGAGTGTCGCATTTGGCGGGACGGGTATCCGGGGGCCACGATGGAAAAGGAAGTTCACGTCGCCGAGGTCAAGGCCTTCAAGACCAAGTCCGGCAACACGCGCTTCGTGCTCCGCGACGACGAAGGCAAGGAATACACGACGTTCCGCGAAGGTATCGCGCGCCAGGCGCTCGCCGCCGAGGGCGGTCGCGCGCGGATCGAATGCCACGAGGAGCAGCGGAACGGCTTCACCAACGTCTATCTCGACAAGGTCGACCCGCTCGAAGACCACGAGGAGAGCTCGGAGGCCGCCGACAGAGACGCGGAGGAGGTGGCCTGGCGGACGGCGGTCGACGCGGCGCCGTGGCTGCTGGGGGACAAACCGAAGCAGAGCGTGCCGCCGAAGAGGTTCTTCGAGAAGCTGAAGCCGTTCAAGGAGCTCGTCGCCGAGGACATCAGGGACGGCGACGACGCCGGCTAGCCGCGCCGCGGGCGTTCCATCAATCGCTCGTTCGGCGCCCGAAAACCGAATTTTGTGTAGAGCCCGTGCGCGTCGGTCGTGTCCAGCAGCCAACGGTAGTCGGCGTACGGTCCACGGTCGACCGTCTCGCGTACGAGCTCCTCGCCGAGCCCGCGCCCGCGGTGCTCCTCGAGCACGTACACGTCGTACAGGTAGGCCACGCGCATGCCGCCGACGAGCGCCGTGCGTGTGAAGCCCACCTGCTCCCCGTCCCGGTAGAGGCCGACGAGGCGCGCTGCGGCCCGATTCATCTCCGCCTGCATCGCCAAGGGTCTCCCTTTCGCCCAATAGGACTGGAGCGAGATGTATGCGTGGACGGCCGCCAGATCGATCCGGTCACGATCGTCGTCGAGCTCGTAGCCGTCACCCAGGCTGCGCTTCATCCGCGCGGAGTGTCGCACCGGCGCGGCGGTCGACGCCTGTGCGCGATCGCTGTCGAGGCGGACGGCTGCGTTCGCGTGAGGTCCGTGCACGAAGTCACGATTTCGGCACATTCGCGTCACCCACGCGTGCGCATTTCCTGTTTAGGCTCGCCGCGGGGAGGAGGCCGGGCGTACCTGTTCGAACGCCGGGCTCCGCTCTTCGCCGGGCGGGCGTTGCCGCGCTCAGGCAGACAGTGTCCGGAGTCGAAAACCGCCGTGGAACTCGTGGGACGAGGTGATCACGGCAAGCGCGTCCCTGGCCGCGCGCGCGTTCAGGCCGGCGTCCCCCGCTTCGGCAAGCGGTCGCCGGAGCAACGCCTCGATTCCCGCGAGCCCGCCGGCTCCGAGCGAAAGCGTCGTCCCGTCCCGGCAACTCGCGCAGACTGCACCGCCGGCGCGCGGCGAGTACCCAATGAGGTCGGTCTCGGCGCCGCACTCCGCGCAGCTCGTCACGTGCGGCAGGTAGCCGGAGAGCCAGAGGAGCTTCAGCTGGAACGAGAGCGCGAGCGGGTCGAGCGCCGCCCGCGCTCGCTCGCGCACCGGAGCCTGCTCGTCGAGAAGCTCGAGGAAGCGAGTCAGTGCGCGGAACGCCCGCGGATTCGCCTCTTGCTCGGTGAAGAGTCGGAGCATCGCTTCGAGCCCGACGAGCCCGACGTTGAGGCGATACGGATCCTCGCGCGCGGCATGATGCGACTCGATCAGATCGACGCCCGTGACCGTCTGCAACTCCCCGGAACCCTGATGGAGGAGCAGCTCGACATGGCTGAGCGGTTCCAGCCGCGCGCCAAAGCGAGATTTCGTCCGACGGATGCCCTTCGCGACCGCCCCGACGCGACCCCGGGCGAGCGTGTAGAGGTGGAGTACGCGATCCGCTTCGCCGAGCCGGAACGATCGCAGGACGACGGCCTCTGTCGTGTAGGTTCGCCCGGCCACCGTGCCGTCAAGTGTAGGGACAGGGTGGGCCGGGAATCCCCAGTCGGCTTGCTCGTTTAGTGGCTGAATGGCACGCGTTCAGATGTATACGACGGCCTGGTGCGGCTATTGCGTCCGCGCGAAAGCGCTGCTCGATGGCAAGGGAATCGAATACGACGAGATCAATCTCGACGACGACCCGCACTTTCGGCAGAAGCTCCTCGAGCTGACGGGCGGCTGGACCGTCCCTCAGATCCTCGTCGACGGCGAGCCGATCGGCGGGTACACCGAGCTGTGGCGGCTCGACAAGAGCGGCGCGCTCGACGAGCACCTGGCCGCCTGAGAACGTCGTTTCAGAAGGACGCACCGGCATCGGCTTTGCCGCCCTGGATTAGACAGCCGCCCAGGCAAAGCCGGATGGCCTCTGGGTCGGCGTCGCGAGCGAGCGCCTTGAGCCGAGAACCCGTGAGCGCGCTCAGCGCTGGCAGCCGGGGCAGAACCAGGTGCCGCGGCCTGCGATCCTCGTCTTCGCGATCGGCGTCCCGCAACGTAGACATGGCTCGCTGCCGCGCCCGTAGACCTTGAACTCGTTCTGCATCGTGCCCGCCGCACCCTCAGGCGTGCGGTAGTCGCGCAGCGTCGCTCCCTGTCGTGCGATGCCCGCTTCCAGCGCGCGACGGATGCCGCGATGGAGTTTGCCGAGCTCGCCGCGGTCGAGTTCCCCCGCCGGCCGTCGGGGATCGATTCGTGCCCGCCACAGCGCCTCGTCGGCGTAAATGTTCCCTACGCCCGCCAGAATGCGCTGGTCGAGGAGGGCCGCCTTGATCGAAACTCGTCGCCCAACGAGCCGCTCCCCCAGGTTGCGTGCCGAAAACGTGCGCTCGAGAGGCTCCAGGCCGAGGCGGGCAGCAAGATAGGTGTCGACCTCGTCGGCTGCGAGCACTAGCCAGGTTCCGAAGCGCCGGACGTCCCGGTAGATGACGTCCGACCCGTCGTCTAGTTTGACAACGGCTCGCAGATGGGCCTGGGCCTGGGCTCCGTTCCGCGAGTGCACGAGGTTTCCCGTCATCCGGAGGTGAATCAGGAGAACCAGACCGCTCTCGAACCGAACAATCAAATACTTGCCGCGCCGGTCGACCGCGGACACGCGTTCGCCTTCGAGCTCTGCAGCCACCTCTGCAGGATCGACTGGGCGTGTCAGCCGTGAATCGTGGATCTCGACTTCTTCGAAGCGACGGCCGACCAGCTTGGGCTCGAGACTTGCCCGCACGGTCTCGACTTCGGGGAGCTCGGGCATCTCGTCCGCACCCTAGCGCCGCGAATCGGGCGCGCCGCCTGTGGCTCGTTCGCCCTCGCTCACGGTGCTCAGTCGCTCAAGACGTCGAGGACGACGTTGCGCTCTTGCGGCTCTTCGTCCGAGATCTCGTACGCCGCGAGCACTTCGTCGGCCGCAGCGGCCGCGCTCGGCTCATCGCGAGCGTGGACCTCGGCAAGCGCCTCTGCGGGCGCGACGGCGTCGCCACGCTTCTTGAGGCTGACGACGCCGACTGCGTGATCGATCCGGTCGGCCTTGTCGCGACGCCCCGCCCCGAGGCGCAGGGCTGCATTGCCGACCCGAACCGCTCCCAGCGAGCGGACGTAGCCTGCCTGCGGGGCCCGCACTTCGCGGATGACGGGGGCGGTCGGCAGTGCCGCCTCGTCGGGATTGCCGCCCTGCGCTGCGATCCACCGCTCGTAGGCGGCCAGAGCCGATCCATCCGCCAGCGCCTGTTCTATTCGGGCGCGTGCTTCGTCGCGCGCGACGCCGAGGTCCGAGAGCGCGAGGAGCTGCGTGGACGCCTCGAGCACGAGCTGGACGAAGTCCGGCGGCCCCTCCCCGCGGAGGGTCGCGATCGCCTCACGGATCTCGAGCGCGTTGCCGACCGCGTGGCCGAGCGGTTCGTCCATTGCGCTGATCACGGCCACGACCTCCCGGCCGGCGCGCCGTCCGAGGTCGATCATCACCTCGGCGAGCCGTTCCGCGTCCGCTCGCGACTTCATGAACGCTCCGTCGCCGACCTTGACGTCCAGAACGATCGCGTCCGCCCCGCCGGCGATCTTCTTGGACATGATGCTCGCGGCGATCAGCGAGTAGTTGTCGACGGTCGCCGTCACGTCGCGGAGCGCGTAGAGCTGCTTGTCGGCCGGGACGAGATTTGCGGTCGCCCCGACGATCGCGAGGCCGACAGAGCGCACCTGGTCGATGAACTCGTCGGTTGACAGCTCGACCCGAAAGCCGGGGATCGACTCGAGCTTGTCGAGCGTCCCGCCGGTATGTCCGAGACCTCGACCGCTCATCTTCCCGAACGGGACGCCGCAGGCGGCGACGATCGGCCCGACAGCGATCGATGTCTTGTCCCCCACGCCGCCGGTCGAGTGCTTGTCGACGACCTTGCGCCCGAGCGCACCGTGGAGATCGACCGTCTCTCCGGTTCGGATCAGCGCGTCAGTGAGCGCGTACGTCTCGGCGCTGCTCAGGCCCCTGAAGTACACCGCCATGCAGAACGCCGAGAGCTGATAGTCGGGAATCTCACCTTTCGCGTAGCCGAGCATCAGCTCGGCGAGCTCGTCCGGAGACAGCTCGCCGCCGTCGCGCTTGCGCTCGATCAGGTCGGGGACACGGATCACGCGGACTACGGCCTGCGGCTCAGGGCTCGAGGATCGACTCGCCCGGAATTCCGCGGCCCGGCGCCTTGCCGCCCAGCCAGCCGTTCACCGTCGCGCCGACGTCAGCGAACTCCCCCTCGTGGATGCGGCCGGCGGCGTTCTTGCCTGCGACGTACGCGAGCAGCAACGCGTGCTCCCGCGAATGATCGGTCGAGGGCGTCGTCGGATCGCAGCCGTGATCGGAGGTCAGGATCAGCAGGTCGCCCGGCCGCATCGCCTCCAGCAGGTCGGGCAGGCGCCGATCGAAATCCTGAAGACAGCGGTGGAAGTTGACCGGATCGTTGCGGTGTCCCCAGAGCATGTCCGTCTCGACCAGATTGACGAAGATCAGGCCGGCGTCGAGCTCCTGGAGCAGCGCTTCGGTCTGCTGGATTCCCTCGACATTCGACTTCGTCGGCCGAGATTCGTCGATGTCCTGGCCCGCGAAGATGTCGGAGATCTTTCCGACCCCGTGCACCGTGTTCCCCGCCTCGCGGACGAGCGTCAGGTAGTTGGGACGCTTGGGCTCGAGGGAGAAGTCGTGGCGGTTCGGCGTGCGCTCGTAGTTTCCAGGCTGGCCGAGGAACGGCCTCGCGATCACCCGGCCGACGGCGTGCTTGCCGGTGAGGATCTCCCGCGCCGTCCGACAGGCCTCGTACAGCTCCTCCAGCGGAATCGTCTCCTCGTGCGCGGCGACCTGGAAGACGGAATCCGCGGACGTGTAGACGATCCACTTGCCGGTGCGCTGATGCTCCTCGCCTAGCTCCTGGATGATCTCCGTTCCCGACGCCGCCTTGTTGCCGAGCACGCCGCGCCCGGTCCGGTGCATGAACGGATCGATGACGTCGTCGGGGAACCCGTGCGGATAGGTCGGCATCGGTTGCGGCGTGACGACTCCCATCAGCTCCCAGTGGCCGGTGGTGGTGTCCTTGCCCTTGGACCGCTCGACGAGCCGGCCGGCCACCGCGGGTGCGCCCGGTTGGGGCGAGCAGCCTGCGAGCGGCTCGACGTTGCCGAGGCCAAGCGCCTCGAGATTCGGCAGGTCGAGGCCGCCGACCGCCTTCGCAACGTTTCCGAGCGTGTCGGAGCCTTGGTCTCCATAGTCGTTCGCGTCGGGCAGGGCTCCTGCGCCGACGGCGTCGAGCACGATCACGCAGGCACGCGACACGCGGCTATTCTAGGTTGGTCATGGCGACCGTCCTCGGAGTGCTTGGCCTGGTGCTGTTCATCGTTTGTGTGATCGCGCTCGCCGCCGGGGTGACGTGGCTGGTCGTCAAGATCAGCCCGCAGCGGAAGGACGCCGAGCAGGGCAGCTCGTAAGCGCCGCGTCGTTTCCCCGACCGCTCACCGAGAGTCACGAAGACGGCACATCGCAGGCACCCACCCGTGCGGTTTTCCTCGATATCGTCGTTTTCGTGGGCGGAGGGTGACACCCCACCCAACTAAGGGTGGGGGTGGGGTCCCGGTCAAACGGGTGCGAGCGGCAGGACGTCGTCGAGCGGCGAGTACTCGAACCCGTGCGCTTCGGCGACCGCCTCGTAGGTGACCTTTCCCTCGAGGACGTTGACTCCTCGCGCCAGAGCCCGGTCGCGGGCCACCGCCTCGCGTAGCCCGTGGTCCGCGATCGCCTCGACGTAGGGCAGCGTCACATTCGTCAGCGCCTTCGTCGACGTGATCGGCACGGCCCCCGGCATGTTCGCGACGCAATAGTGGGTGACGCCGTCGACGACGTAGACGGGGTCGCTGTGCGTCGTCGGCCGCGACGTCTCGGCGCAGCCGCCCTGGTCGATGGCGACGTCGCAGAGCACCGAGCCGTCCTTCATCTCGCCGACCATCTCCCGCGTGATCAGCTTCGGCGCCAGGGCGCCGGGGATCAACACGGCGCCGATGACCACGTCCGCCTCGGCGACCGATTCTTCGATCTGCAGGCTGGACGACATCAACAGGCTGACCCGCCCGGAGAGGATCTCCTCGAGGTGACGCATTCGATCGACGGAGCGTTCGAGGATGGTCACGTTCGCGCCGAGGCCGAGGGCGATCACGGCGGCGTTGTATCCGACCATCCCGCCGCCGATCACGACCACCTTCCCGGGCGCGACGCCGGCGATGCCGCCGAGCAGCAGCCCCCGACCGCCAAGCGGTCTCTCGAGGAAGTACGCGCCCGCCTGGGCCGCTAGACGGCCGGCGATCTCGCTCATCGGAGCCAGGAGCGGCAGCCCGCCGTTGTCGGTCTCGACCGTCTCGTACGCGACGGCCGCGATTCCGCTATCCACGAGCGCCCGCGCGAGCCGCTCGTCGGCGGCGATGTGGAGATACGTGAAGAGCACGAGCCCATCCCGCAGGCGGCGGTACTCCGACTCGATTGGCTCCTTCACCTTGAGCAGGAGCTCGCTCGTCTCCCAGACCTCGTCGACCGTGACGACGCGGGCTCCCACGGCCTCATAGACATCGTCGGAGAACGAGCTCCCCTCCCCCGCGCCGGTCTCGACGAGCACGTCGTGACCACGCTGGACGAGCTCACGTCCGCCGGCAGGCGTCAGTGCCACGCGGTACTCGTCGGGCTTGATTTCCCTGGCCACGCCGATTTTCATGCCGGCGAACCCTACCTCTCGCGCAAGTAGAGGAGCAGCCCCGCGAGGGTCTTGGCGTCCTCGATCCCTACGAGGCACGACTCGAGCTCCGCGACCGGAACGCGGACGAGCTCGATCTCCTCGTCGTCCTCAGGAGCGCGTTGCGTCCTCTCGACGCCTTCCGCGATGTAGACGTGCACGAGCTCGTCGCAGAACCCGGGTGTGGAGAAGAATGTCGCGGCCAGGCGCCAGTCGCCGCCGACCAGACCGGCCTCTTCTTCGAGCTCACGCTTTGCCGTTTCGAACGCCTCTTCGTCAGGCTCGCGCGTGCCTGCGGGGAGTTCGAGCAGGCGTTTCCTCGCCGGCTCTCGCGGCTGGCGGACGAGCGCCAAGTAGCCGTCCGTGTCGACGGCGACGATCGCGACCGCACCGCGATGCCGCACGATCTCGCGCTCGTTATCGCCCCAGCGCTCGACGTCGACACTGATCTGCTTTCCGTCGAAGACGCGTCGGGATTCGTCGGGCTTCACGCCGCCAATCGTTCCACGAGCGTGCGCTCCTCCACGCCGAACCAGGGCGGCGAGCCCGCCGCGGCGTTGGTCCGTGCGTGCTCCCACCTCCGCGTCGCCGGAATGACGACGTCGATCCGCTCGTCGGAGAGCGCCCACTTCAGCAGCGCCTGCTCCCAGGTCTCGATTCCGAACTCGCGCAGCGGAGCGAGCTCCTCCTCCGGCGGTGGAGGGATCAGCGAGCCCGCGCCGCCGAGCGGCCGCATCACGATCACCGCGACGCCGAGCTCAGCCGCGCGCGGCAGCAGCCGCCGCTCCGCTTGGCGCTGGCGCGGGTTGAGCGGGAGCTGGACAGTGTCGAATCGTTGCGTCTCGAGGGCCTCGGCGAGCTCGTCGAAGGCGGCCTCGCCGTAATGCGTGACCCCGAGCCGGTCGATCCGTCCGGCGTCGCGCTCCTGCTCGAGCCACGGTAGATGCTCGCGCCACAGTGCAAGGTTGTGAACCTGCTCGACCTCGACGCGGCCGAACCACGCGCGCTGCTTCCGGTACTGCTCGCGCCCTTCCTCAACCGAGCGCGCCCAGATCTTGGTCGCCACGGTCACCTCACCGCGCCGCTCGCGAACGATCTCGCTCATCGCCGACTCCGCGCCGCCGTACATCGGCGAGCTGTCGACGAGGCGACAACCCGCGTCGAGAGCCGCTCCGATCACCTCCCTCGCCAAGCCGGCGTCGGCCTCGAACGTCCCCCAGGTTCCGAGCCCGACGGCCGGGCCGAGCCGGCGCTCCTCCACTAACGAACGAACTCGCGGGCGAGCTTCCCCGCTGCGAAGGCAGATTCGAAGAACCACGGATCGTCGGCCGGGCCGCGCCCCATGTGCTCGAGGGGCAGACCTGCACACGCTTCCCGCCAGCCCTCGGTATCGACGTCCGTCCGTGCCTCGAGCCACCCGGGCGCCTCTATGTCCGCCGGCCAGGCGACGGCCACCTCCCCCAGACAAAGCTCGACGACGGCGCGGGTGTGATGAGAGACGCCTCGGTGCCGCTCCCGCTCGTCGCCGCTGGAGACCCGCACGGCCAGCACGGGCGAACCGCGCAGCGCCGCTGCGGCGTTGGCCGCCTCGGCCGCCGCGAGGCCGCCGTGGCCGAGGCGCGAGGCCGTGCCGACAATGCCGGGCCCAATCGCGCACACGACGACATCGAAGCCGTCGGCCGCCGCCCACGCGAGGGCCGACGCAGATGTCACGGACTCGACTTCGCCGCCGAAGCAGGCGCCGACCGACACCGTCGCGGCAAGCAGATCCCGCGCGCGCAGCGCGCGCACCGTGTCCGAGAGACCGACCGGAAGCGCACCACCGGGGACCTGGACGTAGGCAACGCGCAGGCCGGCCAGGGCCGCGCAGGCCGGCGCGACCTGGCTGTGCAACGAGCAGCAGACGACCGGCATGCCGCCGAGCTCGGTCGGAAGCGGCGCGTCCTCCTCGACGTGGCGGGCGGCGTGCTGCACCGGCGTGTAGGGCAGCTTCATCACGTGCGCCCGTGGGGGCGCCGACAGACCGAGCCCCCGCGTCAGATTCGCGTGCAGGACGTCGAAGCCCCCCGAGCCGAGCGCGAGCTCGCGCGCCTGGACGTTGACGACCACGTCGTCGCCGAGCGCGACCGGGCCGGTCAGCTCCGGATAGGCGACGCAGAGCTGGCCCTCGACTTCGCAACGGACGAGGCCCGGGTGGCGCTCCGCGATCGCGGTCACCGCCCCTCGCCGCAGGCTAAGAGGCATCGCGAGCCACCTCCACGAGCGCGAGCGTGACGTCCACCATCCGCTCGAGATCGGCGACCGCGATCCGCTCGTCGGGCGTGTGGATGTCCGTCATCCCGTTCGCGAGGTTGAGGCACTGCAGGCCTCGCTCGTTGAAGACGTTCGCGTCGGCCCCGCCCCCGCTCAATCCGTAGCTCGGCCGAATGCCGCTCCGCTCGAGCGCCGCCGCGGCGAGACGTACCGGCGGATCGTCGCGCTTGAAGCGGTAGCCGCGCGCGCTCGGATCGACCTGGGTCTCGACGTCGCAGTCGCCGAGCTGCGCGGCGAAGGTGATCGTCTCCAGCATCTCCTGCACGAGCTCGCCGAGCTTGCCCTCGTCGTGGCTGCGCGCCTCGGCGGTGAAGAAGCAGCGCTCGGGAACGATGTTGCGGGCCCTGCCGCCGTGGAGCTCGCCGACGTTCGCGGTCGTCTCGTCGTCCAGGCGCCCGAGCCGCAGATCGGCGATCGCCCGCGCGGCCGCGGCAATGGCGGAACGCCCTTCCTCCGGGAACATCCCCGAATGCGCCGCCCGGCCGTGGAAGGAGGCGTCGAGCTTGCACTGGTAAGGCGCGCCGAGGATCACCTCGCCGATCGGGCCGGCGTGGTCGTAGACGTAGCCCAGCTTCGCGCGCAGTCGCCCCTGGTCGAACGCGGCCGCGCCGCGCAGGCCCACCTCCTCCTTGGGCGTGAACAAGAGCTCGATACCGCCGTGCGACCGGTTCTCGGCGACTATGCGCCGCGTCGCCTCGAGCATCGATGCCACCGCCGCCTTGTTGTCGGCGCCGAGAATCGTCCCGCCCGAGTTCCGGACGATCCCGTCGTCGACCACCGGCTCGATCGGCCCCTCCGGCGGAACGGTGTCGAGATGGGCGCAGAAGAAGAGCGGCGTCCCCTCGCCGGTCGACTCGATTCGGCAGAGCAGGTTGCCGATCGTGGAGTCGATCCGGGCGCCGGCGTCGTCCTCGTCGACGGACAGCGCGAGGCTGCGCAGGTACTCGACCACCTGGTCGGCAACGGCGCGTTCCTGCCCCGGCGGGCTCGGCACGCGCGCGAGCTCGACGAACAGCTCCGCAACCTCGGGCAGCCCGCTGTCCACGGGCGCGATCTTATTTGCCGGCTAGCGACCGCCCCGAGTAGGCGGCAACGCGCTCGCGCGAGCGGGCGAGCGCCGCGCCGACGAACTCGCGGAAGAGCGGCGCCGGGCGCGTGGGGCGCGACTTGAACTCGGGATGGAACTGGCTGGCTACGAACCAGGGATGCTCGGGCAGCTCCACGATCTCTACCAGCCGCCCCTCCTGGAAGGTGCCGCTGACCACGAGGCCCGCCTCGACGAGCCGGGGCCGAAAGTGGTTGTTGACCTCGTAGCGGTGCCGGTGCCGCTCGTGGACCACAGCCTCACCGTAGGTCTCCTGCGCCCGCGTCCCGGACGAGAGCTCCACGGCCTGCGCGCCGAGTCGCATCGTGCCGCCGAGATCCTCGATCTCCTTCTGCTCGGGCAGCAGGTCGATCACCGGGTAGGGCGTCTCGGGATCCATCTCGGTCGAGTTCGCGCCGTCGAGCCCTACCACCTGGCGCGCGTACTCGGAGACGGCCACATGCATCCCGAGGCAGATGCCGAGGTACGGAATCCGCTGCTCGCGCGCGACCCGGCAGGCGAGGATCTTGCCCTCCCAGCCGCGCGAACCGAAGCCGCCGGGAACGAGCACGCCGTCCACCTGCTCGAGCTCGCCCTGCGCCTCCTCGAGCGACATTCCCTCCGCGTCGACCCAGCGCACGTTCACGGAGCAGCCGTGGTGGACACCGGCGTGGTTGAGCGCCTCGTGCACCGACAGGTAGGCGTCTTGGAGCTTCACGTACTTGCCGACGAGCGCGATCTGCACCTCGCCCTCACGCTCGCGGATCCGATCCGTCAACTGCAGCCACTCGCCGAGATCCGCCTCCTGCGCGGGCAGCCCGAGCTTCTCGCAGACGAGCGCGTCGAGCCCTTCCTCCTGGAGCGCGGACGGGACGAGGTAGAGGTCGGGAACGTCCTGGTTCGAGACGACCGCGCGAGCGTCGATGTCGGCGAAGAGGGCGATCTTCTCGCGGATGTCCACCGAGAGCGGCCCACTCGAGCGGGCGACGACGATGTCGGGGTGGATACCGATTCGCCGCAGCTCGTTGACCGAGTGTTGCGTCGGCTTGGTCTTCAGCTCCCCCGCCGAGTCGACGAACGGAACCAGCGTCACGTGCAGGTAGCAGATGTTCTCGGCGCCGGCCTCGCGCCGGAACTGCCGCATCGCCTCCAGGAACGGCAACGACTCGATGTCGCCGACAGTGCCACCGATCTCGGTGACGACGACGTCGCAGTCGCTCGCCTCCGAGGCGCTGCGGATCCGCTCCTTGATCTCGTTCGTAATGTGCGGGATCACCTGCACGGTCGAGCCGAGGTACTCGCCGCGGCGCTCCTTGCGGATCACGCGTTCCCAGATCGAGCCGGCCGTGTGGTTCGAGTTCCGCGACAGGTTCTCGTCGATGAAGCGTTCGTAGTGGCCGATGTCGAGGTCGGTCTCGGCCCCGTCCTCGGTCACGAACACCTCGCCGTGCTGGAACGGGCTCATCGTACCCGGATCGACGTTGATGTACGGGTCGAACTTCTGCACCTGCACCTTGAGGCCGCGCGCCTTGAGGAGCCGGCCTAGCGAGGCGGCGGTGATCCCCTTCCCGAGGGACGAGACGACGCCGCCGGTGACGAAGACGTACTTCGGCGGCCGGGAGGCTACGGTTGCCTCCCGAGCGCGTCGAGCTCGCGCAGAACCGGCGTCCGCTCGATCAAGTCGCCCAGCGAACGAGTCTCTCCGAGGAGGGTGAGGCCGGCAAGGGCGCCGATCGCAGCCCAGCGGCTTCGTCCCGTGAGTTTGCTCACGGAACTCAAGCCTAGCATCGCGCCCAGCGCGTTCGCCCCGGCGTCTCCGAGCATCGCCATCTCCTGGAGATCGTAGGGCGCGAGGATGACGGCGGTCCCGAGCGGCGCGCCGGCGAGCGGGGCCGCCACCAGGTAGGCCTTGAGGGCGCGGCCGGGCCGCGTGTCGAGCTGGTTGAGGAAGTTGGCGGCGAGGCCGACCAGCAGGGCGCCCGAGAGCTTGCGGGTCGCGAGGAGACCGGCAAGCGGGATGCCGAGCAGCTTCAGCACTCCGGTGGTCCGGCGGCGGCCGAGGTGGGCGCGAAAGCCGCGCTCCGCTCCGCTCCAGAGGTCGTCCGCGAGGCCGATCGCCGCGACGGCCGTAATCGCCGGGTCGCGCCGGAGGCCGACAAGCCAGCCGACGAGCGGCAGCCTCAGGCCGCGGTGATTGACGGCCGTCGGGCCGCTGGCGAGCAGCGCGTCGAGCAGCTGCCGGCCCCGATGGGCAAAGCCCGTGGGGTCGCGGCCGGTGGCGCGGTGCCGGAGCGGCAGGTCGAGCTCCGAGACCCGGAGGCCCGCGCGGACCGCGTCGACCGTCATCCGGACCTCGCAGCCGAAGCCGGCTGCGAGCGGAAAGCACACCTCGCGCGCCGCCGGCGAGAGCACTCGTTGCCCCGAGAGTGGTTCCCTCGGCGTGAAGCCGGACAGCGCTCGAACGAGCACCCGCCCCGCCTGCTTCGCGATCCCGAACCCACCGCCGCGGCGCTCGGCGAAGGCCGCGATCGCGAGGTCGCCGTCGGCCGCGGCGAGCCTAGCGAGATCTCCCTCGAGATCGGCATCGACGAGCATGAGGCGGCCGGCCGGCGCCGCGCGCTCGGCGAGCGTCAGAGCCTGGCCCTTGCCGCGGGCCGGCAGCCGGAGCACGCGCGCACCGGCACGCCGCGCGGCTGCCGCTGTTCGGTCGCGGGAGCCGTCGTCGGCGACGATCACCTCGGCGGTTTCGAACGCAGCGCGAAGGGCCTCGACCGTGCGCGCGATCGTCGCCTCCTCGTCGCGTGCCGCGACGAGAACCGCTGCGATCTCAGCCACGCGCGGCTGTCTCGAGCGGCGGCAGCACGCCGTCCCTGGCGCTCGCCTTGACCCCGTAGTGGCCGGCCTTGGCTCCGTCCAGGAGCAGGGTGAGGGCGAACCGGCCGATCTGCTGGTCGACGTCGTCGACGCTGGAGATCCCGTTTCGCTGGAACGACGCGACAGCGGATTCGTTCGCGTTCGTCGTCTCGACCCCGACGACCGGCACAGGCGCCGCGATCAGGCCCGTATAGAAGCCGGAGAGGAAGCTGGCGGTCCCGTCGTACTGCTTGCCGGCTGTCCGGACGACGATGACCCCGTCGGCCGCGCGCTTCTCGCTGCCCGTTCGCTCGGCGACGATCTGCTCGGCGAGCGTCGTCCACAGTGGGGCCCTGCCGCCTTTTGCGAACTCTTCCGCAAGGCCCTTGCCGAGCGCGGGCAGGCGCGCCCCGCCGACGTACCGCGCCAGCGCGGGGTCGCCCGCGAGCGTGTTGTCGATCTGGTGGACGTCGAGCGGCAGCTTCAGCGCGCGCACGCGCACCCACCCGGAGGCGCCAGCGTCGGCGAGCATCTGCTCGAGGCTTGCCCGGACGTGCGCGTCGGCGGGTCCGAGGAAGACGAGCGCGACGCTCTTGCCCCGTAGACGGTTCGCCATCAGCTCCGGATAGGTGTCGGTCACGAACGCCTGCGTCGCGCGCTGCTGCGCCGAGAGATCGTCGGCCTGGCGGCGAGCGTCGCCGAGGTCGCCCTGCAGCTTGGCGATGCGCTGCTCGAGCAGGCCTCGGTAGCCCTTGTCGACGTAGCCGCTGTCGGAGATGCCGACCCCGACCAGAATCCCGATCACGAGCGCGAGGAAGACCGCCGCGAGCGAGGCGACGTGGTAGCGGAGGTCGAACATCAGCGCGGATCTCCAGTCTGGCACAGGGCCTGCAGGCGCGTCAGCGCCTTGTGGGGAAGCGATCTGCGCAGCCCGCCGAGGAGCGGCGCGCCGACCGTCAGCTCGGCCCGCGTGCGTTTTGCTCCCGCCTCGGCCAGTCGCAGCTCGACGTCGATCCGACCGTCGACGAACTGCCAGGCGGCGAATTCAGGCGGCTTGACCTCCAGGAAGACGAGCGTGCCCGCGAGATCCGGCCTCCTGCCGATGACGGACGCCGGCCGGGCGGAAGCGTGGACGCGCCAGCGCGCACCTGGAGCAAGCCCGCGACGGTCGGGGTCGATCCCGCGGATGCCCGGCCACCAGTCGCTTAGACGGGTCGGCTCGGCGAGAAGCGCCCAGACGTCCTCGCGTGGCGCGTCCAGGTGACGCGCTGCGGCGTAAGTCGGCATGTGGAGAAATCGTTGCTGTTTTCGCGCGATGCCGTCACACACGCGCGCGCTTTCGGCGGCTAGGCTCGCAGCGAGGGTGGTGGATTGGAGCCCCACCCTTGTTGGGTGGGGAAGAACGCGCGCGCGCCACCATGAAAGCTGGCCGAGGGTTTTCGGTGCCGGAGCAACCGCACCGTTTCTTCGTTCCGCCGGCGCTGTCGTGTGGTCTAGCCGAGGCCGAGCAGGTCGCGGACGCGCTCGCCCAGCAGGCCGATCAGCCGCCTCAACGTCGGCGAGGCGGCGATCGCGACCACGACCGCCGCCAGGCCCGTCAGGGCAAACATGACGAGGGGCATCAAGCCGACGCGGCGCGAAACGAGCCGCGAGACGCCCTTGGCGTCGATCAGGATCTCGCCGACCTTCAGGCGCGTGACGAAGGTCGACGACATGCCGGCGCGATTCCGCTCCAGGAACTCGATCAGGTTGAAGTGGGTGCCCACGGCGACGATCAACTCGGCGCCCTTTTCGTAGGCAAGCAGCAGCGCGACGTCCTCGCTGATGCCCGGCGCGCGGACCAGGTGGTGCGCGACACCGAGCGACTCGATCCGCTCCTGCCCGGGAGCGCCGCCGTCCGTGTAGGCGTGGACGACTTTCTCGGCCGAGGACGTGAGCGCGCGGTCCGAGACGGAATCCATGTCTCCGACGATCACGTCCGGCTTGTAACCGGCCTCGAGCAAAGCGTCCGCACCGCCGTCGACGCCGACGAGGACGGGGTTGAAGTCACGGATGTAGGGCCGCACGATCCGTAGATCGCGTTTGTGACCCGGCCCGCGTGCGACAACGAGCGCGTGGCGGTCCCTGAAACGGGTCTGCAGGGTCGGGAAGTCGATTCCCTCGGAGAGCAGCCGGCCCTCCTCGCGCAGGTAGCGAAGCGTGTTGTCGGCGAAGGACTCGAGCGCCTCGGTGACCCGCCCGCGCTGCTCCGCGATCGCGCCCGCGAGCTCGTCGGCCGACAGCGTCCGCCCCACGGCGACGCAGTCGCCGTTCCGAAAGACGCTGGCGCCGCGGACGGTGAGGAGGTCGCCCTCGGACACCTCGTCGAAGATCGGCGCGCCCGGCGCGTCGATCAGCCGGACTCCACCCCGCACGAGCAGGAGCGGGCCGGGATTCGGGAAGCGCCCGCTCTGAGAGCTCGCGACGTTGACGACGACTCGGACCCCGGACTCGAGCAGCTCCTCGGCCGAGACGCGGTCGAGATCGGTGTGGTCGATGACGGCGACGTCCTCGGGTCCGAGTCGCCGGACCAGGTTCTTGGTGCGCCGGTCGAGCTTGGCGGCGCCGGTGAACTCGACGAAGCGTCCGTTAGTCACGCTGCACGGCGGTCAGGAACTCCCGGCCGCCGAGCATACGTTGGATCTCCTCGCGCCGCTCCGCCTCCACGAGCGGTTCGATCCGCGTGTGAGTGGGATCGCCGGGCAGCTTCTCTACGCGGAAGTGGCGGTCGGCGCGGCTGGCGATCTGCGGCAGGTGGGTGATCGTCAGCACCTGGGCCCGCGTCGCGAGGCGCTCCAGCGTTTCACCGACCGCATGGGCCGTCTGGCCGCCGATGCCGGCGTCGATCTCATCGAAGACGATCGTCTCGCCGCCGCCCACCGCGGCGATCGCGAGCGCGATGCGCGAGAGCTCTCCCCCCGAGGCGGTCTCGGCGACGGGCGCGAAGGGCATGCCCGCGTTTGGGCGGATCAGGAACGCAACCGTGTCGGCGCCCGCGGCGGAGAGCTCTCGCTCCGCCAGGTCCACCCTGAACTCGCCGGCGCCCAGGCCGATGCCCTCGAGCTCGGCCGCGACCGCAGTCGAGAACGGTTCGGCGGCGGTCTGGCGTGCCTCGCGCAGGGCGGCGGTCGGTTCCTCGACGCGCCGCTCTGCCGCCTCGACTGCCTGCGCGGCCGCCGCGACCGGATCGGCGCCATCCTCGAGCGCATCGAGCTCCGCCTGCGCCTCCGCGGCGCGCGCCAGCAGCTCGTCGTACGACGAGCAGCGGAACCGCCGCTTCGCCTCGGCGATCCGGTCGAGCTCGGCCTCGATCTGCTCGAGTCGGTCCGGCTCCGCGTCGAGCGATGCGAGGAAGCTCCGCAGCTCGGTCGCCGTCTCCCGCAGCCGCAGCTCGACGTCGCGCAGCTCGTCGCCTGCGCGCCGAAGCTCGGGAGCCAGCGACTCGAGCGGCGAGATCGCGCGCTCGGCGACTGCGACGAGCGAGGCGGCGCCCTCGCCGTCGTCCGGAGCCAGCGCCTCGCCGGCGGCTCCCGCGCCGGCGGCCAGCTCGGTGACGTGCCGAAGGCGCTCACGCTCGGCCCGGAGCGAGTCCTCGTCCTCCGCCTCCATCCCGAGCGTGTCCTCGACGAGCGCGCGCAGCTCGGCCAGCCGGGCCTCGGCCGCCTCGGCGCCCCCGCGCAACTCCTGGTGCCTGCGGCGGGCGGCCTGGAGCTCGCGCCAGGCGCGCCGCGTTTCGGCGCGGCAGCGCAGCTGTTCCTCGCCGCAGAACGCGTCGAGCACGTCGAGCTGGTACGAGGCGCGCGCCAGTCGCCGCTGCTCGAACTGGCCGGACATCGCGAGCAGCCGCTCGGCCGCCGCGGCGACGTCGTCCCGCGCGGCCGCCCGGCCCCACGCGTATGCACGCGTGCGACCGTCGGAGAAGACCCGCCGCGCGAGCACGAGCCCCTCCTCGGCTTCCGGCCGAAGCTCGGCCAGCGGCTCAAAGCCCTCCTCGTCGAGCAGGCCCTCAGGCAGGTCGAGCTCCGCCTCCACGTAGGCCTCGTCCCCGTCCGGTCCGACCAGCGCCGGATCGCCCCGCGAGCCGAGCAGCAGGCCGATCGCGTGGGCAAGGATCGTCTTGCCAGCGCCCGTCTCGCCGGTGATCGCGTTCAGCCCCGGCGCAAGCTCGAGCTCCGCCTCGCGGATCAGGACCAGGTTCTCGATGCGCAGGCGGCGCAGCACGCGCCCGATGGTACGCATGCCGTCGGCGCGCGACTACCGGCTGTTCGAGCCGTGATCTACGAGGCGAAGGTCTTCCGCCGAGGCGTCGCTTGCGACGCCGGCTGGAGGACGTCCGGGCTTCGCCCGGGCGTCCGTCTAACCCCGAGTGGACAACGCACCACCAAGGTCACGAGGCGAACGTTTTGCGCCGAGGCGTCGCTTGCGACGCCGGCTGGAGGACGTCCGGGCTTCGCCCGGGCGTCCGTCTAACCCCGAGTGAACAACGCACCACCAAGGTCACGAGGCGAAACGTTTTGCGCCGAGGCGTTGCTTGCGACGCCGGCTGGAGGACGTCCGGGCTTCGCCCGGGCGTCCGTCTAACTCCAAATGGAGAAGGCATCCACCAAGGTCACGAGGCGAACGTCTTGCGATACCGACTGAAGAAGGTGCGCTCCGGCAGCGTCGCGAGGAGCGATCTCTGCTCGCCCAGCCGGACGTCGACCTGCTGCCCGGGCTCGAGCTTGCCGAGCTCCATTCCGTCCACGATCACCGTCACCGAGCCGTCCGGAGTGCGGTTCGTGACGGCGAGCGGAAGGTTGTGGGGAATGACGAGCGGCCGTACGTGCAGCGAGTGCGGAGCCACGAAGGTGATCACCATTGCGTCAAGCCCCCAGACGAGGACCGGCCCGCCGTTCGAGAGGTTGTAGGCGGTCGAGCCCGACGGCGTCGAGCAGATGACGCCGTCGCAGGGCAGCACGCCGAGATCCTCGCCGCCGACGGCGTAGCCGAGCTCGACCATGCGCCCGAGCGTCGAGCTGGTGGCGAAGACGTCGTTCACCGCCGGCCGGTTCACGCCGTCGATCCGCACGTCGAGGGTCGGCAGCTCGACGACCGCGAAATCACCCCCGAGCGCCCGCTCGAGCCCCTGCTCCAGTTCGTCGACTTCGATCGAGGTGAGGAAGCCGACCCGGCCGAAGTTGACCCCGATCACGGGCACGCCGGCGTCCAGGAAGCGGTGAAAGGCTCGCAGCATCGAGCCGTCGCCGCCCAGAGTGACGGCCAGATCCGGCCCGCCGTCCTCGCCGGTGAGCTCGACGCCCTTCGACTCGGCGAGGCGCTCGAGCCGCGAGACGGCGTCGGCGACAGCGGCCTCTTCGCTGTGCGTGACGACGGCGACACGCTCGACCGGCTTACCCGACCGCATCGGCGATCCAAGAGTCGAGCTCGGCGGGGAGTCGGGGGCTGGCGCGCTGGACGAGGTGGAGGAAGAGCTCACGGTTGCCTTTCGGTCCCGGCAGGCCCGAGTCTACGACCCCGGCGGTCTCCGCCCCCCAGCCGAGGGCGGCTTCCGCCACCTCCCGGGCCACGCGGCGTCGCGTCTCGGGATCGCGCACGACGCCGCCACGCGCGGCCGCGGGGCCGGCCTCGAACTGCGGCTTCACGAGCACGACGGCCTCCCAGCCGGGCGCCGCCAGCTCGAGCACCGGCGGCAGCGCCTTGCGGACGCTGATGAACGAGACGTCGCAGACGACGAGCTCGGGGGGAAACGGTAGCTCGCCGGCGGTCCGCGCATTCGTCCGCTCCAGGACGACGACCCGCGGATCGTCGCGGATGCGCGGATGGAGCTGGCCGTAGCCGACGTCGAGGGCGATCACGCGGGCGGCGCCGCCCTGGAGCAGGACGTCGCTGAAGCCGCCCGTCGAGGCGCCGACGTCGAGGCAGTCCCGCCCGGCGGGATCGATCCCGAAGGCAGCGAGCGCGTTCGCGAGCTTGATGCCACCCCGCGAGACGTACGGGTCGCCCGCGGTGACCGCGAGCTCCGCGGAATCCTCCACCTGCTCCCCGGGCTTCGCGTGCCCCGGCACCCGCCCGGCGAGCACGAGCGCCTGCGCCTGGGTGCGGCTTTCCGCGAGCCCGCGCTCGACCAGCAGCACGTCGACCCGTTTCTTCACGCTCCTATGATCGCGGCCGTGGCCGAGTTGCAGGGTGAAAGGGTGCGCCTGCGGCCTCTCGCAGCGGGTGACGTCGACCGCCTGACGGAGATCGGCGCCGAGCCCGAGGTCGCGCGCTGGTGGGGCGAGATCACCCGGGAGTACCTGCTCGACAAGGCCGAAGGCCGCGACGACGCAACCGCCTTCGCGATCGAGCACGAGGGGGAAGTCGTCGGCCTGGCGGAGTTTTCCGAACCGGGCGAGAACGAGTACAGGCACGCGAACATCGACCTGTTCCTCACGTCGCCCCTCCACGGTCGCGGTCTCGGCCGCGACGCCGTGCGCACGCTCGCGCGCTGGCTGATCGGCCAGCGCGGTCACCATCGGCTGACGATCGACCCCGCGCTGGCAAACGAGCCCGCGATTCGCGCCTACGAGGCGGTCGGATTCAAGCGGGTCGGGGTCCTCCGCCGATACTGGCGCGATTCCGACGGCGTCTGGCAGGACGGGCTGCTGCTCGATCTGCTCGCGGACGAGCTGTGAGACAGGTCCCCGGACCCGGTCCCGGGACATGTCCCCGGACCCGGTCGCCGGTCATGTCCCTGGACCGGGTCTCGGGACAGGCTTAGGCGCTCCGCGTCGCCAGCCCCGCCACGATCTCCTCGAGCACCGAGGTGTCCGCGTCGATCGCCGCCAACCGCGCCTGCGCGCGCCCGGCGGCCTCGTCGGCGAGCGTGCGCGCACCCTCCTCGCCGTGCGTGAGCACGTAGCCGTCGCCGTCGAGGATGTCGTCGACGACTTGGAAGAGCATCCCCAGCTCGTCCGCGAACTCCCGCCACGGCTTCTGTTCTAGCGCCGCCAGGCCGGCGACCCACAGCGCGCAGGCGATCGAGGCATAGAAGAGACGGCCGGTCTTGAGCCGGTGGATCTCCGCGAGGTCGTAACCGAGCTCCTTCGTGTCGGCATGCTGGCCACCGATCATCCCGAGCGTCGCTTGCACAAGCTCGCGGGCGACGAAGGGGGTCGGGTAGGAGAGGGCCAGGCGGAGGGCCTCGGTGAGAAGCGCGTCCCCTGCCAGAACCGCCGTCGCCTCGTCGAACTGCGCCCACGTGCTCGCACGTCCGCGGCGGAGCTCGTCGTTGTCGAGGGCGGGAAGGTCGTCGTGGACTAATGAGAAGTTGTGGACGAGCTCGACCGCGGCACCCGCCGGGAGGAGCTCCTCGGGGTCACGCCCGAGCGCCTGGCCGGTCGCGAGGCAGAGCACCGGCCTGATCCGCTTGCCGCCGCCGGCGAGCGCGTAGCGAATCGGCTCGGCGAGCTCGCCCAGCTCCGGGGTCAGCGCCAGCTCGTCGAGGTAGCCCTCGACCAGCTCGGCCAAGTCCCGAGGGCTCGTCACCCGGCCTCCTTCTTCGCCCGGGCCAGCTCGGCCTCGACCTCTTTCGCGATCTCCGCGAGCTCGGAGAGGATCTCGATCGCGCGGTCGGGATCCTGCGTCGACTCGAGCTCCTGGCGCGTTCGCTCCAGCCGCTCGAGCAGGCTCTCGGCCCGCTCCAAGGCATCTTTCGAACTCATGCCACCTCCTGCTCGCGCGCGATCCGTCCGAGAATCCCGTTTACCAGCCGACCTGCCTCCACCGTCGCGTACCGCTTGGCGAGTGTGACAGCTTCGTCGATCGCGACCTCGAGCGGGACGGTGCCCTCGTCGAGCTCGTACGTCGCGAGCCTGAGGATGTTGCGTTCGACGGCGCCGAGCCGGTCGGCGGTCCAGCCCTCCGAAGCCGCGGTGATGCGGCGGTCGAGCTGCTCGACGCGCGCCGCGACGGCTTCGGCCGTCTCGCGGGCAAACTCGTCCACCTCGCCCTCGTAGAGCGAGGCCAGCGGCTGGCCGGTCACGTCCCACTGATAGAGAAGGAAGAAGGCGGTACGGCGAGAGGCGCGGCGGCTGAGCGTCACACGAGCTCCTCGATGGCGACCTCGACGCTCCTGACTTCGACTCCGCACATCTGCTGGAGCGCCCCCGCGACTTGCCGCTGGACCTCCTCGGCCACCTGGGGCAGGACCGTCCCGTAGCGCGCCGCCAGCCGGAGCGTGACGGTCGCGCTCTCGCCGGCGACCTCGACGTCGACCCCTCGGCGCGACCGCCGGACACGCGCGCCGTCCGCGAGCTCGGCCGCGAGGACGACGATGCGCGCCAGCGTCGCGGCCGGCACGCAGACGGTTCCTTGCGGCTCGCTGATGACGAGCTCGTCGCTCATTCTGCGGCCACCGCGAGCCGAGTTCCGCTCTCCTCCAGAAACGAGGTCGAGTAGCGGCCGCTCGCGAACTGCTCACTGCGGAGGACCTGGATCGCGAGCTCCCGGGTGGTCGGGATCCCCGTCACTGAAAGCTCGCCGAGCGCCCGCAGCGTGCGCGAGATCGCGGCGGGCCGGTCTTCGTCCCAGACGACGAGCTTGCCGAGCAGGGAGTCGTAGAAGGGCGGCACCGTGTAGCCGGCCTCGACGAACGTGTCGAGCCTGATCCCCGGGCCGAGAGGAGGCCGGAACTCCTTGACCAGGCCCGGCGCCGGCGCGAAGTTGCGGGCGGGATCCTCCGCGTTGATCCGGACTTCGATCGCGTGCCCGCGGCGCGGGGCCCGGCCGGTCGCGGTGAGGGACTCGCCGGCCGCGATTCGCAGCTGCTCGCGCACGAGGTCGATGCCGGTGACCAGCTCCGAGACCGGATGTTCCACCTGCAGGCGCGCGTTCAGCTCGATGAAGTAGAAGCGCTGGTCGGGGCCGAGCAGAAACTCGAACGTGCCTGCGTTTCGGGTTTCCATCGCCTCCCGCGTCTGGGACGTGACCCCTGGCGAAGGCGATTCCTCGATCAGCTTCTGGTGGCGCCGCTGAATGGAGCACTCGCGCTCCCCGAGGGTAAGAACGTCGCCATGCGCATCGGCGAGCACCTGGATCTCCACGTGCCTGGCCGGGCGGACGAGCTTTTCGACGTAGAGGCTGGGATCACCGAAAGCGGCCTCTGCCTCCGCGGCGGCGGTCTGGAAGTCTCCCTCGAGGTCGGCCTCGCCGTCGACGATCCGCATTCCCTTGCCGCCTCCGCCAGCGGCAGCCTTGAGCAGGATCGGGTAATCCAACTCGGCCGCAAGCGAGCGCGCCTCGGCGAGCTCGACCGCGCCTGAACTTCCCGGCACGAGCGGCACACCCGCCTGCGCCATCTCCCCTTTCGCCTGCACCTTGTCGCCCATCCGGGCCATCACGTCGGCGGTCGGGCCGACGAAGACGATGCTGTTGTCCTCGCAGGCCGCGACAAACGCCGGGTTCTCGGCGAGGAACCCGTAGCCCGGATGGATCGCCTCGCAACCCGTCGTCGCGGCAGCGGCGATCACAGACGGAATGTTCAGGTAGCTCTGCGATGCCGGCGCCGGTCCGACGGCGACGGCGCGGTCCGCGAGCCGCACGTGCATGGACTCCCTGTCCGCGGTCGAGTAGATCGCGACGGCCTCGATCTCGAGCTCATGTAGCGCCCGGATCACGCGCACTGCGATCTCACCGCGGTTGGCCACGAGGACGCGGGAGAACAAGGCTAGAGACCCAAGGGCCGGCCATTGATTGGTTCCAGCTCGAACAGAAGCTGACCGAATTCGACGGGCTCCGCGTTGCCGACATGGATCGCGCGGACGACCGCCTCGGCGTCGGCCTTGACCTCGTTCATCAGCTTCATCGCCTCGAGGATGCAGAGCGTCTGCCCAGGGCCGACCGCGTCGCCCTCCTCGACGAACGGCGGCGCGCCGGGCTGCGGAGCGCGGTAGAAGGTGCCGACCATCGGCGCCTCGATGCGAATGAGGCCGTCGCCCGACGGCTGCTCTGCAGGCACGGCCTCTTCGGCTTCCACGACCGATCCTTCGCCCGCGGCGGACGCGAGGACGGGTTCGATCGGGTCGGGCGTCCGCCGCACGGAGACGCGCATGCCGCCTTCGTCGATCGTGATCTCTCCCACACCGGATTCCTGGACGATGCGGACGACCTCGCGAATCCGTTCGGCACGCGCTTGGTCGACGCCGCTCGCCGCAAGCGAGTCGGCGCCGGCGTGACGCCCGCGAATCGCTTCGAGCAGCGGTCGCGCCTCCTCGCCGAAGAGGGCGAGCAGCAGCAGCTCCTCGTCGCTCGCAGCCAGGCCCTGGGCTTCGTCGCTCAGCCGCTCCAGGTCGACGGGCTCCGCTTCGGGGACGCCGTCGGAAAGCAGCTCCGCCGCACGGCGGACGGCCGGATCGATCGTTCCCGGCGGCGACCCGTAGTTGCCCGAGACCAGCCCGCGGAGCTCGTCGATCATCGTCTGGTAGCGCGTCGCCGAGAGCACGTTCAGGAGCGCCTGCGAGCCGAGGATCTGGCCGATCGGAGCGGCGAGTGGCGGCCAGCCCACCTCCTCCCGCACGCGCAGCAGCTCCTCGAGGACCTCGTCCAGCCGGTCGCCGGCGGCCTGCGCGCGTAGATGGATGTCGAGCGCGGCGACGAGTCCGGGCGGCACGCGGTGCTCGGCGGCGCGGACTGCGATCCGCGGGGCCACGGGAGTGACCGGTTCGTCCCCGAGGTGCTCGTCGACGAGCTCCGACGCCCGCCAGAGGGCGTCGGCGTCGACCCCGGCATCCTGCCCGAGGCCGGCGAGGGAGGTCGCGAGCGCCTCGCCCGAGACGCGGTGCAGTGTCAGGGCGATCGGGTAGAGGGCGCAGGAGACGAGGTCCGCCCCCGCACGGACGGCCTCGAGCGCAGACGCGAGGGCGTTGCCGGCGGCACCCTGGCAGTAGAGCCCAACCGGGAGCCCGCTCGCCTCGCGCAGGGCGCCGACCAGCTCATGGGCCCGGTGCGGCTCGAGCGAGCTCGAAGGATCGTGGAGGAGGATCCGCACGGCGCCAAGCTCGGGCAGCTTCTTCGCCTGCTCGACGAGATCTTCGGTCTCGCCGGTGTGACCCGACCCGTAGACGAGGCCGGCATCGAACTCGCGCTCGGCATTCGTGATCGCCTCGCCGGCCTCGCGCAGGTTGGAGACGTCGTTGAGGGGGTCGTGCAGCCGGAAGACGTCGATGCCGCTCTCGGCTGCGGAAGCGACGAAGCGGCGGGCGAAGTCCGCGCCGACGGGCCTCGAGCCGACCAGGAATCGCCCTCGCAATGCCATCGCGAGCGGCGTCTTGGTGCGCGCCTTGAGTGCGCGGATCCGCTCCCAGGGGCTCTCGACACCACGCCGAACCGCGCTGTCGAAGACCCCGCCGCCGGAGACCTCTAGGTAGGCGAAGCCGGCTCCGTCCAAGGCCTCGGCCAGCCGAAGCAGGTCCGCCGTCGGCATCCTGCCCGCGAGCGGCTCCTGGGACAGCAACCGGATCGTCGTGTCGACGAGCGCGGGCATCTTGACCCCGGAGCCTAGCGCGGGCCGACCGGCTGTTTCTCAGGCCCGCTGTGTAGCTTGACGCGGCGATGGTGCCGGAAGTCCTGCGTCTGCGCGACTTTCGCCGCGTCTTCTGGGCGCAGCTGATCTCGACGGTAGGCGACTTCTTTGTCCCGGTCGCGATCGCATTCGCGGTCCTCGATCTGACCGGCTCCGTCTCCGACCTCGGGTTCGTCCTCTTCGCCCGGATTCTGGGCCAGGTGCTGCTCTTCCTCGCCGGCGGGGTCTGGGCCGACCGGCTGCCGCGGCAGCAGGTGATGGTCGCCTCGCACGTCGTGCGGTTCTTCAGCCAGGGCCTGTTGGGCCTGCTGCTCGTCAGCGGTCACGCGCAGGTCTGGGAGCTGATCGCGCTCCAACTCCTTCACGGTGCGGCGACCGGCGTCTTCCGGCCCGCCGCGTCGGGCCTGACCCCGCAGCTCGTCCCGTCGGAGCAGCTCCAGGCCGCCAACGGGCTCATGTACCTGACGCTCAGTGTCGGCGGCATCGTCGGGCCCGGGGTAGGCGGTGCGCTCGTCGCGACGGTGGGCGCCGGCTGGGCGCTGCTCGGCGACGCCGCCACGTTCGCGCTCGCCGCCGTCCTACTCGCGCGGATCCGGCCGCTCGGCTACACGCCGCGGCCGCGCGAGTCCTTCTGGCAGGAGCTCGCGGGCGGCTGGCGCGAGGTTCGCTCGCGGACGTGGCTGTGGGCGAGCATCGTCGACTTCGCCGCCTTCCAGATGATCTACCTGGCGACGATCATGGTGCTCGGCCCGCTCGTCGCGAAGCAATCGCTCGGAGGCGCCGGCGCCTGGGCGACGATCCTGGTCGCCTTCAGCGCGGGGACGCTCCTCGGCAATGCCTGGTCGATGCGGCTCCGGCCGAGGCGGCCGCTCATCTTCGCCTGGGGAATCATCCTCCTCAGCGGTCCGAGCCTGGTCCTGCTCGCCTTCGCCGCGCCTGTCTGGACGATCGCGCTGACCGAGCTGGCGTCAGGGCTTTCGATCGGGGTTGCGGGCACCCTCTGGGAGACGACCGTGCAGCGGAACGTCCCGCCGGAGGCGCTCTCGCGCGTCTCCGCCTACGACTGGATGGGCTCGACGGCGCTCCGCCCGCTCGGCCTCGCGATCGTCGGGCCGATCGCCGAAGCCGTCGGCGTCAAGGAGACCCTGCTCGCGGCCTTCGCGCTGACAATGGTCTCTAGCCTGACTCTGCTCCTGATCCCCGACATGTGGCGGATCACGGGTGGGTCTTCAGCCGACCATGCCGGCGTCGTCGCAGACGAGACGACCGGCATCGAGATCGAGGTCGCTCAGGCCCGCGAGATGTAGCGCCGCTCGCGCGGGTCGACCTTGATCCGGTCGCCGGTGTTCACGAAGAGCGGCACCTGCACCGTGGCGCCGGTCTCGAGCGTCGCGGGCTTGTTCACGTTGGACACCGTGTCGCCGCGAACGCCGGGTTCGGTCTCGGAAACCGTCAGCTCGACCGAGGCCGGGAGCTGCACGCCCGCCGGTCGGCCGTCGACCATCAGCATCTGCACGGACGAGGAGGGCTTCATGAACTCGATGGCGTCGGCGACCGACTCTCGCGGCAAGGCGGTCTGCTCGTACGTCTCGGAGTCCATGAAGACGATCTCGTCGCCGGACTCGTAGAGGTACTGCATGTTCTTGACCTCGGTGTGGACGCGCGGAAACTTCTCGCCCGCCCGGAAGGTGCGGTCGACGACCGCGCCGCTGTCGAGGTTCTTCACGCGCGTGCGCACGAACGCGCCGCCTTTGCCGGGCTTGACGTGCTGGAACTCGACGATCCGCCAGACGCCGCCGTCGAGCTCGATGTGCATTCCGTTCCGGAACTGGTTCGTGCCGACGATCTCTGCCATCAGCTCACGATCAGGAGCTCTTTCGGAAAGTTGGACAGCACTTCGGCCTCGCCGTCCGTGACGATCACGAGGTCCTCGATCCGGATCCCGCCGGTGTCTTCCAGATAGATCCCGGGCTCGATCGTGACGACGTTGTTGGTGACGAGCGAATCCGTCGACGTCGCCGCGACGCGCGGGGCCTCGTGGACGTCGATGCCGACGCCGTGGCCGAGTCCGTGGCCGAAGTTCTCGCCGAACCCGGCCTGCTCGATTACGCCGCGGGCAGCGGCGTCGGCCACCTTTGCCTCGATGCCCGACCTAGCTGCCTCGACGCCCTTGAGCTGCGCTTCGAGGCAGACGTCGTAGGCGCGCCGCAGCTCGTCCGGTAGCTCCCCGGTTGCGAAGGTGCGCGTGCAATCGGAGCAGTAGCCGTCGAGCGCCGCGCCCGCGTCGACCACGATCGTCGTGCCGGATTCGATCACCTGGTCGCTTGGGTCGGCGTGCGGACAGGCGCTGTTCGCGCCGGCGGCGACGATCGGCTCGAACGCTTCCTCGTCGGCCCCGAACTCATGCAGGAACAGGGTCATCCGCCAAGCGAGGTCGCGCTCGGTCCGGCCGACGAACCGCTCGTCCGCCAGTTGCTCGTACGCCCGGTCGGTGATCGCGGCCGCGCGGCGGATCTTGTCCAGCTCGTCCTCGTCCTTGACCGCGCGCAGGCTTTCCACCACCCCGAACCGCGGGACGAGCTCGAGGCCTCCGTCGCGCAGCTGCTCGTAGTGCCGGTAGGTCAGGTGGGTGCTCTCGAAGCCGAACCGGCCTGACAGGAACTCGGCCATGTGGACGATCGTGTCGCGCCTGGTTTCGACGAACTCGACCTCCGGGACGGCGCGCGCCGCCGTCGCGTAGCGGAAATCGGTGAACAGGCGGACTCGATCCGGCTCGACGACGAGCGAGACGTTCGAGCTGACGAAACCGGTCAAGTACCGCACGTTCGCCGGCGTGGTGACGATCAGCGGCTCCTCGAGCTTCTGCAGCAGTTTCTCGACGCGGGCGTTCATGTGCTCCCCGCAAGATATGCGAGCGCCTCGCGGTAGCCCTGCGGTCCCTTGCCGATGATGCGCTTCGCCGCGAGGTCGGAGATCACCGACGTGCGCCGCCATTCCTCTCGCTGGTCGATGTTCGAGAGGTGGACCTCGACCACCGGCACGTCGAAGAGTGCGACGGCGTCGCGAATCGCGTAGCTGTAATGCGTCCAGGCGCCCGGGTTGAGGACCACTCCCTCGGCCCAGTCGAGCGCCTCGTGGCACCAGTCGACGTACTCGCCCTCACTGTTTGTCTGTCGGCACTTGACGTTCAGCTCCAGCTGCATCGCCCATTCGAAGATGCGGGATTCGAGCTGCCGGATGCTGAGCCCACCGTAGAGCTCCGGATCCCGACGGCCGACCACGTCGAGGTTGACTCCGTTCAGAACGACTATGCGCACCGACTCACTCTAATCGGCGATTAGCTCGTCGAGCGCGCGGCGGACGTCGGACCCGGGCAGGCTCGTTGTGAAGCCGCCGTCGTCCCCGAGCAGGACGAGCCTCAGCTCGCCGCCGGTCGACTTCTTGTCGCGCTCGAGCGCCTGCCAGGCGCGGTCCCTGTCCACCCTGACGGGCTCAGGCGCGAGTATCTCCTCGACGAGATCGGTCGGGTGACCTGAGAGCCGCAGGGCTGCCAGCAGCCCGAGAGCGACCGCTCGCCCGTGGCTGACGGTCTCGTACTCGGCCGCAGCTTCCAGCGCGTGCGCGAACGTGTGTCCGAGGTTGAGCACCTGCCTTGGGCCGCGGTCGTGCGGATCGCGCAGGCACACCGCGGTCTTGAAGGCGGCGCAACGGCGGACGAGCTCGTCGTCGGGGAGCTCCCAGAGCGGCTCCCCGGCGAGTAACCCCGTTTTGACGACCTCGGCCATCCCTTCGTGCCGCTGCTCGTCCGGAAGCGTCTTCATCAGCTGCGGATCGATCACCGTTCGGACCGGCCAGTGGAAGGCGCCGACCAGGTTCTTTCCCTCGGTGAGGTTGATGGCGGTCTTGCCACCGATCGCCGCATCGACCTGGCCGACGAGCGTCGTCGGCGCAGCCACCCAGTCGATCCCGCGGAGATACGTCGCGGCGACGAAACCGGCAACGTCGGTCGTGCAGCCGCCGCCGAAGGCGACGAGCGTCCCGCTGCGATCGAGCCGGAGCTGCCGCCAGAGACGCTCTGCGGTCGCGACCGTCTTCGCCTCCTCTCCGGCGGGCACCTTCAGCGTGCGCGCGTCGACCGGCGGCTGGTGAAGCTCGAGCACACGTTCGTCCGCGACGAGCTCGGCCTGGCCAGGTCCCGGGACCAGGTCCGGGGGCATGGCCGAGACCGTCACGCCACCCGCGGCCAGGACGACCCCGTCCGCGTCCCGCGCTGTGCCGTCGGCGACCTCCTCGTAGAGCGGCTGCCGGCGCGCATACCGCTCGCGAAACTCCGCCTCGTCCTGCGCCAGGGGCCTGCGGCTGCCGCTCACGCGCGCCCAGGCGACGTCGACGTCGACGTCCAGGTGGATCGTGAAGACGTCGAGCTCGTCCAGGAGGTGCCGCGTCTCGATCGCGCCGCCGCCGACGGCGATCACACTCGGCTCGCGGCGGCTGCACGCGTCCCGGACGAACCGCGCTTCGAGCTCGCGAAACGCACTTTCTCCCTGCTTCGCGAAGATCTCCCAGATCGGCCCCTCGGCCCGCTCGACCTCATCGTCGACGTCGAGGAACGGCCTGCCCAGCCGACTCGCGACCTCGCGGCCGATCGTCGACTTGCCGGCTCCCATGAAGCCGACCAACCCGATATGCCTCCCTAGCGCCGTTGCCAGTCGATCCGCTCCACGTAGGCCTTGTGCGCGGCGACGAAGTCGCCTAGCGCATCGCCGCCGAACTTCTCGCGCGCCGCTCGGGCCAGCTCGAACGCCACCGCCGCCTCGGCGACGACGGCGAGCGCCTCGACCGCGGAGACGTCGCTGCGTTCCACGAGTGCCTCGCCGGGCTCGCCGGTCTGCAGATCAACGGACGCGAGCGGCCTCATCAGCGTCGGCAGCGGCTTCATCGCCGCGCGAACGACGAGCTGCTCGCCGTTCGAGACGCCCCCCTCGATGCCGCCCGCCCGGTTCGTCGTCCGGTGGAGGCCGCGCTCGTCGCGGACGATCTCGTCGTGGGCCTCGGAACCGCGTAGGCGGGACAGCCCGAATCCCTCGCCGACCTCGACGGCCTTCACCGCCTGGATCCCCATCAGCGCTGCCGCGAGTCGCGCGTCGAGGCGCTCGTCCTTGGTGGCGTACGAACCGAGCCCCGGGGGCACACCGCGCGCGCGCACCTCGACGACGCCGCCGAGCGTGTCGCGGTCCTTGCGCGCCGCGTCGACGGCGGCCGCGTCGGCGCCCGCCTCCGCGCTCGCCTGGCCGCGCACCTCGATCCCGAGCTCCCTCAGCAGCGCCTTCGCCACGGCGCCCGCGGCGACCGCGACCGCCGTCTGCCGCGCGCTGGCACGCTCGAGGGCGTCGCGAACGTCATCGAGACCGAACTTCTGGGCTCCGGCGAGATCCGCGTGGCCGGGGCGTGGCAGCGTTACGGGCTTCGTCCCCTTGCCCTCCGGCTCGCCTTCGGGCGGCCATGGGCTCATTCCCCAGGCCCAGTTCTTGTGATCGCGGTTCCGGACGACCAGCGCGAGCGGCGTCCCCAGTGTGGCGAGCACCTCGACCTCGTCCTGCTCGAGCTGCTGGCGCGGGCTGCGGCCGTAGCCCTGCTGGCGCCGCCGCAGGTCGGCGTCGATCGCCTGGCGGTCGAGCGAGAGGCCCGCCGGCAAGCCCGTCACGATCCCGACGAGCGCCGGCCCGTGCGACTCGCCCGCGGTCGTCAGCTTCAGCATCAGGCGGAGCGTACTGCGGCGCGCATCGCGTCAACCGGCGGCGCCACGCCGGTCCAGAGCTCGAACGAGGCGGCGCCCTGGCGGACGAGTGCCTCGAGACCGTCGACGACCTCGCAACCCACGGCGCGCGCCGCCTCGACCAGGGCTGTGGCGCCGCCGTCAGCGCGGTAGGCGAGATCGACAACGGTTTGCCCTGGCCGGGGCTCGACGAACAGCTCGTCGCGGACCGGCGTTGCGTTGAGGATCAGGTCGGCGTCCGACGCGTCGGGCGGCCACTTGCCCGTGCGCGAGAACGTCCGCACCTCGCCCGTCAGCGCAGGCAGCAGCGCAGCCGCCGCTCCGCCGTCGCCGATCAAGCAGACGCGCTCGGCTTCGATCCCGGCCACGATCTCCTTGTCGGTGTTGAAACCGAAGCTGCGCCCGTCGCGGAAGACCAGCGTGTTCACGGACGGTCCCTCGGCCTCGTCGGACAGCCCGGCGGCTGCACGCTTATGCGGAATCGTCACGTTCGCGCCGGCAAACCCGAGGTCGTCGAGGCCGCGGATCGCCGAATCGAACCGCTCCGGAGCGACCTCGCAGGCGACGTAGGCCCAGTCCAGGCCCCGCGCCGCGAAAGCGGCGTTGTGCATCCGGGGCGACAGCGACTCGGCGACCGGCTGCCCGAGCAGCGCGACGAGACGCGTCGAGCCCGAGATCAAAAGCCGTGCGCGTTCTTGTACTCGTTGAACGCCTGCTCGCTCGCCGTGAAGAAATGATGCACCTTGTCCGGCTTGCGAACGAAGTAGAGCCAGTCGCCGTCGATGGGGTGCGCGGCGGCCTGGATCGAGGCGAGCCCGGGGTTCGCGATCGGCGTCGGCGGCAGCCCGGGCCGCTTGCGCGTGTTGTAGGGATTGTCCGAGTTCAACTGGGACTGGAGCAGCGACTTCGTTCCGGGTACGTGAAAGCCGTAGCGAGTGGTCGCGTCGATCTGAAGCGGCATCCGGTGGTGCAGACGGTTGTAGATTACCCGGGCGATCTTCGGGCGCTCTTCGGGCGCGACCGCCTCCTTCTCGACCATCGACGCGATCGTGAGCACGTCGTAGCGAGTCAGGTTCTTCGAGCGCGCGTAGGCGAGGTCGATCCTGGCCCAGCTCCTGCGGAAGGCCTTCAGTTGAGCCCGCACGAGCTGGGCCGAGGTCGTCCGCGCGGTGAACTGATACGTGGCGGGAAAGAGGAAGCCCTCGAGCGGGTGGCGGCCGAACCCCGGCACCAGGCGCCTACCGGCGGTGGCCGCGCGGTAGCCGCGCTCGGAAAGGCGCGGCGTGCGCCCGCGCTCGTGCGCGGCGATCTCGGCGACGCTCTTGACCCGGTCTGCCATCTGGAGTCGGGTGAAGCCCTCCGGAAAGACGATCCGGAAGGGCTTGGGGGCGGCGACGGGCTTGGGCTGCTTGTGGCCGCGGTCGCGGACGCCCGCAACCGCGAAGCCGAGACCGATCAGCGCGGCCAGGAGAATGCCCAGCGCGACGAGCCGTCGCCGCATGACCACGGCGCGCGGAGGGCGCGGCCGCTCGGGGCGGCGCGGCTGCGGCGCGATTACTCCGCGCCTCGGCTCGACCACGCGAGGTAGCTCGTCAACAGGTGGGCAGCGGCCCGGGCATCGGCCGGCAGGTTACGGCTTCCGGGATCCTGCTCGGCGAGATCGGTCGTGAAGCGTTCGTCGAACCCTTCGACGGGCACGTCGAGCACGCGGCTGAGCTCTTCGACGAACCGCTCGGTCTCGAGCGCCTGGTCGCCGCGCTCGCCGCGAAGCGTCAGCGGCACGCCGACGACGACGCGCTCGGGACTCTCGCCGCTGATCAGCTCGACCAATTGCTCCATACCGGCCTCGGTGCGGACGCGTTCGACCACGCCCACTGGTCTAGCAAGCGTGCCGGTCGGGTCCGAGGCGGCAACCCCGGTTCTCGCCGAGCCGTAATCCACCGCCACGACCTTCATCGGCGGGCAGCGGCGATCTCGCTCTTTCCCACCTCGAACGCGTCGGCGAGCCCGGCCGGATTCTTGCCGCCGGCCTCGGCCAGGTTCGGCCGTCCGCCACCGCCACCGTCGATCTTCTTCGCCGCCTCGCGAGCAACCGCGACCGCGTCGACGCCGGCGTCGACGAGCGACGGGTCGACGTTGACGACGAGGTAGACGCGGCCGTCGTCGACGGACCCGAGCAGCACCGCCAGCGCCTTCTTCGCTTGCCGGATCTGATCCGACAGATCGCGAAGCGCGGAGCCCTTGACCGCTTTTACCTCGGCCACGACGACGTCTCCGGACTCGTCGCGGTAGACCACATCCGCACCCCGGTCGCGGGCCTGCTTTCGCGTCTGCTTGCGCGCCTCCGCGAGTTCCGCGCGAAGCTGCTCCGACTCGCGGCTCCGCTCGTGGAGGAGCGCGAACGCCTCGCCGGAGGTCACAGCCTCGATCCGCCGCGCGCCGGAGCCGACCGAGCCCTCCGAGAGGATCACGATCGGGCCGATCTCCGCCGTCGAACGCACATGCGTGCCCCCGCAGAGCTCGCGTGAGTAGCCGTCGATCTCGACAACCCGGACCTCTTCGCCGTACTTCTCGCCGAAGAGCATCATCGCGCCAAGGTTGCGTGCCTCCTCGATCGGGGTCACGAACGCGCGGACCGGCCGGTTCTGGAAGACGATCTCGTTGACGGCATGCTCGACCCGCGCGCGCTCGTCCGGGGTCAGCGCCTGCGGATGCGTGAAGTCGAAGCGCAGCTTGTCGGGCCGCACGGCAGAGCCGGCCTGCTTGACGTGCTCGCCCAGCAGGTCGCGGAGCGCCTTGTGCAGCACGTGCGTCGCCGTGTGGTTGGCCATGGTCGGGAAGCGCACCGACCACGGCACGACCGCACGCACGCGGATGCCTTCGCCGAACCCCTGGCCGCTGAAGGTCAGCACCTGGTCGTCGTCTAGCCGCGTCGCCTTGATCAGCTCGGCGCGGGCGCCGGTCTCCTCGTTCTCGATGTAGCCGGCGTCCGAGACCTGGCCGCCGCCCTCTGGATAGAACGGCGACTTCTCGAGCTTCGCCTGGAACGTGCCGTCGCCGAGCTCTGCGTAGGCGAGGATCGCCGTCAGCACGTCAGTCCGCTCGTAACCGACGAACTCCGTGCGGGGGCCGGTTACCCGTACGTCCACCTCGAACGCCGAGCCCTGCCGCGACCGCTCGCGCTGCTCCTCCATCAGCCGGGTGAACTCCTCTTCGTTGACCTCGAGCCCACGCTCGGCCGCGAGCTCCTTCGTCAGCTCCCACGGGAAGCCGAACGTGTCGTGCAGGCGGAACGCGTCCTCGGGCGTGATCTCGCCCTTCGCGACCATCTCTTCGAACAGCTTCTCGCCGCGGGCGAGCGTCTCTCGGAAGCGGTCTTCCTCGGCCCGGATCAACTCCGTGACCTCGCTGCGGCGTTCTTCGAGCTCCGGGTAGACAGAGCCCATCTGCCCGCGCACGACGTCGGCCAACTCGTGGAGGAACGGTGGCTCCAGTCCAAGGCGCCGGCCGAACTGAACCGCCCGGCGGATCACCCGGCGCAGCACGTAGCCGCGCCCTTCGTTCGCGGGCGCGACGCCTTCGGCGACGAGGAACGCCGCCGTCCGCGCGTGCTCGACAACGACGCGGTAGGCCTTCGTCGCGTCTTCGGACGAGCCGTACGGCACGTTCGCACGCTCGCCGACCCACGCCAGCAGCGGCTCGAACGTGTCGATGTCGAAGAGCGAATCGACTCCTTGCAGGATCATCGCCGCCCGCTCGAGGCCCATTCCCGTGTCGATGTTCTGCCGCGGCAGCGCCGTCAAGGTGCCGTCTTCCGCGAGATCGAATTCCATGAAGACCAGATTCCAGAGCTCGAGAAACCGCTCGCACTCACAGCCGGGAGCGCAGGTCGGCCGGCCACAGCCGTACTCCTCGCCGCGGTCGTAGTGGAGCTCGCTGCAGGGGCCGCATGGACCCGTATCGGCCGCCTGCCAGAAGTTCTCGGAGCGCGGGAGTCCGATGATCCGTTCGCGCGGCACATATCGCTCCCAGCTCGCGATCGCGATCTCGTCCTCGCCGAGCTGCAACTCTGGATCGCCGGCGAAGATCGTCGGCCACAGACGCTCCGGCTCGAGCTTCATCCGCTCGGTCACGAACTCCCAGGCGAAGTCGACCGCGCCGTCCTTGAAGTAATCGCCGAACGAAAAGTTCCCGAGCATCTCCATGAAGCAGAGATGCCGGTTCGTCAGACCGACATCATCGAGGTCGTTCTGCTTGCCTCCGGCACGCACCGCCTTCTGGGCCGTAGTCACAAGCGGCGCGGGCGGCGCCTCCAGACCGAGGAACCAGCGCTTCATCGGCTGCATGCCGGCGATGATGAAGAGCGTTGTCGGGTCGTCGGCCGGCGGGATCACTGAGGCCGAGGGCCGGCGCACGTGGCCCTTCTCCTCGAAGAAGGAGAGAAAGCCTTCGCGCAACTCCGCCGTCGTACGCATCGGCGTTGATTCTAGGTGCCGCTCTCCGCGCCTCTGCGTAACTCGAATGCGGTGACCCGCACGAGGGAAGTTTCGCGAGTGAAGCGCGGCGAGGCCGATCAAAGTCACGGTGGTTGCCGCCCGACCGCTGCCGCAGAAAACAGCGACAGCCGGCGCTTCGCCACCGGGCCGGCACAACAGGAGGAAGCGAAATGAAACGAGTGCTCGTGGCTCTGGTCGGGCTCGCTCTGCCGACAGCCGCGAACGCCGGCGCCTTCCAGGGCGTCGTGATCGCAAAGAACGCAAAGCGGAAGGCGATCGTGACCGCCGCCGAGAACGGGACCGTCCGGACGGTTCGAGCCCCGCAGGCGATTCGCAAGATCGGCATCGGCGCTCTCGTCGCGTTCCGGGCCCGCCAGCTGCCCGACGGCACCTTCGCGGCCACCGGAACGAAGCAGATCCGCCGCCTCAGGCACGCCCGCGTACGAGCGACGGTCGTGAAGCGCGCCGGGCAGAAGCTCTACCTCTCTGCAGGAAAAAGCGTCTTCGCGTTCAGTCTGCGAAGAGGTGCCGCGGCCAAGCTGCGCGCAGGCGACCGCGTCCACGCCTCGGCCAGCTTCGGCAAGGCGCGGCTCTTCTGCGACGACGTCAAGCCGATCGGCCACGACGACGAACTCGAGCTCGAGGGCATCTACCTCTCGACCGAGAAAGGCGTTCTCAGCCTCGCGGTGCACGGCCGCGGCCTCGTCAAGGTCACCGTTCCCGACGATTTCGATCTACCCGAACTCGCGCCGGGGGACGAGGTCTCGCTGCACGCGACGGTGGAGCCGGACGGCAGCTTCACACTCGTCAGCCTCGACAACGAGGACGCGAGCAACGACGGCACGGGTGGCGACGACGGCGTTGACATGGGCGACAACTACTTCACGGTCACCGGCGTCGTCGCCTCCCTCTCATCCACAACGGTCAGCGTGACCGTCGAGGGCCATCCCGAGCCGGTGCGCTGCGCGGTCCCGCCCTCGGTCCATCTCTCCGGCTTCGCGGCCGGGCAACCGGTCGAGATGAGCTGCAACTTCACAGACGGCCGCTTCGTGCTGGTGAAGCTCCGTCCGAAGGCGGGCGATCCCCCAGACGGCGGCGACGGATCAATCGACCTCGAGGGATCGATCACAGGGCTCGACTCGGTCTCCGTCACGGTCGCCGTGACGGCTCAGACGGAAGTGGCGTCGCTGATGCACGAGAACGAAAAGGCGACCTGCGCCCTGCAGGCCGGCCAGGACCTGCGCGGCTTCGCGGTCGGCGACCTCGTCGAGATCGAGTGCGACAGGAAGCCCCTCGGCCACTATGTGCTCACCGGCCTCACGTCCGCCAACGCGTCGCTCGAGTACGGGGAAGGTCGGCTCGCGGAGTGGTTCGACCTGACCGGCGTGCTCGGGTCGAAGCGCTCGGACGGTGTCGGCATCCAAGTCGATGGTCACCCGGAGCCGGTCAACTGTGCGATGCCGCCCGGCACCGAGCTCTCAGGCTTCGCGCTCGGCGACACGGTCGAGATGCAGTGCACCTTCAGCGACGGCAGGTTCAATCTCTCGTCGCTCAGCTCGGACAGCGCCCAGCTGAGCCTGGAGTAAGCGTCCGATCGGCGGGCCGACCTACCGCAGGGGTCGGCCCGCTTCCTCGTCCTCGGCGATCTCCTCGCGGATCTTCTCGAGCGAGCGGCGGATCAGCCGGGACACGTGCATCTGCGAGATCCCGACCTGCTGCGCGATCTGGGATTGCGTCAGCCCCTTGAAGAAGCGGAGATGGAGAATCGTCCGCTCGCGATCGTCGAGGACGCGGAAGCCGGGCGCGAGGATCGCCCGGTCCTCGGAGACCTCGTACTCGTGCTCCTCCGTCCCGAGCGACTCGAGCGGGTCGAGGTCGCCGTCCTCGTCCTGGCCGGGACCTGCCGAGAGCGACAGCGAGCTGTAGGCCCGGCCGCTCTCGAGCGCCTCGAGCACCTCCTCGTCCGAGACTTCCGCGGCCTTGGCGAGCTCGCTGATCGTGGGCGAGCGGCCCAGCTCGACCGTCTTCTCCTCGAGCAGCCGCGAGAGCTGGATGTTGAGCTCCTGCAGACCACGGGGCACCCGCACCGACCAGCCGCGGTCGCGGAAATGCCGCTTGATCTCGCCGATGATGTTCGGCGTCGCGTAGGTGGTCAGCTCGACCCCGCGGTCGAGGTCGAACCGGTCGATCGCCTTGATCAGGCCGATCGCGCCGATCTGGACGAGGTCCTCGAACTGCTCGCCGCGATAGGAGTAGCGGCGGGCGAGCGAGCGGACGAGGGACATGTACTGCTCGATCAGCTGCTCGCGCGCGGCGAGGTCGCCGTCTTGGTGATACCGGCGCAGGAGAGCTTTGTCGCTCTTCTCGGTCAAGGCGCGCTCTCGACCCTCTTCTCGAGCTCGATCCACTCGCCGCCCTCGCGCTCGACGGTGCCGAAACCGTCGACCATCGTCTCCAGCACGCGGCGCAGGCCGACACCGCCGTCCTGACGCTCGAGTTCGAGCCGGAGCGCGTCGCCGAACGGGCCGAGCGTCGCCGTGACGACGTCTTCGCCGACGTCGAGCTCGACCGTCAGCTCGCCCTGCTCCCCGCGCCGCTCGAGCAGCGTCGACAGCGCCGTGCCGAGATCGTCCATCACCTCATAGGTGAGGTTCAACCGGGCCGCGACGCCCGCGAGGACGAGCTGCGCGACATTCTCGAAGCCCTCGCCGCGAGGAATCGTGAGCAGGATCCGGTCCGATGTCACAGCACCCCCGCTCCGACGACCACGTCGTCCTCGTAGAGAACGGCGGCCTGCCCCGCAGCCACGCCGTACGCAGGCGCGTCGAGCAAGAGCCGGAACCCGTGCTCGGTCTCCTCCACCGCGGCCGGGACCGCGGGAGACCGGTACCGCCATTTGACCTCGGCGCGATTCACCCGGACGTACAACCGTCCACGGGCGGAAATCGTTTCGACCGCAAGCGACTCGCGGGGCCCGACGACGACCGCGTTCGCGCCGGAATCGGTGCGCAGCACGTACAGGGGCTTCCCCGCCGCAACGCCGATCCCTCGGCGCTGGCCGGGCGTAAAGCGCCAGAAGCCGTCGTGGCTGCCGAGCCGGCGGCCCTGCTCGTCGAGGATCTCGCCCTCGGCCTGCTCGACGCCGTGGCGCCCCAGGAAGTCACGGTAGTCGCCGCCCCCGAGAAAACAGGCCTCCTGGCTCTCCGTACGCCGCGCGGCTGCGAGTCCGGCGCGGCCGGCCTCGGCCCGCGTCTCCTCCTTGGTCTGCTCGCCCAGCGGGAACCAAATCCGGTCGAGCAGGCGCGGGTCGAGGCGGGCGAGCATGTACGTCTGGTCCTTCCCCGGATCGTGGCCTCGGGCCAGCAGGCGCCGGCCGCGGTGCTCGACGATCCGTGCGTAGTGCCCGGTCGCGAGGCGCGAGGCTCCGGCACGCTCCGCGAACGCGAGGAGCTCCGCGAAGCGAAAGCTGCCGTTGCAGCGAATGCACGGATTCGGAGTCTCGCCGCGGGCGTAGCCGCGCACGAACGGGGCCACGACGGCCCGGCGAAACTCCTCGCGCAGATCGAGCGTCACGTGCGGGAGACCGAGCGCGTGGCACGTCTCGCGCGCGGCGATCACGGCTTCCGGCGAGCAACAGGCACGCTCCGAGTCCGGCGCCTCCGGATCGATCCAGAGCCGCAGCGTGACGCCGACCGCCTGCGGGCCCCCGCGCAGAAGCGCAACCGCGCTGTCGACACCGCCGCTCATCGCCACCGCGACGCGGCCGGGATCAGGCTCAGCCCGAAACACCTGACTGAGCGCGTTAGCGAGGGCGTCCGCGGCAAGCGTCTCGCCCGGCACCGCCGCCGCCTCGAGCAAGGTAAGGCCACGGAGCGGGCGCCCGAGCCCGTCTGTGTCTGCGTCGACGATGCGGTCGCCCTCGACCGCCAGCCGAACGAGCGCTACCTCGCCGTCGCGCGAGGAATCCCCAACGACCTCGATCACACGGTCAGGCTAGCTGCCCCTACGCGATCAGGGGCATCCCCGCCCCGGCCCCAAGGAGCATGCTAATCCCGGCTTGCGTTGAGAGCACTTCTCAAAGTGCCCCACCCTGCCGGAACTCCGCGCCCGTAGCGAACCTGGCACTGCCAGGTGGGTGCCTTGCCGGCCTCGGGCGATGCCCTAACCGGACGCGGGCTCCCTTTCACTTGGTGTTGGTTCTACTTTGAGAACGCAGAGCTCGCACAGGGTCGAGCACTGAACCGAGCTTAGCTCACCGGGCGCGAGACGCCGCTTGACCAACGACCGGGATTAGACGGGCGCGCCGGCAAAGCCGCCACGCCCTCCAGGCGGCATCGCAAGCGACGCCTCGCCGAGCTTAGCTCACCGGGCGTAGACCCACCTGATGCGCTGGATCCCCTGGATGCCGAGGTCCTCCGCGAGGGCCGGCGTCACGTCGAAGCGTCGACCAGGGACGACTGGGCGCCGCGCGACCACCTGCGTGAGGATACGCGGGCTGCGGCCGAACGAGACGAAGAGCTTGATGTTGCACGGCAGGACCGAGTCGACGACGCCGCGCGTCTTCGTCCGCAGCAGGACGCCGCAGTTCGTCCGCGTGCCGTAACGCACTGGTCGAGCGCCGGCCAGGGCTGTGTACCAGCCGCCTCCGGGAACGTAGACCGGGTTGAGGTGGCCGCCTCGGTTGGACCCGTGTGACGAGGTGACGGCGAGTGCGACAACCGCCGCGGCCAGAGCGACCCCGGCGAGAGCGACTTCCCTCTGGGCCAGCGCCGGGCTCAAACCGCGGCGTAGAGAAGCTCGCCGAACGACTCGCGCACGACCGGGTCGAAGCCCACCGGCAGTTGGCCGTCGGCGTTTGCGAACTGCCGCAGCTCGAGGAGCAGAAAAGCGAGCTCCTCGTGCCGCGGCTGATCACGCCCTTCACTCTCGCGTGCGAGCCGTTCCAGCTCCCAGACGTTCCACTCTCGGGGCTCTCCCCCGGCTCGAGGCAGGTAGGTGACGGGCTCCTGCACGTCCTCGCGGACAGGTTCCGCCTCCGGCAGGGGCGGCGCGACCGCGCGCAGTTGAGGCGGCGGAGGCCCCGGCTCCGGCGTCGGCGGCTCCGGATCGGGGGCGGGCGGCGCCGGCTCGGGGGCGGGCGGCCCGGGTTCGGGAACCGGCGTCGGCGGGTGCTCGTCGGCCGAAGGCTTCGAGACCAAACCTCCCGCGGGGGACATCCGCTCCGCGACCGACTCCGCCCGCATAGCGGTCTTTCGGAGAAGCCGACTCATGGCAACCGGGACCCTCACCTGCGGGTACGGTCCTCGCGTTCCGGCGCGTCGAAGAGCTCGGTGACCTCGTCGGGATCGGTGCGTTCGCCCGCCGGGAGCAGCCGCACGTGCTTGGGCATCTCGATCTCGGGCACCTCGACTGCAACCGGCTCATGCCCGCGTCGACGAAACCAGCGGCCCTTGGATTTGGGCTCGAGCGGCTCGAGCTTCGGCGGAGCGGTCTCCGCCGCCACCGGCTCGAGCTCGGGCTCCGGCTTCAGCTCGGATTCGGGCTCCTCCCCCTCCGCAACCGGCTTCGGCGGCCGCGGAGCGATCATCGTAACCGCCTCCTCCTTGGCAGGCGTGGGTTCGAGTCGAGGTTCGCGCTCGGGTTGAACCTCAGGCTCCGCCTCGGCGGCTGCGGGAGGAGGCTGAGCGGCCGCTGTCTCCGCCCGAGGCGGCGAAACCGGAACGTAGTAGGGTCGCCGCCAGGGCGGTGCGGCGGCCCAGATCCGGTCGGCGCTCAGCTCGAGGAGGGCGACGACGAGCCAGCCGCCCGCCATCACGATCACGATCCACTTGCTTGCGAGGTCGGCATAGGCCGCCGCAACTGCGAGCGCGATCAGGAAGAGCGCTTCAATCGCAAACCGCGGCCCCAGTCGTCCCGGCATGACGGCGAGAGCCTAGCGCTCGCGGCAGTCGGCTTACGCCGAATCTGGCTCGTTCGACTCTTCGTCGGGCGCCGAGACCGGCGGTTCCACCGGAGCGGGCACCGAGAGCGGCGGCGCGGCGGCGGCGGGCGTCGACGGCGCCCCGGGAGAAGAGGGCTCTTCGGCGCCGCTCGGCGAGGCCGCGGGCCCGCGACTCGCCTCCGTTGCCGCCTGAGCGGCCTCGACGATCTTCTCGGCGACTCTGCCGATCGCCTCGTCGCCAAGCCCGGCTGCGGCGAGCAGCTGCTCGGCGCCTTCCTGGGCCCGCGCCATCACGGCTGAAGCCTGTGCGCGCGCCCATTCGAGCGTTTGCTCGACCTCGGCGCGGGCAGAGTTGGTCAGCTCGGTCGCCTGGTGGCGAGCTTGCTCGAGCAACCTGTTTGCACGCGCCTCGGCCTCGCGAATATCGGCGGTGGTGTGCCGCTGTGCCTCGGCCTGCATCTCACGGGCTTCGTTGCGCGCCGCGTTGAGCACCTCGGCACGCTGGCGCTCGCTCTCCTGGCGATAGCGCTCGACGTCGCTTTCGCGCTCCTGCAGCTCACGCTGGCGACGGCTCACCTCTTCCTCGGTGCGGCGGACCTGGGCCACGGACGCCGTCTGCGCGTCGCGCTCGATCGTGTCGGCCATGTCCGCGGCGGCCCGGATCAGGTGCAGCGCATCCATGCGAACGGCGTGCCCGGTCGGCTCGACCTGGCCGCTGCGGGCCGCCGCCTGCAGCACGCGCAGCTGCACCTGGAGCTGAGTCGTGTGGCGCCTGAACGACTCAAAGGCCTCCTTGACGCGCTCCGGGTCGTAGCCGCCGTCCGGGAGGGTCGGCAGCTCCTCGACACTCGGAAGCGGTGTCAATGACGCCTGTTGTCCTCTTTCGCTGGCCATCAGCTCGGAAAGTATGGCGACTGTATCGGCGCGACCGTCACTGCGCGTTAGATTCGACGCGCCCTGGCTGTTCCTTGCACGGGCTGAGACGAAGCCTCCTAGAGCCTTAGTCCTCCTCGGCGACCACGGCGATGCCCAGCTCGGCGAGCTGTTCCGGCGCAACCTCCGTCGGCGCCCCGCTCATCGGATCGACGCCGGCCTGGTTCTTCGGAAAGGCGACCGTGTCGCGGATATAGGGCTCGTCGAGGAGCGCCATCGCGAGCCGGTCGATGCCCGACGCGATGCCGCCGTGCGGGGGCGCGCCCATCGCGAGGGCGTCGAGCAGGAAGCCGAACTTCGCTCGCTGCTCCTCGGGCGAGATGTCGAGCAGGCCGAAGATCCGGGCCTGCAACGCGGGCTCGTGGATCCGGAAGGAGCCGCCGGCGATCTCGATCCCGTTGACGACCAGGTCGTAGGCGACGGCACGTGCGGCGCCGGGGTCGGAGTCGAGCAGCTCGATCCCCTCGTCGTTCGGCCGAGTGAACGGATGATGCACCGCCTTCCACCGGTTTTCCTCCTCGTCCCACTCGAGCAACGGGAAATCGGTTACCCAGAGGAACCGCCACGCTTCGCGGTCGATCAGCTCGAGCTCGCGCCCGAGGTGGAGTCGCAGCGCTCCGAGGACCCGCGCGACCATCGCCGGCTCGTCGGCGGCGAAGAGCACGGTCGTCGCAGGCTCCGAGCGAAAACCGTCGAGCTCCTCCTGCGAGAGGAACTTCGCGATCGGCGAGCGGACCTCGCCCTCCTCGTCGTAGACGAGATAGGCGAGGCCCTTCGCCCCCCACTCCTTGGCGATCCCTTCGAGCCGCTCGAGGTCGGCACGTGAGAACTCCTGCGGGACGCGGAGAAAACGCACAGCCGGCGCGCTCGCGAAGACGCCGAACTCGGACCCGCGCGTCAGCTCGGTCGCGTCCTCGATCTCGAGGCCGAAGCGAAGATCCGGTTTGTCGGAGCCGTAGCGCGCCTGGGCTTCATCCCAGGTCAGCCGCTGGAACGCGGCCTCGACCTCGATGCCGAGACAGTCGCGCCAGACGCTCTGCATCGTCCGCTCGCTGAGCTCGAAGAGGAACTCCTGGTCGGGGAACGCCATCTCGACGTCGAGCTGGGTCAGCTCCTGCAGCCGATCTGCGCGGAGGTCCTCGTCTCGAAAGCAGCGCGCGATCTGGTAGTAGCGCTCGAAGCCCGAGATCACGAGCAACTGCTTGTAGATCTGAGGAGACTGAGGCAGCGCGAAGAAGCGCCCCGGCTGCAGCCTTGTCGGCACGAGGAAGTCGCGGGCTCCCTCGGGCGTCGGCTTGCCCATGATCGGGGTCTCGATGTCGACGAAGCCGGCCGCCTCCATCTCCCGGCGAATCGCCGCCACGGCCCGCGCGCGCGTGCGGATGTTCCGCTGCATCCGCTCGCGGCGAAGGTCGAGCCAGCGGTAGCGGAGCCTGAGCGTCTCGTCGACGCCTTCCTCGTCGAGCTGGAAGGGCAGCGGCGGCGCGCTCGAGAGGACACGTAGCGTGTCGACCTGGAGCTCGACTTCGCCGGTCGGCAGGTTCGGATTCACTGCCTCGGCCGCGCGCGCGACGACCTCGCCTTGCGCGTGAAGCACGAACTCATTCCTGATCCCGTGCGCCTGTTTTGCCGCCTCCGCAGAGCGCTCGGGGTTGACGACCAGCTGGCAGATGCCCGTCTGGTCGCGGAGGTCGACGAAGATCAGGCCGCCATGGTCGCGGCGCCGTGCAACCCAGCCGGCGAGCGTGAGGCGCTCGCCCACGTGGTCGCTGCGGACCTCGCCGGCTCCGAGGTCGCGCCAGCTCATGGGCTAGCCCCTGGCCCTTGAGCAGGGGAGGGGGACTCGGGGGAACCGGGAGGTTCCCCCGCATCTATGGAGAAGGGGGCTCGCGGGGGAAACAGGGTCTCCCCCGCGGGAGCGAGCCGAAGGCGAGCGACGGTCATGCGGTCAACCTCTCCTCCAGCTCGTCGAGAGGAATCTCGACGTCCTGCGTCCCGGCCGTCCGGATCGTCGCCGCGGCGGCGCCGACCACCACGGTCAGGCGCGCGCCCAGTCGGCCGGCCTGTGTCAGTTGGCCCTTGAGCGACCGGCCGGCGTAGTCGGTATCGGCGGTCCGCCCGGCCGCGCGAAGGCTCCCCATGAGGGCAAGCACTCGCTCGCGCGGGGCGCCCTCGTCGCACGCGAAGAAGACATCGATCGGCTCCTCGGCGGGGGCCTCGACGCCGGCATCCTCGAGGGCGAGCAGCAGCCGCTCGATCCCCGCGCCGAAGCCGACACCCGGCGTCGCCGGGCCGCCGATCTCCTCCGCGAGGTAGTCGTAGCGACCCCCACCCGAGATCGTGCTCTGCGCGCCGTGCTCCGGCCCCTCGAACTGCCAGGTCGTGCGCGTGTAGTAGTCGAGGCCGCGCACGAGCGTCGGCGTCAGCTCGTACGCGACGCCGTAGGCGTCGAGATAGCGCCGAACGGCGTCGAAGTGCTCCCGGCAGGCTTCGCAGAGCGATTCGCCGATCTTGGGCGCATCGACGAGGGCGGTCTGGACTCGCTCGCTCTTGACGTCGAAGACGCGCAGCGGCGTCGTGGCCCGCTTCTGGCGCGCCTCGTCGTCGAGAACGTCCTCGTGCTCGTCGAGCCAGGCGTTGAGCCGCTCGAGGTACGCCGGCCGGCAGTTGCGATCGCCGATCGAGTTCAGCTCCAGCCGGTAGTGCGTCACACCGAGCCGCCGGAGCAGCTCGTTGTAGAACTGGATCAACTCGGCGTCCACGGCGGGGTCGTTCGAGCCGATCGCCTCGACGGACGCCTGGTAGTGCTCGCGGTAGCGGCCCTTTTGCGGCGCTGCGTAGCGGTACATCGTCGCGATCGTGAACAGCTTCTGGGGCTGCGGCTCCCGGTGCAGGCCGTGCTCGAGGTAGGCGCGGACGATCGGCGCCGTGCCCTCCGGCCGCAGCGTCAACGAGCGGCCGGCCCGGTCCTCGAAGCTGTACATCTCCTTCTGGACGACGTCCGAGCCCGCTCCCGACGTGCGCGCGAAGAGCTCGGTGTCCTCGAACACGGGCGTCTGGATGCGCCGATAGCCGTAGAGCGCGCAGAGGCTCTCGAGCTCGGCAATCACTCGTTGCCAGAGCGGCTGCTCGGCCGGCAGGACGTCGTGTGTCCCACGCGGCGCCTCGAACCTCGGGCTCACGAGGCGCGCAGGTCGGCGAGAAAGGGATTGCGGGCGAGCTCGGCGCCCAGCGTCGTCTCCGGGCCGTGACCGGAATAGACGATCGTCTCGGGCGGGAAGCGATCGGCAAGCATGCGGATCGACTCGACGAGCGTGTCCCAGTCCCCGAAGGGCAGGTCGGTGCGGCCGACCGAACCGGCGAACACGACGTCTCCTGAGAAGAGACAGCCGTCGGCGTGATAGGCCAGGTGCGCGGGTGAATGGCCAGGCACCAGCAGCGTCTGGAATGAGATCCCGGCGCGCTCGAGCGTCTCGTCGCCTTCGAGGAGGACGTCGGGCGTGTAGGGGCGCAGCGTTAGTTCGGCGGGCGCGAAGTCGCTGATTCGCTCCAGCGCGATCCGCTCCACGGCCGCCATGTGGACGGGCGCGCCAGTCGCCTCGGCGAGGTCGGCGACGCCGCCGAGGTGGTCCCAGTGGCCGTGCGTAATCAGGATCGCAACGCAAACGGCGCCGAATCGGGCCAGCTCGCGCTCGAGCTCGATCGCGTTGCCGCCGGGATCGATGACGACCGCTTCCGCCGCCGCCGGCGACTCCCTGACGACGTAGCAATTCGTCCCGATCGGGCCGAGCTCGTGGCGATCGACCGCGAGGCTCATGGCGGCCGAGTCTAACCGCGGTGCCTTCTCCATTTCGGGGCGCAGAAGGCTAGTCCGGGCGACGAACGTTCCGCCCTGGCTCGCCAAAGTTCCTGAGCTGTCTCGTTTACGTCACACTCGGCCTTGGGGCGGGCGATAGCGTGCCGCCCACCCCCAGGGGTGGGTGCGGTCGGCCGGCGACCACCGGCAGAGACCATCGCTCACTTCGAATCGCGCGCCACGCGCTCAGAACGGCCTCGTTAGGATCCTGCGCTCGTGCGGAGCTGGAACCTTCACGAGATCGAGGTCGAAGGCGGCAGCCGCTCCCCGGTCGTGCTCGACTCGGACGACGCCGCCCGCGCGGTTCTGATCGTGCTCGACCCGAACCAGTCTCTCGGCGCTCACCAGGTGAAAGAGCATGCGTACGTGCTCGTTGTCGACGGCAAGGCGCGTGTGGACTCAGGTGGCCAGGCGGTCGAGGCCGGACCTGGGACGCTCTGCATGTTCGATCCCGACGAACGGCGATCGGTCTCGACCGAGAGCGGCGCACGGATCCTCCTGCTCTTTGCCCCCTGGCCGGGCGAGGGCCACTACCGCGGCGGCGGCGTCGCAGGCTGAAGCGGCGTTCTCAGCGCTTTGCGGCCGGTTGCTGCCCGGATCGGCGCAGGTAGGTTCGGTACGCCGTGCGATCCATCAAGTACGTGAGCGGTATGAATAACGCCGAGTAGAGCACGGAAAGACCCACACGTTGCGCAATCGGCTCATGCTTGTTGACGAGCGAGAAGACGATGAAGAAGAGCGGCAGAAACAGTGCCGCGCGACGCAGGGACCGGTTCCACGACGGTGGCTTCGCCTCCCGAACCGGCCCCGCGCGCTTGCCGCGGGCGCCGGCCTTGCCCCCATTCGCGGCGCGCCTGGGCGGGCGATCTCGTTCCGGGGTTCCCTCGGGCGGCGGCTCGACCTCGTGCCCCGTCTCGTCGACGTAGACGTACTCGTACTCATGCCGCCGTTCCTTCGCGCGGCGGCGCCGCTGCTTGCGGGAAGACATCGGAGCTAGCCTAGCGCGGGCCTTTTCGGCTCGGATCGTCCTGCGGCACGCTGCCAAGTGATCTCGCCCGCCTCGACCACGGCTGCCACCAGATCCGCGCCGAGGTGGTACGAGAGGTAACGCCAGTCCGGCGCGTCCAACAGGACGAGATCGGCCGTGTATCCGGGCGCGATTCGGCCGACCCTCGCGGCCAGACCGACGACGTGCGCCGCGTTGACCGTGCAGGCCGCCAGCGCCTCCGCCGGACTCAGATGGAGCTGCGTGACCGCCAGCGACGAGACGACCCCAAGGCTCTCGCAAAAGGAGCTGCCGGGATTGAAATCGGTGGCGAGCGCAATCGCCGCGCCGGCGTCGACGAGCGCACGCGCCGGTGGCATCGGGCGGCCGAGGAAGAGGGCGCTCACCGGCAAGAGGACGCCGACGACCGCGCTCGCCGCGAGCATCCCGACGCCGGCGTCGCTCGTCGCCTCAAGGTGATCGACGGAGCGGGCGCCGAGCTCGACCGCGAGCGGAATCGCTCCCTGCTCGGTGAACTGGTCCCCGTGGAGGCGCAGAGCGAGCCCCGCGGCCCGGCACGCCTCGAGGTAGCGGCGAGCCTCGTCGACGTCGAAGGCCCCTTCTTCGAGAAAAACGTCTGCAGCCACCGCGAGCCGGGCCGCCTGCGGCAGCACGTCGGCAAGCGCAAACTCGAGGTACGCGGCGGCGCTGCTGAACTCCGGCGGCACCGCGTGTGCCCCGAGCCAGGTCGCGATCCCGCCGGCCTCGCGAATCGCGCGCAGCGAGGCGAGCTCGGTCTCCTGGTCGAGTCCGTAGCCGGACTTGGCCTCGAACGTGGTCGTGCCGGCCCGTCGCATCCACCCACGATGGCGTCGGACAGCCTCGGCCAGGCCGCGTTCGCCGGCTGAGCGCGTCGCGCGGACGGTCGCGAGGATGCCGCCGCCCGCCGCGTGCAGCGCCTCGTAGCTCGCCCCGGTCGCCCGCAGTTCGAATTCGTCGACGCGATCGCCCGCGAAACAGGCGTGCGTGTGGCAGTCCACGAGTCCGGGGACGGCGCAGAGGCCGCGACCGTCCAGCTCCTCGACCTCGCCTTGGGCCTCGCCCAGGCCAGGGCGAAGCTTTCGCATCGGGCCGAACGCGGTGATTCGTCCGTTTTCGCACAGCACGTACGCGTCGCGGACGACCTCGACATTCGCGAGCGCCGCACCCCGGAGCGGTGCCTCGCTGCCCGCGGGTGTCGCAAGCTGCGCGAGATCGCGGACGAGCAGCGCCCGCTGCCCGCCGTCCGGGTTGCTCACTCCGCGGCCTGAGGCCGCATCGGCGGCTCTAGGCCGTGGTCGCCCGCGAACGCGATTGCGTCCGAGTACCCCGCATCAACATGACGAAGGACGCCCGTTCCCGGATCGGTCGTGAGCACGCGCTCGAGCCGCTCCGCCATCTCGTCGCTGCCGTCCGCGACGACGACCATCCCCGCGTGGATCGAGTTCCCGATCCCGACGCCGCCGCCGTGATGGACGCTGACCCAGGTGGCGCCCGCCGCCACGTTGAGCAGTGCGTTCAAGATCGGCCAGTCTGCGATAGCGTCGGATCCGTCGCGCATCGCCTCGGTTTCCCGGTACGGCGAGGCGACCGAGCCGGAATCGAGGTGATCGCGGCCGATGACGACCGGCGCCTTGACCTTCCCCGAGCGAACGAGGTCGTTGATCGCGAGACCGGCGCGTGCCCGGTCGCCGTAGCCGAGCCAGCAGATCCGTGCCGGGAGCCCCTGGAACGCCACGCGCCCCGGTGCGAGCTCGAGCCAGCGCTGCAGCGCGGCGTCGTCCGGAAAGAGTCCGCGCAGCGTCTGATCGATGGTCGCGATGTCCGCCTCGTCTCCGGAGAGCGCCGCCCAGCGAAACGGCCCGATGCCCCTGCAGAAGAGCGGTCGAATGTAGGCCGGGACGAAGCCCGGGTATGTGAACGCGTCCGCTACGCCTCCCGCATGAGCCTCCCCTCGTAGGTTGTTGCCATAATCGAAAACATAGCTGCCCCGTCGGACGTACTCGAGCATGGCCTCGACGTGGGCGACAATCGAGTCCCGCGCGCGGCGGAGGTAGTCGTCGGAATCGTCGGCGCGCAACCTGGACGCCTCCTCGACAGACAATCCGGCGGGCACGTAACCGGTCAGGGGGTCGTGGGCGGCGGTCTGGTCGGTGACGAGATCGAAGTGCTCGCCGCGCCGCGCAAGCTCAGGGACGACCTCGGCCGCGTTCCCCTGCAGGCCGACGGACAGCGGCCGGCGCTCGGCGGCGGCCGCGCGGATGCGCGCCAGGGCGTCTTCGAGCGAATCGGTCGCCTCATCGAGGTAGCGGGTATCGAGCCGCCGCTGGATCCGCCCCGGATCGACCTCGACGCAGAGAATGGCGCCGCCAAGCATCGTCGCGGCAAGCGGCTGCGCTCCGCCCATGCCGCCGAGCCCGGCAGTGAGAAGCGTTCGGCCCGCGAGGTCAGGCGACCCGAAATGCCGCTCCCCGGCCGCCGCGAACGTCTGATAGGTGCCCTGAAGGATCCCTTGGGTGCCGATGTAGATCCAGGACCCCGCCGTCATCTGTCCGAACATCGTCAGGCCGAGCGCTTCGAGCCTGCGGAACTCGTCCCACGTAGCCCAACGAGGCACGAGCAGGGAGTTGGCAATCAGCACGCGCGGCGCGCCGGGATGGGTGCGGAACACGCCGACGGGCTTGCCGCTCTGCACCAAGAGGGTCTCGTCGTCGGCGAGTCGCAGCAGCGACGCCACGATCGCCTTCAGCGCCTCGTGGTTGCGCGCAGCCCGGCCCGAGCCGCCGTAGACGATCAGCTCTTCCGGCAGCTCGGCGACCTCGGAGTCGAGATTGTTGAGCAGCATTCGGAGCGGCGCCTCGGTCGCCCACGATCGTGCGTTCAGCTCGGTGCCGCGCGGAGCTCGAATCCTGCTCAAGTCGCCGCAGAGCGCCTCGACGGTCGCGTCGAGTGTGCCGACCGCGGTCATCGGACCCGCTCGTCCTCGTGCCTTCGGCCGGATCGCCACCAACTCCAAGCGGTCGCGGCGACGAAGAACGCCGCGGCCGCCAGCACGGTTCTCATCCACCCGCCACCGGTGATCCCCCCGACCAACACGATCACCAGCGCGAGCAGCCCGTAGCTGACCACGCTGTCTCGAAACGGGTGCCGCGAGGGGGGAACCTTCGGCACGTCCCACTTCACCGCAGCTCACCAACCTCGGCCTCGACAGCCGCCACCAAGCCGCCGTCGCGGAGGGCGCCGGCCACCGCTTCGATATCGCTCGCGAGCGGCCGGTCGTCCGCGAGCCGCGGCGACAAGACTCGCACCGCATCGCGGGCGGCCCGGGCACCGGCGCCCGGTTCCAGTGGAGCGAGGAACTCGACGGCCTGCGCGCCGGCGAGGAGCTCGATCGCGAGCACTCGCTCGGCGTTCGCCAGGACCTGCCATGCCTTCAACCCCGAGGCGTTGCCCATCGACACGTGGTCTTCCTGTCCCGCGCTCGTCGGGATCGAGTCGACGCTCGCGGGATGGCAGAGAGACTTGTTTTCGCTGACGAGTGCCGCGGCCACGTACTGCGGGATCATGAAGCCGGAGTTCAGGCCTCCGTCGAGGGTCAGGAAGGCCGGTAGACCGTCGGACAGGCTCGGGTTGACGAGCCGCTCGATCCGCCGTTCGGAGATGTTGGCGAGCTCCGACGTTGCCATTGCCAGCGCATCGAGGGCGAAGGCGAGGGGCTGGCCGTGGAAGTTCCCGTTCGAGACGAGCAACTCGTCGTCCACGAGGACGAGTGGATTGTCCGTCGCCGAATTCAGCTCGACCGACACGGTCGCCTCGGCGTAGGCAAGGAGATCGCGCGAGGCGCCGTGGACCTGCGGAGCGCAGCGGAGCGAATAAGCGTCCTGAACCTTGTCGCACCAGCGGTGCGACTCGTTGATCGCGGAGCCTTCGAGCAGCTGGAGTAGATTCGCCGCCGAATCGATCTGCCCGCGGAGGGGACGGGCTGCATGGATCTGCGGCAGGAAGCTCGTGCGCGACCCCTGCAGCGCCTCGACGGATAAGGAGCAGGCGATGTCCGCCGCCCTGACGAGGCGCCGCGCCCGGGCAAGTGCGAGGGCGCCGAAGGCAGTCATGAACTGCGTCCCGTTCACGAGCGAGAGACCTTCCTTGGCCTCGAGCGAGACCGGTTCGAGCCCCACTTCCGCAAGTGCTGCAGCGCCATCCAGTCGTCTGCCGTCCACCCACGCCTCACCCTCCCCGACCAGGGGCAGGGCGAGATGAGCGAGCGGAGCGAGGTCCCCGCTGGCGCCGACTGACCCTCGGCTGGGGACATGCGGCAGGACGCCGCGGTTCAGGCATTCGATCAGGAGCTCGACCGGCCTGGCCCGCGCCCCCGAAAAGCCTTTGGCGAGCGCGTTCGCGCGCAGCAGCATCGCGGCACGCACGATTTCGTCCGGATACGGCTCTCCTACTCCGCAGGCGTGGCTCCGCAGCAGCCGGAGCTGAAGCTCGGCGGTGAGCTCCTCGGGAATCGAGCGCGAGACGAACCGGCCGAAGCCGGTGTTGATGCCGTACGTGTGCTCTCTCGTCCCGTGCGCCGCCCGCTCGACAAGCGCACGGGCACGGGCGATTTTCTCGCGGGCGAGATCGCTTAGGGCGGCCTCGGCGCCGTCGACCGCAACCGCCCAAACGTCGTCGATCGTCAGGTCGTCGCCGGTCAGCTGGACCGCGGTGCGCAGCGCCATTTCCGGCCAGTCTAGCCCCGCCCTTCGCCCGGAATCCGCCGGCCGAGCTAACGGATGAGGCGCCGGAAGAAGAACGCGATCCGCCGCCAGATGTTCATCGAGTGCTCATGACGCTGCGTCGGGGCGAGCACTTTGCCTTCGAGCTCGCGGGCATCTGCAGCGAGCGATTCGCCGATCCCGCCCTTGCTGTCCGGCTCGATCTCGGCACTCGTGGCGGGCTCGCGATATTCCCCGAGCTGTCCGATCTGCTCGCGCGTCAGCGAGAGCCGCACGGTTCCCTCTGTGATCTCGGCCACCTGCTCCGAGGGCACGTAGCGGGGCTTTCCGAACGCGTTCGTCGCAATCGCGAGCCCGTCGAAGATGTCCACGCTGCTGTCGCCTGCGACCTCGTCGACTTCACCGACCTCGCTCCCGTCGGCCGCGAGCACCTTCCAACCTGTTTCGATCATCAGCCAGGAGACGGGGTCGGCCATCGCGTCCGCAGTCTGACGGACCGGGCGGAAGACCCGCTGTTTCGTGATCAAACGCGACCCCTGGTGAAGGCACAGCCGACCTCCTCCCCGCGTCGAGCCTATGCCGAATTTGCGCGCGCGTGGGCAACGCATTCGTGAACGAATCTGCGCCGATCGGACTTTGCCGGCCGGGGCCAGAGACCTCTTACGAATCCGTTTCGAGCAGCCGCAGCTCGAGCACGCGGGAGGCATCGAACCCGTCGATTCGCAAGGCGGCTCCCGCAGCGGCGGCGGCGGCGCCGCCGGGCATGAGGCCGACGAGCTCGGATCCGATCACTTCCGCGCTGCGGGTGGCAGCTTCCCGTTCGATTGTCGCGAGGAGCAGGTGGAGGGCCGCGGCCTCCCAGTCCTCCACGTTCATGCTCACCTGCACGAGGCCGGCCCGCGGCAGGTCGAGGCCGAGGGCGCGGACGCCCGGAAACCCGCCGTCCCGTTCGCGGATAACGCTGGCAATCGCCCGCGCCGCGCCGAGGTCGCCGCGCAGATTGACATTGAACGCGATCAGCGGCCGCCGGGCGCCGACGAGGACGCCGCCCGAACGCTCGTCGAGGCGCTTCGGCCCGAACGCGGGCTCGAGTTCACCCGAGTCGACGCGCCGGCGAAGCCCCTCGAGACCTTCGGAGCGGAAGAAGGCCGGGCCGCGTCCGCGCGCGAGCTCGCCGTAGAGGAAGACCGGCAACGAGAGCTCGGCGCCGATCCGCTCGGCCAGGTTGAGGGCGGCCCGTTTCGCGCGCTCCATGTCCGCGGGTTGCAGCGGAACCACCGGCACGACGTCGGCAGCGCCGATCCGCGGGTGGGCGCCCTCGTGCCTGCGCAGATCGATCCGCTCGCACGCGCACGCCACCCCCGCAAGGAGGGCTTCGACGAGATCCTCCTCGTCGGCGACGAGCGTGAACACGGAGCGGTGGTGGTCCACGTCCGCGTGCACGTCCAGCAAGCGCGCCCGCACCGAAAGGGCGCCCGCGAGCGCGTCGAGCGTCGCTCGGTCTCGTCCCTCGGAGAAGTTCGGCACCGACTCGAGCGGCAAACGCACGCGCGTAGTCTAGGACCGCGTGAAGGCCTACTACGAGCGGCGCGCGGCCGAATATGACGACTGGTGGCGCGGTACCGGAAGGTTCGTCGAGCGCCATCGGCCCGGCTGGGATGAGGAAGTCGCCGCTCTCAGGAGGTCACTCGAGGCGCTGCCCCCCGCCCGGACACTCGACGTCGCCTGCGGAACCGGCTTTCTGACGCGGCACCTGCGCGGCGAGATCACCGGAGTCGACCAGAGCGCCTCGATGCTGGAGCTCGCGCAGGCGAGGGTCCCGGCGGGTCGTTTCATTCAGGCCGACGCCCTCGAGCTGCCGTTCGCAGACCAGTCGTTCGACCGCCTCTTCACGAGCTTCCTCTACGGCCACCTCGAGGAGGCCGATCGTCTCGCGTTCCTGCGCGAGGCGCGCCGCGTCGCGGGCGAGCTGGTCGTCGTCGACTCTGCCCTCAATGACGAGGTTGAGCCCGTCGAATGGCAGGAGCGGGTGCTGAACGATGGCTCGCGCTGGCAGGTCTACAAGCGCTTTTTCGCGTCGGAGCAGCTTGCCGAGGAGCTCGGCGGCGGCCGCACGCTGTTCGCGGGCCGCTGGTTTGTCGCCGTGCAGTCATGAACGAGCGCGCGATCCCGATCCTCTACGTCGAGGACGCCGGCCGCGCCGTCCAGTGGTACGAGCGGCTCGGATTCGTCAAAGCCTGGGAGCACCGCTTCGAACCGGGGCTGCCCGCATTCGTCTCGATCGATCGCGGGCCGATTCGACTTTTTCTGTCCGAGCACGAAGGCGACGCGCGTCCGAACACGCTGGTTTATCTCTTCGTCGACGACGTTGACGAGCTCGCTCTCGAATTCGGCGCGACGCCCGAAGAGCAGCCGTGGGCGCGCGAGATCGAGCTCGGCGATCCGGACGGCAACCGCCTACGGATCGGCACCGCGCGCGAATGACGCGGAGGCGCTCGAGCTATCGCGTGATGCGATCGCTCCAACGCGACAACCGGGGTTGCCGGGCCTGCGTCGAGGCCGGCTTCCCGCTCGAGTCACTGCCGATCGTCCAGCCCTACGAAGGCCAGCGCGCCTACATGTTCGGCCAGGCGCCAGGCATCGTCGAGGGAGAGGAACGCCGGCCCTGGCGCGGCCGCGCAGGCAGGACGCTCCGGCGCTGGCTGCAGCTCGACGAGGACGCGTTCTACGCGACCTTCTACTGCGCCTCGGTTACGCGCTGCTATCCAGGGAAGGCGCCGTCCGGACGCGGGGACCGCACTCCGACGCCACGCGAGCAGCAGCTGTGCTCCTTCTGGCGGGAGTGGGAGTTCCGCCTGATCCGGCCGCGGCTGATCGTTCCCGTCGGCGGCCTGGCCGCCCGGCGGCTGCTAGGCCTGAGAAGCGTCAGTGAGTGCGTCGGAGAGCGTTACGAGCGCGAAGGCAGCGTGGCAATCCCGCTTCCCCATCCCTCCGGAGCGAGCGGCTGGCTCAATTCCCCTGCAAACCGGGGGCTCGTCGAAGGCGCGTGCGCCCTCATCCGCGCGGAGCTCGAGCAGCTCGGCGACGCGTCCGCGGGCGGCTAGATTCCAGGAATGCCCGAGACCCCGCGCTACCGTCAGACGTTCTTCCGGCTGCTGGGATTCCTGCGGCCGTACAAGGTCTCGCTCGCCATCTCGACCGTGTTCGCGATCGGCTACCAGGCCAGCCAGATCGCGCTCGTCTGGCTGACGAAGAACGTAATCGACGATGCGCTCGCGCCGCACGATTCGCGCAAGCTTTGGTTCTACGTCGGTGGAATCGTGGTGCTCGGGCTCGTGCGCGCGTTGCTGATGTACGGCCGCCGGATGATCTCGGGACGGCAGGCGCTCGCCGTCGAGATGGACCTGCGGCAGGGCCTCTACTCGCATCTGGTGCGGCTGTCCTTCGGGTTCTACGACCGCCACCAAACCGGCCAACTGATGTCACGCGCGACCGTCGACCTGCAGGGCGTGCGGTTCTTCCTCGGCTACGGCTTGATCTTCTTCTTCCAGAACATCCTCACCGTCGTCTTCGTCACCGGCGTGCTGCTGGTCTTCCAGTGGAAGCTGGCATTGATCGCGCTCGCGATCACGCCGGTCCTGGTTGCGCTCGCTTACCGCTACAGCCACGTCTCTCACCCGACGCTCCGCGAGGTTCAGCAGAAGCTCGCCGACGTCGCCACGGTCGCCGAGGAGAACATCGTCGGCGTTCACGTCGTCAAGTCGTTCGCGCAAGAGCCGAAGGAGAGCGAGAAGTTCCGGGGCCGGTCGGAGGCCGTCTTCGACCAGACGATCAAAGCGAACCGGCAGCGCGCCCTCTACGTTCCGCTGATCTCGTGGGTGCCCCTCGTCGCCCAGGCCGCGGTGCTCTTGGTCGGCGCGCGCATGGTCACCTCCGGCGAGCTTTCGGTCGGCGGCTTCATCGCGTTCAACCTCTACCTCACCATGCTCGTGATGCCGCTCCGCTCGCTGGGAATGTGGATCGGCCAGTCGCAGCGGGCGACCGCCTCGGGCGAGCGGATCTTCCAGGTGATGGACGAGCCCGAGGAGGTGATGGACAGGCCGGGCGCCGGCGAGCTCCCGGCCGGCGGCGGTCACCTCCGCTTCGAGGGAGTCGGCTTCGAGTACCTGACGGCACGCCCCGTGCTCGAGGACGTCGACCTCGATGTGCCTCCGGGCCGGACGATCGCGCTGATCGGACACACCGGCTCGGGCAAGACGACTCTGACCTCGCTCGTGCCGCGTTTCTACGATGTCACCGCCGGGCGTGTCACGATCGACGGCGCAGACGTGCGAGACGTGAAGCTCCGCTCGCTGCGGCGGGAGATCGGGGTGATCTCGCAGGACACGTTCCTCTTCTCGGCCACGGTCCGCGAGAACATCACCTTCGGCGCCCCCGACCTGAGCAACGACGAAGTCGAGCACGTGGCGCGCCTCGCCCAGGCCCACGAGTTCATCGAGCTCCTGCCGGAGGGCTACGAGACAATCATCGGCGAGCGCGGGATCACGCTGTCCGGCGGTCAGCGGCAGCGGCTCGCGATCGCCCGCGCGATCGCCGTCGATCCGCGCATCCTGATTCTCGACGACGCCACCGCGTCCGTGGATGCCAGCACCGAGGCCCGGATCCGCCTGGGCCTGCGCGAGGCGATGCACGGCCGAACGACGCTGATCATCGCGCACCGGCTGTCGACGATCTCACTCGCCGACGAGATCGTCGTCGTCGACGACGGTCGAATCGCCGCCCGGGGCGCGCACGACGACCTGCTCGAGACGAGCCAGGTCTACCGCGACATCTACGAGCACGGGTTGCTCGAGCGCCAGTTCGCCGATGCGGTGGAGGCGCGAGCGCTCGGCGAGGAAGCCGAGGAGGCGGAGGTCGCATGATTGACAGCTTCGGCCTACTTCGGGCACAGACACGTGCGCTTTTCCGCGATACGCTCACCGCGGGTGGAGGGTGGTCCTATCCACCACCCGGGCGGGGAAGCGCGCGTCAACAAATAAGAGGTCGCGCGCGATGAGAGTCTGGCAGCCGGGCAGCCACCTCACCATGCAAAGGGGCGCCGAGGTCGAGGACTGGTCGTGGCGCCGCACCCGCAGGCGGCTCGCGACGCTGGCGCGCCTGACAGCGCCGTACCGGACGCGGACGGTCTTTTCGATCTTCTCGCTGCTCCTCGCGACGGCGACCGCGCTGGCGCCGCCCTTCCTGTCGAAGTACGCGATCGACGACGGGATCCGCCGCCACGACCTCGGCACCCTCTGGGTGATCGTCGCTGCCTTCCTGCTCGCCGGGCTCGCGAACTGGGGCATGAGCTACCTGCAGACCTACCTGACCGGTTGGGTGGGCGAGCGGATCCTGGCCGACCTCCGTCTGAAGCTCTTCGGCCACCTGCAGCGGCTCTCGCTCGGCTTCTTCGAGCGCAACCGCGCGGGCGTGATCATCAGCCGGCTGACGAACGACGTCGAGGCGCTCGACCAGCTCGTCACCGACGGCGTCACGACGCTCGTGCAGAGCACGCTGACGCTGTTCGGCACGGCGATCCTGCTGTTCGTGCTCGACTGGCGGCTCGCGCTGGCGACGTTGGCGGTGATCCCGGTGATGAGCGTCGGCACGATTCTGTTCCGCATCTACTCCTCGCGGGCGTACGCCGCGGTCCGTGAGCGGCTGGGGCTCGTCACGGCAACGCTGGCCGAGGACATCGCGGGCATGCGGATCGTTCAGGCGTTCACGCGCGAGGAGCGCAACATCGCCCACTTTCGCGAAGTGGCGGAGCGCTACCGCGACGCGAACATGCAGACCGTCGTCCTCAACGCGCTCTACTTCCCGTTCGTCGACCTCGTCTCGTCCGTCGCGCTCGCGGTTGTCCTCGGCTACGGCGGCCACCTCTACTTCCAGGGCGACGTCACGCTCGGAACGCTGTTCGCCTTCCTGCTCTACGTCCAGAACTTCTTCGACCCGGTCCAGCAGCTCTCGCAGCTCTACAGCACGTTCCTCTCCGCTACCGCGGCGCTCGACAAGATCATGGACGTGCTCGACGAGGAGCCGCAGGTACTCGACAAGCCGGGCGCGCGAGAGCTGCCGACGATCGAGGGGCACGTCCGCTTCGAGCATGTCCGGTTCGGCTACGGGGAGGGACCGGACGTGTTGCCCGATCTCGACCTGGACGTGCCGGCCGGGACGACGGTCGCCCTCGTCGGCCACACGGGCGCAGGCAAATCGACGATCGCGAAGCTGCTCGCGCGTTTTTACGATCCCCGCGACGGACGGATCACGTTCGACGAACATCGTCCCGCAGGAGGGGTTCCTCTTCGCGGGCACGGTGGCCGAGAACATCGCCTTCGGCCGGCCGGACGCTTCGGGTGAAGAGATCGTCCGCGCCGCGCAGGCCGTCGGCGCGCACGAGTTCGTCCTTCGCCTCGAGAACGGCTACGAGACCGAGGTGCAGGAACGGGGCAGCCGTCTCTCGCTCGGGCAGCGCCAGTTGATCGCCCTCGCCCGGGCGCTCCTCGCGGACCCGAGGATCCTGATCCTCGACGAGGCGACGTCCTCGGTCGACATCGGCACCGAGCGGAAGATCGAACGGGCGCTGCGGCTGCTCCTGGCCGGACGAACTGCTTTCATCATCGCCCACCGGCTCTCGACGATCCGCGACGCCGACCTGATCGTCGTCCTCGAGCACGGCCGGATCGTCGAACAAGGCAGCCACGACGAGCTGATGCAGAAACGCGGCTTGTATACCTCGCTCTATGGAGACTGGGCCGCCGACGTAGCCTGATGGCGCTGGACAAACAGACCGAGGAGCGCATCGAGCAGCCCGTCTCCGAGGAGGCCGAGCGAGATACCCGCCTGACGCCCGCGCAAGCCGTCGAGCGGATGCGCCTCAGGGTCCCGGCCCGCGGCAACCGCAAGCTGCGGACGCTGCTCGAGCGCGTCAACAAGGACAAGCAGCTCAAGGCCTGGTGGCACGTCGCGAACGTGAACGCGGTGGCGCGGATGCAGATCAACGACCACTCGTGGGTGCACGTTCAGATCGTTGCCAACATCGCCCTGAAGCTGCTGCGCCAGCTGACGAAACACGGCGTCGAGCCGTCGCTCGTCACCGACTACGGGCTCGAACGGGACGACGCCGAGGTCGTCGTCACGCTCGGCGCCCTACTGCACTGCGTCGGCATGGCAATCCATCGGGACGGTCACGAGGACTTCAGCCTCTTCATGGCGGAGCCCAAGCAGCGCGAGCTGCTCAAAGGCCTTTACGAGGAGCCCGAGCTGACCGTGATCGCATCCGAGGTGCTGCACGCGATCACGAGCCATCGCGAGTACGGGAAGCCGCTGACGCTCGAGGCCGGCATCGTCAGGGTCGCCGACGCGCTCGACATGGCGAAGGGCCGCTCGCGGATCCCGTTCGAGCGCGGCCGCGTGTCGATCCACTCGCTCTCGGCGGCCGCGATCGACGACGTCGTGATCACCGACGGCGTCGAGCGTCCGATCGGGATCGAGATCGCGATGAACAACTCCTCCGGGATCTATCAGGTGGACGAGCTGCTAGGGGCGAAGCTGCGCGGCTCCGGGCTCGAGCCGTACGTCGACGTGATCGCGCACATCGAGGGCGAGGCCGAGAAACTGCTGCTGCCGACCTACCGGCTCGAGACCTGACAATCGCCCCGTGCCGGCCGTACTCGTCACCGGAGTCAGCCGTCTCCAGGGGATCGCTGCCGCCGTAGCACGGCACCTCGCCGAAGACGGATGGACGGTCGCGGCGACCGGCTACCGCCCGTATGACGAGACGGAGTCGTGGGGAGCCGACCCGGACGCTCCGGACCGGCTGCTCAGCGAGGGCGTGCTCGCGAGCTGGAGCGAGAATGACTTCGCCGACGCGGAGGCACCCGCACGCGTCGTGGGTGTTGCGGAGGATGTCGTAGGCCCGCTGACGGCGCTCGTGATCGTGCATACCGAGTCGCGTGCCGGCGGCATTCTCGACACGACGGCCGCCGTCTTCGACCGGCACCTGGCAATCAACGCCCGCGCCACGCTCCTGCTCATCGCCGAGTTCGCCCGCCGCTTCCGCCGCGAGCCCGGCTCGGGACGCATCGTCGCCTTCACAAGCGACGCCGTCCACGGTGAGGTCGCGTACGGCGCAAGCAAGGCGGCGCTCGAGCGGATCGCCGTCGCCGCGGCCGCCGAGCTCGGAGCGCAAGGAATCACGGTGAACGTCGTCAATCCAGGCCCCACCGACACCGGCTGGATATCGGCCGAGCTCAATGAGCGCATTCGCCGAGCAACGCCGCTGGGCCGCGTCGGCCGGCCCGAGGACGCCGCGCAGCTCGTCGCCTTCCTGTGTTCCCCGCGCGGAAGCTGGATCACGGGTCAGATCCTGGTATGCGACGGCGGCGCGAGCGTCGCCCCGACACTGCGCGAAGGCCGCCGGCCGCTCGAATAGAACACCGCGCTACACTTTCCAGCCCCTTGCGGGGTCGTCTAATGGTAGGACGCTCGGCTCTGGACCGAGTAGTCTAGGTTCGAATCCTAGCCCCGCAGTCTGGTCGAAAAGCCCCGCTTGCGCGGGGTTTTCTTTTTGCCTAAGGGGCGAGGCACCGCGCGGATTAGCCGGACCCCCCGGCGAAGCCGGGACGTCCTTGAGCTCGCGTCGCCAAGCTATGCCGCCGCGTCGCTACACTTCCGCCTCGCCGGGCGCATTCGTCTAGTGGCCTAGGACACCGCCCTCTCACGGCGGCGGCACGGGTTCGAATCCCGTATGCGCCTCCTAGCCGCTCTTCCAGGGGTCGAGATAGACGTCGTCGATCCGCCAGGAAGCGGAGTCCGATGGGACGAATTGGAACGAGACCGCGTCCGTCGCGAGGAGCCCGGTCAGGTTCGTCAGCAGCAAAGCGATGCGCGGCGAGGGCTGCCACGTCGAGTTCGTCGAGATCTTGCCGCCGTCGAGGATGCTCAGGACGCCGAGCAGGCTCTTGACGCGGACGCGCACCTGAAGCGACGAGACCGAGCTGGAAGAGCTGGCCGCGAAGAAGCGCATGTGCCAGTCGCCGGCCGCGAAGCACATCGCCGGCGTCGTCGCGGAGCTCCCGCTCGGGATGTACAGCGAGTGATTGTCTCGCGTGCCGTGAACCCTCCACGGCTCGTTGCCGGAGACAACCCCAGCGCCGCGGCCGAGCGTCCATCCGGTCGCGCCGCCCTCGAAGGACCCGCCGGGGACGAGGACGTAGTTCGACTTGTCGCCGTCGACCTTCGCGAAGGGCTGCGACGACGTTGTGTCGCAGGTCGCGGGAGTGTCGGACGGGGACACGAGCCCGGGCAGCAGACCGGAGACAAGGCCCGCATGCGCCAGCGGCGCCGTGAAAGCGAACAACGCCAGCGAGCAGACAGAGACGCGAAAAACCGACCGCAGAGACGCCACAGATCCTCCTCTTTTCGACCTCGTGCAAGCCCCGGTTCCGAAGCTCGTTCTCAGCGTCTCTGGATCGCCGGCTCGCGCATCCCCCTTCCGGGGCGCCTCCATCCCTCTCGCGAGTGATTTCCGGTCGCCCCCCTCAAGCAAGCCCCGCGCGAGGACGATCTTGAGATCGTGGCGACTGCGGCGACACAAACGGCAACCGGGCCCCGTATCGCTCTTGACGAGCACGCGCCGATCGAGGCGCAGCGTGCCCGCCAGACGGCACCGCTGCCGCACGCCGATCGCGTGCTCGCCGCCGTTCTCGGCGGCGGCTTCTTGGCAGTTGCAGTGCCGCTCGCCCTTCTCGTACCGAGCGGACGCTCACCTTCGGCCCTCGTCGTCGCCGGCCTCGTCCTCGCCTACGCGGCGGCCTTTCGTCTCGATTTCGAGGTTGGCGCCGGCTTCGCGATTCCGACAGAGCTCGTGCTCGTGCCGATGCTCTTCATCCTGCCGCTCGGCCTTGTTCCGCTCTGTGTGGCGGGCGCGATCCTGCTCGCCCGCATCATCGACGGCGCGCGCCAAGCCCTTCACGTCGAGCGAGCGTTGCTCATCGCCGATGCCTGGTACGTCGTCGGCCCCGTCGTCGTGCTCGCTGCGGCCGGTCAAACCTCGCCGAGCCTCCGGCACTGGCCGCTCTACGTCGCCGCGCTCGCAGCCCAGTTCCTGTTCGATTTCGCCGCGACGGCGATCCGCGGCCGCGTCGCCCTCGGTATCCCGGCGCGCCAGCAGCTCGGCGCTTCTGTGTCGGTTTGGGTCATGGATCTGGCGCTTGCGCCCGTTGGGCTCGCCATCGCCATCACCGCGAACCAGACGTCGTACGCGTTCTTGCTCGCCCTGCCGCTGATCGGGCTGCTGTCGCTGTTCGCGCGCGGGCATCGCACGCAGATCGACCGGACTCTCGAGCTCAGCCATGCCTACCGCGGCACCGCTTACCTGCTCGGGGACGTGATCGAAGGCGACGACGCCTACACCGGCAGCCACAGCCGCGACGTGGTCGAGCTGACGACGCGGGTCGCCGAAAGGCTCAACCTAGGCCCCGAGGAGCGACGCCAGGCCGAGTTCGTGGCGCTCCTGCACGACGTCGGCAAGGTCCGGATCCCGAACGAGATCATCAACAAGCCGGGCCCGTTGACGCCCGAGGAGCGGGGGATCATGAACGCGCACACGATCGAGGGCGAGAAGATGCTGGAACAGGTGGGCGGGCTGCTCGGCGAGGTTGGGCGTCTCGTGCGCTCGTGTCACGAGCACTACGACGGCTCCGGCTACCCGGATGGGATCGTCGGCGAAGACATCCCGCTGGTCGCGCGGATCGTCTGCTGCTGCGACGCGTTCCACGCGATGACGAGCGACCGTCCGTATCGGAAGGCGCTCTCGCAGGACGTGGCGCTCGCCGAGCTTCTCGCGAACAGCGGCACGCAGTTCGACCCGCAGGTTGTCTCGGCGCTCACGGCTGTCGCCCGCAGTTAGTCTCCCGCCGAAACGGGAGGAACTCTGCGGAAAGGGTTTGCGGTTGCGCTCGCCGGCGTCGCCATCGCCGGCGCCGGCTGCGGCGGCGCCAAGAACACGGCGGCAAGAGCGAAGTTCCAGCATTTCGTCTCGCGGCCCGATCTCCGGCCGCCCACGGTCACGATCGACGTGGCAGCGGGTGACGCGGCGCCGGGATACGTCTTCATCGCGCCGAAGAAGGCCGTCCGGCAGCGTGGGCCGCTGATCGTCGACGGCCGCGGCCGGGTGATCTGGTTCCATCCGCTCCGGCTCGGCGTCGCCGATTTCCGTATGCAGCGGTACCGCGGCCGGCCGGTGCTGACCTGGTGGCAGGGCCGCTCGAAGTTCGGCCGCGGACGCGGCAATTACGTGATCATGAGCAGCTCCTACCGCCCGATCGCCCTCGTCCGCGCCGGGAACGGCCTCGCCGGCGACGAACACGAGTTCGCGATCACGCCGCGCAACACCGCCCTGATCACCTTCTACGAGCCGCGCGGCGACGTGATCGACTCCGGCCTGCAGGAGCTCGACATCGCGACGGGGCGTGTCTTGTTCGAGTGGCACGCGCTCGGTCACATCGCGCTTTCGGAGTCCTACGCCAAGCGGAGAGGGAAGGCGCCGTTCGACTACTTCCACATCAACTCGGTCGAGCTGGGCCGAGACGGCAATCTGCTCGTCTCGGCGCGAAACACCAACGCGATCTACGAGATCGACCGGCGCACCGGGGCGGTCGTCTGGCGGCTGGGCGGCAAACGAAGCGATTTCGCGATGGGCCGCGGAACGAGGTTCGCGTGGCAGCACGACGCTCGCTGGCGCTCGCCGACGGCGATCTCCCTCTTCGACGACGGCGCCGCTCCTGCCGTGGAGAAGCGTTCGCGAGCCCTGTTTCTGCATCTCGATCTCCGGCGACGGAACGTGACGCTCCTGCATGCGTTCACGCACCCAAAAGACCTCCTCGCGACGAGCCAGGGCAACATGCAGGTCCTGCCCGACAGCCACGCCTTCGTCGGCTGGGGCGCCGAACCGTGGTTCACCGAGTTTGCAGCCGACGGCAAGGTCGTCTTCGACGGTCACTTCGTCAAGGGCGCCGACTCGTACCGCGCCTACAAGTTCGAATGGCAGGGACTGCCGAACGAGCGCCCCAGGATCGTCGCCCGCAGGAGCGGTGACGGGCGCGTCACCGTCTACGCGAGCTGGAACGGCGCCACGGACGTCTCCCGCTGGCAGGTCCTGGCAGGAGCGACCCGAGCCGACGCGAAGCCGCTGCGAACCGTGAAGCAGACCGGCTTCGAGACGGCGATCGAGCTCAAGACAGACGCGAGGTTCTTCGGCGTCAGAGCGCTCAGGCGCTCGGGAGCCGAGGCGACCTCGGAGACGGTGCCGGTGTCCTAGGCGCCTAGTTCGTGCAGCAGCGGCCCTATGTCCAACGGCTGGTAGCCGAGCCGCGAGGCGATTTCCTCGCTTGACGGCCGCGTTCCCTCGGCGAATAGGGCGCGGAGCCGCTCTCCCGTCTCGGCGCTTCGCCACCAGTTCTCGCCGAGCTCGCGGACGAGGTAGGCGCGTAGCTGCGCCGAGCGGATCCAGGCCCGCAGGTAGTCGGCCGAGTAGAAGCCCCCGTCCATGTCGGCCAGGTACGCGTCGGCGCGGTAGCGGATGCCCGTCGCCTCGGTGAGGCGCTCTTCGTAACCTTCGGGGCCGCCGCCGTTCTCGTTGAATCGGGCCCAGTAGTCGAGCTCGAACCGCAGCTTGGCCGTGTAGCGACGGAACAGCAGCGCCTCGAGGAAGGTCGTGGCCTCCGCGTTCCGAACGGCCTCCTCGTCGGAGAGGCCGAAGTAGTGGGCGTGCCACTCGGGCTCGCGCGTGATCGCCTCGAGGATGTACGAGTAAATCTCGGTCAAGGCATGGTCGCGGGAGATGTTTCGGAACGTATAGGGCAACTCCGGGTCGCAGCCCGCGTAATGGAGTGCATGGCCGGCTTCGTGCAGGAAGGCCTGGTAATCGTGGAGGCCGCCCTGGGCGCGCGTGATCAGGTGCACGACGGACGGCGGGTCCGAGGGAATCACACAGGCCCGCGGTGATTTCTGCGGCCGATCGTCGAGGTCGAGTCGGATGTTGGGCTCGCTCTCCAGGTCGAAGCCGAGCCGTTTGACCGTGTCGATGCAGACCTCGACCGCGCGGTCCTTGGTGTACGTCGAAGCGAGCGGCGAGAGGCGACGGAGATAGGCGACGTGGTAAGAGGACGGCACGTGCTCCCGCTCGGGGCCGAGCAGCCGCTCGAACCAGCGGTCCCGCAGGAGGACGTAGGCGGCGGTCGAGCGCTCGCTGGCCTGCGCCAGCGCGGCCTCGAGCTCGCGTAGCGAGACGCCCTTCTCCTCCTCGTTGCGCGCGACCATGTCGGGCTCGCCCGAGACTTCCGCCTCGAGCTCCTCGCCGGTGCGCAGAACCTCGAGGCGCTCGTCGTTGAACTCGGCCGAGCGATCCGCCGTCACCTCGCCGAGGTCTTCGCGCTCGCGGTACTCGGCGAGCACGGCGAGCTTCGCCTGTGCCGAGCGGATCGGCAACTCTTCGCCCTTGAAATCGATCCGCGCGGCGAGTACCGCGTTCTCGAGTGCGTCCTCCCGCTCCGCCATCTCCGCCGAGACGACCCCGGCTTCGCAGGTCTTCCGCAGCCGGTACAAGCGCTCCCGCTCGTCGCCTGCGGAGGCATTTTCTTCGGCCGCGCGCAGCGCGCCGAGCTGCTCGCGGCTGAAGAGATCGCGATAGCGAGCAACGATCTCGGCGCGCTCGGAGACCTCCTTCTCGCCGACCCGGACCGCACGCCCCTCCTCGGAGCGGTCATAGAGATAGCGGCGAAGCTGGGACTCGTACTCGGCCGGCGTGCGGACGGCGGTGACGCTCATCGGCGAAGCAATCTAGCGCAGGCTGCTTAGAGCTCGGTTCCAGCGTCCGCGAGCCGACCGACGGTCTCGGAGAGCTCCGTGAGCGTAAACGGCTTGCGGAGGACGGCGTCGACAGCGGCCGCGTGGTGCTCGTCGACCTCGAAGCTGCCGGTGAACAGGGCGACCCGCTCGCCACCCACCCCGTCGAGCACCTTGAACCCATCGCCGGCGCCCACGTGGACGTCGAGGAGCACGACGTCGACGGCCTCGTCGTGAAGCAGCGTCTCGGCGCGCTCAACCGTGGGCGCCTCGAGCACGCGGTAGCCCTCGAGTTCGAGGTTGACGCGGCAGAGCATTCGCAGACTGTCGTCGTCGTCGACGACGAGCACGGTATTTCCGACTCCCCCCATGTGGCCGGGAGCCTAGCGTTAAGATCGGGCTGTGAGACCGGGCGTCGCGAGTGGGCAGCGCGAGGGGTACGCAGCAGCGCTCACGGGCCTGTGGAAGCGCCTCGCCTGGGCGTTGACGGAGCTCGAGTCGATCGCAGCCGATCCAACGGAGCTCTTCGACGAGGACGGTGTCCTCCAGCGGCTGCCTTCCCTTCAGTACGCACTCCACGCGGCGAGCGAGCTCGCGCTCGGGCTGCGGCCTCCGGCGGGCGCCGAGGTCGCGCATGCCGAGTTGGCCGCCGCTCTCGCCGGAGCGCGTGACGCGACCGCGGAGATCGCCGAGGTGCTGGAACACGGCGGCGGCATCGCGGCCGAGGCGCTGCTGCCCGAATGGCGAGGGTCGCTGTTCCGCGTCCGGCTCGCGCGGCTCCGCGTAGCGAGTCCGAAGCCGCTTCCGGCAGAGGATGCAAGCGAGCCCGGGCCCCCCGCGCGCGGCGACGCGCTGGCCGCGACCCTGCTGGCCCTGAGCGGCGCAGCCCTCTTTGCTGCCGGCGCGACTCTCGAGCTCTGGCCGGTCTGGGCGCTCGGGCTCGCACTCTTCGCGGGCGGCGTGCTCGTCTACTCGCCACGGCCGTAACCGCTTCGGGCCGCCAGGCGTTTATTGTTCAGAAATCGTAAAGTCGCCCGGCGGCCGGTCTCGGTTTGAACGATCTTCTTCCCCGCCCAACCACGCAGTTTCGCCGGCGCGCGTGGCTCGAGTTTCAGCGTGCGCTCGATCCGCTCGCGCCTCCGAGGCCGCTTCCACGAGCGCTGATCCGATCGATCGACTCCTCTCTGCCGAGCAGCTCGAGGCTCTCGAACAAGCCGGGCGAGACGGTCGATCCGGTCAGAGCAAGACGGATGGGCCGGAACGCCTGACGGGGCTTGAGCCCGAGCCGGTCGGCGAGCTCTCGTAAAGCCGCCTCGATCGTCGCCGCGTCGAAGGATTCGATCTGCGCGAGCGTCTCGGCGACGGCGGGCAGAACGGCGCCGTCCTCGAGCGGCTCCTCGGGCGCGATCCGCTCGAAGAAGAAGCGCGCGAATTTCGGGAAGTCGCCGAGCGTCGCGATCTTCTCCTGCACGAGTGGGGCCGCCTTGCGAACCAGCTCCTCGTCCCAAGCGTAGCCCTGCTCGCGAAGGTAGGCGACGAGCCGATCGGCGTACTCGGTAGGCGGCAGCGCTCTCAGGTAGACGCCGTTCATGTGGGTCAGCTTCTCGTAGTCGAACGTGGCCGCGCTCTTGCCGACTCGCTCGAGCGAGAAGCGCTCGATCAGCTCTTCTCGGGTCATCAACTCGGTGTGGTCGTCGTAACTCCAACCGAGCAGCGCCAGATAGTTGACCAGCGCCTCGGGGATGAAGCCGGCGCCGCGGAACTCCTCGACCGTGTTCGCCCCGTGCCGCTTCGAGAGCTTCTTTCCGTCGGGACCGTTCAGGAGCGGCACGTGCGCGTATTGCGGTAGCTCTGCGCCTAGCGCCGCGAGGATCTGAAGCTGCTTCGGCGTGTTCGAAACGTGGTCCTGGCCGCGGATCACGTGGGTGATCCCGTCGAGCAGGTCCTCGAGCGGCGAGACGAAGTTGTACGTCGGCCGGCCGTCGGAGCGGACGAGGACGACGTCCTCGAGCTTCTCGTTCGGGTACTCGATCGCGCCTAGGATCAGGTCGTCCCAAGCCGTGACGCCCTCGTCCGGCATGCGAAAACGCGTCGCTCCCTCGTCTTCGTAGGCCTTCTCCTCGGCGACGAGCTGCTTTGCGACCTCCTGCGCCCTGACCATCCGCTCGAGCTGGAACGTCACCTGGCCGTCCCAGTCGAGACCGAGCCAGCGCAGCGACTCCTGAATCTGGTCGGTCGCCTGCGCCACCTCGCGGCTCGTGTCCGTGTTCTCGATCCGGAGCAGAAACTCGCCGCCCTCATGGCGCGCGAACAGCCAGTTGAAAAGCGCCGTGTGGACGCTGCCGATGTGCAGGAAGCCGGTCGGACTCGGCGCGAAGCGGACTCGGGCGGCCACCTCCGTAGCGTACTGCCGTGCCCGCGCGGCTCAGTTGCAAGTAACAGTCTGTTACGACGTCGCCAGGCGCTAGCGTCGGGACCATGCAGCTCGGCGCGCACGTCTCCACCTCCGGCGGCATCCACACGGCGATCGACCGGATCGAGGCCATCGGCGGCGACTGCGTCCAGATCTTCACCCAGAGCCCGCGTACCTGGCGCCCGACAAACCACGACCCGGCCAACTTCGAGCGGTTCAAGGAGCGCCGAGCCGAGGCCGGGATCGGCGGCGTCGTCTGCCACGCCCTCTACCTCATCAACCTGGCGAGCCCGCACGACGAGATCTACGGAAAGTCGGTCGCTGCGCTCGAGAACACCGTGGACGTCGCGTGCGCGATCGAGGCCGACGGCGTCGTCTTCCACGTCGGCTCGCACCAGGGGGCGGGCTTCGAGGTTGGGCTGAAGCGGGCGCTGCCGGCCCTGCGCAAGGCGCTCAAGCGCTGCTCGGAGACGACGTGGCTGCTGATCGAGAACTCAGCCGGAGCCGGCGGGACGATCGGCCGCTCGCTCGAGGAGCTCGCCGCGCTCTACGACGCCCTGGGCGCACACGAGCGGCTCGGCATCTGCCTCGACTCCTGTCACCTCTACGTCTCCGGCTACGACGTCACGCAGCGGAAGGAGCTCGACCGCGTGCTCGCCGAGATCGACGAGCGGATCGGCCTCGAGCGGCTGCGCGCCCTGCACGTCAACGACTCGAAGGCGCCGCTCGGATCGAACCGCGACCGGCACGACAACATCGGCGAGGGCCTGCTCGGCGAAGAGCTCGGGGTCTTTCTTTCGCACCCGAAGTTGCAGCGGCTGCCTGCGTTTCTCGAGGTCCCGGGTACGGACGGCCACGGCCCCGACGCGGAGCAGATCCGCAAGCTGAAGGAGCTACACGCCCGCGCGACTACGAAGAGGCGGCGGGGCGGATCTGCGCGAAAACCCGGAAAGTCGGTTCACCCACAGGGAGCTCGTAGAACTCGGGGTTGAGGCAGCCGACGTCCTCGGTGCGGCTGTCGTAGCAGCTCTCGACCTCGGCGCGGCAGATCGGCAGCGGCTTGTGCGTCGCCTTGACGGCGCCGAACTCACCGGTCGCCTCGGCAGCCCGCAGCAGGTCGAAGTCGATCTCGACGTCGAAGACCTTCTGCATGCAACCGACGTAGGTGTGGCCGAACTCCTCGTACGAGTAGAGGAAGGCGCAGTCCCGCTCGACACAGGCGGCGGGATAGACGACCTTGTCGCAGTAGACGCCGCAGCGCCGGCACTCGATCTCGTCCTGCGGATGCAGCGGGAGCTCGCTGGCCCGGGTGACGAGGTCGCGCTTGGTCTCCATGTCGGAATTTTGGGTGAACCCGGGCACCCTCCGCAAGACTTGACAAGCACGCCGGAACGGGCTAGGGCGGCGAGCGGACCGAGGAGCCGTTGCAGAAGGAACGCGACGGCAGCGGCGTTGCAACCCGGGCTTAGACGGGCGCCCCGGCAAAGCCGGGTCCCCCTCCAGGTCGGCGTCGCAAGCGAACGCCTAAAGAGCAGACTACGCAGCCGCGGCCAGCCGATCGACGACGTTGAGCACGTCCATTTGCGTGAACGCCTGGAAGTCCGGCTCGCCGCCCTCGGGATGCTCGTCGACGCGGAACCAGAGCGCCTGTACGGTCGTCATCCCGAGCTCGCCCGCGCCACGCACGTCCTCGTAGAGACGGTCGCCGACGAAGACGGTCTCGGCGGCCCCGATCCCGAGCGCGTCCAGCGCCCGCTCGAAGATGGCGGGGTGCGGCTTCCGCTTGCCAACCTCGGACGAGAAGACGGCGAAGTCGAGTTGCTCGCCGAGCCCCATCTGCTCGAGGTCGCGCTGGAGGAGCCAGCCCGGGTCGAAGGCGTTCGAGACGAGCCCGAGCTTGAGCCCGCGCGCCCGTAGGGATTCGAGCAGCGCGGGCGTGTGCGCTGCCAATTGCCGCGCGGGATCCCAAGCTGCGTGCTCGGCTTCGAGGAAACGGGTCAGCGCCCCGTCGTCGACCTCGACTCCGAAGTCGCCGAGCAGCTGTCGCACGAGGCCCGGATACTCGAGCTCCTCGACCGTCCCCGGGGTCCAGAAGAAGGGCTCGTAGCGCTCGCGAAAATGCTCCGCCATGCGCTCCACCTCGGGCAGGTCGTCGCGCTCGAGTGCCGCCAGCCCGGCGCGATGGCCGGCCTCGACGAGGGCCGCATCGTAGGCCCAGCGCATCAGGGTGTCGCCCCAGTCGAAGAGGACCGCCGCCGGCACGCCGTTAGGGTATCGACGTGGCGCGAAAGCTCCTTTGGGCGTCACTCGCGCTCGCTCCGATCACGTTCGTCGTCGACTTTGCCCTGCATCCGGGCGACGTCGCGCTCTTCGTCTTGGCAGCTGTCGCGCTCGTCCCGCTCGCCTGGCTGATCGGTGAGTCCACCGAACAGGCCTCCGAGCACACCGGCCCGGGAATCGGCGGCTTCCTGAACGCGAGTTTCGGCAACGCCCCCGAGCTGATCATCGCCATGTTCGCGGTCGCCGACGGGCTGCCGAACGTCGTCCGCGGCTCGCTCGCCGGCAGCGTCGTCTCGAACCTGCTGCTCGTGCTCGGTGTGGCGATGTTTGCAGGCGAGACAGGCAAGCGGATCGACAGGAATTCGCTGCTCCTGCAACTCGGGCTCGTCGGGGTGGCCGTGCTGCTCTTCCTCGCTCCGTCAATCGCGGGTTGGCACGGCAATCCTGAGCGGCACTCCCTCGCCGTGCTGACGGCCCCGCTCGCCGCGGTGCTGCTTGCGGTCTATCTCGTCGTGCAGACCGTGCAGTTACGGGGATTTCGGCAAAGCCATGCGGAATCGGGTTACGAGGAGCGGGAGGGCGCCTGGCCGCTCCCCCGTGCTCTGCTCGCGCTGGCGCTCGCGACGGCCGCGACGGCCGGGACGAGCGAGATCCTCGTCCACTCGCTCGACGGCTTCGCGAAGGCCGCCGGCCTCTCGCAGTTCTTCATCTCGATCGTGATCGTGGCCGTGGTCGGCAACGCCGCCGAACACGGAGGAGCGATTGTGATCGCGCGACGCGGGAAGCTGCGACTCGCGACGGAAATTGCGGTCTCTTCGAGCGCTCAGGTGGCTTTGTTCGTGACGCCGGCCGTGGCGCTGCTCTCCTGGGCGGTGACCCCGGCCCTGCCACTGGCCTTCCGATGGGAAGAGCTCGGCGCGATGGCGCTGGCGACCGTCGTCGTCGCCCTGGTTGTCTTCGACGGCTCCTCGAAGCGCTGGCAGGGAGTTGCCCTCATCAGCCTCTACACGGCACTCGTGGTCGGCTTCGGCTTCGCCGGAGATCGCTGAGCCGTCTCGGCGGCCACGCGTCCCCCCGCCTGGTCGCTCTCCGCAAATTCACACTTCCGCCGCACCCGCGACACACACCTGTGCGTTCTTCGTCGATACGCTCACCGCGGGGAGGAGGCCGGGTGCGCCTCAACAAGGGCGCGGCGCCAGAACAGCGTCCCGGGGAGGCGATCAGGCGCGGGCGAGCACGCCGAGCGCCTTCGGAATCAGCTCGAGCGCACGGTCGATGTCTTCGTCACCGATGTCGAGATGGGTAACCGCCCGCAGCAGGCCTGGGTGCGCCGTCCCGGAGAGCCCGATGCCTTCTTCTGCAAGCCGGGCGAGAGCATCCGCGCCGTCGAGGCCGAGCGCGCCCACGTCGACCTGGACGAAGTTCGTCTCGACCTGCTCGAGGTCGACCGGCACGCCCGCGGCGTGCAGGCCCTCGGCCAGGCGCCGGGCCCGGGCGTGGTCGTCGGCGAGCCGCTCGAGGTTGTGGTCAAGGGCGTAGATTCCGGCCGCGGCAACGATTCCGGCCTGGCGCATCGCGCCTCCAAACTGGTGCTTGAGGCGACGGGCCTTGCGCATCAGCTCACCGGAGCCGGCCACGAGCGCGCCGAGCGGGCAGCCGAGGCCCTTCGAGAGACACAACGTGACCGTGTCGAACTGTCCTGCGATCTCGGCCGCCGGAACGCCGCTCGCGACAGCGGCGTTGAGCACCCGAGCGCCGTCGAGATGGACGGAGAGCTCGAGCTCGCGGGACGCCCCGACGAGCGCCCGGATCTCCTCGAGCGGCCAGACCCGTCCGCCCGATGCGTTGTGGGTGTTCTCGATCGCGACCACGCGCGTCGGCGGCACGTGAGTGGCGTCGGTGCGGCGCACCATGCGCTGCACCTCATCCGGCCCGAAGCGGCCCGCCCGGCCGCGAATCGGTCGCGTCATCACACCCGCATGGACCGCCGGCCCGCCGAGCTCGGAGAGCAGGATGTGCGCATTCTCTTCCGCGATCAGCTCGTCACCCGGTTCGGAAAGAGTCCGGAGGGCGATCTCGTTCGCCATCGTCGCGGTCGGGACGAAGACCGACTCCTCCTGGCCGAGCAAATCGGCCACCCGGCGCTCGAGCTCGTTGACGGTCGGGTCCTCGCGCCGCTGCTCGTCTCCGACGAGCGCGTTCGCGATCGCCTCGCGCATGCCGGGGCTCGGCTGCGTCTTGGTGTCGGAGCGAAGGTCGATCACGCTTCGACTTTAGCGTCGGTAGATATGTAACTTGACAGTTACATGAATTGCCGCTTAGATCCGCCCGGTGGCTGAGAATCTCGCCGCGCTTCGCTTCACACGCCGCTACGGAGCCTCGCTCGAGGAGGTCTGGCAGGTCTTGACTGACCCGGCCTCGATCTCGCGCTGGCTCGGCCCTCCCGCCGACGTGGACGCACGGATGCGCACGGTCGAGCCGGGGCGGGTGCTCGAGCTGGACTGGACACGTCGAGGCGAGGGTGGCTCGCTCGTCCGTCTCGAACTGGCGCCCGACGGCGCGGGCACGGTCCTCGTGCTCGACCACAGCCGGCTCGAAGCCCGCGTGTGCATGGGGTACTTCGGCTTCTGGACTCCGCGGCTCGACCGCTTCGGCGCGGAGCTCCGGGAAGGACGGCGTTGAACGCGCTGGCGGCTCTCGCCGACCCGACCCGGCAGCGGATCGTCGAGCTGCTGGCCGACGGCGAACGCTCGGCCGGCGAGCTCGCGGCCGAGTTTCGCACGAGCCGGCCCGGGGTCTCCCGGCACCTGCGGGTCCTGCGCGAGCAGGGCCTCGTGCAGGCGCGCAGCGACGGCAGGCGCCGCCTGTACTCCCTCGAGCCGGCGCCTTTCGCCGAGCTGGACGAGTGGCTCGCCCGCTATCGCGGCTTCTGGACGAACCGGCTCGACGCCATCGAGACCGAGATCAAGCGACGAAGGAGGAGATGATGACCCAGACGATCACGCCGTACTTGCTCTACGAGGATGTCGACGCAGCACTTGAGTTCCTCGAGCGGGCGTTCGGCTTCCAGGAGCACCTGCGCTTCACCGGCCCGGAGGGCTACGTCAACCATGCCGAAGCCCGGCTCGGTGACGCCGCGATCTACCTCGGCGACCCAGGCGACCACTACAAGAACCCGAAACGGCTCGGCCAGGAGACCGTCGGGATCTACGTCCTCGTCGACGACGTGGACCGACACTACGAACAGGCGCGGGCCGCCGGCGCCGAGATCCTGGCCGAGCCCGAGGACCAGGAGTACGGCGACCGCCGCTACACGGCGACCGACCCGGAAGGACATCACTGGTTCTTCGCTCAGCCGATTCACGACACCGAGCCGGAGGAGTGGGGCGCTACCGTGACTGGGTGAACCTCGAGCTGCTCGCAGCGGAGCTGGCCGACGAGCCGCCCTACCGGGCCCGGCAGGTCTGGGCCTGGGCAGCGCGCGGCGCTTCCGGCTACGACGAGATGACCGATCTGCCGTCGCCCCTCCGCGCGGCACTCGCAGAACGGGTTCCGTTCTCGACACTCACGGTCGAAGACGAGGCGCGATCGAGCGACGGGACGGTCAAGGTGCTGTTTCGGACCGCCGACGAGCACCCGGTCGAGGCCGTGCTGATGCGGTTCCGTGACGGCCGCCGGTCGGTCTGCGTCTCCTCCCAGAGTGGCTGCCCGCTGACGTGCACCTTCTGCGCGACGGGGCAGATGCGGTTTCGCCGCAACCTGACCGCGTCCGAGATCCTCGACCAGGCACTGCATTTCCGCCGCGTCGAGCCGATCGACCACTGCGTCTTCATGGGGATGGGCGAGCCGATGCTGAACATCGACGAGGTGATCGCAGCGGCGCGCCGCCTGCCGGACCTCGGCGTCACGCACCGGCGGACGACCGTGTCGACCGTCGGCTGGCTCCCGGGCCTGCGGAGGTTCGTCGACGAGGTCGAGGAGCCTGTGCGCCTGGCGCTTTCGCTGCATGCTGCCGAGCCGGCGCTGCGCTCGGAGCTGATGCCGGTCAACGACCGCTACCCGTTGCCGGACGTCGTGGCCGAGTGCCGCCGCTACTTCGAGCTTCGCCGTCGCAAGGTCTTCGTCGAGTACGTGATGCTCGCCGGTGTGAACGACCGCGTCGAGCAGGCCAGGTCGCTGGCGGAGCTGCTCGACCCGCAGGTCTTCAAGGTGAACCTGATCCCCTACAACCCGACGGGCGCGTTTACGGGCTCGTCGCCGAAGGCAATCGCGGCCTTCGAGGCCGAGCTGCGGCGGCGCGGGCTGCCGACGACGGTGCGCCTGACGCGCGGCCGAGACATCGCCGCGGCCTGCGGGCAGCTGGCGGCAGCGTCCTAATCACGCCGAGTTCGACGGGAGTCTCGCTCCGCGAGAAGGATCCCCACGATGAGAGGGATCTGGAACAGGTAGGTCAGAAAGAGAACGACGACGATGCCGCCGCCGATCGGCTGGCCACGCGCGAACGCGACGGCGGCCGCAAGTGCTAAGAGCACGCGAGTCGCGACTGCCAGGCGATAGCGGAATCCCAGAAGGACGAGGAGACCCCAAATGGACAGCCACGCGCGCCGCGAACGCGGAGTGCCATGCTGCGAGAGCAGCGCATCGAGCCGCTGCTCCAGCCGCGAGTCGCCGCCGATCAAGCTCCCTTCTGCGCCTCGAGCTGGCGAGGCTCGCCGGCACCGTACGGCTCTTCGTGCTCTTCGAAGCGATAGCGAACGATCGGCCTTTTCGCGGCACGTACCTCGTCGAGGCGCTTCACCGGCCGCGCGTGCGGCGCCTTCTTGAGGACCTCGGGCTGTTCCGCCGCCTCACGCGCGATCGCGAGCATCGCATCGGCGAAGGCGTCGAGCGTTTCCTTGGCCTCCGTCTCCGTCGGTTCGACCATCAGCGCCTCGGGGACGATCAGCGGGAAGTAGATGGTCGGTGGATGGAACCCGTAGTCCATCAGCCGCTTGGCCACGTCGAGCGTCGTGACCCCGTGCTCGCGCTTCAGGCGCCGGCCCGAGAGCACGAACTCGTGCATGCAGAACCGGTCGAACGGAAGCTCGTAGGCGTCCTTGAGCCGCGCGAGCAGGTAGTTGGCGTTGAGGACGGCCACCTCGGACATCTCCTTGAGCGCCGGGCCGAACGAGCGGATGTACGCGTACGAGCGGACGAAGACGCCGAACGGCCCGCAGAACCCGCGCACCTTGCCGATCGACCTCGGCCGTTCGTAGTCGAGCCGGAAGACATCGCCGTCGCGCACGACGGCCGGCACCGGCAGGAACGGCTCGAGGCGCTCGCGGACAGCGATCGGCCCGCCACCCGGGCCCCCACCGCCGTGCGGCTGCGAGAACGTCTTGTGCAGGTTGAAGTGCACGATGTCGAAGCCGAAGTCGCCGGGCCGGGAGATGCCGCAGATCGCGTTCAGGTTCGCGCCGTCGTAGTACATCAGCGCGCCGGCCTCGTGAAAGATCCGCGTGATCTCCTCGATTCCCTCGTCGAAGAGACCGAGGGTGGACGGGTTGGTCAGCATCAGACCCGCTGTTTGCGGCCCGACCTTGCCGCGCAGCTCCTCGAGGTCGACGTTCCCGCGCGGGTCGGTGCGGACGCCGACCACCTCGTACCCCGCCATCGTCACGCTGGCCGGATTCGTGCCGTGCGCCGTGTCGGGGATCACGATCTCACGGCGTCGCTCGTTCTCGCCCCGGTCGGCGAAATAGGCGCGCATCAGCAGCAGGCCCGTGAGCTCGCCCTGAGAGCCCGCGGCCGGCTGGAGCGACACCGCCGCCAGGCCGACGATCTCGGCGAGGATCTCCTGCAAGCGCCACATCAGCTCGAGCGCTCCCTGGGAGGCGTCCTCCTCCTGAAGCGGATGCACGTCCCGGAACCCCGGCAGGTTGACGACGCGCTCGTTCACCCGCGGGTTGTGCTTCATCGTGCACGACCCGAGCGGATAGAAGCCGGTGTCGACGCCGAACGTGCGATCGGCGAGCGCCGTGAAATGCCGGACGAGCTCCGGCTCGGAGATCTCGGGCAGGCGGGGCGGCCTCGAGCGGCGAAGTTCTTCCGGGATTTCCGGCAGCGGCAGGCCAGGCTGCGGCAGGGACGAGGCCCGGCGGCCGGACTCCGATTTCTCGTACACGAGCTTCACGCCGCCAAGGCCTCCACGAGCCGGTCGATCTCCTCGGGCGTCCGCCTCTCGGTCACTGCGACGAGCAGTGCGTCGTCCAGGCCGGAGTAGTCTCGGCCGAGCGCATAGCCCGGGTGCACACCGGCGCTGCGGGCTGCGCGGATTGCGTCTTTCGCGGGTCGTCCGACGTGGACGGCAAACTCCTTGAATGTTGTCTTTTCTGGAAACACCAGCTCCAACCCTGCCTCGCCCAGGCGCTCCTTCGCATAGTGCGAGAGCGCGAGGCAGATCTCCCCCAGCTCGCGCAGCCCTTGCGGTCCAAGCCACGAAAGGTGGATGAGCCCGGCCAGCGCGAGCAGCGTCTGGTTCGTGGTGATGTTGGAAGTCGCCTTCTCGCGGCGGATGTGCTGTTCCCGCGTCTGCAGCGTCAGGACGAAGCCGCGTTCGCCATCGGTGTCGACGGTCTCACCCGAGATCCGGCCGGGCATGCGTCGGATGAACTCGGACCGTGCCGCAAAAAACCCATAGTGAGGGCCGCCGTACGACTGGTAGTTCCCCGCCGACTGACCTTCGCCGATCGCGAGCGCGCAGCCGTAGGCGCCCGGAGCCTCGAGCACGCCGAGCGAAACCGGGTCGACGTGGGCGACGGCCAGGGCTCCGGCGCCGCTCGCGGCAGCGGCGAGATCGGCCGCGGGCTCCAGGCAGCCGAAGAAGTTCGGCTGCTGGAAGATCACGCAGGCCGCATCGCCGGCCGCCGCCTGCAGCTCGTCGGGGTCGATCGTCCCGTCGCGGTGCGGAACCTCGACGACGTCGAGCCGAAACCCGGGCGCGTAGGTCTTGACGACCTGGCGCACCTGAGGGTTCAACGTCTCGGCGAGGACGACCTTCGAGCGACCGGTCGCATGCTTCGCGACGTAGCAGGCGTCCGCGGCGACGGTTGTCCCGTCGTAGCCGGAGGCGTTCGAGACGTCCATCCCGGTGAGCTCGCAGATCGCGGTCTGGTACTCGAAGATCGCCTGCAGCAGGCCCTGACTCATCTCAGGCTGGTACGGCGTGTACGCGGTCAGGAGCTCGCCGCGGGCGAGGATCGCGTCGACGACCGCCGGGACGTAGTGGTCGTAGATGCCGGCGCCGAGGAAGGAGACTTCGCGCCCGGTATCGGTGTTGCGCGAGGCAAGCTCGCCCAGGTGCGCAACGAGCTCAGGCTCTGAGAGCGCGGGCTCGAGGTCGAGCGTACGGCCGAGGCGGACGGCCGGCGGGATCTGCGCGAAGAGCTCGTCGACCGAGTCGATCCCGATCGTCTCGAGCATCTGCTCGCGATCCTGCTCGGTCAGGGACAGGAAGCTCATCGGGGCTCTGCTCGGCCCTACTGCTCGTCGAGGAGCTGCTTGTAGGCGGCGGCGTCGAGGAGCGAGTCGGCTTCACCGGGCTCCGATAGGCGAATCCGGACCAGCCAGCCGTCGCCATACGGATCCTCATTGACGGTCTCGGGAGCCTCGACAACTTTCTGGTTGACGGCGATCACCTCCCCGGAGAGCGGCGAGATCAGCTCCGACACTGCCTTGACCGACTCCACTTCGCCGTACGACGCGTCCTTCGTGATTGTCGCCCCCTCGGCGGGCGGCTCGAAGTGCACGAGCTCGCCCAGCGAGTCCTGCGCGAACCACGTGATCCCGAGCAGTGCTTCGTCGCCCTCGATCCGGGCCCAGTCGTGCTCGGAGTGGTATCTGAGCTCGTCGGGATAGGTCTCGGTCGCCACTACGGCCCTTCCTCGGGCTTGTAGATCGGCTTCTTGACGACGCGGGCGCGGCGGGGCCTGCCGCGCACGTCGATCGTCAGCTCCGTTCCGGGCGCGGCGTTGTCGTCCGGCACGTAGCCCAGGCCGATGCCGCGGTCGAGCATCGGCGAGTGCGTTCCGGAGGTGACCTCGCCGCCGCCGTCGATCCCCATCCCCTCGCGGGGGATCGCGCGCTCCTGCATGACGAACGCGACGAGGCGCCGGCGCGGCCCCTCCGCCTTGATCTTCCGCAGCTCGTCGGCACCCGTGAAGTCCTTGTCGAGGGCGCAGACCCAGCCGAGGCCCGCCGAAATCGCGTCGGTTTCGGGGCCGATGTCGTTGCCATGCAACGGGTAGCAGACCTCCAGTCGGAGCGTGTCGCGCGCGCCGAGGCCCGCCGGCTTGGCGCCGCGCGCGACCACGCGATCCCAGAGATCCCCAGCGTCCTCCACCGGCACCATCAGCTCGACGCCCTGCTCGCCCGTGTACCCGGTGCGGTTGATCATGCAGGCGATTCCGTCGAGCTCGCCCTCCGCGAAGGAAAACGCCGGTGCCTCGGGCAGCCCGAGGCGCTCGAGCGCCCGGGGGCCCTGGACGGCCAGCAACCCATATTCGTCCGAGACGTCGCGGACATCCGAGCCCGGGATCTCGCGCTCCCGCATCCACTCGAAATCGCCCTCCCGGTTGGCCGCGTTCACGATCAACAGAAAGCGAAACGGACTGAGCCGGTAGACGATCAGGTCGTCGACGATCCCCCCCGAGTCATTGGTCAGGAGCGTGTACTGCGCCTGGCCGTCCTCGAGCCGCTCGAGGTCGTTCGAAAGCAGCGACTGCAGGAGGCCCTGGGCGCGCGGGCCTTCGACCTCGAGCTCGCCCATGTGCGAGACGTCGAAGACGCCGCAGTCGGTGCGCACAGCCTTGTGTTCCGGGATGACTCCCTCGTACTGCACGGGCATCTCCCAGCCGGCGAACGGAACCATGCGGGCGCCCAGGGCAACGTGCCGGTCGAAGAGAGGCGTGCGCAGGAGCGTCTGCATCCGGCGGGTGATGCTAAAGGAAGCCGCCCCGGTCCCCCCACCGATTCGGAGGGGCCGGGACGGCCGGACCGGGTCATCGCGGGCCCCCGCTCAGCGGGTAGCCCGAGAGGGCAACTGCGAACCTACCGCACGCGACGGGGTTCTAAACCTGCCGGCTACGAATCGCGCAGGAACGACGGAACTTCGAGGATGTCGTCCGGTACGTCGAAGCCTTCACGGCGCACAGGCTGCGGCTCTTCCCCGGGCAGTTGCTCCGGCTCGGCGACCTGCGCAGGACGTCGCCGGCGCGTCCGGTGCGGGCCGAACCCGGTCGCAATCACGGTGACGCGCACCTCGTCCTCGAGGGACTCGTCGATGACCGCGCCGAAGATGACGTTCGCATTCTGGTCTGCCGCCCCGGTGACGACCTCCGCGGCTTCGTTCACTTCGAAGAGCCCGATCTCACGGCCGCCGGTCACGTTGAGCAGGATCCCGGTAGCGCCTTCGATCGAGGCCTCGAGCAGCGGCGAAGAGACCGCGGCCTGCGCCGCCTCGGTGGCGCGATTCTCGCCGGAGGCCGCGCCGATCCCCATCAGAGCCGAGCCGGCGCCGCGCATGATCGTGCGTACGTCGGCGAAGTCGAGGTTGACGAGCCCGGGGATGGTGATCAGGTCTGTGATCCCCTGCACGCCCTGTCGGAGCACGTCGTCGGCGAGCTTGAAGGCGTCGACGATCGAGGTGCGCTTCTCGACCACCTGGAGCAGGCGATCGTTCTCGATCACGATCAGCGTGTCGACCATGTCGCGGAGGTCCTCGATCCCGCGCTCGGCCTGCTGCGCCCGCTTGCGACCTTCGAAGGAGAACGGCCGCGTCACGACCCCGACGGTGAGGGCGCCCAGCTCCTCGGAGGCGAGCTCGCCCACGATCGGCGCACCACCCGTGCCGGTGCCTCCACCCTCGCCCGCCGTCACGAAGACCATGTCGGCGCCCTTGAGCGCCTCTTTGAGCTCGTCGCGGCTTTCCTGCGCGGCAGCCTTTCCGACGGCCGGATCGGCGCCTGCGCCGAGACCTCGCGTCGCCTGCGAGCCGATGTGGATCTTCACGTCCGCGTCGCACATCAGCAGCGCCTGAGCGTCGGTGTTCACGGCGATGAACTCGACCCCGGTCAGGCCCGCATCGACCATCCGGTTGACCGCGTTCGTGCCGCCGCCGCCGACGCCGACCACCTTGATCACGGCGAGGAAATTTCCTGATTGGTCTCTTACGCTCAAGGTTGCTCGACCTGAAGCTGCGGTGGAGCGTGCGTTTGCGCGCTCCGTTTCCGGCAGGAGACTACGCGGCTTCTACAGCGCTGTCAACGGCCGACGTCGGTGCAGAGAGTCAACCTCAACCTTCGACTTTAGGGTTTCAGCCCAGCGACTGGGCGCGCGGGAACGGTGACGTCGACGTAGCCGCTCGTGCTCGCCGCGAGCGGGACCAGCCGGCGCGCCACCGCCAGCTTCAAGGGCAAAGCCGTCGGATCGCCGAACCGAAGCTCGGGCCCGCCCGCCAGGACGAAGGTCAGCTCGCGGTCGGACGAGCGGACGGCTGCGATCCGCGCCCCGAAGCCCGCGCCGCGCGCAATCGCGAGTGCGCGGATCGCGCGGGCGGCGTCGGCGTCGGCGACCGTCGCGCCCACATCGACCGCAACGATCCGGGGGATCCAGATACGCGGTAGCTTGCGGGCCGCGGACAGGCCCGCGCTACGGACGACGCGACCATCGCTCGAGACGATCCAGGCCGAAGCGCCGCGGCGAAGGACGGCGATCGAGTGCGCCGGTGTCACGATCACACGCAGGGTGTGCGGGAAGTCGCGGTCGAACGAGACAGCGGCGACGTCTGAGAGTCCGGCGAGCCGGCGCTCGAACTGTCGCTTGTTCAGCGCGAGCAGGCTTTGCCCCTCGAGCGACTTGAGCGCGGTCCGCACGTGCGCGCCCACCCGCGGCGGTGCGCCACTGATCTCGATCGACCTCAGTGCGAAGAGCGAGCTTTCGCGGGCGCCTACGTACGCGACCGCTCCGGCCGCGATCAGAGCGAACCCGAGTAAGAGCGCCCGGCCCGAGGGAAGAGCGTTCGCGAGCACGACGCCTCGAGCCCGGCGGGCGTGCCGCAGCGGCAGCGCCGTCGCGTGGGCGCGAGCCGGTCTGGAGACGGTTGCCATGCGAAGATTCCTTCGCCGCAGCAGGACCTCCTCCTACGGCGGCCAAGGGTCCCGGCGCGTGAGTGAGTCAGGCGCGGTCACCGCAACCGCTCGCTAACTCGCTAAGTACACGCGCGCGTACCCCCGCCCTCTATTTGGGTGGGGCTCCTTCCCGCCACCCTCTACAGGCGAGCCTAGCTCCGATCCACGCACCGGTGGGTGACGGGCATGGGCCAAATCGGCGCCAATTTTCAGATCCGTGCAATCAGCCGCCGACCGGCGGCAGGGCCAACGGGCCCAGAAACTGCACCTCGTGTTCGAGCTCGACTCCGTACTGCTCGTGCGCCCGGCGGCGTGCCTCGGTCATCAGCGCGATGGCGTCGGCCGCGCGTGCTCCGTCGGCGTTCTCGATGAAGTTCGCATGCCGCGGCGAGATCTGGGCGCCGCCGATCCGGTGGCCCTTCAAGCCGCACGCCTCGAGCATCAAGCCGGCGGTGAGCTCGTGATCGGGGTTCTTGAAGACACTTCCGAACGTGCGCTTGTTCGTCGGCTGTGCGGCCTTGCGAAGCGCCTGGAGCTCGCTGACCCTCGCCTTGATCTCGTCAGGATCTCGCGGCTCCAGCCGAAACTCCGCCTGCGCGACCACCTCACCGCCCCGGAGCCGTGAGCGACGATACGAGAGCCCCAGCTCAGCCGGCGTCAGCCACCGGACGCTTGCTTCGTCCACCACGAGTGCCCGCTCGAGGATCTCGGACCAGTCGCTTCCGTAAGCGCCCGCATTCATCCGAACGCCCCCGCCGACGGTGCCAGGGATCGCGCACGCGAACTCAAAGCCCCCCAGCCCGGCCGCCCGGGCTCGGTGGAGGCAGACCGCGTTCGCTGCCCCACCTCCCGCGACCAGTAGATCGCCGCGAATCTCGGCCGAGGCCAATCCTCCGTCGAGCTTGAGAACGAGCGCGTCGACGCCTTCATCCGCGACGAGCAGGTTGGAGCCGAGTCCGATCGCAGCAACCGGAAGCCTGTGTTCGCCGGCCCACGCCAGCGCCTGCTCGAGTTCCTCCAGGCTGGACGGCTTCGCGAACGCCCGGGCCGCGCCGCCAGCGCCGAGCGTCGTGTAGCGGCCCAGCGGCACCGCCTGCTCGATCCTCAAGCGAGCGCCTCGAGAATGAGCGCGACGGCACGGTCGACGTCGCCCGCGCCGAGCGTCAATACGCGGTCGCCTGCGCGCGCTCTGGCGGCGACGAAGCGAGCGCCGTCTTCGACCGCCGGTGTCCAGCCGACTTCCATGCCCGGCCGCGCGTCGGCCACGGCGTCGACGACCAGCTTCCCCGTGACGCCCTCGACCGGCTCCTCCCGCGCGCGATAGACATCGGTCACCGCGACGACATCCGCAGACGCAAGAGAGGCGCCGAATGCGTGCGCGAGGTGGCGCGTTCGCGAGTAGAGGTGCGGCTGGAAGAGGACGAGAGTGCGGCCCCCGTCGCGGACGGCGGCGATGTCGGCCGCAAGCTCCTGCGGATGGTGCGCGTAGCTGTCGATGATCTCCACCCCACCAGCCTCCCCGCGCGGCTCGAGCCGGCGGGCGGCGCCGCGGTACTCACGTAGAGCCACCCCCGCTTCTTCGGCCGAGTAGCCGGCGAGCGCGACCGCGGCCAGCGCGACGGCGCCGTTACGCCGGTTGTGCTCACCCGGGATCGCGAGCTCAAATTCGACCGGCTCGAGCTCGTCTCCGCGGACGCTCCTCGGCGCGGCCGCGAGCCAGTCGGCGAACAGGGACTCGACCTCTGCGTACGAGGCGAATTCGCTGTGATGATCGAGATCGACGTTCGTGACCACCGCGATCTCGGGGCGCAGGGCGGCGATTGTCCGATCGGACTCGTCGCCCTCGACCACCAGCCAGCCTCGGCCGGCCCGCGCGTTCCCGCCCAGCTGAGGTATCTCACCGCCGACCAGGAAGCCAGGATCGTCGCCCAGCCGGTCTAGGCAGAAGGCGATCATCCCCGCGGTGGTGGTCTTGCCGTGCGCCCCCGCGACCACGATCGAACGCTGCAACGAGACGAGCTCGGCGAGGAGGTCTGCCCGCGACCTGCCGTCCACCTGGCCCCGATACGCCGTCGAGACGACGACTTCGCCCCACGCCTCCGGCACGACCGGCTCGGGAGCGAGCTCGATCGGAACGCCCTCGAGCTGCCTCAGGTAGGGCGTCTCGACCCGGTCCCAGCCGCCTACCTCCGCCCCCCAGGCGCGCGCGAGAAGCGCGTAGCCGGATAGGCCGGCGCCGCCGATGCCGACGAACCAGATGCGGCGGCCCTCAAGCGGATGCAAGCGCAACCAGCTCGTCCGCGATCTCGTCGGCCGCCTCGGGACGCGCGATCTCGAGCATCGCGCGTCGCATGCGCTCGCGTCGCGCCGGGTCGACCAGGAGCTCCTCGACGACCGCGGGCGCTTGCTCGAGCTCGCTCTCGGGGACGACGACCGCGCCCCCCGCGGCCTCGAAGTGAAGCGCGTTCTTCAGCTGGTGATCCGCCGTCGCGTGAGGGTAGGGAACGAGGACCGCCGGCAGTCCGGCGGCCGCGAGCTCCCAGACCGCGCCGCCGGCGCGCGCAAGCGCCACGTCGGCGGCGCCGTAGGCCGCGCCGATCTCGTCCGTGAACGCGAGCAGGCGGTAGTCGGGACGTGCAACTCGATCGCGCAGCATCGCGTAATCCCGCTCGCCGCAGAGATGAAGGACGGCGGGGCCCGCTGCCCCCCACCGCTCGGCCGCGAGCTCGTTCAAGCGGAGAGCGCCCTGGCTCCCCCCCAGCACTAGGACGACCGACCCCTTGGCGGGCAGATCGAGCCGACGCCGCGCGTCAGGCGCCGGCATCGCCCGCGACCGGTGCGGCACGGGCCGCCCCGTGACCCGGTACTTCGGGCCGTCGAGGCCTTCGATCGTCAGGGCCAGAAAGACCCGCGCGGCGAACGGAGCGGCGAGCCGGTTCGCGAGCCCCAACTGCGCGTCCGCCTCGAGCACCGCCGCGGGCGTCCGCCGCAGCGCGGCCGCGAGCACCATCGGACCGGAGACGTAGCCGCCCCCGCCCAGCACGACGTCGGGCCGGCGGCGGCGCAGGATCCTCACGCAGGCGGCGGGAGCGCCCGCAGCGGTGGCCAGGGCTCCCGCGAGCCCAACTCCCAGCCGCCGCGGCAGCCCGGAGCTGCGAAACGTGTCGAGCTCATAGCCCGCGTCAGGAACGAGACGCGCCTCGACGCGATCCGGCGACCCGGCGAAGCTCACCCGCACGCCGCGCTCGTGCAGCGCCTCGGCGACGGCGAGCGCCGGCAGCACGTGCCCCGCCGTGCCCCCGGCCGCGATCACGCACTTGAGCTCTCGCTTCTCCGCCATGACCGACCGCGATGTTAAGGAGGATGCCGACCCCGGCGAGAGCGACGACCAGGCTCGAGCCGCCATAGGACACGAAGGGGAGCGGGATCCCGGTTAGGGGCGCAAGCCCCATCACCGCCGCGATGTTGATCGCCGCTTGGCCGCAGACGAGCATGGTCAGACCGGTCGCAAGCGCCTTGCCGAAGGGATCGCGGCAGCGCAACGCGATCCGCAGCCCGACGTAGGCGAAGGTTGCGTAGGCGGCGATCAGGGCTGTCGCCCCGACGAGACCGAGCTCCTCGCCGATGATCGCGAAGATCATGTCCGTATGCGCCTCGGGGAGGAAGTTCGCCTTCTCGATGCTCTGACCGAGACCGCGGCCGAAGATGCCGCCGGAGCCGAGTCCGATCATGGCCTGGACGATCTGAAAGCCGGCCCCCTGCGCATCGTGCCACGGGTTGACGAAGCTGAAGATTCGCGCCCGCCGATAGGGCTCGAACCAGATCGCGGCCATGCCAAGCGCGGTCGCGACCGACAGGCCGGCTCCGAGGACGCGGACCGGCGTCCCGGCCACGAGCAGCATCCCGGCGAGCATCACGAAGATCGCGATCGTCGTTCCAAGGTCGGGCTCGAGCATCAGCAGCGCAGCGAAGACACACGCGAGCGCTCCGACCGGGCGCCAGAGCTCCTTGAGAGTCGCCGGCGGGCGCCGGCGAGCCAGGTAGGCGGCGGCCCAGACGGCGAGCGCGAGCTTCGCCAGCTCGGACGGTTGGAAGACTGCCGGGCCGAAGGTGAGCCAGCGGCGCGCGCCGTTGACCGCGGAGCCGAGCACGAGGACCGCCGCGAGCAGCCCGAGGCTCGTGATTACAAGCAGCGGCGCGAGCCCGCGCAAGGTCTGGAAGCGGAAGCGCGCGAGCACGAACATCAGCACCAGCCCGAGCGCCGCGTAGATCGCCTGCCGCTTGACGTAGTAGGCGGGATCGCCGTTCTCGAGGGCGGCCGAGGCCGAGGTCGCGCTGTAGACCATCACCAGGCCGAACGCGACCAGCCCGAAGCTGACGAGGAGCAAAAGCCTCGCCTCGAAGGCGCCCTTCTTCACATGGGCAAGTTCTCCACCAAGCGCCTGAATTCCTCGCCGCGCTCTTCGAAGTCGCGGAACTGGTCGTAGCTCGCACAGCCGGGGGAGAGCAACACGACCTCCCCAGGTTGGGCCGCAGTAGCGGCGCGCTCGACGGCGGTCTCGAGATCGCGGGCGCGGATCGTGTCGGGGATCGCCCGGGCGAGTTCGTCCGCTGTTTCGCCGATCACGTAGACGGCGTGGACATTCGGGCCGAGCGCGGCGGCGAGCGCCGCGAAGTCCTCGCCCTTGCGTGAGCCGCCCAGGATCAGGCGGACCGGCTCGTCCTCGTACGCAGCAAGCGCGCGCAGGGTCGCCGCCACGTTCGTCGCCTTCGAGTCGTTCACGTAGGTGACACCGCGGCGCTCGCCGACGAGCTCGAGCCGGTGCGCGACCCCCGTGAAATCGCGCAGCCCCTCGGCGATCTGCTCGTCGGTCGCGCCCGCGGCGCGGGCCGCGGCGGTTGCCGCAGCGGCGTTCTCCCGATTGTGCAGGCCGCGGAGCGACGGCTCGGCCGGGAGCGGGTCGTCCGCGGCGAACTCGACCCGCCGCCCTCGAACGAGGTGAGCCAGGTCCCGTGGAACGACGGCGGTGTCGTCCTCGGCCTGGTTCTCGAAGATCCGCAGCTTTGCCGCCTGGTAGGCGTCGAACGAGCCGTGGCGGTCGAGGTGATCGGGCTCGAGATTGAGCAGCACCGCGATCCGCGGCCGGAACTCGTGGACGTCCTCGAGCTGGAACGAGGACAGCTCGACCACCACGAGCTGGTCGGGGTCGACCTCGCCGTCGAGCTCGGACAGCGCCCGGCCGACATTTCCGGCGACTGGGGCACCGAGGATGAACCCGAGCCATTCCGCGGTCGTCGTCTTCCCGTTCGTGCCGGTGACGCCGAGGATCGGATTGGGAAGCAGGCGGGAGGCGAGCTCGATCTCGCTCCAGACCGGAATACCGCGCTCGCGGGCCGCGGCCACGAGCGGAGCCTCGGCCGGTACTCCCGGACTCTTGACGAGCAGCTCCACTCCGTCGAGCAGCCCGATGTCCTCGTCATTGCCGAGCTCACGGTCGGCGCGCACGACCTCCACCCCGCGCCGCTCGAGCGCCGCCGCCGCCGCGAAGCCGGAGCGCGCGAGCCCGAGCACGAGCACGCGTTCAGGCAGCCGGTTCAGCGGAACCCGCGGAAGTAGCGGTAGTAGAGGGCGAAGGCGGCCGCGCAGAGCAGGCCGGTGACGATCCAGAAGCGGACCATGATCTTCGTCTCGGACCACGCCTTCATCTCGAAGTGGTAGTGGATCGGCGCCATCAGGAAGATCCGGCGGCCCCAGTAGCGAAACGAGAAGACCTGCAGGATCACGGAGAGCGCTTCGATCGCGAAGATCCCGCCGACGAGCAGCAGCAGGAAGATCGTCTTCGTCATGATCGCGAAGGCCGCGAGCGCGCCTCCGATCGCCATCGAGCCGGTGTCGCCCATGAAGACCTCGGCGGGGAACGCGTTGTACCAGAGGAACCCGATCAGGCCCCCGATCAGCGCCGCGCCGACGATCGCCAGGTCGAGCTTCGTCTCGAAGCGGTGCCCTGGGGGGCCGGATCGGATCCAGGCGATCACGTTCATCGCCGTGTAGGTGAAGAGCGCGATGATCCCCGTCCCCGCGGCGAGGCCGTCGAGGCCGTCGGTGAGATTGACGCCGTTTGCCGCGCCGGCGATGACAAGAAAGAGCAGCCCGTACCACCCCCACGAGAGCTCGAGGTGGCCCAGGCCCGGGACGTAGACGTTCGTCGGCAGGTGCTGGTGCCTGGCGGCGACGCCGACGCCCACCGTGACCGCCGCCAGCAGCAGCAGCTTCCAGCGCGCATTAAGGCCGAGGGAACGGCGGTGCCTCAGCTTGATGAAGTCGTCGATGAACCCGATCGCCCCGCAGGCGAGCGTCACGAAGAAGACGGTCAGCGCGGGCACCGTGTACTTCGACAGCGCGAGGAACGCGGCGGTGGCCACACCGAGCGTCAGCAACCCGCCCATGATCGGCGTGCCCTGCTTGGTGACGTGATGCTCGGGCCCCTCCTCGCGGATCGTCTGCCCGTACTCCTTGCGACGCATGAAGGCGATGAAGCGGGGCCCGGCGAGGATCGAGATCAGCAGGGCGGCGAGGCCCGCGATCAGGACACGGACCATCTAGTGGTGGACCGCCGCGAGCGCTTCCGCCACCTTTTCGAGCTCGAGCACACGCGCACCCTTCACGAGCACGCAGTCGCCGGGCTGCAGCTCTTCGCGTAACGCCTCGATCGCCTCCGTGGCGTCGGCGGCCTGGCGCCCGCCGTAGACCCGCGCCTCCGGGCCGACGGCGATCAGGACGTCGACCCCGATCTGCTCGATGGCTTGAGCGACCTCGCGATGAGCCTCGTCGCCGTAGTCGCCGAGCTCCGCCATCTGTCCGAGGACGGCGACGCGCCGCCGGTCCCCCGCACGATCGGCGAGGTGCTCGAGCGCAGCCCGCATCGAGATCGGATGGGCGTTCCAGGCGTCGTTGATCAGGAGGCCGCCGCCCGGGAGCTCGAGCTCCTGGTTCCGCCATTCGGCGAAGGTCGCGTCGATCCGCCCCGGGAGCTCCAGGCCGAGGACCTGGGCGGTCGCGAGCGCGGTCAGCGCATTGACCGCGAGATGCCGCGCCGAGAAACCGACGTCGAACATGCCGAACGAGGTGACGAGCGTCGGCGGCTCGAATGCCTCGAGCGTCACGTCTTCGCCCACGCGGACGACCTGCAGGTCGCCGCGTTCGACGGCGAACCCGGCCGGCACGACCGCCGCCCCGCCCGCCGGAAGGGCCGCGATCAGCTCCGACTTCGCGCGGACGACGCCCTCCAGCGAGCCGACCTTCTCGAGATGGACGGGGGCGATCGCGGTCACGACGCCGACCTCGGGCCGCGTGTAGGCCGCGAGCTCCCCAATCTGGCCGAAGCCCCGCATCGCCAGCTCGAGAATGCAGAGCTCGGTGTCCTCCTCGAGACGACACAGCGTCAGCGGGACCCCGAGCTCGTTGTTGAAGCTGCGCTCGGCGGCGACTGTGCGCCGCTGCGGGGCGCAGATCGCGCCGAGCAGATCCTTCGTCGTCGTCTTGCCGATCGAGCCCGTGATCGCGACGACGCGAGCGCTCGAGCGGTCCCGGACCGCCTTTCCCAGGGCGGCGAGCGCGGCGAATGGATCGTCGGGTACGAGCGTCGCCGCGGCACCGCGCGCCAGCGCGTGCTTGCGGAACTCCGACCCGGCCCCGACCGCGACGAAGAGGTCGCCCTCCTCGATCCGTCGTGAGTCGATCTGGACGCCGGTCACGGATTCGGCCCACGGCTCCGCCCGCAGCTCCCCGGGCGCGACTGTGGCGACCTCTCCGAGCGTCAGCGGGATCACGCGCGCGCCACCGCCTGCAGCGCTTCCCGGGCGACCTCGCGGTCGTCGAATGGCACCGTCCGGTCGGCGAACTCCTGGCCCTGCTCATGGCCCTTGCCGGCGATCACGACGATGTCGCCTTCCTGCGCGATGCCGATCGCCCGCTCGATGGCCGCGGCTCGGTCCGGCTCGACTTCGAGGCTCTGCCCCGCATCCGCCACCACCTCGGCGATGATCGCGGCGGGATCTTCGCTGCGCGGATTGTCCGAGGTGACGATCGCGACGTCAGCGAGCTCGCCGGCGATCCGTCCCATCAGCGGCCGCTTGCCGCGGTCGCGGTCGCCGCCGCAACCGAAGACGCAGATGACGCGGTTGCGTGCGAGTTCACGCGCGGTGCGGAGGACGTTCGCGAGCGCGTCCGGCTTATGGGAGTAGTCCACGACGACCGCAAAGGGCTGGCCTGCCTCGACCGCCTCGAACCGGCCGGGGACTCCGTCGAGCGCCTCGACGCCGGCCGCGATCGCCTCGTTCTCGATTTCGAGTAGCCGCGCGACGGCGACAGCGGCCAGCACGTTCTCGACGTTGAAGCGGCCGCGTAGCTTCGTCCTCAGCTCGATCCCGCCGGCCCGCAGCCGGGCGCCGCCTCCGCCGAGCTCGAGCTGCTCGGGCCGGATGTCGGCATCGTCGACCACACCGAAGGTCAGGAGCGGCTCGTGCCCGAGGGCGCGCAGCTCCTCCGCGAGCCGGCGACCGTGCTCGTCGCCGACGTTGACCGCGGCCGGAGGCCGCTCGCCCTCGACGAAGAGCCGGCGCTTCGCCGCGTAGTAGCGCTCCAAGGTGCCGTGGAAGTCCAGGTGCTCTTGGCCCAGGTTGGTGAACGCGAGGGCGGCGAAGCGGACGCCTTCGAGCCGACCCAGCTCGGAGCCATGCGAGGTCGCCTCGAGCGCACAGCTTCGGTCGCCGGCCTCAAGCATCTCGCGGAAGGCGCGCTGGAGATCGATCGCCTCGGGCGTCGTCCGGATCGCCGGACGTCGCTCGCCGCCGATTCGGCTTTCGATCGTGCCGAGCAGCCCCGGCCGCCGGCCGGCCGCGGCAAGGATCGAATGGAGGAGGAAGGTGGTCGTCGTCTTCCCGTTCGTCCCCGTGACGCCGGCAACCTCGAGCTCCCGCGTGGGTTCGCGGAAGAAGACGACGGCCGCCTGGGCCATCGCCCGCCGGGCGTCCGGGACGACGACCTGCGAGACGTCGAGCTCGAGCGGCCGCTCGACGACGAGCGCGGTCGCCCCCCGCTGCACAGCGTCACGCGCGAACGTGTGACCGTCGTGGCGCTCGCCGGGCACGCAGAAGAAGAGCGCCCCGGGCCCGACGGCGCGCGTGTCGTAGGCGAGGTCGGAGATCTCGACCGGAGCGCGGTGGACGACGTCCGTAGGGGCGAGCGCTGCGATGACGCGCTCCAGGTTCATCTGGGCGGCGAGTCTACCAACGCGTCCAGCCGCCACAGAGAGCTCCGCAGTGTGAAAAGTCACAGATTTGCAGCACTTTCGCGACGAGAGACACCTAGCTTGGCGACACCTTCCGGGTTATGCTCGCCTCGGGGAGGAGGCCGGGCGAACCGGCCGCGAAGCGGCCTGTCCGCGAAAGCCGACCAGTGGGGGGTCTGGGGGAACCGGGAGGTTCCCCCAGCGCACACGTAGCAATTTAAGGAGAGTGATTTCAAAACTGCAGGTTCCGCTCACACACTGCAGCGCATCAAGCACAGCTCAGCTGGCATCACATTTGCAAAGCGGGCATCCTTAGTGCCACGAACGGCGATGGCACCTGTCCCGACCGGACATAACGTTCCCCAGGTAGTACGCCGCAGCGGCCGCGACGTGCCCGAAGCCGACCCGGACCGCGTGCGCTGAGCGATTTCGTCTCTCACCCCGGGCGCGGCCGTCGCAGCGTCCGTATCCCGCGCCGCCTCGGCGTCCGCCCGATTTCCGTCGCCGCCGCGGACTTCCACGGCAGCGCGGGCTTCTTCGTGCGCGTCGGAATCATCGGGCTCGCCACGATCGCCCTCTTCGGCCTCCTGGCACTCCGCCTCTGGTCGCTGCAGGTCGTCCGCGGGCCGCACTTCGCCCTCGCGGCGCAAAGCCAGACATTCAGGCTCATCGACCTGCCGGCACCGCGAGGCCAGATCGTCGACGCGAAGGGCCGATTGCTGGCCGGGACGAGCGGCGGCCTCGCCGTCTCGGTCGACCCCGCCGCACTCGGTCAGATCGACCGGCACGGCCGTTGGTGGCCCACCCATCAGGGGCGAATGCTCCTGCGACGGCTGAGCGGTCTCTCCGGTGTCCCGATCGCCCTCTTCATTCGCCGCATTCGCCATAGCGAGTTCAAGTCGCCCTACGCGTCCGCGGTCGTCCTGCCCCGGATCAAGCGCGACCTCAACTACTTCCTCGACGAGCACGCGCTGCAGTTCCCGGGAATCCACGTTGTCGCCCTACCGGAGCGAAGCTATCCGAGCGGCTCGATCGGGAGCGAGTTCCTCGGGTTGCTCGGCGAGATCAGCCCGACGCAGCTTGGGGCCCGCGCCCATCCGGGCCTTCGGGCCGGCGCGATCGTCGGCCAGTCCGGCGCCGAGGCGACTTACGACCGGCTTCTCAACGGCGGCCTGGAGAAGGCTCGCGTCGTCGTCGACGCCCGCGGTCGTCCGATCGGCGGCGCGCACGTCGTCCGCGTGCCGCGTCCCGCGAGCGGGCTTCAGCTCACGATCGACCTGCGCCTTCAGCGCGTCGCCGAAAAGGCCGTTCAAGACGGAATCGCGCTCGCGCACGCCAACGGCCACTACGACGCCCACGCCGGCGCCGCGGTCGTGATGAACCCGCGCGACGGCTCCGTCTATGCGCTCGCGAGCTACCCACGTTTCGACCAGGCCCGCGCCGCGACCAATCCGGAGTACCTGCGCGCGCTGCTCAATCCGAACGACCCGCGCCATCTCCTGGTCAACCGCGCCACCCAGGGCATGTATCCGACCGGCTCCACGTTCAAGCCGATCGTCGCCGAGGCCGGGCTTGCGTCGGGGCTGATCGGCCCGTATTCGACCCTCCCGTGCACGAGCACCTACACCGTCGGCAACCACGTCTTCCACAACGTCGAGGCGAGCGTCAACGCGAGCCTGACACTGCCGCAGGCGCTCTCGATCTCCTGCGACACGTGGTTCTATCGCCTCGGAGCGATGTTCTACGGCGAGCAGCAGAGAGGGCACCTGTACATGCAGGACTGGGCCCGCCGGCTCGGGGTCGGGCATCCGACGGGCTTCGATGTCCCGGGCGAGGCTGCGGGGCTCGTGCCGACCCCCGGCTGGCTGAAGCGGACGTTCAAGCAGGCCTGGCAGCGGATCTGGTACGAGGGCTACTCCGTCAACCTGGCCGTCGGCCAGGGGCAGCTCGCGATCACGCCGCTCCAGCTCGCCGTCGCCTACTCGACGCTCGCCAACGGCGGCACCGTTGTTCGCCCCCACGTCGGCCGGGCCGTCCTCGACTCGAGCGGGCGGATCACCAGGCAGCTCCGCTTCCCGGCCCGGCGGCACGTCCGTCTCCACGATGTCGGCGCGATCAGGGACGGGCTGTTCGCCGGCGCCCATTCGGGGACCTCGGGCTCCGTCTTCGGCAGCTTCCCGATTCCGGTGGCCGGCAAGACCGGAACGGCCGAGGCGCCGCCCGGGAGCGACCACTCCTGGTACGCGTCGTGGGCGCCCGCGTACAACCCGAAGCTAGTCGTCGTCGTCATGATCGAGCACGGGGGCTTCGGGGCCGAGGCCGCGGCTCCGGCCGCGAAGGAGATCTACTCGGCGTACTTCGGCGTCAAGGCGCCGCGCTCGTAGTCGCGGGCGCGTCGGGCCGCGCCGACAGGTACTGCAGGGTCTGCTGCATGATCGACTTGAACGCCGGCGCAGCAACGACGCCGCCCCAGATCGCGCCTCGCGGCTCGTCGACTGTGACGAGCACCACGACGCGCGGCCGCGTCGCCGGGGCGAAGCCGACGAACGACGCCACGTACCTCGACGTCGAGTAGCCGCCGCGCGGATCCGGCTTCGCCGCAGTGCCGGTCTTCCCCGCGACGTGGTACCCCGGAATCTGTGCGAGCGTGCCGGTGCCGTCGAGTACGACGTTCTGCAGCATCGACGTCAGCTCCCGGGCGATCCAGCGAGTGACGACCCGGCGGTGGAAGAGTGGCCTGGCGAGGCCGTCGCCCAGACGCTCGACGACGTGCGGCCGCGTCCAGACTCCGCCGTTGGCAATTGCCGCATACGCCGAGGCCATCTGCATCGGCGTGACCGCGATCCCCTGGCCGATCGGCACGTTGCCGATCGTCGAGCCCGACCACTCGTCGGCCGGGAGCATGATGCCCCGGCTCTCGCCGGGGAAGTCGATCCCGGTCCGGCGGCCGAAGCCGAAGCGTGAGATCCACGACATCAGCCGCTCCTTGCCGAGCAGGCGTGCGAGTGTGATCGCACCGACATTGGATGACTTCGAGAGGATCGTCGCCACGCTCATCGTCTCCGTGCCGCGCGGTTCGGCATCGTGAATCCTCCGATCGGCGACCTGGATCTCGTACGGCAGCGTGAAGGCGGTTCGCGGCGTCACGATCCCTGTCGAGAGCGCACCGGCGACCGTGACGAGCTTGAACGTCGAGCCGGGCTCGTAGGTGTCGGTGATCGCACGGTTGCGTTGCAGGTCCTTCGAGACCCCGGGGAAGTTGTTCGCGTCGTAGGTCGGCGCCACGGCCATCGCGAGCACCGCCCCGGTATGGGGATCGAGCACGATCGCGCTCGCATCCTTCGCGTGCCACCTCTGCACGGTCTCGCGGAGCACCGTCTCCGCCGTGCCCTGGATGTTCTGGTTGATCGTCAGCGAGGCGTCGCGGCCGTCGCGTGCGGGAGTCGAGACGATCGAGTCGAGCACGTGGCCGAACGGGTCGCGGACGAGGGTCTCCCGTCCCGGGCGTCCCGCCAGCGGACGGTCGAGCGAGAGCTCGAGCCCCGACAGGCCATGGTTGTCGACGCCGGCATAGCCGAGCACCTGCGCCGCGATCGAGTGCTGCGGGTAGAACCTCCGCTCTTCCGGATAGAACCCGAGGCCTGTGATGTGCAGGCGCTCGAGCTTCGCGGCACGCGCCGCGTCGGCCTTGCGGGCGACGTAGACGAAGCCGTGCGCACGGTCGGAGAGCTGCTCGTAGACCTGCTTCGGGTCGAGGCGGAGGATCCGTGCGACGAGCGGCGCGACTTTCGTCGCGTCGCGGATCTGTAACGGGTCGGCGTAGACCGTCATCGCCTGTTCCCCGATCGCGAGCTGGACGCCCGTGCTGTCATAGATCGTGCCGCGGTTCGCCGCGATCGTGACCGTCCGGCGGTGCTGGCTCGCCGCCATCCTGCCGAGAGACTGCGCGCGAACCCCCTGAAGCCAGACGGCGCGAGCCACCGTGGCGCCGAAGACGATCGCGAAGACGGCGAGCAGGAGGCGGATCCGCCGGTTCGCGAGCCGGCCGCTCAACGCGCGCGGCCGGGTGTGAGGTCGACGTAGCCGATCGTCGTCGGATCGGCGGGGACGAACCCGCGCGCCTTGGCGAGCGCCTGAATGCGCGGCGAGGAGGCGGCGCCGGAGAGCTTCGCGCCGAGCGCCGCGTTCTCAGCTCGCAGCTGCTCGCGCTCGTTGTTCATGTGGTCGAGCCGGATGTTCAGCCGCAGGACTGCGACGTTGAGCGCGACGATTCCGGCCAGCAGAACCGAGCCGACGATGATCCAGGCAAGGCCACCCGCGACGCCGGCCTTCGCCGCCGCCTTCCGGCGTGGCACCGCACGCGGCTTCGGCTTCGGACGCGGTGCGCGGCGCGGCCTCGGCGCGGCGACGGCGGCCGCTTCGTGCCAGGACGCCATCAGTAGCCCTTCCAGTAAGGCCGCCGAGCTTCTGGGTCGCGAGCACCAAGCCAGAGGCCGCACTCGCTCGCGGCCAAGGCTGGCAGCCTTGGCAAGAGCGAGGGTGGACTCTGGCGCCGCGTGATCGCGGGCCAGAAGCCGGCATGTATTGCTGGATGGGCCACTAGTGCCCCTTCCAGTAATGCCGCCGAGCTTCTGGGTCGCGAGCACCAAGCCAGAGACCGCACTCGCTCGCGGCCAAGGCTGGCAGCCTTGGCAAGAGCGAGGGTGGACTCTGGCGCCGCGTGATCGCGGGCCAGAAGCCGGCATGTATTGCTGGATGGGGCACTAAACCTTCACCGCCGCCCTCAAGCGCGCCGACGCGGCGCGTGGATTGCCGGCGGTCTCGCGAGAGCTCGGCCGGATCGCCCGCCGCGGCGTCGCACGAAGCACCGGCTCCTGTCCACAGACGCAGATGGGAAAGTCCGGCGGGCAGGTGCAGCCCCGCTCCTGGTCGCGGAGGAAGCGCTTGACGATCCGGTCCTCGAGCGAGTGGAAGCTGATCACCGCCAGCCTCCCGCCCGGGTTGAGGAGATCGACCGCCGGGGGCAAGGCGTCCTCGAGCGCGGTGAGCTCATCGTTGACAGCGATCCGAAGCGCCTGGAAGACCCGCTTCGCGGGATGGCCGTCGCCGAAACGGGCCGGCGCCGGAATCGCAGTCTTGATCGTCTCGACGAGCTCGCCCGTCCGTTCGAAGGGCCGTTCGCGGCGCCGGCGCGCGATCGCGCGGGCGATCTGCTTCGCGTAGCGCTCCTCGCCGTACTGCCGGAAGATGTGGGTCAGCTCGCGCTCGGAGGCCTCGTTGACGACTTCGCGGGCCGAGTAGTCCACGGAGGGATCCATCCGCATGTCGAGCGGCGCGTCGGCGGCATATGAGAAGCCTCGCTCGGGACGGTCGATCTGCATCGACGAGACCCCGAGGTCGAAGAGGATCGCGTCCGCCCGGGCGCCGTTATCGGCGAGTTGCTCGAGCACGACGGCGAAGTCGCCGCGGAGGAATCTTCCCTGGACGCCGGTCTGCTTGCGAAAGCGATCGAAGTACGCGCGCGCGGTCGGATCGCGGTCGATCGCGATCAGCCGGCCCTCGCCGCGCAGGTCGGCGGCGAGCAGCGCCGCGTGGCCGCCCGCCCCGAAGGTCGCGTCGACAACGGTTTCGCCAGGCTCGATCGCAAGCAGCTGCCGGACCTCGTCGGCCAGTACGGGAACGTGATCAGTCGCGTTTGGTTGCAAGGCGCTCGGCAACATCCTCAGCACTCCCTTCAATCTCGTCCAGGTGCGCGCGCCACGAAGCGCGGTCCCAGATCTCGAGGTGGTCGTGGATTCCGGCCACGACGACCTCCTTCCCCAGCCCGGCATGCTCGCCCAGCGACGGCGGCACCATCACCCTGCCCTGCTTGTCCAGCTCCGCCTCGGCTGCCCCGGAGAAGAAGTAGCGCCGGATCAAGCGGCCCTCCTTGCTGAGCGGGTCGAGCTCGCGCAGCCGGGACTCGACCGTTGCGGCCCACTCGCTGCGCGGGTAGGCGTAGAGACACCGCTCGATTCCCCGGGTGAGAACGAGTCCGTCTGCGAATGCCTGACGGAACTTGGCCGGGAGCGTGAGGCGGTTCTTGTCATCGATCGTGTGCTCGTGCTCGCCTACCAGCATGGTCCACTTCGCACCACTTTAAACCACTTACTCCCACTTGGCAACCCTTTTCCACCACATCTCACAACTCGACAGGCCGACGCGTTTCAGCAGAAGATGGAGCCGGTGCGCATCCCGCCGTTCGAGACGTTCTACGAGGAGCACAAGGACCCTGTCTTCGCCCACCTGCGGCGCTTGCTCGGGCAGGGCGCCGAGGACGCCTTCCAGGAGACCTTCCTGCGCGCGCTCCGAGCCTATCCGGAGCTCCGCAACGGGCGGCACCTCCGCGCCTGGGTGTTCACAATCGCGACGCGGGTCGCGATCGACGAGACGCGTCGGCGGCGGCCGATGGCTTCGCCCTGGTTACACGAGCTCGCCGTCGAGGACGGCCTTCCCCCCCACGCCGAGCTCGGTCATCTCACCGACAACCTGCCGCCGAAGGAACGCGCCGCCGTCGTCCTTCGCTACGGCTTCGATCTTCCCTACGACGAAATTGCGGCCGCGCTCGGTTCGTCCGAGGACGCCGCCCGCCAGGCAACCTCTTCGGGGGTACGCCGTCTGCGAGAAAGGAGCAAGCGATCATGACGAACGTCTCTGCAGAGCTCGACTCCCGCTTCCGTGCCGCAGCCGCGGAGGAGGGGCTGCTCGACGTCGCATACGACGTGGTCGACTCACCGCTGGGCGAGCTCTTCGTCGGCATCTCCGACCGCGGTCTCTGCGTGATCTCGTACGAGGCGGATCCCGACGCGCAGGTCGAAAGGCTGGCCCGCGGCTTCGGCTCGCGGGTGCTCCGCTCGACGCGACCCGTCGACCCCGCAAGGCGGCAGCTCGACGAGTACTTCGAAGGCAAGCGCAAGCGGTTCGACCTCGACGTCGACCTCCGCCTCGCCCGCGACTTCGGCCGCACGGTGCTCGAGGAGCTGGGTCGCGTCCCGTTCGGCGAGGTGACGACCTACGGCGAGCTCGCCGCCCGCGCCGGCAAGCCGCGGGCCGCGCGGGCGGTGGGGACGATCATGAACCGCAACCCCGTCCCGATCGTGCTGCCCTGCCACCGGGTCGTCGGAGCCAATGGATCCCTGGTCGGCTACGCGGGCGGGTTGGAGCGGAAGCACCAGCTGCTTCGACTCGAGGGCGCGCTCCTCGCTTGACCCTTCCTCCGGCGTCGGATATACGAACCTCACACGGGGTCTACGACCTAGGAGGACCGAAGATGAGGCGGGCACTCGCAGCCCTTTTTGCACTCGCAATCGCATTAACCCTCGCGGTGCCGGCGACCGCGGCCACACCGAGCCCCCGGCGAATGGCAGCCCAGATCCGGACGCTGCAGGGACAGGTGAAGACGCTCCAGAAGACGCTCAAGAAGACCAACACGAGGCTTCTACAGACCCAAACGTTTGCGGTCGTGGCGCTTCTCTACGGAGCTTGCAGCTCGGCCGCGACGGCCGATGCGCTGCAGGGGGCAAATCCGGCCGCCTTCGGCACCACGCCGGTAGCGGACTTCAACACCTGTGGCGACCTGCAGCAGGTCACCCGACCGACGCCGGCGATCGTCCGGCAGCCGAACACGCCGACGGTCAATGTGTTTCAGGAGCTCCTGAACATCTTCAAGTCATAGAGATGAGTCACGCGGGCGCCCTGGCTTTGCCGGGGCGCGCCGCCTACTGCTCGACAAGGCCCGTGCCGTTGAGACTTTCCCCAGCCGGTTGGTCCAAGAGCCGGTAGCCGACGCCCCACACGTTGACGACGCAAGGGCCGGCGCCGGCCTGCCGGAGCTTCCGGCGCAGGCGGGAGGCGTGCGAGTCGAGCGTTCGGGTGCGGCCGAGCGAGAGGTAGCCCCAGACCTCGCGCAGCAGCTGCTCCTTCGTGAAGACCCGCTCCGGCTCGGTCGCTAGCTTCGCGAGCAGGTCGTACTCCTTCGCGGGCAAGGTCACCGGACGGGCGTGGATGGCCACGCGCCGCGTCAGGAGGTCGACTGCGATTGGCCCGGCCTCGAGCCGATCGCGTAGGGACGGCGAGGTGCGGCGGAGCACCGCGCGGATCCGTGCGAGCAGCTCGTCGTAATGGAACGGACGCGGCACGTAATCGTCGCAGCCGCGATCGAACGCGCGGACGCGGTCGATGGTGTCGGCCTCGCTGCAGCCGAGGACGATCACCGGCACCTCGCGGTTCCACGAGCGCCCGGGCTCGCCCTCGCGAAGGCGGCGGCACAGCTCGGGCGACGAGAGAACGAGCGACGGCTGCAGACGTTCCACGAGCTCCAGCGCCTCCCGCTCTGCCTCGGCGCCGAGCACGTCGAAGCCGTCGTCTGCGAGGTGGCGCTGGAGGAACTCCCTGGTCGACGGCTCCGGCTCGGCGAGCAGCACGGCGTTCATAGCGGCGAAGGTACCGCCGAGCTTGCGGCTTGACTAGATGTCCTTTGCCGCGAATCTGAAACGAAAGATCCACCGAACTTTCGACAGCTGTCGAGGTCGGTCTTGTCCGATCTCGCGAGCGCAGCGAGGCGACAAACTAGCCCGCGGAAAGTGCGCAGCACTTTCTGCGGTCATAACCGTCCGGAACGGATCACTCCCCAGAGCAGCCAGATCCCGAGGGCTCCGGAGAGCAGGAATCCGAGGAAGGAAAGGAAGTTGACCCCGAAGACGAACGGCCCGTGCTTCGCGAAGATTCCGATCAGGCTGGACCCGATCAGTCCACCGACGACGATCAGCGCGACGACGAGCCGATTGAAGGCGACATCGACCTTGTGCATGAAGTCGTCGAGCCCCTTGTGCACGAACCCGACCTCGATCTGTCCGTCGCGGATCTGCTCGAGGAAGTCGTGCACCTGGTACGGCATCGTTGCTGCAATCCGGACGAACTCGCTCGACTCCTTCTGGGCCCGCGACAGAATTCGCTCGGGTGAGAACCGCTCGATCATCAGATTCCGCGCGTACGGCTTCGCGACCTCGAAGACGTTGAAATCCGGGTACAGCTCGGCCCCGACAGAAGCGAGGGTGGCGATCGCCTTGTCGAGGAGAACGAATCGGGTCGGTAGCCGCAGGTTCAACCGGTAGATGAGCTCGAAGGCCTCCCGGATCACCTGCAGTGGGTCGATCTCGGCCAGGCTGACGCCGTAGTAGCGGTAGTAGACGTCGCGAAGCTCGTCCGTGAACTCCTCCTCGCGCTCGCGCGGGTAGCGGACGCCGAGCTCCGCGAGCCGTCGCGGCATCGCATCGACGCGCTCGTTGGCGGCGTCGATGAAAAGGCCGGTCAGCTTCGACATGTCCTCGTCGGTGAGCTTGCCGACCTGGCCGAAATCGACGAGGCCGACCGCGGCCCCGCCGTCCAGTACGAAGATGTTCGCGGGATGCGGGTCACCGTGGAAGAACCCGTGCCGGAAGATCATCGTCATCCAGGTCTCGGCGATCCGGTACGCGAGCTCACGCCGCTCGCCTTCGCCCAGACTTGCCAAGTCGAGATCGGCCACCTGTACCCCCTGGAGCAGCTCGAGGACGAGCACGCGCCGGCGCGTGTAGGTCCAGTGGACGCGCGGGATCTTCACGTCCCCCTGCCCCGCGAAGTTGCGTCGGAACGCCTCCGCGTTGCGCGCCTCCGCCCGATAGTCGAGCTCGCCGCGGATCGAGCGGGCGAACTCGTCCACGACCTGCTCCGCGTCGATGAAATCAAGCGCCCGGACCCGCTCCTTGGCGAGGCGGGCTGCCTGGTAGAGCAGCGAGATGTCGGACTCGATCTGGCGCGGCGCGTTGGGACGCTGGACCTTGACCGCGACGCGCTCGCCGTTCGGAAGCACGGCGTGGTGCACTTGCCCGATCGAGGCCGCCGCGGTCGGTTGCTCGTCGAACTCGAGGAAGGCCTGCTCGATGGTTATGCCGAGCTCCTCCGAGATCACGCGTTCGACGTCGGCGAACGGGATCGGGCGCACGTCGTCCTGAAGCTTCTGCAGCTCGAGCACGACGTCGGGCGGAACGATGTCGGGACGGGTCGAGAGCAGCTGGCCGAACTTGACGAAGGTCGGGCCGAGCTCGTCGAGCATCTCCCGCAGACGGCGGCCCCGATCCGTGGGCGTCTCGACGCTACCGTCCCGGCCGATCCAAGGGACGAGATCGGTCAGGCGGTGGCGCTCGAAGAAGTAGCCGAATCCATGCTTGACCGCGACCTGCGCGATCTCGGAGAGGCGGCCGATGTTGCGCGTGGCCGGACGGGCCATGCGGTCAGTCTGACACGGGCTCGTTACGCCGCGTCCCGTCCGGCAACGCCGAGGGCAGGCCCGCCGCGGCCGCTTCGGCCGCGAGGCGCCAGAGCCGCACCATCTCCTCGCGGACGAGCTCGCCCGCCTCCGCGTAGCCGGAGCGGTTCCGAGACAGATGGTCGAGCTCGATCGGTTCGCCGAAGACGAGCGCGCACCGCCGGCGGTTCTTCGGCGACCAGCCGAAGGTGTCGAGACCGAGGGGGACGACCGGCGCGCCCTCCTGCATCGCGATCATCAGGCCACCGGTGTGGATGGGGCCCGGGTAGCCGAGCCGCTGGCGCGTTCCCTCGATGTGGACGCAGACGACGTCTCCGTCGTGGACATGCTGCCGTGCGATACGGAGCGCGTCGCGGTCGCTCTCGCCGCGGCGGATCGAGATCACGCCCATCCAGGCCAATGCCTCCCCGAGCACTGGCACCTCGAACAGCTCCGACTTCGCGAGGAAATAGGTGATCCCCGGAACAAAAGCGCCGATCAGCGGGTGGTCGATCCCGGAAAAGTGGTTGGCGGCGAGCACGCACCCCCGGTCGCTCGGGATCCGCTCGACCCCGTAGGCCGCGCTCGGGGCGAGTCGGAGCACGACGGGCACGACGGTGTGCCGGGCGAAGTGCCAGAGCCGCGTCTTGTCGTACTTCCAGAGCTTCGGCAAGCCGAGCCGCGTCAGCGGCGCGCTCACGGAAGCGGCGATGAAGGCGGCCGGGCGTTCTCGAGCAGCCGCAGCCGGTGCTCCAGCTGCGCGATCTTCAGCTCGGCTTCGTCGAGCTCCTCGCGAGTGACGAGCCCGAGCTCGCGAAAGACTCCCGCCAGTCGTGCCGCGGCGCGCTCGCCCACAGTCGAGTCGCCGCGCCAGAGCGCGAGGAGCTCGTCGGCTAGGGCCTTCGCCTCGTCGCGCCCGAGCCGCTGGACCGCCCCGGCCAGACGCGAAGGCGGCCCCTCACCACGCCGGTCGGAGGCCGTGCCGGCTTCGCCGGCGCGGCCGCTCTCAGCGGGTTCGGCCATGCGGACGTGCGCGGCGCCGCTGGCGGCGGCGCTCGCGTTTCGCTTCGGCCGAGGCGGCCGGGCTTGGCACGAGTTCACCGAGCGAGGGGGTCGGCTCGGCCGCGGCCGCCTGCTCCGCCTCTTCGAGGACGACCGTTCCCGGATCGGCAGCCGGCGCGCCGCCCCATGGACGCCTCGGGCGCCGCCGGGCGGGCGTGCCGCCGTCGGGCTCCGGGCCTTCCGGCTCGTCGATGCCTCTGCGGCGTGCGAACTCCGGCTCGCGCTCCTTCAGAATCGTCAGCAGCGGCGCCGCGATGAAGATCGACGAGTAGGCGCCCGAGGTGATCCCAACCAGCAGCGCGAATGCGAAGTCCTTCAGCGTCGCGCCGCCGAAGATGAGCAGGGCGCCGATCGGCAGCAAGGTGATGAACGTCGTCGCCAGCGAGCGGCGGATCGTCTCCCAGAGCGAGACGTTCGCGATCGTCGCGAAGGACGAGCGCCGCATCAGCGGGATGTTCTCCCGCATGCGGTCGAAGATGATGATCGTGTCGTAGATCGAGTAGCCGAGCACCGTCAAGACTGCGGCGACCGTCGAGTTGGAGACCTCGCGCCCAGTCAGGGAGTAGACGCCGACAGTGATCACGATGTCGTGCAGCAGCGCCGCGATCACGGGGCCCGCGAACTTGAGGTCGAACCTGACCGCGATGTAAAGCACGATCAGGAGCAGCGAGACGATGACCGCGACGATCGCGGAGCGCGCGATCTGTCTCCCGAAGCTCGAGGACACGTTCGTGATCTGCGAGTTTGTCGCCTGGAAGCGCGAAGTCAGATCGTCACCGAGCTTGTTCTGATTGGCCTCCGACAGAGACTTCATCCGCATCTGGAAGTTCTCGTACCTATCGCTGCCGAACGTCTTGCCGCGGCCTTGGATGACCGCGTCGTTCTGGCCGATGTCCTTCGCCTGGTTGCGGACGTCCGTGAGCGAGACCGGCTTCGGAGTCTTGAACGTCACCTGGGTGCCACCCTTGAAGTCGATCCCGAGGTTGAGGCCGCGGGTACCGAGCGAGGCTGCCCCGACGACGAGAATCACGCCCGAGATCGCGAACCAGAGGTAGCGCCGGCGCATGAAGTCGATCTGCAGCCACTTCGCCGACTGCTGCCCCGCGGCGCCCATGAACCGGGGGTTGTCGAACCAGGCGAAGCCGGAGAGCAGGCCGAGCATCGCCCGGGTCGCCGCAACCGCGGTGACGAGCGAGATGACCGTGCCGATCATCAGCATCAGCGCGAAGCCCTTGACGCCCGCGGTAGCGACGGCGAACAGGACCATCGCCGTGATCACGGTGACGACGTTGGCGTCGATGATCGTGTGGAAGCCCTTGGCGTACCCGGCGGCGATTGCAGCGCGCACGGACTTCCCAGCGCGCACTTCTTCCTTGATCCGTTCGAAGACGACCACGTTCGCGTCGGCCGCGACTCCGATCGTCAGGATCAATCCCGCGAAGCCCGGCAGCGTCAGCGTCACGTTGAAGAGCAGGATCGCCGCGTAGAGAAAGGCCGCGTAGATGCCGAGCCCGATCACCGCGACGAGGCCGAGGAACCGGTAGAGGACGAGCAGGAAGACCGCCACGAGCAGGAGGCCGATCAGGGCGGCCTTCTTCGCCTCGCTTAGCGAGTCCTTGCCGAGCGTCGCGGAGATGTCAGTACGCTCGATCGGGACGAAGTTGACCGGCAGGGCGCCGGTCTGGAGCACGAGCGCGAGGTCCTTCGCCTCGCCGATCGACTTGATGCCGGAGATCTCGGCGTTGCCGCTGATCCCGCCCGCGAGATCCGACTTGTTGAAGTCGATCTGCGGGAACGACCTGATCTCCCGGTCGAGCACGATCGCGAAGTGCTGCGGGATCCGGCGGTTCCGGCCCCGGTTGTACTCCTCGGCGGTGACCTGCTGGAACTTGTGCGAGCCCGAACCGGTGAACTGCATCAAGACGACCGGCTCGTTCGTCGTTGGGTCGAAGTCTTGGCGCGTTCCCGACAGCTTCAGGTCTGAGCCCGTCAGCTGCGGGACGCCCTTGACGTCGCCGACGCCCGTCTTGTCGGGGTTGTGGGTGAAGAGGTAGTAGTAGCTTTGGCCGGGTGGCGGTGGCTGAATCACATTGCCGCCCTGCTGGCCGGTGTTCCCGGGGCAGACGACCTCGGTCGAGTCGCAGGTGATGACGACGGTGTTCTGCGGGACGGCGAGCACCGTGAACGGCCGCTTGAGCTTGCTCTGCTTCGCCTGCTTCAGCGCCGCGGCGCGACTCGTAGCCGGGCCGACGGATTTCTGCTTGTTCTTCCCGAACGCGTAGTAGCCCTCGGGTTCGCCCTTCTTGGCCTGCGACTGGACGGCTGAAAGGAGCTTGTCGAGGCTCGGCGACGGCTGCGGGTTGCCGCTCGCGGTGATCGACGGGCCGGTCAAGGAGGTCTCGAGGTCGTAGAGCTCGAGCTGGGCCGTCTTGCCGATGATCGTCGCCGCTTTCGCCGGATCATGGACGCCGGCGAGCTCGATCACGATCTGATTCGAGCCCTGCTTGCGGATCTCGGGCTCGGAGACGCCGAGCTTGTCGACCCGCTGGCGCATGATCGACACCGACCGGTCGAGCGCTGCCGAGTCCAGCTTCTGCCCTTTCGCGGGTCGGGCCTCGAGCACGACCTCGAGGCCGCCCTGGAGATCGAGACCGAGCGTCACCTTCTTGTGCACCGGTGATCCTGGAACGGCAAGCGCAACCACTCCCGCCAGAGCGGCGAGGATCAGGCCGACAAGGATCAGGTGCGAACGGCGGTTCGTCATCCGCGCAGGGCTGGAAGCTTAGCCACGACGATCGCGGAGTGAACGAACCGTGCCTTCACCCTCCCCCGGGTTTAGCCGGCCGCAGCGGCAAAGCCGCTACGGCCTTTGAGACGGCATCGCAAGCGATGCCTCGCCGCGGCGATCGCCGAGTGAACCACCGTGCCTTCACCTTCAGCCGGGTTTAGCCGGCCGCAGCGGCAAAGCCGCTACGGCCTTTGAGACGGCATCGCAAGCGATGCCTTAGCTTTCGGAGCGCTCGCCCTGGGCGAGGGGTTCCAGCTCTTCCGGCTCGTCGCGAACGACGGCGGCGACGGCGCGGCGGTCGAGGCGCACGACGACATCGGGCGCGATCTCGACCTTGAGCACCTCCTCGTCCAACTGGCGTACGTACCCGCGGATGCCCCCGGCGGTGATCACCTCGTTGCCGAGCTGGAGCGTGTCCTGCATGCGCAGTTGCTCTGTCTGGCGCCGCCGCTGCGGGCGAAGGACGAGCAGCCAGAGGAGCACGAACAGCGCCACGATCACGATCAGATAACCCGTACTGCCTCCTCTTCCGTTGCGGTTCCGAGGCGGACCGCCGCGTCGCGCTTGTGGGCGGCGAACTCGCCGCGCTCGATCGCCGCCCTCGCGCCCGCCGTCAAATCGAGCAGGAATCGTAGATTGTGGAGGCTCAGCAAGCGGTGGCCGAGCAGCTCCTGCTGGTTGACGAGGTGACGGATGTAGGCGCGCGAGAAGCGTCTGCACGCCGGGCAGCCGCAGCCCTCCTGCAGCGGCGCGGCGTCGCGCGCGTAGCGGGCGTTCTTGAGGTTCAGCCGGCCTCCCCAGGTGAGCGCCGAGCCGGTCCGCCCGAGCCGCGTCGGCAGCACGCAGTCGAACATGTCGATCCCGCGCTCGATCACCTCCAGCACGCCGAGAGGATCGCCGATGCCCATGAAGTACCGGGCGCGATCGGCCGGCAGCAGCGGCGTTGCCCAGGCGACCGTGTCGAACATCAGCTCACGGTCCTCGCCGATGGCGAGTCCGCCGAGGGCGTAGCCGTCGAAATCGAGCGTCGTGATCTCGTCGATCGAGCGGGTGCGAAGCTCGACGTCGGTACCGCCCTGGGCGATTCCGAAGACGAGTTGGCGGGGCGCCCGCTCGGCTGTCCGCTGACGCGCCGCCCAGAGCGTCGTCAAGCGGACGGCTTCGGCGAGCGCCGGGCGCGGCGAGTCCGCAGGCGGCACGGCGTCGAGGCACATGGCAATGTCGGAGCCGAGGCGCGCCTGGATCTGCGCGACGGATTCCGGAGTGAAGCGCGCCGGCTCACCGTCGTACACGGAGCGGAACGTGACCCCGTCGTCGTCGACGCCGAGGATCGTGTGGCGCAGCGAGAAGACCTGAAAGCCGCCCGAGTCGGTCAGGATCGGGCCGTCCCAGGCCATGAACCGGTGCAGGCCGCCGAGCTCGGCGATCAGCTCCGCGCCCGGCCGAAAGTGCAGGTGGTAGCTGTTGCCGAGCACGATCTCCGCGCCGAGCGCGCTCAACTCGTCGGGGTCGACGCTCTTGACGGTCGCCTTGGTGCCGACGGGCATGAACGCGGGCGTCGCCACCTCGCCGTGGGCCGTCGTCAAGATGGCGGCACGCGCCTCCCCGTCCGTGGCAGTCACGCGGAAGCTCATATCTCCCGAGCGAAGCGATGGGACAACACAGCGCCGATGAAAGTGCGCAGCACTTTCATCGGATCAGCATCGCATCGCCGAACGAGTAAAACCTGTAGCGCTCGTCGATCGCCAAGCGATAGAGGCTGCGCGTTTCCTCGACCCCGCAGAACGCCATCACCAACGCGAGCAACGTCGAGCGCGGCAGGTGGAAGTTCGTCAGCAGCGAGTCGACGCGCCGGAACTCGAAACCCGGCGTGACGAAGAGATCGGTTCGGCTCGCAAGTGGGGCCCCGCGGGCCAGCGATTCGAGCACCCGCACCGTCGTCGTGCCCACCGCCAGCACTCGCCGCGCCGCGCGGATCCGCCCCCAGGCCGCCGGGGAGACCTCGTAACGCTCGCTGTGCAGCTCGTGCCGCTCCAGCTCCGCGGCGGTGACGGGGCGGAAGGTGTCGAGGCCGACGTGCAGCGTCACGCGCTCGACCTCGAGTCGTGCCAGCAGCTCTGGAGTGAAATGGAGCCCTGCCGTCGGCGCCGCCGCCGAGCCTTCGGCCTTGGCGTAGATCGTCTGGTAGCGCTCCGGATCCACCAGAGCCTCGGTGATGTACGGCGGCAGCGGCATCTCGCCCTCAGGCTCACCGTCGAGGCGGAGCAGCCAGCGACCGCCGCCGAGGTGCTCCACGAGCTCGACCGGGCCGTAGCGTCTCCCCGCCCGGAGCCGCCTGGTCGGCCGTGCGAGCCCCTCCCAGAACCCGTTGTCGCCCCTGCGCTCCAGGAGCAAGACCTCGCCGCGGGGCCGCTCGATCCGAATCCGCGCCGGAATCACCCGGGTGTCGTTGACGACTACGAGCTCGTCGCGACCGAGTTCCTCCGGCAGCTCCGAGAAGCGCCGGTGGCGGACTGCGCCGCTCGCGCGTTCGTAGACGAGCAGGCGCGAGTCGTCGCGCCGTTCCAGCGGACGCTGCGCGATCAGCTCCGCCGGCAGCGAGTAGTCGAGCTCGGACAGCTTCATCCGATGCGAACGCTAGCGTTGCCGGGCATGAACCCAGGCGCGATCGAGCGGGCGAACGAGCGGCTGAAGCAGGCGGCCGAAGGAAGAACCGAGCCGGCGGTCGTCGAGGCCGCCCTCGAGCGGGCCCGCTACCAGGTCGAGTCGCTTGCCGAAATCGCGGCGCAGCTCGAGGCCACGCTCCCGGACCGGGTCGGCGAAGCCGTCCAGACCGGCCTGCGCCAGGAAGTCCTACCGGTCGCGAAGCATCTGGCCGAGGTTCGTGGACTCTCCGCCAACATGGTGCGCCGCCTGGAGCGGCTCGAAGGCGACCTGCTCGCCGAGCGGCACGCGCGCGTCGACGACCTGGCGCTTCTGATCGACCTGATCGCCTCCGGCTGGAAGGGAGTCGACGAGCGACTAGCCCGGCTCGAGCACGTGCTCGGAGCCGACGAAGGCGCGATCGTCTACCGCATCGAAGACCGCCGCACCGGGACCTAGTCAGACTTCATCGCCGGCAGCACGAGCTCGAAGCGGCTTCCCTTCCCGGCTTCGGTCCGCAGCTCGATCTCACCGCCGAGCGCCGCGGCGAGCTCACTCGCGATCGCGAGGCCGAGGCCGGTCCCGTGGCCGTCCCGCGACCAGAACGGCCGGAAGATGCGCTCCTGCTCCTCCCGCGGGATGCCGGGCCCACTGTCGTCGACGGCGACGCGGATGGTTCCGTCGACCTGCTTCAGGGCGAGACCGACGCGGCCTCCGTCGGGCGTCCAGCGAAACGCATTCGAAAGCAGGTTCGAGATCACCTGCAGCACACGGTCGCCGTCGGTCTCGAGGATCGGCTTCGCCGCGATCGAGCGCCGGTAGTCGATCCCACGGCGGCGCGCCTCCTCGCCGAACGCCGAGTAGGCACGGTCGATGAGTCGTTCCATGTCGACCTCCTCGCGCCGTAGGGCAAAGCGGTGCATGTCCAGCTTCGCAAGGTCGAGCACATCGCCGACGAGCCGCTCGAGGCGTTCTGCCTCGAGGCTGATCACTTCGAGCGAGTACGCCCTCGCCTCCTCGTCCTCGACGACGCCCTCGAGCAGGGCCTCGACATGACCGCGGATCGCGGTCAACGGCGTCCGCAGCTCGTGCGAGACGGTCATCAGGAAGTTGCGCTCGAGCGCCTCGGCTTCCTGAAGCTGCGATGCCATCTCCCGGAAGCGTGACGCCAGATGGCTGATCTCGCCGCCCCCGGGGACCTGCGGGACGACAACGTCGTACCGTCCCGCGGCCACCTCGTCGCTCGCGTCCGAGAGGGCGAGCACGGGCGTCGTGATCCGCCGCGAGAGATACCAGCCGAGGGCGCCGGCCACAAGAATTCCGGCGAAAAACGCGGGGAAGAGGCGCCAAATGAGCGGCAACCAGCTCTGGTTCAGGAGAGTCTTCCGTCTCGCGAGGATGACCGCGCCGAAGACCTTGCCGCCGAGCTTGACGGGCCTGGCGACTGCGAGCAGCCGGGTGTTTCGGCCCGGAGGTGTGAATTCGAACCGAACCGTCTGTCCGGCAAGGATGCGGCTAAAGTCGATTAACCGGCGCGGCAGGAGCGTATAGGCGGGTGTCGGGCCGGGGAAAACATCGATCCCTTTTGCGGGCCGCATGTAGAAGACCTGGTCGCCGGAGGCGCGCTCGATCTCGCTCGACGGCGGCGCATTGCCGCCGGCGTGTTCTCTGTAGATCTGGTCGATTCCGCGCGCCTCCTGCGTGAGCTCGCGGAAGGCCTGTTTCCTGAGAGTGTTCTGCGCGTACCGCTTCGACACACTGACCGCGACCGCAGTCGAGACCAGCCCTGCGAGCACGATCGCCGCGAGGAAAAGCGCTGGAAGCCGGAAGCGAAGCGAGCGGAACACGTTCGCCTCTTCGCTAGGCGTTCACCGAATCCCGCGCGGGAGCGACCTTGTACCCGACCCCCCAGACAGTCACGATCGGCGAAGCGTCGCCTAGCTTCCGGCGGACCTGGCGCACGTGGACATCGACGGTTCGCGTGTCGCCCGCGAACGTGTAGCCCCAGACCCGCTCGAGCAGCTGGTCGCGCGTCAGCACCAGGCCCCGGTGGTCGAGGAGCTCCCAGAGCAGGTCGAACTCCTTCGGCGCGAGCTGGATCTCCTCGTCGCCGACGTGAACCTCGCGTCGCCCGGCGTCCACGTGGAGGTCGCCGTGGGTGATCTCTGCCGATTCCGAGTTGCGCCGCGCGGGCGCCGAGCGTCGCAGGATCGACTTCACCCGGGCGACGCGCTCGCGGGGGTTGAACGGCGTCGTCAGGTAGTCGTCGGCCCCCACCTCGAGCCCGATGATCTTGTCAATGTCCTCGTCGCGGGCGGTCAGCATCAGGATCGGAATGTCCCGGCGCTGGCGGATCCGCCGGCAAACCTCGATGCCGTCCATGTCCGGAAGCATCAGGTCGAGCACGATCAGAGCAGGCTGCTCGGCCTCGACCTGCGCGAGCGCATCTCCGCCGGATCCGACCGCCTTGACGCCGTAGCCCGCCTTCTTCAGGTACAGCGAGACGAACGAAGCGATCGAGGCCTCGTCCTCGACGATGAGCACGGTCTGGGCCTGTGACGCTGCCACGGGCTCAGTATCTCAGGGCGTCAGCCTGCGACCGGCGCCACGAGGTCGACCGTTGCCCCGAAGTTGGGCAGGGACTTGTACGGCGCGTCGTTCAGCGAGTATGCCCCGTCGGATTCGACGGCTGGATCGTCACCGGCTCCGTTGAGGATCGCGTAACCGTGCCCGACGGCGGAGAGGTAGATGCCAGTCCCCTTGATCGAGATCTGGTACCTGCCGCCGATTGCGCGGAAACGAAGGTAATTGCCGCGGCAGACGGTGATCGTGTCGCTCTTGTTCGCGGTCGTGTCGCTCTTGTCGATCTCCGAGTCACAACCTGAAAAGTCGAACCCGAGCCCGTCTCCCGCCACCGGATCGGTCACCCGGATAGCTCCGTTGTGCACGCGGCCGACGGCCGAGCCGGTGAAGTTGAGGTACACCTTGCCGATGCCTGCCCTGACCGAGAGGGTGCCGTCGTCGTCGCCGGTCACCGCGAAACCCGCCGCAGGCGCGGCGAGCAAGAATGCGAGCACGGTGATCCAGACGAGACGCCTCATCGACCGGCGAAGTATCGGTGCCGCAGGTGTGCCCTCGATGAGGGGATTGTAAGGGGTCCGTAAGCGTGGCGAATGCAGGGATAACTTGCCGCGTGGCAACTCGCGCCGCCCTGGTCGCCGTGGCCGCGGTCTCGCTCTCGCCGGCAGCGGTCCCCGCTGCCGCGGTCGAGCCTGTGCCGCGTCTGCTCGACCTGCGCGTGGGCAACGGCTCGACCCCGTTCGCGGGCGACGGCCGCCTGCTCACAACCGTCAGTCCGAACGGAGACGGATTTCGCGATCGAGCCATCGTCAGCTTCCGGCTCGACGGCGATGCAACTATCGAGCTCGATGTACTCCAGACGCTGAACGTGAAGCGCGGAAGGAGCAACGTTCACACGATCTGGTCGGCGCGCTACGCGTTTCGCCGCGGCCGCCACCGGCTGGCCTGGACGCCGGAGCGGACTATCGCCAACGGCACCTACGTGCTCGAGCTGACGGTGAGCGACGCCCTCGGTCGGCGGCGAATCTACAACGACTTTCCCGTCGGCGGGCATGTGCGCGTCTCGGCTCCCGTCGTCCGCATCCAGCGGGTCGACGTGTCGCTCGGGCCGAGATACACGCCGGGCCAGACGGCGCGAGTCTCCATCGCGACGGATGCGCGCCACCTCGACCTCGATGTCCTCTCCTTCCGCAACGGGAGCGGAACGCAGGACGCGAAGACCACGGCGAGGCCGATGGCCCCGCCGGTCGCCCTTGCCTGGCGAGGGCATCGGAACGCGCCGGGTTCCGTCCGCATCCGGATCGGCGACTGGCCGAGCGGCCTGTACTTCGTCCGCATCACCTCCCGCGGTCACCGCGTGGGTTACGCCCCCTTCATCGTGCGTCCTCGTTCGCTCGGCACGAGCCGGATCGCGGTCGTTCTGCCGACGAACACGTGGCAGGCCTACAACTTCGCCGACGCGGACGGCGACGGCTGGGGGGACAGCTGGTACGTCAACGGCGCGCGCCGCACCATCGACATCCGCCGTCCGTACCTGGACGCCGGTGTCCCGTGGCGCTTTCGCGATTTCGACGCCGCGATCATCGGCTGGCTCAGCTCGCGCGGGAACCTGGACTTCTTGTCGGACCTGGACCTCGCGCACATCGCGGACGGCGACGTGCTTGCCCGTCACTACGACCTGATCGTCTTCCCCGGTCACGAGGAATACGTGACGACGCACGAGTACGACCTGGTCAGGCGCTACCGCGACCTCGGCGGCAACCTGATGTTCCTCTCCGCGAACAACCTCTTCTGGAAGGTCGTCTTTCACGGGCGCAAGATGCGCCGGCTCGCGGAGTGGCGGAATCTCGGGCGCCCCGAAGCCGGCGTCGTCGGCGTGCAGTACGTGGCGAGCAATTACGGGGCGCAACAAGGGCCGTACGTAGCTGACACGGGCGGTGCGCCTTGGGCCTTCGCGGGCACCGGCCTAGCCGCCGGCGATCGCTTCGGACGCTACGGCTACGAGATCGACATGCGCTCGCCGGCCAGCCCGCCCGGCACCGTGTTGCTGGCCTCGATCCCGGACCTGATGGGTCCCGGGCGGACGGCCGAGATGACCTATTACGAGAACGCCCGCGGGGCCAAGGTCTTCGCCGGGGGCGCCCTCAACTTCGCCGCCTCGATCGACCAGCCCGCCGTGGCACGGCTGCTCGACAACATCTGGACGCGGCTCAGCCGCCCCTAGCGAGCCCGCGTAGGAGCTCGTCCTCAGCCGCGTAATCGAATGACTCCTCCATGTACTCCGCCATTCGCGGCATCAACTCCTGCCAGGGTCGTTCCTTCGTCGCCTCCACGAGCCATTCGCAGGTAGCCGGCACGGCCCGCTCATACGTCGTGACAGGTTGATAGCCGACCTCGAAAGCCGCCTCGCTCATGTCGAGGACGACCGGCTTCGGCCCGGTCCAGGGTGTCTCGCAGGGCTCGTCGAGCGTCGGCAGCAGCACCTCGGTCCATTCGTGGTCCAGCGCGGCCGCGATAGCCCGCGAGATCTCGAGCAGCGTCGGCGGCCCGGGGTCGCCGGCGTTCAGGACGCGTCGTCCCGGCCGCTCCGCGGCGAGCCAGATCAGCTCGGCGAGATTGTCGGTCGCAACGGGGTGGAACCGGCTCTCCCCGCGGTTCCCGAGCAGCACGTACCGCCGTCCGTCGAGCACGCGCTTGACGAAGTACCACTCGCGGACGCTTCCGCCGGGGCCGTAGATCGCGCCCGCGCGAACCACGGTCGCGGGGAGGGCCTGCTGGCCGAGGAGAAGCTGCTCGATCGCGGCCTTCTTCGTCGAGTAGCTCTCGTCTCCGGGTGCGACCGTGGGCTGATCGCGCTCGCGGATCGGCACCGGGAAAGAGGGGAACTGCGCGGGCGTCGTCGCTTCGTCGAAGGTGCGCCCGCTCTCGTCGGTGTAGACCGACGCGCTGGAGAGGACGATCAAGGAACCGACGAGGCCGCGGAGCGAGAGAAGCTGCTCGGCATGCTCGCGCTCGAAGGCGACGAAGTCGACGAGCACGTCGGCGCCCGCCCCGAGGGCTGTCCGCAGCGCGGCTTCGTCGCCGCGGTCGACCTGGACGTGCTCGACGCCCGACGGGATCTCGCGCTCGCCGCGGCTCCCGACGACAACGTCCCACCCACGCTCCCGCAGCCGCGGAATCAGCGCGCGTCCCGTCTGGCCGCTGCCGCCGAGGAGAAACGCGCGCCGCGTCACGGGCGCGACGATAGCAGCTTGATATTCTGATATCAGATGACGGGCGAACCCACCTCTCCCCTGTTCGTGCGGCTGCCGGCGGCGTCGGCGGAGAAGCTCAGCCGCGCCGCGTTCGAGCTGAAGACGCCCAAGCGGGAGCTGGTCGCCGACCTCGTCGACCGCTATCTCGGCGCCGAGGACGTGGCGATCGGCCGCGCCTCGACTCAGATGCCCGAGCCGGACGTGCTGACGGTCGAGCAGCTTGCTGAGCTGCTGCAGGTCGACGAGAAGACGGTGCGCACGCTCGCCGCGAAGGGCGACCTGCCGGGCCGCAAGCTCGGCCGCCACTGGCGCTTCTCCCGTCAGGCGGTGCTCGAGTGGCTAGCTACGCCCGAGCGCAAACGGCGCGCGGCCGGATTCGAAGGTTAGGACCCATACTCGAAGAAGCCGTGTCCGGTCTTGCGGCCAAGGCGGCCTTCCCGCTGGAGCCGGAGGAGCCGCTCGGGCGGGGCCATCCGCTCCTCGCCGAGCTTGTCGTGGAGGGCCTCGGAAGCGTGAACGTGGACGTCGATCCCGACGAGATCGACGAGGGCGCACGGGCCCATGGGCCAGCCGGCGCCGTTCGTCATCGCCTTGTCGAGGTCTTCAGGCGTGACCGCGGCCTCGTCGAGCACGCGGACGCAATCGTTCAGGAGCGGGATCAGGATCCGGTTGACGATGAAGCCGGGCGTGTCGTTGCAATTGACCGGCTGCTTGCCGGCGCCCTCCGCCCACTCGTAGGCCGCGCGCACCGCGTCGTCGGAGCTCTCCGGCGCGCGCACGATCTCGACGAGCGGCAGCACGGGCGCGGGATTGAAGAAGTGAATGCCGACAACCCGCTCGGGCCGCTCGGTCGCCGCCGCGATCTCGGCGACCGAGAGCGCGGACGTGTTCGTGGCCAGGACCGCCTCGGGCCGCGTGACCCGGTCGAGCTCGGCGAAGACCTCGCGCTTGAGCGGCAGCTCCTCGAGCACGGCCTCGATCACGAGGTCGCAGTCGGCGAGGTCGGCGAGCTCGGTCGTCAGAGTCAGGCGCGCGATGGCCGCGTCCTTGTCCGCCTGCGCCAAACGCCCCTTCTCGACGGCGCGCGTCAGGTAATGGTCGATTGTGGCCCGGCCGCGCTCGGCGAGGTCGAGGCTGATCTCGTGCCCGATCGTCTCGTGGCCGGCCTGCACGCTCACCTGCGCGATGCCGGCCCCCATCGTCCCGAGCCCGACGACGCCAACCTTGCGGATCCGCTCAGCCATCAAGCGGACGATCTTGCCAGAGCGGCCTCGATCAGCCAACGCGCAGACTCGAACTGCTCCTGGCTGAGACGGATGTGCGAGTGCCGCCACAGACTCTGCGGGAAGACGCCGGCGGCCTCGACCGGCGGCGCGTCGTGCAGGTCCTCGACAACGGCGAGCGGCCGGATCGGAAAGCGCCACGCCCAGCGCCGTCGCACAGGGTCGTGCTCCGGCTCACCAGTGACTTCGACGACGCCGAAGATCGCCTGCCAGACGGCGGCGTAGAGAACCGCGTTTTCGCCCGGCTCGACCGATGGCCGCTTCGAGGACGAGTGCGCCCGGATCTCGGCACGAACCACGTGACGATCCAGCGGCTTTTCGCCGCGGCCGCGGACGAGCAGCCAGTGCGTTATGACGACCCCGCCACCCGATTCAAGCGCCACTCTCCCGGCACGCCTTTGAGCTCGTGGACGCCACGGTCGTCGAACTCGATCCCGGAACCGGCCACCAGATCCTTGACGGTCTGCGAGACGAGCACCTCGGCGGGCGCTGCCAGCCTGGCCACACGGGCGCCCGTGTGAACCGCGATGCCCGCGAGCTTGTCCCCGTGCAGCTCGCATTCCCCCGTGTGTAAGCCGGCGCGGAGCTCGAGTCCGAACCCCTTCGCGCCGTGGACGATCGCCTGCGCGCACTGGATCGCGCGGGCCGGGCCGTCAAAGGTCGCGAAGACCCCATCGCCGGCAGAGTCCAGCGCGCGGCCGCCGAACTCGCTGAGCCGTTGCCGGATCAGGGCGTCGTGTCCGGTCAGCAGGTCTCTCCAGGCCCGGTCTCCGAGACGGGCGGCGCGGTCGGTCGAGTCGACGATGTCGGTAAAGAGGACCGTCGCCAGCACGCGGTCGGGCGCAACCGCGCTGCCCGCTGCACCTGCGAGCGTCCGCGTCTCGCGCATCGCGATCGCCGCCGCGTCCTCGTCGACCCAGTGGTAGATGCCGCAGTCACGGGGGAGGTCGACGAGGCGCGCGCCAGGGATCCGCTCCGCGACATAAGCCGAGGCGTCCCGCTCGGAGGGCGTCGCCAGCACGATGGTGGGAACGCGAACTGATGGCAGGACGTCGCTGACGTCGGACTCTCGCACGAAACTGCGGGTCGTCGCGCTTGGTCGGTGCCCATTCCGCCAGGCGCTCGTCGAGGTAGGCCGTGGTTCCCCAGTGCTCACGGATCTCGGCGAGTTGGCTCACCCAGGCACGGTCGTCCAGCGCCCAGGGATAGTCGGGCGCCGGCCGGCTCTTGGCCGTGGGGATGAAGAGCACGAGCCCCGCCACTCGTTCCGGGTCCGTGGCCGCGAATAGGGCCGCGAGCCGCGCTCCTTCCTGGGCCGTCCAGAGAATCGCGCGCTCGGAGCCCTCCGCGTCCATGACCGCGCGCAGGTCGTTCATGCGGGTCTCGAGCGTCGGAATGTCGCGCACGCGATCAGAGAGACCAGTGCCGCGCTTGTCGAGCATAAGCAGGCGGGCGAAACCGGCCAGCTCGCGGACGAACCGCGCCAGCAACGGCTGCTCCCAGACGGAGAGCAGGTCCCCGGCAAAGCCTCTGACGAAGACGATGTCGACCGCGCCGTCGCCGACGACCTGGTACGCGATCGCGACGTCACCGCTCTTTGCATAGCGGACGTCCGGGATCTCCACGCCAAAAGTGTCCCACTAGACTTGTTTCGTGGCCACGACGCTGACCGAACGCAAGCTTCTGATCGGCGGCGAGTGGATCGACACCGGCGACTGGATCGACGTTGACTCGCCATATTCAGGCGAAACAGTCGGCCGCGTGGCGAAGGCGGGCGCGGCGGAGGTGCGCCACGCGATCGACGCCGCCGAGGCGGCGATGCGCGAGCCGCTGCCGGCCCACAAACGCGCCGAGATCCTCGTCCGGGTCGCCGGCTACCTCGGCCGCCGCCACGACGAAGTTGCGAAAAATATTTCGGACGAAGCCGGGAAGCCGATGAAGGCCGCGCGCGTCGAGGCGCGGCGCGCGATGTCCACCTATACCTTCGCGGCCGTCGAGGCTCGCAAGCTCGCCGGCGAGATGGTGCCGATGGACGCCTCGCAGGCCGGCGAAGGGAAGCTCGCGTTCACGTTGCGGCGGCCGATCGGGGTGGTCGGCGCCATCTCGCCGTTCAACTTCCCGCTCAACCTGGTCGCCCACAAGCTGGCGCCGGCGCTTGCGGCGGGCTGCGCGGTCGTGCTCAAGCCGGCGAGCCAGACCCCGCTCTCGGCGCTGTTGCTCGCCGAACTGGAGACCGAGGCGGGCCTCCCGCCCGGCTGGGTGAACGTGCTCGTCGGGCCTGCCTCCGAGATCGGCGACGTCCTGATGGAGGACGAGCGCGTCAAGGCGCTAACGTTCACCGGCTCGGGAGCGGTCGGTTGGAAGCTGGCCGAGCGCGCCCCCAAGAAGCGAGTCAACCTCGAGCTCGGCAACGCAACGCCGGTGATCGTCACCGCGGACGCCGACATCGACGCGGCGGCCGAGGCGATGGCCGCAAATGCGTTTTCGTTTGCGGGCCAGAGCTGCATCTCCGTCCAGCGGATCTACGTCGAGACACCGGCATACGACCGCTTCGTCGGGCAGTTCCTCCCGAAGGTTGAGCAGCTGAAGCTGGGGGACCCGGCAGATGAGGAGACCGACGTGGGGCCGGTGATCGACGACGATGCGCGAGAGCGCATTCTCGACTGGATCGAAGAGGCCCTGGCGAACGGCGCGCGCCTGCTCACCGGCGGGGAGCTCGATGGAGAGCTGATCCGGCCGACCGTGATCGCGGACGCTGCCCCGGAGCTCAAGGTCAGCTGCGAGGAGGTCTTCGGCCCGGTCTGCACCGTCAACTCGGTCGGCTCGCTCGACGAGGCGATCGAGCGCGCCAACGGCACGCGCTACGGCCTCCAGGCCGGAATCTTCACCAGCAAGCTCGAGACCGCGCTCCGCGCCGCTCAAGAGCTCGAATTCGGCGGTATCACGGTCAACGAGGCGCCCACGTTTCGCGCCGACCAGATGCCCTACGGCGGCGTCAAGGATTCCGGCAATACGCGTGAGGGCCCTGCCTACGCGGTTCGCGCGATGACCGAAGAACGGCTCGTCGTCGTCGATCTGTAGTTTCGGCCCACCGCCCTCGGGAATGACCGGCCCATGTTGGCACTCGCAATCGTTCTTGTCGTTGCCGGGATCGTCATGCTCTTCTTCTTCACCTACGCCGGCGTGGTCGTCGGAATCGTCGGGCTCCTCCTGCTCGTCGCCTTCCTCTTCGGGCTCGGCCGTAGCGCAGATAGCACGCAGCCCCACCGTTTCTAGAAACGCCCGAGCAGCTTGCTAAAGTCGGCGCCCGTGCCGCGGTTTCCCCTGCCTGGACGCCTTCGGCGGCAGCGCGGCCAGAAGGAGCCCGATGCTGCGCCGCAGCGCCCGATTCGGCGCGCAAGCTCTCCCGGCGCCCTCCGGCGGGAGCGGCGGGCGATCCTGAAAGCGCGTGAGGAGCTGCTCCGCGATCTCGGCGGCCTGGCGATGGAGATGTACCGGCGAGAGCAGTTCCGCGAAGACCTGCTCAGCGAGCACGCGCGCGACATCGCCAACCTCGAGGCCCGCCTGCACGAACTCGACTCGATGCTCGCCGCCGCCGCAGCGGGGCGGCGGACGACGGCGAGCCGCTGCGAGTGCGGCGCCCCGATTATCTGGGGCTCGCACTTCTGCGCGAACTGCGGGCGCCCCGTCGGCGAGCAGGCGGTCGTCACGTGCACCCAGTGCGGCCACCCGCTGCCCGCCGACGCAGGCTTCTGCCCCAGTTGCGGGAAGGCCGCCGAGCCTGCGGCCAACGGCGACGGCGACGGCGATCGAGAGGCTGTGATCGGGTCAGCCGAGGTCGGCGCCGATGGGGAAGGAAGCCCGAAGCCCGATCGCTGGGAGGCCTAGGCGGTGAGCGTCTCGCCTCCCGGGGGCGGCGGCGAAGCTCCCGAAGCTGCCGACGCGCCGCAGAGGGTCGCCGCCGCGGAGCGCCCGGAGTGTCCTCGCTGTGGAACGACTCACGAACCCAACCAGGAGTACTGCCTCGAATGCGGCCTGCGGCTACCGGTCGAAGCGAGCGGCCTCATCCCGAGACTGAGCCGGGCTTGGCGAAGCCGGCTCGGCTGGTATCCGGGCGACTGGGTCTGGCCTTCCCTGCTGGCTTTGCTGATCGCGGCGCTCGCCGGCATCGGCGCAGCGGCGTTCGTCTCGCACGACGAGAAGCGCGCCGGCTACGTGACCGCGACGAGTCCCTTCGAGCCGGTCACGTCGGCGATCACGGCGGCCGAGCACACCCCGACGGTGCCGAGCGGCTCGACGCAGACGGGCACGCAACCTTCGCCGCCGCAGCAGACGCCCGCTCTTAACCAGGCGCTGAAGGTGTGGCCCGCGGACCGCCAGAGCGGCTGGACGGTCGTGCTCCAGTCTCTGCCAGCGACCACGAACGGGCGCGCCTTCGCGGTCGCGCAGGCGCGCGCTGCCGAGCACAGCGGCCTTCAGGACGTCGGCATCATCGACTCGTCAAAGTACTCGAGCCTCCATCCCGGCTACTACGTCCTGTTCAGCGGCGTGTACACCTCGTTCGACGACGCGAACACGGGCGTCACGGATGCGCGCTCGCACGGATATCCGCGCGCCTACCCGAAGCGAATCACGCGCTAGCGGGTGGGTTAGCGCGTTTGCTCACAAGAAAACCTCAGCGCGGACTTTGTGACAGGCGGCGAACCGTTTAAGCTTTCACGCGTTCGGAGAACCTGACGCAGGGATTAATCGGTACTTAACAAAGCTTTGCGGGGAGTTAATAGGCTGGACGAGATACTGATTTCCGACGAGCGAATGGTGCAGATTCAGGCCTGTATGTATCAGTATTCGCGGGCGATCTATCGCTCGATCAAGGATCTCGTAGATCCATACGTCGACCCCGCGACCGGCATCGAATACCGCCGCCAAGTGCTGGACGCCTGCGAGCAGACGATGGAGCGTCTGGCGACCGACCCGCTGTACTTCGCGAAGCCCGAGCGCGCTCTCTTCCAGGACATCCGCCGCTACTTCCCCATCACCGCTCAGGCGCAGGTCGCGTGGGCGGTGAGCGAGGGAGTCACCGCGGCGTGCGCATTCATCGAATCGCAGATCGAGGCCGGCGCCTTCGACGGCGGCGTCTCCCGCTGCCGGGCGACGACCCGCAAGGGCAAGCCGTGCCAGCGAACGCCGCTACCGGACCGCGACTACTGCCCGTCGCACCAGCATCTCGAGACTCGCTCTCGCGTCGCTGCCTAGCAAGCCGCGCTCGCGCGCGTCCCGCTACTCCTTGCTGTCGGTTCGCGAACGTTAAGCTCGCGGACTGAAGTGTCCCATGACACCGACAAGCTGATCAGGCAGCTCTCGCTCGTCGCCTTCCTGATGGCGGAGCGGCGGGCCGTCACCGCACGCGACATCAAGGGGAACGTCGAGGGCTACCAGGAGATGTCGGACGAGGCGTTCGCGCGCCGCTTCTACTCCGACCGGGCCGAGCTGATCGCTCTCGGCGTGCCGCTGCACTCCCAGCGGGACGAGTACACGGGCGAGGAGCTCTACACGATGCGCTCGGAGGCCTACTTCCTGCCGCAGCTCGATCTCAAAGACGACGAGTTGGCGGCGCTGCAGACGGCGCTCTACCTGCTAGAAGGCAAGTTCGCCTACGCGGAACCACTGCGCCTCGCGTTGCAGAACCTGGCACTGGGCCGCCCCGGCTTCGCGGAGGCGCCCACGGACACGGCCCTGCGGGTGGAGGTGCTCGACCCCGAGTACTCGGCCGAGCTCGCGGGCCGGCTCGGGAAGCTCGAGGGCGCGATCTCGAAACAGCGCACGGTCAAGTTCAACTACTGGTCGATCTCGCGAGACTCCGAGGAAGAGCGATCACTCAATCCATACGCGCTCTTCCAGGACAACGGCGCCTGGTACGTCGTCGGCCAGGACCTCGTCCGCGAGGACATCCGCACATTTCGAGTCTCGCGAATCCGCGGCGACATCCGCTTCGCGACCCGCCGCGAACGGGACTTCCGCGTGCCGGCGGACTTTGCGATCGAGCCCTACCGCGACCGGCCCCCCTGGCAGATCGGTGACCTGATCGCCGAGGCCCGGATCGAGGTGGGCGACGACACCGCCTGGTGGGTCGAGCGGACGTACGGGGAGCACGGCCGGGTAGAGGAAGGGGTCTTCGTCACCGAGTACTCGAATGCGGGTCAGCTCGCCTCGTGGATCGTCCGCCAGGACGGGCGCGCCTCGCCGGTCGCGCCGCCCGAGCTGAGGCGCGAAGTCGCTCGTTCACTGCGGCTCGTCCGCGATCGCCACGAGGGAGCGCCGCCGAAGCTCGCGGCCGAGGCGACACCGCGCGAGCGCGACGGGCTGGACCGCGTAGCCGGCCCCGTGGCGCCGGAGCGCTTCGCGGTCCTCCAGGCGCTGCTCGCCTACCTGCTCGATCGCTGCGGCGAGAGCAACGAGGCGATCGTCGAGGCCTCCGACCTGACCGAGCGCTTTCACATTCCGCCCGACGAGCTCGAGGAACATCTCTCTCTGCTCAACCTGGTCAACTTCGGCGGCGGCTGCTACGCGATCTACGCCGAGCTGGCAGACGGGAAGGTGCGCGTGGACAAGGAGCTCTTCGGCGACACGTTCCGGGCTCCACCCCGGCTGACGCCGCTCGAGGCGCGCGCGATCCGGCTCGCGCTCGAGTTCGTCGGGCCCATGATCGCCGCCGACGCGCGAACGCCGCTGGATCGCGTCCGCAAGAAGCTGGAAGAGACGTTCGGGGAGTTCGATCTCGCGCAGACGCCCGAGCCGCACATCGGCGAGGACGAGGAGGGGCTCGTTGCGACGTTGACCCAGGGGATCCGGGAACGCCGCCTCGTCGAGCTCGACTACCTGAAGGAGGGCGAGGAGTCGACGTCCGAGCACCTGGTCGAGCCGTACTCGATGGAGCGTCGCCTCCCCTACTGGTACGTGCACACGTGGGACCGGACCCGGGCGGGCGAGCGCTCGTTTCGGCTCGACCGGATGCGAAGCGCGCGGCTGCTCGCCGAGGATTTCGAGCCGCGTGAGGGCTTCGAGCCGCGCGGGCTGGCCGACGCCCGGCCGGTTCAGATCTGGTATTCGCCCGAGGTCGCACGCTGGCGCCTCGAGCGCGGCACGGCACGGCTGCTGAAGGACGGCTCGGCGATCGAGGAGGTCGCAGTCGGCGGCGAGGACTGGCTGGTGGGCGAGATTCTCTCGTTCCGCGGTGAGGCGGTCGTGCGGGAGCCGCTGGAGCTCCGCGCGCGGATCGCCGAACGGGCACGCGAGCTGCAGGCCGAGCTGGGGCTGACGCGCGTGCGCGTCCCCTCAGCCGGCTGACGGAACCGGCAACGTCAAGGTAAACGTGGCTCCGGCCTGAGGCCTGGACTCGAGCTCGAGCCCGCCGCCGTGCGCCACGGCGATCGAGCGCGCGATGAAGAGGCCGAGCCCGGTGCCCGGCGTGCCCGGCGAGCCGTCGCTGTGGCCTCGTCCGAACTTCTCGAAGATCAGGCCCTGCTGGTCCGGCGGGATGCCAGGCCCGTGGTCGGTGACCTCGATCCGCACTTGCAAGTCCTGGTGAAAAGCACTGACCCTGACCTCCTCGCCGGCCGGAGAGAACTTGACCGCGTTGTCGAGCAGGTTCACCAGCACTTGCTGCAAGCGGTCGCGGTCGCCGCGCACGGACGGGAGCTCACCGTGCACGTCCGCGACGACGGCGACCTCGTCCTGCGCAACTGACACACCCGCGACCGAATCGCGCACGAGCGCGCCGAGGTCGACATCGGAAAAGCGATAGGTGAAGGTGCCGGCCTCGATCCGGGAGGTGTCCAGCACGTCGCCGACGAGCGCCGCCAGGCGCTCGGTCTCGCTGCCGATCAGGGCTAGGAAGGACTCCCGCTGGTCGGGGTTGAGCTCGCGCCAGCGCTGCCGCAACGTTTGCGCGGACCCGACCACCGAGGCCATCGGCGCCCTCAGCTCGTGCGAGACGAGCGAGACGAAGTCGGCGCGCAGCGCCGAGAGGCGACGTAGCTCCTCGACGGTGCTGCGCTCGGCCTCGTAGGCACGAATGTTCTGGACGGCGCTCGCAACCAGGCGCCCGAGCAGCCCGACGAGCTCGAGCTCCGAGCTCTTGAAGGCCCTCGCTTCCTTGCGGACGAGCGAGATCATCCCGACTGCCCTCGGCCCCTGCAGCAGCGGTGCGGCGATCCGACAGTGGAGTCCGAGTTCGACGAACTCTCGCTCCTCCGGGTACCGCGCGTCGGTCATGTCTTCGCGATAGATGGGCCGGCCCACCCTGAGCACGTCTGCGAGGAGCGTCTGGCCAACGGGTGCTCGCGATCCGCGCGTGAAGACGACGTCGGCGCCGATTCCGGCAACTGCCATCACCTGGGCGGTTCCCGCCTCCTCGAGGACGATCGCCATCCGGTCGAATGGGACAAGGCCGCGCAGCTCGCGGATGAATGCTTCGAAGGCCTCGTCGAGGTTGAGCGAGGAGCTGAGCGCTCGGGCGCACCGCGTCGCCGCCTCGAGCACGTCGGCTCGCCGACCCAGCTCGTCGCGGAGCAGCTCGGCCTCCGCGATCCGCGCCTGCGAGATCGCGGTCTCCCGGCCCAGCCGATCGACGAGCCAGCCGACGATCATCCCCGTCAGGGTGAGCAGGCCCCAGGGGAAGACCACGTGATCGATCTGGTAGCCGTGTGGAGGGTTGTCGAACTTCGCCTCGCGAGACCATTCGGCGAGCGCGACCAGCGGCGCGATCGCGACCGGCATCAGCAGTCCGCCGCGGATCCCGTAACGTACGGCAGCCTCGACCAGCACGACGACGAAGAGCTGGTTGACGGGCGAGCCGATCTCGTACTGGTAGATCAGAACGAACGCGGCGACGATGATGGTGTCGAGCGCCAGCCCCAGCAGCCCGATACGCCGCGGCGCCCGCGCGAAGGCTCTCTCGTCGCTGAGCAGGTAGAACAGCGCGCCGCCCAGCGCCAGGAGCGCGGTCGTCAACCAGGCGAGGCGCTCGTACCCGGACGGGTAGTCGGTGCTGAGGAGGCCGACCTCAACGATCGCGAAGGGTACGGCTGCGAGGCGGACCCAGGCGATCCAGCGCTCGGTCTCGCGAAGCCGCTCCACGTGTGGCGTCACCGCGCAGCCACTTGCTCGTTTGCGAGCGCGATCCGCGCATTTCGCTGCAGGAAGCGGCCGTCGTTCCGCGGCACGTAGAGGCGGACGTAGCGCTTGCGCAGCTCGGCCGGGTCGGACTCGAGCCAGTCCACGAGATCGACGTGCGGCTCGGCGCCGGCCGGGAGCGGTTGCCCGCTGCGCCGCTTCTCGATGCCGCGGTTCCAGGGGCACACGTCCTGGCAGATGTCGCAGCCGTAGACCTGCGCGCCGAGCGCTTCGCGGTACTCGTCGGGCGGCTCGTGCGGGGACTGCGTCCAGTAGGAAAGGCACTTCGTCGCATCGAGGGTGCCCGGCTCGTCGAGCGCGCCTGTGGGGCAGGCTTCGATGCAGAGTGTGCAGGTGCCGCAGTCGAGTCCGAGCGGCGGCGTTGCTTCCAGCTCGCGGTCGGTGACGAGCGTGCCGAGCACGACCCAGGAGCCGAAGCGGCGCGTGATCAGCAGCGTGTTCTTTCCGTAGAAGCCGACGCCCGAGCGCGCAGCCGCCTCTCGGTCGACGTGCTGGTTCTCGTCGACGAGAACGCGGTAGTCGCCGCCCAGCCGTCGGCCGAGCTCGTCAAGCTTCTCGCGCAGCTCCGCGTAGGCGTCGGACCAGGTGTAGCGCGGCAGGCGTCCGTGGCCCAGCGGGCGCCCGGGTTCTTCCGCGTAGTAGCAGAGGGCCGCCGAGACGACCGTGCGCGCGTCCGGCAGCAGCTTCTCCGGATGGCACGAGACCTCCGGTTGCGCCATCGTGAAGCGCATGTCGGCGAACAGGCCGCGGGCGCGCCGTTCGCGGATGTGGCGTTCGGTCTGCTCGTACGGTTCAGCGGGTGCCGCGCCGACCACGTCGAGGCCGACCTCGAGTGCGAGTTGCTCGAGCTCTACGGCGTTCATATGGAAGATTGTGCCCGCGTGAAGGCGATCAGGATTCACGAGGACGGTGGGCCCGACGTCCTGAGGTACGAGGATGCCCCCGATCCGACGCCCGCAGAAGGCGAAGTCCTCGTCCGTTTGCGCGCGGCGGCGCTGAACCACATCGACCTCTGGATCCGCAGCGGACAGCCCTCCGTGCCGAAACCGCGGATCCTCGGCTCGGACGGGGCCGGGGAGCGTGTTGACACGGGCGAGCGCGTGGTCGTCAACCCGGGACTCGACGACGGCCGCCTGATCGTCGGCGAGCACATCGACGGCACCGACGCCGAGTTGATCGCCGTGCCCGAGGGGTACGTGCATCCGATTCCGGACGAGCTCTCCTTCGAGGAGGCGGCCGCGTTCCCGATGGTGTTCGAGACGGCGTACCGAATGCTGGTCACGAAGGCGCAGCTGCGCGAAGGCGAATGGGTCCTGGTCTGGGGGATCGGGGGCGGTGTCGCGACCGCCTCGCTCGCGATCGCGAAGGCGCTCGGCGCGCGCGTGCTCGCAACCTCCTCGAGCGACGCGAAGCTCGAGCGGGCGCGCGAGCTGGGGGCGGATGCGGTAGTCAACCACGCGAGCGGTGACGTCTCGGCAGCGGTCAAGGAGGCGACAGGCGGTGCCGGCGTAGACCTCGTCGTCGAGCATGTGGGCGAAGCGACCTGGAAGACGTCGCTCGCGTCGGTGCGGCCCGGCGGCCGCGTCGTCGTCTGCGGCGCCACGAGCGGCGCGAACCCACCCGCCCAGCTCCACCGGGTCTGGTGGAAGCAGCTGACGATCTACGGCTCGACGATGGGGACGCGCGAGGACTTCGCAGGCGCGTTCGAGCTCGTCAAGTCCGGGCGTGCCCGGCCGGTGATCGACGAGGTCTTTCCGCTCGAGGAAACGCGGGCCGCACACGAGCGAATGGACCGCGGGGAGCAATTCGGCAAGATCGTCCTCCGGATTCCGTAGTGAGAAAACCGCGAGCCCGCCTCGATCGAGGCGGGCTCGTCACGTTTGCCTACGGGTGGTACTGCTCGTCGATCGAGCGGACGGTGTCGCTCCGGACGCGAATCCAGAAGCGACGGCGCGGCGTCGTCGATCTGGCGAGCTTCGCGACCGTCGTTCGGGTCGAGCAGGTCGCGTGGGTGAGAACGGTGACGTGCGCGGTTGCGGGGACGAGGAAGGTCAGCTGCTTGTGCGTCTCGTCGCGCGCGTAGGTGTCGTTGGGCACATCGGCCGAGCCGGTGTCTTCGAGTGCAGCGCGGCTCGCGGTGACGCCGCTGAGAAGCCAGGCCGGGTCGAAGCGGAGCACGTACCGGTTGCCCTTGCGGGTGAGCGACTCGATGTGTCCGAACAGCGACTGCTGACCAGCAGGAGTTGCACGCGGGAGCGTTGCGAACGTACAGCTCTGCTTGGCCGCCGGTACGGCCGTGGGACGCGACGTCGCCGAGGCGGCCGAGACCATTGCGACAACCGCGATGGTCGCGACGAGGATGATGAGCGATGACTTCATGACGACTCCTTTCGGTTGGGTCGCCAAGAGCATCGACCGCCTCGGTCAAGCCACGCCAAAGCCCCGGTAAAGCAGGAAGCCGCTAGACCGGCGAACGCTATCGCCAGGCCAACGATTTCCGGTCTGCGCGCGGTCCACAGACCGGATTTACCGGCCCGAGTGAATCGGGCGGCCTCTTTAGCGGCATCGCAAGCGACGCCTTAGACCTCGTTTCAGAAGAAGCGAGGCTCGAAGGCGACGGCGTGGAGAATGCTGCCGTGGACGAGAAGCGGCTGGGCGACGTTGTCGAGCACTTCTACCGCGCGTTCCTTGCTGCGGATCGCGAGGCGCTCGCCACGTTCGTCGCTCCGGAGGCGGCGTGGATCGTGCGGCTCGACACCGTCCTCTCGGGAGCGCATCGTGGCCCCGAGGGCATCTCGGTGCTGCGACGCCAAATCGATGAACTCACCGCCGGAACCTGGCGTCCGCTCCGCGAGGACAGCTTCGACATCGCGACGAGTCCCTGGCACGGCGTGATCATGGACCGCTTCCTTGCAGAGCGCGGCGAGCGCCGCCTCGATTCTCACGAGGCCATCATCGCGGCCGTTGAAGAGGGCCGCGTCACGCGGCTCTTCCATTACCTCCACGACCCCGCTGCGTTCGTGGCCTTCTGGTCGCCCTGATGGAGACCCGGGTGGCCTGAGTGGCGCCATCGCTCGCCTCGACGTTGCAGGGACCCGCCTCGTGACCGCGAAGGTGCATCGGCATCCGTCGTCAAGCTGGGAGGGGTGCCGATGGCCGTTGCGCCGTGGATCGTCTCGGACGAGTTGCGGGAACTGGTCGAGCCTTTGCTGCCTTAGCCGAAGCCAAGAATGAACTTGGCGTCGTCGGACATCTTCTCGGGCGACCACGGCGGGTCCCAGGTCAGCTCGACCTCGACGTCCTCGACCTCGGGCATCGCGCGCGCGATCTGGTCGATGTTCTCCTGGATCATCGGCCCGACCGGGCAGCCCATCGAGGTCAGCGTGTGGATCACCTTCACCTTCGGGCCCTCGACCTCGACGTCGTAGAGCAGGCCGAGCTCGACGATGTCCATCCCGAGCTCAGGGTCTTCGACGGCTCGCAGCGCCTCGACGACTTCGTCCTTCGTAGGCACCCGCGCAGCCTAGCGCCCTGTCCAGTGATGCCGTCGAGCTTCTGGGTCGCGAGCACCAAGCCAGTGGCCGCAATCGCTCGCGGCCAAGGCTGGCCAGCCTTGGCAAGAGCGAGGGTGGACTCTGGCGCCGCGTGATCGCGGGCGAGAAGCCGGCATGTATTGCTGGATAGGGCGCTAACCAAGCAGGCGCACTTCCTCGCGCCGCTCGCGCGCGAAGAAATGAATCCCGTCGACGAATCGCACCCAGTTGCAGCGGGTGCACATCACGAGCGAGTGCGTGCGCGCCGAGTCGGCTAGGAAGCGGACACCGCGGAGCAGGTCGCCGTTCGAGACGCCGGTCGCCGCGACGATCACCTCGCCGGGGGACAGATCGACGGTCGTGAAGATCCGCTCGACGTCGTCCAGCCCGAACTCCCGCGCCTGCTCGATCTCGCCGCGCGTGGTCGGCCAGAGCTGGGCCTGCAGCTCGCCGCCCAAGCAGCGCAGCGCCGCCGCGGCCATCACCGCCTGGCGCGTACCGCCGATTCCGATGGCGAGGTGGTCGTTCGTGCCGCGGATCGCGGCTGAGATCGACGCGGTCACGTCGCCGTCCTGGATCAGCTTGATCCGCGCGCCTGCAGCCCGGATCTCCTCGATCAGGTCGTGGTGGCGCGGCCGGTCGAGCACGATCGTGGTCACGTCGTTGACGCTGCGCCCGAAGGCTTCGGCGATCCCGCCGATGTTCTCCGCGACCGGGCGGCGCAGGTCGATCGCAGCGCGGGCCAGGGGGCCGACCGCCAGCTTGCGCATGTACATGTCCGGCAGGGTCTGCAGCGAAGCGGGCTCGCCGACCGCGATCATCGACATCGCCCCTCCCCCGCCCCGCGCGACGACGCCGCGCCCTTCGAGCGGATCCAGCGCGAGATCGACCTGCTCGCCGCCCGCCCCGACCTGCTGGCCGCGGCCGAGCGTCTCGTCCTCGGGCCCGCCGATGACGACGTGCCCGTCGATCGGCAGGTGCTCGAGCGCAGACCGCATCGCTTCCGAAGAGTCCCGCTCGGCGGCCTCCTGGTCGGCGCGCCCGAGCCAGCGCGCACCCGCCAGCGCGGCGCGCTCTGTCGCACGCGCGTAGCTCTCGCAGAGGCAATAGCGGTCGAGGGCCGAGCCCTCACGCTGACGGATCGGAGCGGTCTCGGTCATCCGACCTTCTCGAGCCGCTCGGCGCCTGCGGCTTCGCTTGCGGTGCCGCTCCAGACGTCTCCCGATTCACCCGGGCGGCCGCTAATCCCGCTACCGCCGTGCTGCATCGGTTGGTTGTTCGACAGTGGCCAACGTTTCGAGGACGAGCTCCATCGCCTGTCCGATCGCGAGCTCGATGTTCCCGTTCTCGATCACAGGCACGCCTGCCTTCTCGGCCCGCGCGACGATGTAGTCCTGAATCTCGCGGATGTCGCCGAGCGAGTCCAGGTACCGCTCGAACGGCCGAGCGCTCCCCGAGGCGGAATCGCGCAGCCAGAAGTGGCTCGCGTGTGCTTCCACATCGTCGATCGCGAGCACGAACTGGACGACGAGCGCGCCCTCGATCTCCGCCGAGACCATCCCGGGGACGAGGTGGACGCCCTCGAGCACCATCGACCAGCCCTCCTGCATGACTCGGTCGATCGCGGCACGGACGCCGACGAGCACGTTGCGCGTCTGCGCGAGGAAGCCGTGCAGGACGCGGGCCTCGTCGTCCTCGTCCTGAGACGCGCCCGCCTCGAAGCTCGAGTAGTGGATCGCCGGCATGAAGTCCTGGGAGAAGAAGGCGCGCATGGTCTGGCGGACGAAGTCGGTCGAAGTGACTCGCGTGATCCCGAGCCGATAGGCGATCTCGGTAGCCACGGTCGATTTGCCGGTGCCGGTCGCGCCGCCGATCAGCAGGACGATCGGCAGGTCGAGGTCGTCGAGGCGGCGGAAGAGGCGCAGCCGCCGGATCACCTGGGCGCCCTCCTCGTCCCCCCACATCCCGACGGCAAGCTCCTGCAGCCGCTCGAGCGAGGAGGCGTGGCCGCCCGCGGCCGCCAGGTCGGCCTCCGCCGTCAATGCCAGCTCGTACGCCCTCTCGGGGGGGACGCCGGTGGCGATCAGCGCCCGCGCGAGCAGGCCCTTCGAGAACGGCAGGCCGTCCTCGCCGCCGAGCGGCAGGGGCTCGCGGTGACGCCGCTCGCTCACGTCCCGACCGGCTCCACGGCCGCCGAGTCGGCGAGGGCGAGCAGCGCCGGCTCGGGCTCCGGCTGGCCGGGACAGGGGACGACGTCGTTCGCGGCTAGAACGATCTCGACACCGCGCTGCGCACCCGCCTCGGCGACGACGTCGATGCCGGCCGCCTTGATCTCGGTCAGGTAGACGTCGGCGTCGACGGCCTTGAGCTCCCGCTGCAGCGCCGGGCGGTCGGCGAGGTTTCCCGAGACGTGGACGACTTCCGCCCCGAGCCCCGCCAGGTCGTCCGCAAGCCGCTCGTGAGCCGCTGTGGCGGCCGTCGTGAAGTAGGCGACGCGTTTGCCGGCGATCGGCGCGAGCGGACGCGGCCGGAAGCCGACAGCGATCACCGAGACCTCGGGCTTCACCTCGCGGATCGCCTCCGCGAGCGCCTCGTGCGCGGTCGACGCGTCTGCCATGGTGACCAGGACGAGATCGGCAAGCAGGATGCGGTAGGCGTTCAGATAGCCGGTAACGAGCGCCGGCGGGTCGAAGGCGCTGGTCACGAGCACGCGCTTGCCGGTCGCGACCGGGGGAATCGCCGCGCCGCTGCCGTCGAAGACCACGAAATCGGGTGAGCGCTGAAGCGCCAGCTCCGCTCCTGCCGCGACGTTCGAGGTCGCGACTCCGCCTGCCAGACCGCCGCCGCATCGGCGGCAGCCGATCGTGACGACGCCTGCGACAGCGGCGATCTCGAGGTAGTCGGACGCCGCGTGCCGTCCCTCGCGCGAGAGTGCGAGCAGCTCGGCGAGGCTCGGAGGCGATTCGGCGATCTCCAGCGTCTCCGGGCCGCCGCGGCCCATCGCGACGGCAACCACATCACGATCCTGGGCGAGCACCCGTGCGGCGTGCGCCGACACTGCGGTCTTGCCGACCCGCTTGCCGGTCGCATAGACCGACAGCGACGGCAGAGGGAACGGCTCCAGCTCCGGCGGCTCGAGGCGGAAGTCGGCGCCCGCGTACGGCACCCCAGTCGCGAGCACGCGGCTCGCGAGCCTGAACCTCGCCGCCGGCCCGAGCACGGGCTCGTCCGAAAGATCGAGCACGAGCCCGGGTTCCAGCTCGCGCAGCGCAATGTCGAGATCGCCGTAGAGCGGCACGCCGTAGTCGGCTTCGCCACGCAGCTTCTCCGTCCCGCCGACCATCACCGCCCCGACGAAGTCGTACGGCAGCTCCGCCAGCGCATCCCGCACCGTCGACGCGTAGTGCTCTCCGTCGATCAACGCCAGCACCCTCATCGGTGCGAGGTCACCTCGCCCTCGATCCGCGCCGTGTACTTCTCGAACGAGCGCGTCTCGGTCGAGAACTGGATGATCTTCTCCTGCCCGTGGAACGGGTACTTCCGCCAGACGTCCACGTGGTGGTCGGTGATCTCGATCAGGTTGTAACAGGGACGCGTCCTGCCGCGTAGGCGCTGCGAGGAAACCGTGCCCGCGTTGATCACGAACAGATCCTCGAGCCGCCACGCGTAGGGGACGTGCTTGTGGCCGGAGAGGACGATGTCGACCCCTGAACGCTGTAGGCATTCGATCGCGTCGCCCGCGTCGTAGACGATGTTGCGCTCGCGGCCGGTGCCCGGAATCGGCAGCAGATGGTGGTGGAGGACGAAGATCCGCAGCTCCGCCTCGCCCTCGGCGAACTGCTCTTCGATCCACGGGTAGCGGCCGCGGCCGATCTGGCCGTGGTCGAGGTCGGGCTCCGTCGAATCGACCGCGACGATCGTCACGCCCTCACGCTGCACAACATGGTTGCGCGACCCGAACAGATCCTCGAAGTGGATGTAGCCGACGTTGCGCGAGTCGTGGTTGCCAGGAATGACGACGACGCAGTCGCACTCGAGCCGGTCGAGATACGCCTTGGCCTGCACGTACTCGTGCTTGAACCCCATCGCCGTCAGGTCTCCGGAGCAGACGACGATGTCCGGCTGCTGGTCGTTGATCTCGTTGATCGCCCGCTCCATCAGGCCCGGCACGAAATGCACCTCGCCGCAATGGATGTCCGAGATGTGGGCGATCTTCATTCGCCGGGAAGTGTAGGAGGGCTCGGCGGGCCGCCGCTCGTTGCCCCGACGACACAGACTGCGTTTCGCCGAGCCCTCCTGTCAAGCGGGCTAAAAGATGCCCTCGACGGGCCAATAGAGCGCTGCAGCGACGAGCGCCGCCGCCGGGATCGTCAGAACCCAGGCGAAGATGATGTTGCCGGCCACGCCCCAGCGTACGGCTGAGAGGCGCTTGGTCGCCCCGGCACCCATCACCGAGCCCGAGACGACATGAGTCGTCGAGACCGGGTAACCGAAATGCGTCGCGAGGTAGATCACCGTGCCCCCGGAGACCTGAGCCGCAAAGCCGCTCGCCGGCTCCATCGAGAAGATGCGCTGGCCGAGCGTCCGCATGATTCGCCAGCCGCCGACGTACGTGCCGGCGCCGATCGCGAGGCCCGCCGCGACGATCACCCAGGCAGGGATGTAGAAGTGGTCGATCTTGTCCGCCTTCCAGAGCGCAAGCGCGATCACCCCCATCGTCTTCTGGGCGTCGTTGGCGCCGTGCGTGAATGCGACCCACGTCCCCGACGCGAGCTGCCCGAATCGGAAGCCGCGGTTCGCGACGCCCGGCGTAACACGGACGAAGGCCCAGTAGATGACGAGCAGCACGAAGAAGGCGCCGGCAAATCCAAGGACGGGCGAGACGAGCGCAGGGAAAGCAACCTTGTGCACGACGCCGTGCCACTCGACGCCCTTCGACCCCGACTGGACGAGCGCGGCGCCGATCAGCCCGCCGATCAGCGCGTGCGAAGAGCTCGACGGCAGCCCGAGCCACCAGGTGAGCAGGTTCCAGACGATCGCCCCGACCAGCGCCGCCAGCACGGCCTTCTCCGTCGCGAGACCCGTATCGATGATGCCCTGGCCGACCGTCTTGGCGACCGCGGTCGTGACGAAGGCGCCGGCGAGATTCGCGACCGCGGCGACGAAGACGGCGGTCCGAGGGGAAAGCGCGCGGGTCGAGACGGAAGTCGCGACAGCGTTGGCGGTGTCGTGGAACCCGTTGGTGAAGTCGAATCCGAGCGCCACGACCACAACGACCCACACCAGGACTGAGTTCATCCGGGGTTAGCGGTTCTTGACGAGAATGGCCTCGAGCACGTCGGCCGCGTTCTCGAGCGCGTCACAGGCCTCCTCGAGCCGTTCGTGGATGTCCTTCCAGCGGATGATCACGATCGGGTCCTGGACCGTATTGAAGAGCTCGGCGACCGCATCGCGAACGAGCCGGTCGCCGTCGTCCTCGAGCCGCCGGAGCTCGATCAGCTGCGCCTCGGAGTCCTTGAAGCCCTCAAGGCGCTGGACGGCGGCGTCGAGGTTCCGTGCCGCCTGGTGGATCACCCGCGCCTGCTCGACCGCCTTGTCGGGGACTCGCTCGACCCCGTAGGTGCCGAGATTGCTCGCCGCCTCGTCGATGTGATCGCAGACGTCGTCGATCGCGCCCGCGAGCCGGTACATGTCGTCGCGGTCGAACGGCGTCACGAACGTGCGGTTGAGCAGGTCGACCACCTCGTGCGTCAGGTGGTCGCCCTCGTGCTCGCGCTCCTTGATCCGCGTGATCAGGTCACCGTCCTCCACTGGAAATCGCTCGAGCAGCTCGACGAGCAGGCGCGCGATCTCGACGGTGTTCGCGGAAGCTCGGGAGTAGAGGTCGAAGAACTCGCGTTTCTGCGGTGTCAGTCGCAGGCGCGCCATCGGTCCGCCCCTCGTATATCAGGTCAACTCGGATCGCCGCATCGGCTCGTCGCGGCATCCGGGCCCACTGGTACGTTCGGTCGGGTGGGGGCCGAGCCAGCGCGAAGCGTGCGAACTCCGCGCTTCGCGAACGACGCAGAGCGCGAATGCGCCCGTCTGCTGGACTTTTATGGCGTTTCGTGGGAGTACGAGCCGCGGACGTTCGCGCTGGCGGAGGGCGAGGACGGCCGTATCACGGAGGCCTTCACGCCCGACTTCTATCTCCCGGAGCAGGACCTCTACGTCGAGGTGACGGTGATGAAGCAGGCGCTCGTGACACGAAAGAATCGCAAGTTGCGAAAACTTCGCGAGCGCTACCCGGACGTTCGGATCAAGCTCTTCTACCGGCGCGACATCGAGCGCCTGGCCCAGCGATTCAGCCTCGACTTCGCCCGCTAGCCGACGACCTGCGCGTCGGCGAGACATACCTCTCCGCCGAGGAGATCCAGCGGCGTGTCGGCGAGCTCGGCGCTCAGATCGCCGCCGATTACGGCGGCCTCGATTTCGTTCTCGTCGCGCCGCTCAAGGGCTCGCTCTTCTTTGCCGCCGACCTCTCACGGGCGATCCCGTTACTCCACGACCTCGACTTCGTCGAGCTGGCCGGCTACGGGGGCGCCGCGCCGGGCGGCCACGAGCGGGTCCGGCTGCTGAAGGACCTGAACGGACCGGTCGAGGATCGGCACGTCCTCGTCGTCGAGGACGTCGTCGATACCGGCTTGACCTTGAACTACCTGCGCAAGCTGCTCGCGCTCCGGCGGCCGGCCTCGCTCGCAATCGCAACGCTGCTCGACCGCCCCTACCGAAGGCTCGTCGACGACCTGCCGGTCCGGTACGTCGGCTTCGTCGTTCCGGACGAGTACTTCGTCGGCTACGGCTTCGACCTGGACGAGCGGCACCGCAACCTGCCCGAGCTTCGCGTCGCTAAGTTTAGGCGTACCTAACTTTCGTTACACTCAGCTCGATGAACGCCACCGCGCGCACGGCGCACGATGCCGGCCTCGTGCTGCGGGGCGAACGGCGTGGCAGCTTCCGGATTCTGCCGTTCCTCGGACCTGCCTTCGTCGCCTGTGTCGCCTACATCGACCCGGGGAACTTCGCCACCAACATCGCCGGCGGCTCGAAGTTCGGCTACACGCTGGTCTGGGTCATCGTCGCCGCGAACCTGATGGCGATGCTGATTCAGACACTCTCGGCCAAGCTCGGGATCGCCACCGGGCAGAACCTGCCCGAGGTCTGCCGCGCGCAATTCTCACGGCGAACGTCCTTCGCTCTCTGGATTCAGGCCGAGCTGATCGCGATGGCGACCGACCTCGCGGAGTTCCTCGGCGCCGCGCTCGGCTTCCATCTCCTGCTCGGGATCGCACTCTTCCCGGCGGCGCTGCTCACCGCCGTCACGGCCTTCCTGATCCTCGGCCTGCAGCGCTTCGGCTTCCGGCCGTTCGAGGCGGTGATCGCGGCGATCGTGGGAATGATCGGCTTCTGCTACCTCGGCGAGCTCTTCTACGCGAAGCCGCCGCTTGGCACCGTTGCCGAGCACGCCTTCGTGCCGCAGTTCGCGGGCAGCGAGTCGGTCCTGCTCGCGGTCGGGATCCTCGGCGCGACGGTGATGCCGCACGTGATCTATCTCCATTCGGCGCTCCTGCAGGGGCGGGTGCTGCCGAAATCCGAGGACCAGGCTCGGCGTCTCTACCGGTTCACGCGCATCGACGTCGTGATCGCGATGACGATCGCCGGGCTGATCAACGTCGCCATGCTTGTCGTTGCGGCAAGCACCTTCTACAAAAGTGGCCTCACGAACGTCGAGTCGCTGGAGACGGCGCACAAGACGCTCTCGGGGCTTCTCGGCGGCCACTCGAGCACCCTCTTCGCCCTGGCGCTCCTCGGCTCCGGCCTGTCGAGCTCCACGGTCGGCACGCTTGCGGGACAGGTCGTGATGCAAGGCTTCATCCGCCGCCGGATCCCGGTATGGGTGCGCAGGCTCGTGACGATGCTGCCGGCGCTGATCGTCATCGGCATCGGCGCCGACCCGTCGCGAACGCTCGTGCTCAGCCAGGTGGTGCTCTCGTTCGGGATCCCCTTCGCCCTGATCCCGCTGGTGATCTTCACAGGCAAGCGAGAGGTCATGGGCCCCCTCGTCAATCACCGGGCGACGACGATCGCTGCCACCGTAATTGCGACCCTCATCTCGGGTCTGAACATCTTCTTGCTCTACCAGACACTGCTGTAGGCACAGCGCGATTCCCGCGGACGGAGCGAGTTTGGGTGGCGGCTACGTGGCGGCGTGTGTTCGCCCGTGCTAAAACCCGGCCGCCCCGGGGAGGCGGCCGGTGTTCGTCGGGAGACGTGTGCGTGAAAGCGGGGCGACATCCCCCCGGCCCCGGCTTACACGTTCTAAACCATAAACGTATGACGTGAGAACTTGGTTACGGCTGCGAGGATCTAGAGGTAGCCGAGCGGGTCGACCGGCGTCCCGTTGACGCGCACCTCGAAATGCAGGTGGGGCCCGAAGCAGTGTCCGGTGCAGCCGACGTAGCCGATCACCTGCCCCTGAGTGACAGCTTCGCCGTTGGAGACGGCAATGCTGGACTGGTGGGCGTACCCGGTTGAAAGACCGCGGCCGTGGTCGACGAAGACGAGGTTGCCGTAGCCGTCCATCCAGCCGGCGTAGATGACCTGGCCCGAGGCCGCGGCGCGGATCGGCGTGCCATAGGGAACCCCGATATCGACACCGGTATGCATCCGCCCCCAGCGCGTCCCGAAAGGGCTCGTCACAGGCCCGTTCACCGGCCAGATGAAGCCGCTCGCCGAAGGCGTTGCGGCAGGCGCTCGATAAGACGAAGCCGCCTGCGCGGCCTGGATCTGTGCGCCGAGGGCGACGCTCACCTGCTCCAGGGCTTGAGCCTCGCCCACCCGCTCGCGTTCGCTCGCCTTGACGCTCTGGAGGCTGACGCGCTTCGTCGACCGGGACGCGACGAGCTCACTGCGACTGGCGACGAGCTCGTCGCGGACGGCCCGGACCTGTTCGGTCCGCGCCTGGACGGCCCGTGTCTCCGCGGCGACGACACCGCGTAGCGTTCGCGTCCGCTCGCGAGCATGGCGCGCCGCGTCCTTGGCGTGCCCGACGCTCGTCGCGATTCGGTCGTCGGCCGCTCCGACCTGGTTCACGTAGTCGAGCCCGTCGATCAGATCGGAGAGGCTCCTCGCGTCGAGGACCACGTCGACGGTGTCGACGTCGCCCTGCTGGTAGACCTCGACGAGCCTGGCGTTCAGACGCGCGAGCGCAAGGCCGTACTCGTGGCGGAAGAAGAGATACCGCTTCGTCTCGAGCCGGAAGAGAGCTGTGAGGCGCTCGAGCTTGCGCTGGTGCAACGCCAGGTCGCTCTCGAGCGTCGCGAGGCGCGCGGAGACATCTCCGACCCGGCCCTCGAGGCTGTGGATCCGCGAGCTGACCGAGTCGATCTCCGCCGAGAGTTCCTGCGCCCGCTGCTGCGCCTCGGCGATCCGCGAGTGCAGCGTCGCAATCCGGGCGTCGACGGAATGCTTACGGCTGTAGACGTCACCGGCCGCCGGCGCGGCGGCGATGGCCGCGACGACAAGCGCTGCAAGGGCTGGGCGAATCACCTGCGGCGAAGCTTCGTGAAGAGGCCGGGCGTCCCTGCCCTGCTCTCGCAAGCGGCGCCTTCGCCCGCTCCGCTACGAAGGCTGCTCCGGCTGCGGCGGGGACGGCTCCGGCGTTGGATCAGGCGCGGGCACCGGCATCGGCGGCTCGGAGGGGACCGGCGACGGCTCCGGCACGGTCACCGGCTGCGGCGGCTCCGACGGAGCCGGCATCGGCTCGGGAACCTGGGGCGGCTCCACGATCGCCGTCGGCTGGACCTGAAGCTGGGCGCGCTGGATTCGCTCGTTCGCTGCTGCGGTCACTCTCGTCATCTCCTTCTCTTTGTCGGCGAGCGCCTGGTCGAGCTCGCTCATCCGGTTGCGGGCGACTTCCACCTCGTCTTCGGCGCCACCGTACACCGCTTCGCCGAGCACCCGCGCGGCCTCGCCGCGCTGCGCCACGAGCTCGGAGAGCTCGCGGCGCAGCCGAAAGAGCTCCATCCGGGCAGTCGAATGGACGCTGACTGCCTCGACAGCGAAGCCGGTTCGGTCGCGAACCCTCTCGAGGGCGGTGCGTCCCAGCCGCGCGACCACGTTCTCCGGCAGACGCCTCGATGCGGCGACGAAGAGCACCGAGAAGAGGACGGCCGCGGCCAGCAGCACTGCGCCCGCGATCGTTTTGCCCGCCGCAAAGAGGACGACCGCGATCACTAGCGAGGCGACCGCGAGCGCGAACAGCGCGAGCGGGGGCGCGATCCCGAAATACCGCGGCGCGACGGCGACCCTGTGCACGGGGACTCGCCCGGTTTCCTCGGGCGGGACCTCTTCGACCGCGGTGACGTCGTTGGCGGCGGAGACGCGGACGCCGCACTCCGGGCAGAAGCGGCTGTCCCTCGGCAGGCGCGCGCCGCAGTTGCCGCAGTTAGCCGGCATGGACCTTTGTTTCGGCTTCCGCTTCGGCATCGCGCGCACGGGGTTCGAGCGCGCGCAGCGCCTCCGCGGCGCGCCTGCGCAGCGGGCCAACGAGCTCACGGTAGTCCTCGTCCGAGACCTTGCCGGTCCGATGATCGAACTCGAGCTCCTTCAGGGCCGAGAGAGCGCGATCGCGTTCCTCCGCGAGTTCGAGCCTCCGGCGCTCCAGCGCATCGGGCTCGCCGAGCCGGTCTTCCGCCGCCGACAGCCCCGGTCGCCGCAGGAACGGCAACGCGACGACGACCACGCACGCGACGGCAAGTAGGACGCCGAGCGAAAGCCAGACGCTCACACGCCGAATGCTAGTGGCCTGACCGGCAACGTCGGCCATGCTCCCTGGCCCGCGATCACGCTCCGCCAGAGTCCACGCTCGCCGTTGTCAAGGCTGCAAGCCTTGCCCGCGGACGATCGCTGCCTCTGGCTTGGTGCTCGCGACCCAGGAAGCGGGCAACGTCACCGGCCAGGCCACTGACCGCGATTCAGGCTTCAGGTGTCGCGGTGGCCCGCCGCGCCGGCACCCGGTAGCCGTGCTCCTCGCAGAGGCTCCCGGGCAAATCTTCGGTCAACGCGTCGCAGTAGCCCTTCCCGTAGGCGGCCCGCATGAAGGCCGCGACGACGTCGAGGTTCCAGTCCTCGATCTCGCTGGCCTCGCGCCAGAGATCGGCGAGGCGAAGGTCGATATCGAGCTCCAGCAGGTCGATGCGGCTCGGGCGCTTCGGCATGGGAAAAGCCTAGAAAGGACGTCGGACGACATCGGCGCTCCGCTAGCGTTGGCCGCATGGGACCGCTCCATTTCGGGCCGGCCCGAGTGCCCTCTCGCGAGAGCCCCGAAGCGGCGATCGAGCTGCTACAGGAGCGCGGCCATACCGCCTGCGAGATCGACTTCGAGGGCGGCTTCTGGATGGACTATCCGTGGGCGGAGCGCTTGGGCGGCCTCGCTCGCGAGGCCGGGTTCGTGCTCTCCGTCCACGCGCCGATCGCAGGCTTCATGGGGCATGTCGAGCGGGACAAGAAGCAGCGAATGGCGGTCGGGATGCTCGACCACTCGGCCGGCATCGCCAGGACGGCCGGCGCCGAGCTCGTCGTCTTCCATCCGGGCTTCCTGCTCGGCCGCGAGCGCGACGTCGCGATCGCCTCGGTCTGCGAGCAGCTCGCAGAGCTGCGCGAGCGGCTCGAGGGCAAGGACCGGGCCGTGCCGTTCGGAGTCGAGATCATGGGCCGTGTCCGCGAGCTTGGGACCGCCGAGGACGTCTTCGCGATCGCGGGCCGCTGCGGTTGGGTCAGGCCCGTGCTCGACTTCGCCCACCTGCACGCGACGAGTGACGGTGCATTCACCGAGGTCGAGCCCTTCGCCGAGGTGCTCGAGGGCGCCGATGCCCTACTCGAGCCGGGCGCGCCCTTCCACATCCACTTCAGCGACATCCAGTACGCCAACCGCAACGAGACGAAGCACCTGCCTTACGGCGAGGGAACGTTGCGTGCCGAGCCGCTGGGCGAGGCGCTGGCGCGCTTCGATCGTCCGGCGACGGTGATCAGCGAGTCGCCGGACGAGAAGTCACATCAGGCGATCCGTGCGGCGCTCGAGTCGGCGGTCGCACCCTCGAGGCGGCGCTCGACTGCCTCCGCCTCGTCCTCTCGGCCGCGGTCACGCAGCAGCTGAGCGAGGGTGCGGAGCGTGTCCGAGCCGAAGGCGCAGTACTCCGTCTGGTCGATGATGTCCTCCGCCTCGCGCAGCAGCTTCTCGGCGTCGTCGAACCGCCCCTGCGCGATGCGGACACGCGCGAGAGTCGAGCGCGTCGAAGCCCGCGAGCTCATGTCCTGCGGCCCGACCGTCTCGAGAGCCGCCTCCGCGTAACGCTCGGCTTCGTCGAGCTTCCCCTTCTCGAGCAGGACCTCGGCGAGCCGCCGCTGCGCCTCGCACAGGGTGCCGCGGTCCTCGAGCGGAGCGAGCGTCCGGATCGATTCCCGGCTGAGGCGTTCGGCGCCGTCGAGGTCTCCCTGGTGCCAGGCCACGACCCCGAGCCGGTAGAGCACGCGGCCGAGCGACGAGGCGACTCCCGCCTCCTCGTAGAGAGCTCGGGCCTCTTCGAGCTGACGCTGAGCCTCGTCGTAGTCCTCGCGGTAGATCGCGAAATCGCCCGCGGACGCCAGCGCGTGGCCTCGCGCGACGATCGAGCCGCTCTGATCGGCAAGCTCGAGGGCGCGCGCGAAGAGCGGCGCGGCCAGGTCGTACTCCGTGCGCGCGTTGTGGACGCCGGCGAGATCGATGGCGGCGCGGCTCTCGAGATCCTCGCGCCCGGCCTCCTGGGCGAGCGCGAGCTGATCGCGGGCGTAGCGCTCGGAATCGGTCAGCCTGCCGCGCCACCAGGCGCCGGTGTTGAGGACGTGCAGGGCGTCGAAGCGCGGCTCGTAGTCGTTGCCGTCCGCCACGTCGAGCGCAAGCGCGGCCAGGCGGTTGGCCTCGTCGACGTCGGCGTCGCGGTTGAGCGCAACCTCCGCCAGCGCCGCCAGCGCGCGCGCCTGGCACCAGCGGTCGCCTTCATCGGCTGCGTCTGCGCGGACACGCTCCATCTCCTTCGAGACCGCCGGCAGGTCGCCGAGCCGCCATGCAGCCCGAGCCGCCTGGAAACGGCGCTCGAGCGTCGGCTCGAGCTCGAGAGCCCGCAGGAGCTGCTTGCGCCCGGAGCGATTCGCCTCGCGCGCGAGCGACCGCCGTCCGGCCGTCTCGAGCGCCGCGGCGGCCTCGCGGGCGAGCTCAGGCGGCGGCCCGCCGTCGAGCTCGGTGATCAATGCCGCGGCCTGGTCGAGGTGGTAGGCGCGGATCTCCAGCAGCTCCTCGCCGGCTCGCGCGTGGAGCCAGCGGGCGAAGCGCTCGTGCAGATCGGCGCGGGCCGACTTGGAGAGGCCGGAGTAGGCGACCTCGCGAATGAGCACGTGCTTGAAGCGATACGCCGTCTCCCCCGAGATCGACGAACGGAGCTCGGGGAGAAGGAACTCGCGCAGGAGCAGCGTCTCGAGCACGGGCTGGAGCTCGTCGATCTCCGCCGCCAGCTCCTTGATCGCTCCGCCCCAGAACGTCCGACCGATCACGGAGGCTCGCTGGAGCACCGTCTTCTCCTCCGGCGGCAGCCGGTCGATGCGGGCTGCGATCAGCGCCTGCAGCGTGTCGGGTATCCGCTCCGCGAAGTCGCTGAGCGGCCGGCCCTCGCATTCGGCAAGCATCCGCACGGTCTCCTCGACGAACAGCGGATTGCCCTCGGTCTTCTCGAGCAGCGCCTCGCGGGCGTCGCCTTCCAGCGCTCCGTTCGTGGCAAGGGCATCGATCAGCTCCTCGCTCTCCTCCCGGCCGAGCGGCTCGAGCTCGATCGCGGTCGCGCGCACCCTGCCGCCGCCCCAACCCGGACGAATATCGAGCAGCTCGGCGCGGGCCAGGCCGACGATCAGCAGCGGCGCGTCGCGTACCCACTCGGCCAGGTGCTCGATCAGGTCGAGCAGCGCCTCCTCGGCCCAATGGATGTCCTCGAAGACGAGCACGAGCGGCTGGTCGTGGGCCATCCGCTCGACCCACTCGCGGGCCGCCCAGGCGATCTCCTGCTGGCTCCGCTCGCCCTTGACCGCCTCCAGCACGCCGGAGGCGAGCCCGAGCAGGTCGGCGATCGCCTCGTTCTCGCACGACTCGCGCAGCTTCTCGACGGCGACCTCGAGCGGATCGTCGTCGGTGATCCCGGCCGCCGACTTGACCATCTCCGCGAGCGGCCAGTAGGTGACGCTCTCGCCGTACGGCAACGAACGTCCGGCCAGCACAGTCGCTCCTTCCAGCCCCTCGACGAACTCGCGCGCGAGCCGGCTCTTGCCGACGCCGGGGTCGCCGTAGATCGTGAACAGGTGCGCGCGGCGGTTTCGAACTGCGCGTTCGTAGGTGTTCTGGAGGAGTTCGAGCTCAGCCTCGCGCCCGACGAGCGGCGCGGCGACACCGCTCCTTCTCGGCGCCCCGTCGAGGACGGCGCGGACGCGCCAGGTCCAGATTCGCTCGCCGAAGCCCTTGACGTCGAGCGGGCCGACGTCTTCGGCCTGCAGGCGGTCGCTCGTCAGCCGGTAGGCGTAGGGGCCGATCAGCACCTCGCCCGCTCCCGCGGCCTGCTGCAAGCGCGCGGCCAGGGTGACCGCCTCGCCCGTCGCGAAAGTCGAGTCGCTCTCGTCGACGACGACCTCGCCCGACTCGACGCCGACCCGGGCCTCGAGCCCGAGCTCGCGGACCGACTCGAGCATCGCGAGCGCGGCGCGGACCGCGCGCTCGGCGTCGTCCTCATGGGCCTGCGGAACGCCGAAGGCGGCGAGGACCGCGTCGCCGGCGAACTTCTCGACGATGCCGCCGTGGGTCGTCACGCAATGCGAGACCCGGTCGAAGAACTGCGTCACCCGCCGCCGCGCGACCTCCGGGTCGGCACCGGCGACCAGCGATGTCGAGTCGACGAGGTCGACGAACAGAACGGTTGCCAGCTTTCGCTCCACCATGGCCTAAGTCTATGAACGACCGCGGCGGCGGCGAAAGTCCCGCAAAATCTCGGTTTCAAGCCGAAAAACGCGGTGAGAGCGGCGCCGTTAGCATCCTGGCGGTGCTCGACCCGAAGGTCTTCAAGGCATACGACGTCCGCGGCATCTACCAGGCCGAGCTCGACGAGGAGGGCGCGTATGCGATCGGCCGCGCCTATGTCGAGCAGTTCGAGCCGCGCCGGATCGCGGTCGGCCACGACATGCGTCTCTCGAGTCCGGCGATGGCCGAGGCGCTGACCAACGGCGCCGCGGACGCCGGCTCCGACGTGCTCCAGCTCGGCCTCGTCGGCACCGAGATGGTGTATTTCGCGGTCGGCGACCTGGAGCTCGACGGCGGCGTCGCCGTCACCGCCTCGCACAATCCGAAGGAGTACACGGGCATGAAGATCGTCCGCCGGGGCGCCCTGCCGGTCGGCGGAGAGTCGGGGTTGCTCGAGATCCGCGAGCGGGCGCTGAAGCTCTCCGGCCGCTCGCAGGCCGCTGCTCGCGGCCGCATCGAGCCGCACGACGTCTGGCCGGCGTATCTCGAGCGCGTGCTCTCGTTCGTCGAGCTCGAGGCGATCAAGCCTCTCAGAGTCGTGATCGACGCAGCGAATGGGATGGCGGGCGCGATGCTGCCGCCCGTCTTGGAGCGGCTGCCGATCGACGCCGTCCGCTGCTACTTCGAGCCCGACGGAACGTTCCCGAACCACGAGCCGAATCCGCTGTTGCCGGAGAACCGTGAGTTCATCGTCGCCAAGACGCTCGAGGAGCACGCCGACTTCGGCGTCGCCTTCGACGGCGACGCGGACCGCTGCTTCTTCGTCGACGATGCGGGCGAGTTCGTGCCCGGCGATTTCGTCACCGCGCTGCTCGCCGCGTCCGTGCTGGAGAAGGAGCCCGGCGCGAAGATCATCTACGACCTCCGCGCCAGCTGGGCCGTGCCGGAGACGGTCGAGCACGCCGGCGGCGTCCCTTTGGTCAATCGCGTCGGCCACGCCTTCATCAAGCACCGGATGCGCGAGGAAGGCGCAGCGTTCGGCGGCGAGGTGTCGGGGCACTACTACTTTCGCGGCTTCTCACAGGCCGACTCGGGCGTCGTCCCGTTCCTGCTGATGCTCGAGCTGGTCTCGAAGCAAGGCCGGCGGCTGTCGGACATTCTCGCCGCCTACCGCGGCCGGTATTTCCTCACCGGCGAGCTGAACACACCGGTTGACGACGTGGCGGGGAAGCTGCGGGAGCTGCAGGAGCGCTTCGGAGACGAGGGCGAGGTGAGCCACCTCGACGGCGTCTCGATCGACGCGGGCGACTGGCACATGAACGTGCGGCCGTCGAACACGGAGCCACTGCTGCGCCTGAACCTCGAGGCGCGGACGCCCGAGCTGATGGAGCGGAAGCGAGACGAAGTGCTCGCGGCAATTCGCTCGTGAGCATCGAGCTCGGCCACGCGACCGACCGCAAGGCGCCGTTCAAGTACGCGGCCTTCACCCGCGTGGGTTTTTCGGACACCGACGCGCAGGGGATCGTCTACTACGGCCGCTACCTGCCCTATTTCGACCAGGCCCGGGTCGAATACCACCGCCACCTCGACCTGCTCAACGAGGCGATGGGCGAGGAACAGTTCGTGATGCGTGCCTCGTCGGTCGAGTACTTTGCCCCGGCCCAGTTCGACGATCTGATCGAGATCTTCATCCGGATGCGCAAGATCGGCCGGACGAGCGCGACCTACGAGTGCGCCGCCTACCGGGTCGAGGACGACGTGCTGATGGTGACGGCGGCGCAGACCCTCGTGCTGATCGACCTGGCTGAGCGCCGCGCGCGGCCGATCCCGAACTGGTACCGGGAAGCGATCCGGAACTTCGAGAAGGGCGACTGCGAGATCGCGGCCGTGTGACCGAAGCCGGCTCGATCGACTACCGTGGGGCGCTCGAGGCAGTCGAGCGCATTCTCAACCGCGGCGGCGGGCCCGACGAGGTTCTGCGGGCGGTCCTGGAGGCGCTCCACGTTCGCGGCGTCGCGTCCGCGAGGGTGAACATGCTCGAGAACCGCCGGCTTGTCGAGCGTCTCGCTGTCGGGGAAGAGGCCGACCGGATCGCCGCGCTGGTCGGCTACGAAGGTTCAGAGCTCGGCTCGCTCGAGCTGGCCGCCGAAGATCGCGCGTTCGTCGAGCGCGTCGCCACGTTGATCTCGCCGTACGTGGCTCGCCTGCAGTCGGCAGCAGACCGGTGAACCTTTCACCAGGCGAAGCGATGGGCCGAAGCGACCACGCGGAAGTGCACGGCGATTTCCGCGCTGAAGCGCGCCGGGCGCCCGCTCGCCGTCCTCGAAGCGGCGGGCGCCGCGGGTTGATGCGCTAACCCTCTCCCCGCTCTCGTTGTAGTCGGATCGGCCGCAGACGGCTATCCCTCGACCGAGGTACCCCCCTTGTTCGAGGGACGATCCCTCATCCGAGGGATTCGCGGTCGGCGGCCCTAAATCGACACACTTTCGCTGCAAATAAGGCACATTTTCCTCGATAGGATCGCAGGTGGGTGGTGGGTTAGGGGTGCCCCAAGGGGGTGCCGGTCGCGGCCATGTCCCTCGTTCGGTGCTCGAAAAAGGCCGTGCAGCGTCGCGGCGAAGTTACGACGGTGTGACGCGATAGGCGTCGAACACGGCGTCGATATTGCGGAGCGCAGTCAGGAGGCCGCGGAGGGCCTTGACGTCGCCGACCTCGACGACGTACCAGTTCTTGGCCAGCTGATCCTCGACGTGCCCGCCGTATTCGACGATGTTCGCGCCGTGCTCGGCGAAGGTGCGCGCGACGTCCTCGAGCAACCGCGGGCGGTCCCACGAGTCGACCGCGAGCTGGACGCGGAAGCTGTGGGTGGCGCCGCCGTCCCAGTCCACCGGCGTGAAGCGCTCGGGGTTGCGACGCAGCGCCTTCACGTTCGAGCAGTCGGCCCGGTGGATGGTGATTCCCTTGCCCATCGAGATGTAGCCGACGATCTCGTCGCCCGGGACGGGCGTGCAGCACTTCGCCAGCCGGACGAGCACGTCTTCGACCCCCTTGACCCGGATCCCGAGATCGTCGCCGGCGATCGCGCGGCCGGCCTTCGGCGCCTTGAGCGGGACCGCCTCTTCGTGGGCGACTTCCTCCGTCTTCAGCCGGTTGAGGACCTTGTTGACGATCTGCCCCACCGGCACCTTGCCCGAGCCGAGCGCCACGTAGAAGTCTTCGGCCTTCTTGAAGCCGGTCTCCCGGATCACCTGCGCCAGGACGGCCGACCCGACCAGCTTCTTGTACGGAAGGCTCTGCTTCTTGAGGCCCTGCTCGAGTGCGTCGCGTCCCTTCCGCTCCGTCTCTTCGCGTGTCTCGCGCGAGAACCACTGGCGGATCTTGTTCCGCGCGCGTGACGAAGCCGCCAGCGACAGCCAGTCGCGCGACGGTCCGCGCCCGGTTTTCGTGCTCAGGATCTCGACCACGTCGCCGCTCTTCAACCGGTAGTGGAGCGGCACGATCCGCCCGTTGATCTTCGCTCCGACCGTGCGGTGGCCGAGATCTGTATGCACCGCGTAGGCGAAGTCGATCGGCGTCGCCTCAGCCGGCAGGCTCTTCACCTCGCCCTGCGGCGTGAAGACGTACACCTCCTCGTCGAAGAGATCCGTCCGGAAGGTCTTCATGAACTCGCGCGGATCGGCCTCGTCGACCTGCGACTCCATGAGCTGCTTCGCCCACGCCGTCCACTGCGGGTCGCGCTTGCCACGCTTGTAGAGCCAGTGCGCCGCGACGCCGAGCTCGGCGATCTCGTGCATGTCGCGCGTTCGCACCTGAATCTCGAGCGGCCGGCCCTCCGGCCCGATCACCGTCGTGTGCAGCGACCGGTACGCGTTGAACTTGGGCATCGCGATGTAGTCCTTGAACCGGCCCGGCATCGGCTTCCAGAGCGAATGGATCAGCCCGAGCGCGCCGTAGCAGTCCCGAGTGCCCTCGTCCCCCGACCGCTCGACGATCACGCGCATCGCAGTCAGGTCGTAAATCTCGTTGAACTCGCGGCCCTTCTTGGCCATCTTGTCGTAGATCGAAAAGAAGTGCTTCGCGCGGCCCGAGATCTCGGCGGGGATGTCGACCTTGTCGAGCTCGAGCTGGAGGACTCGCGCCGCCTCGGACACATGCTCCTCGCGATCGGTCCGGCGCTCGGCGACCATCGTCTTGATCTCCTCGTACTTGCGGGGATGCAAGGTCTCGAACGACAGGTCCTCGAGCTCCCACTTGAGCTTGTGGATACCGAGCCGGTGGGCCAGCGGCGCGTACACCTCGAGCGTCTCCCGGGCCTTCTGCAGCTGCTTCTGCTTGCCGTGGTACTCGATCGTGCGCATGTTGTGGAGGCGGTCGGCGAGCTTGATCAGGATCACGCGTTCGTCTCCGACCATCGCCGCGATCATCTTGCGGTAGTTCTCGGCCTCGGCCTGCTCGCGGCTCTGGAAGTGAATGCGCGTCAGCTTGGTGACGCCCTCGACCAGCTGCGTGACCTCGTCGCCGAACTCGGAACGCACCTCGTCGATCTCGGTCTCGGTGTCCTCGACGACGTCGTGGAGCAGCGCTGCGGCGATCGTCTGCTCGTCCTGCCTCAGCTCGGCAAGGATCTTCGCGGCACCCCAGGGGTGGCGGATGAAGGCCTCGCCGGAGCGCCGCTGCTGCCCTTCGTGCGCTGCGGCCGCGAAGCGGAAGGCGCGCGCGAGCAAGTCGCGGTCGAGTTCCGAGTTGTAGGCCTCGACGTCCGAGATCAGCTCGTCGAGCAGCTCTTGATGCTTTTCGCCCGCTTCGAGGACCGTCATGGAAAAAGTGTACTCCCGTGGTTCGGCGTCACCTCCTTTTGCTTTTACGCAGCTTCAGCGAGCCCGGACGGCATCTCGAGCAGGCGGCAGAAGGTCGCCGATTCCAGGAGGTGGCGGCGCCGGGGCTCGTTCGCGCCGAGCTCCAGCTCCCCGAAGATGGCCGCAGCCTCGGGGGGCCAGGCGTCCGCCTGCTCGCGCCAAAGGCCCGCCAGCCAGTCACGCAGCTCGCGGTAGCGCGGCTTGCCGTCGAAGACGCGCCTGACCACGAGCTGCGGCGCGACCGTGCCGTTCCAATGGTTCTCCTCGAGCCGGAAGGCGATGTCGAACCGCAGTTCCCGCCGGAAGCGATCGAGCTGGCGGCCGAACCCGAAAGCGATCGCGCTCCCCGCGTCGCGCGAGCCGTCCTTGACCCGGAAGCGGAGATGCTTGCCGTCGCCGACCGCGGCGACGTCGCTGAGCTCGCAGCCGGCCGCGAGCAGTGTGACCCCGGGATTGCCGAGCCCGAAAGGAGTGAGGCGCGCCAGCTCCGCGCAGAGGTCGAGGGTCAGCTCCGACCCGTGGACGAGGGCATCGATCACCGTCACCGGAAGCAGCTCGGTCTCGGACAGGTGAGCGCCCGCGTGCGCGGCGAACGCCGCCGAGAACACCTCGACCTGCGCCGGCTCGATCGAGAGCCCGGCGGCCGCGCGATGCCCTCCGAAGCGAACGAGATGTTCCGAGCACGCGGCCAGGCCGCCATGGAGGTCGAAGCTCCCGGTCGAGCGGCCCGAGCCTTTCCACTCGCGCTCCCCGCCGGCGATCAAGACGACCGGCCGGTGATAGCGCTCGACGAGCCGCGAGGCGACGATGCCGATCACTCCCTCGTGCCAGTCCTCTCGCGCAAGCACGTAACCGCGTTGCCGCTGCTTCGCCTCAGGCCAAGACTCGATCTCCTCGACCGCCTCGCGGAGGATCCGCTCCTCGACCGTCTGCCGGTCGCGATTGAGCTCGTCGAGCCGGTGGGCCAACCGGCCGGCCTGGGCTGGATCCTCGGTCAGCAGCAGCTCGAGCGCGGCCTCCGGATGGCCGAGCCGCCCGGCCGCGTTCAGTCTCGGGGCGAGGCGGAATCCGACGGAGGAGGAGTCGACGACGGCCGGATCGACCCGGGCAACCTTCATCAGTTCGCGAAGCCCAGGCTTCTGCGTGCTCGCGAGCACGCGCAGGCCGGCGATCGCGAGGCCGCGATTCTCGTCGACGAGCGGGACGACGTCGGCGATCGTGGCGACTGCGACGAGGTCGAGATGGCGAAGCAACGCCTCGGAGTCCGGTCCCAGAAGCGCCTGCCCGAGCTTGAAGACGACTCCGGTCCCGCACAGCTCGCCGAATGGATAGTCGCAGCCACGGTAGGGCCCGACGAGGGGGCAGGCCGGCAGTTCTTCGGCAGGCCGGTGGTGGTCGCTGACGACGATCTCCAGGCCGAGCTGCTTCCCTGCGGCGACCTCCGACGTCGCCGTGATCCCGCAGTCGACCGTGAGGACGAGACCGCAGCCCTCGTCGGCGAGCCGCGAGAGCGTCTCCCCGCGAAGGCCGTAGCCTTCGTCGAAGCGGCTCGGCAGGTGCCACTCGACCTCGGCGCCGAGCTCGCGCAGGATCAGGACGGCGAGAGCCGTCGCGCAGATCCCGTCGGCGTCGTAGTCGCCATGGACGCAGATCCGCCGGCCGGCGGCGATCGAGCCGCGAATCGCCTCGCAGGCCGCGACCATGTCGCCGAGGCCGAACGCGTCGTGCGCGGGCAGCGCGCCTTCGAGGAACGCACGCGCCCGCGCGACGTCGTCATACCCGCGCCGGACGAGCACCGCCGCCGTAGTTGTGCTCACCTCCAGCTCGCGCGCCAGCGCCACGACGGCGTCGTGCTCGCACGGCTTGATCGTCCAGCTGCCCTCGTTCATGGGCAATCCACGCTAGGCGTGGCGCCGGACGGAACGAGGGCGGGATTCTCATCCTGCTGCGGTCTTCCGGGTCACGGCAAGCAGAAGTCACGCTTCCGTCACAGACCCGGAGCCGATGCGTGAGAGGGGTGGGCCGCTACTCGCGCGGCAGCTGGATCCCGAGTACCGTCAGCAGTACGCCGAGCACGACCACCGCGGCGGCTGCCGCAAGGATCACCTTCGGATGCCTCGACTCGCGCAGCGAGTCCGCAGCGGCGCGAAACCAGAAGATCGCGAGGCCCCCGACGGCGGCCGCGATCACGACGATCACAGGCGCAAGCACCGCGACGCGGTCGGCCGGAAGCTCGAACGCCCACGCCACGGCGAGTACCAGCCCGCCGACGAAGAGGCCCGACAACGCCGCGGCTCTCGTGCTCATGACGCCGACTTTAGCCATGGCTATCCTCCTTCCGTGCCGGAGCCGAGCTACTCCTCGGGTGATGATTACGTCGTCGAGTTCCTCGGCTTTCGCTTCAGCTTCAACGCCTTCGACTTCGAGCAGCGCGTGACCGCGGCGGCGGTGAAGCTGGGACTCGTCGAGGGTAACGACCTGGATGAGGACGAGGCCTCGGACCTGGTCGAGCTGACGGCCGACGGCCGGATCGCCGCGCCCCGTAGCGGCCTCGGCCTCTATTTAGTCCGTCACTGGGAGCAGCTCTCGCTCGTCGGCGGCGAGTCGCTCGTCTACTGGCTGCGCAAGCTCGTCTTCCGCGGCGCGTGGCTGGACCACTGGGTCAAGGACGGCCGGCTCGAGGTCGCCTGGGAGGATGAGACGGGCGAGTTCGCGTACGTCGACCCACGCGGCGACCGCGCCTTGCTCGAGGTGGCGCCGATCCCGTCCTGGCACGAGCTGCAGTTCAGGCGCTAGCCGGTCACCTTCCATCTCCGTTCGCCCGACCCGGACTTCCTCGACAAGCTCGGCCTGCCCTTCGCCTCCGCCGTACCGGGGGCGACCCCGGCCAAGGAGCTCGGACGGCGCCCGCCCCCCGCAACCGGTCCCTACATGGTCGCGGCATACAGGCGCGGGCGCCTGTTGAAACTCGTCCGCAATCCGCACTTCCGCGTCTGGTCGCAGGACGCGCAGCCCGACGGATACGCAGACGCGATCGTCTGGAAGCTCGGCCACGCTCCGGCCGCCCAGGCCCGCGCGGTCGAGCGCGGTACGGGTGATGTGGCCTTCGACAGCGAAGGCTTCTCTCCGGGGCTGGTGAGCGAGCTCCAGACGCGGTACGCAAGCCAGCTGCGCGGGAACACGCTGGCTCGGACGACGTACATGTTCCTCAACACGCGCTTGCCGCCATTCAACGACGTGCGCGTGCGGCGGGCGCTCAACTACGCCGTCGATCGGGAGAGCGTCGTGCGTGCGGTCGGCGGACAGGATTTCGCGCAGCCGACCTGCCAGTTCCTGCCGCCGGGCTTCGCGGGCTACCGACCGTACTGCCCGTTCACGATCCGACCGGCCGCCGGGGTCGACTGGAGCGGTCCGGTCCGGACCTGGCGAAAGCACGTCGCCTTGTTGAACAGTCCGGGACGCGCGGGACGGCTGTGACTGTCTGGATCCCGTCGAATCCGGCTCAGGGCGGACGCGAGAGAGGGGGCCGTCGCCGTGCCCCTGCTGCGGTCGCTGGGCTACCGCGCCCGCGCGAAGCTGGTCCCCGGCGGCAAGTACTACGGGGAGGTCGGGGACTCGCGTCTCAAGGTCCAGGCGGGTGTCCTGTCCTGGGGCGCGGACTACCCCTCGCCGTGGAATTTCTTCTTCCTGCTGAGCTGCCGGTCATTCGTCCCGCACACGGGCCGCAACCCGAACTTCTCCGAGTTCTGCGATCGTCGGATCGACCGCCAGATCACGCGGGCGCGCGCGCTGGTGGCCTCCGACCCAGCGCTTGCGACCTCGCTCTGGACGAGAATCGACCACGAAGTGGTCGATCAGGCGCCGGTGGTGCCGCTCGTGAACCCGAAGGCGGTCGACTTCCTCTCTCGACGGATCGGGAACTACCAGTTCGACCCCCAGTGGTATCTGCTGCTCGACCAGCTTTGGGTTCGCTAGCGGAGCGCGACCTGGCTCACTCGGCGCCTCAGTCGGTTTCGGCAACCGAGCGCGGAAACCGCGTCCGCGCGAAGCTCATCGCCCCGGCGGGCACCATCCACGGGATGACTGTGACCGAGAAGCGGCCGATCTGAACAGCCGGATCTTGCTCCTTCAGCTCGCGCGCCCGCTCGGGCTCGACGTTCAGGATCGAGAGGCCGCGAAACTTCTCGTCGGAGAGCGGGCCGGCCGCGAGTAGGTGCCCCGCCTCGTGCAGGTCGGCGAGATGCGCCATGTGCGCGTCCTGGAGCGCTGCCGCCGCCTCTTCGTCGAGGTCGGGCGCGTCCGGTCGCAGGATCAGCAGCGCGATCGTGTAGCGGTCGAATTCCATCGCCGCGTGGACCCTAGTCCGACGTGTCGGGGAGAGCGAAGCCGAACTGCGGCTCCTGCTCGGCCGGTGCGATGCGGATCTGCGCGACCGAAGCGAGCGGGACGATCAGTTCTTGCCGCTCGCCGTTGTCAGTCGCGTGCGGCCGCAGCGTCACGAAGCCGTGGCCCGGTTCGGGCGCGATCGTGTCGAGGACGTAGCGGGCGCCGTCGCGGAGCTCGACCTCGACCATCGCCTGCGCTAAGCCGTGGGTCTCGGCGAAGCGTGCGATCTGTTCGTGGACGCGTCGGACGAAGTCGTCGAGGTCGAGAGCGCCGCCCGGGAGCCAGAGCTCGGACATGGAGGCCAGCGTACTTTTTGCCACGGCCTGCCGTGGCGGTTCGTGGGGACTGTCCCCGCGAACTGGCACGCGCGGACGGGTGTGGACGAAACGTCACAGTTTCGTTGCAGGTTGGACCTGTCGGCCTGAGCCGGGCGAGCCGGCTAGAACAGCCGGCTGCTGTCCGTTTCGGGCGGTGCGCCGACGTGGGCGCGCCCGAGCTTCGTGACGATTCGGCCGCGTGGCGTTCGCTGGATGAAGCCGAGCTGGAGCAGATACGGCTCGTACACGTCTTCGATCGTGTCCGGCTCCTCGCCGAGGGTCACCGCGAGCGTGGACAACCCGACCGGGCCGCCGTCGAACTTCTCCACGATCGCTTGGAGCAGCGCGCGGTCCGACCGCTCGAGACCGTCCCCGTCGACTTCCATCAGCTCGAGGGCCTCGCGCGCTATCTCGAGCGTGATCTTGCCCTGGTGGCGAACCTCGGCGACGTCGCGGACGCGGCGGAGGATCCGGTTCGCGATCCGCGGCGTCCCCCGGGCCCGGCCCGCGATCTCGGCCGAAGCGTCCTCTGAGATCTCCACGCCGAGGATGCGCGCCGAGCGCCGGACGATCAGTGCCAGCTCGTCCGGCTCGTAGTGCTCGAGCCGGAACGTCATCCCGAAGCGGTCACGAAGCGGCGTCGTCAGCAGGCCGGTGCGCGTCGTCGCGCCGATCAGCGTGAAGGGCGGCAGGTCGAGCGTCAGCGTCCGCGCCGCCGGGCCCTGGCCGACGACGATGTCGAGCCGGTAGTCCTCGAGCGCCGGGTAGAGGATCTCTTCAACCGCGCTCGAGAGCCGGTGGATCTCGTCGACGAAGAGAACGTCCCGCTCGCCGAGCCCGGTCAGAATCGCCGCCACATCGCCCTTTCGTTCAAGCGCCGGTCCCGCGACCGTGCGCAGCCCCACGCCGAGCTCTTCGCGGACGATGTAAGCGAGGCTTGTCTTGCCCAGGCCAGGCGGGCCGATCAGCAGGAGATGGTCGAGCGCCTCCTTGCGGCCACGCGCGGCCTCGAGCGTGATCGCGAGTTGCTCCTTGACGCGCTCCTGGCCGACGAACTCGCCCAGGTTGCGAGGACGCAGCGACCGCTCGAGCTCGTCCTCCTCCGGCCGGATCGACGGCGCCAGGAACTGGGTCTCCTCTGCAGCCGGGCTGCTCACGCGGCTCTCTTCAACGCCTCGCGGACGCGTTCCTCCGGCGACGCCTCGGGATCCGTCCCCGCGAGCGCCGCCTCCGCCTCGGCGAGCGAGTAGCCGAGCTCGACGAGCGCATCTCGGGCGACGAGGTGCGGCTTCGGCTCGAGCGGCGTCGGCTCACCGGCGTCCCCCGCCGCGCCGAGCTTCTCCTGCAGCTCCATGACGACTCGCTGCGCGGTCTTCTTGCCGATCCCGGGAATCGCCTGGAACCGGGCCGTGTCCTCAAGTGCGATCGCGCGGCGTAGTTCGTCCGGCGAAGAGCCCGAAACGATCGCGAGCGCCACCTTCGGCCCGACTCCCTGCACGGAGAGGAGCAGCTCGAAGAGCTCGCGCTCGGCCGGCTCGGCGAAGCCGAAGAGCTGCAGAACATCCTCACGCACGTGAAGGTAGGTCTCGAGCACGACCTCTCCCCCGGGCTCGGCCTTCCGGCGCGCGCTGGCCGTCGGGTTGACGAGGTAGCCGACGCCGCCGACGTCGAGCACGACGCCGTTCGGCGAGCGCATGACGACCTCCCCGCGAAGCCGCGAGATCATGCGGTCAGGTTAAGCGTGAGGTCGGACGATCCTGCCCGGCCGGGGTGGCCGGCCGGGCTCAGGCGATCTTGAGCAGGGGCGGCGCGAGCGCATGGCAGATCGCCACCGCCAGCGCGTCGGCGGCGTGGTGCGGCGTCGGCGGCTGCTTCAGGCCGAGGATCGCCATCACCATCCGCTGCACCTGCGCCTTCTCGGCGCGCCCGTAGCCGCAGACCGTCTGCTTCACGCGCGCGGGCGCGTACTCGGCGCACTCGACGCCGGCGTCCGCGGCCGCGACCATGACGGCACCTCGCGCCTGCCCGACGGAGAGCGCGGTGCGGGCGTCGACGCCGACGAAGGACTCCTCGAGCACGACGGCGTCCGGCGCAAACTCCGCTATGAGCTCCTGCACGCCGTCGAAGATCGTCTTGAGGCGCAGCTCGGGGCGGCGCCCCGCCGGCGTTCGCCAGCAGTCCCACTCCACTGCCCGGAGGCGGCTTCCTCTTTCGTGGACGATTCCCCATCCGCAAGCGGCAGTGCCCGGATCGATGCCGAGAACTTTCACGCCGTGACTTTAGGCACCGCGCCGGACGTTCCTGCCCGGCGCAATTGTTACGACGCGACAGCTTCCAAGAGCCGCTCGGGAATGTCGAAGTTCGCGTAGACGTCGTTGACGTCGTCGAGCTCTTCCAGGGCGTCGATCAGTCGCAGGGTCTTGCGCGCGGCGGCCTCGTCGTCGAGCTCGATCGTCGTCTTCGGCACCATCGTCGTCTCGGCGGACTCGATTTCGATCCCAGCCTGTTCGAGCGCTTCACGGACGGAGCTCAGCGACTCCAGTGAGGTCGTGACCTGGAAGCTCGAGCCGTCCTGGGCGACGTCGTCGGCCCCGCCTTCCGCGGCGGCGAGCATGACGCTGTCCTCCTCGGCCCTGTCGGCGTCGACGAGGATGATCCCGCGGCGTTCGAACAGCCAGGCGACGGCGCCCGTGGTCCCGAGGCTGCCTTCGTTCTTCGTGAACACATGCCGGATGTCGGCGGCCGTCCGGTTGCGGTTGTCGGTCAGCGCCTCGACGATGATCGCGACGCCGTTCGGGCCATATCCTTCGTAGACGATCTGCTCGAACGCCTCGCTATCGGTGCCGGCGCCGGAGCCGCGTGCGATCGCCCGCTCGATGTTTTCCTTCGGCATCGAGTAGGAGCGCGCCTTCTCGATCGCGTTCTGGAGCGCGAGATTAGCGGCCGGGTCGGGCCCGCCCTCACGAGCCGCGACGATGATCGCGCGCGCGAGCTTCGAGAAGAGCTTTCCCCGCTTCGCGTCCGCCGCGCCCTTCCTGTGCTTGATCGAGCTCCACTTGCTATGCCCGGACATGGCCCTCCTCCCGCACGAGTTCGAGGAAGCGGTCGTGGACACGGGTGTCGTCCGTCAGCTCCGGGTGGAACGAGGCGACGATGAAACGCCCTTGGCGGAGCAGCACGGGCTCGCCGTCGTGCTCGGCGAGCACCTCGACCTCCGACCCCACCTCGCGGACGCGAGGCGCGCGGATGAAGACTCCGCGCAGGGGCTCGTCGTCGCCGGCGAGCGCGAGGTCTGCCTCGAAGCTCGCGACCTGCCGTCCGTAGGCGTTCCGGTCGACCTCGATGTCGACCGCCCCCAGATGACGGCGGTCGAGCACGATCATCCCGGCGCAGGTGCCGAGCACAGGGCCCGTGAACTCGCGCACCGCCTCGTCGAGCCCGTACAAACGCATCAGGCGCATGAACGTTGTCGACTCGCCGCCCGGGATGACGAGGCCGTCGAGGTCGTCGAGCGATTCCGGTTTGCGCACCTCGACCGGGTCGGCCCCCAGCCGCCGCAGCATCGCTGCGTGCTCGCGAAAGTTTCCCTGCACTGCCAGGACGCCGATCTTCACGACGTTGATTGTAGATTCGGGCGGGGGCCCGGCCGGTGACGTCGCCGGTCAGGCCACTACAGGAGCTCGGCGGCGGGGATCGCCTCACGGTGCAGCCTCGCGAGCAGCTGAGCGATGACGATGAAAACGAGACCCAGCGCCGCGTAGGCGAGCGGAGCCGCCCACATGTGCTGGTGACTCGTTTCGGACGTGGTGAACCCGAGGAACGGGAAAAAGATGACGCCGAGCGGAAAGAACGCAAGGAAGTGGACCTCCGCCCACCTCTCGGCGAAGTGCGTGGTCACCTGGAGAAGGCCCCAGGCGGCGAGGACGACCCAGCTCGAGCGCACGAGGCGGTCACCGAGTGCGATGTAAAGAAGTGCCGCGACTCCGATCAGGATCCAGTCGAAGTCGTCCTGGTGGAAGAACCAAAGGAGCCCTCCGCCGATCGTCAGGCCGGCAACGACGTGCAGCCAGAATCCGTAGATCCTCGATTGCCCGCCGTCGACGCTCACCGCTACGCCTAGCAGGACCAGGCCGAACGCGATCGTCACGGCGGCCGACCAGTCGCCGCCCCCCGAAAGCAGATCGGTGACGAAGAACCACGCCGTCACGGCAAGGGCGAGAACGAGCAGCGGGAAGTGGAACGTGCGCAGCGCGACGGCTGCGGCGACAACGGCCGCGAGCTCGAGCACGAGCAACCAGAAGCGGAAGCCGGCGAACGGCCCCCCATGGGTGTCAGGCAGCCAGCCGAACCAGTCCAGCAGCGCACCGAAGAACACGACGAAGGCGGCAACCGCGCTGAGGGCCTAGAGGCCCGCGGTGACGAAACGGCGGTTCCGCCTGGCCAGGAACGCCAGGGTGGCGAGAACCCCGAGTACCAGCGCCGACCATCCGACGAGCCCGGCGGCCCCATTTTGCCCCGATTCGACGGACAGGAACGCCAGCATCGCGGCCAAGATGGTGATCCCGCCGAGATAAACCAGGAAGGAAGCGTGCGACCAGGGCACGCGAGCGGCGTTCATCGCGCCGAACTGTGACGTCGGGCCCGGACGTCCCGAGGTCTAGCTTGTCCGAAGAAGCCTTTACCAGCCGCGCGTTTCGAGCAGCTCTTCGGGCGCCAGCGCCGCCGCGGACAGGCCACTCATCGCGTCGCCGAGACCCTGCGAGACGCGCGCGAGCACCTCGGCGTCCCGGTAGTGCGTCGTCGCCTCGACGATCGCCTTCGCGCGCGTCGACGGATCGGCCGACTTGAAGATCCCGGAGCCGACGAAGACGCCGTCGGCGCCGAGCTGCATGCACAAAGCCGCGTCGGCCGGAGTCGCGATCCCGCCCGCAGTGAAGGTGACCACCGGCAGCCGCCCGTGCTCGGCGACCCATTGCACCAGCTCGACAGGGGCCTGCAGGTTCTTGGCCTCCGAGTAGAGCTCGTCCTCGCGCAGCGAGCCGAGCCGCCGGATGCCTCCGAAGACGGCCCGCATGTGCGTGACCGCGTTGACGATGTCGCCGGTGCCGGCCTCGCCCTTGGTGCGAATCATCGCCGCGCCCTCGGAGATGCGGCGCAGCGCCTCGCCGAGGTTCGTGCAGCCGCAGACGAACGGCACCGTGAACTTCCACTTGTCGATGTGGTTGGCGGTGTCCGCGGGGGTCAGCACCTCGCTCTCGTCGATGTAGTCGACCTCGAGCGACTCGAGGATCTGGGCCTCCACGAAATGGCCGATTCTCGCCTTCGCCATCACCGGGATCGTCACCGTCTCCTGGATCTCGCGGATCTTGTCCGGATCGGCCATCCGGGCGACGCCGCCCTCCGCGCGGATGTCCGCCGGAACCCGCTCGAGCGCCATCACAGCGACGGCGCCGGCCTCCTCGGCGATCCGGGCCTGCTCGGCGGTAGTGACGTCCATGATCACCCCGCCCTTCAGCATCTCGGCGAGGCCGCCCTTGACGCGCATCGTGCCGAGCTCGGCCATGGCCACGATTCTAGCCCGTCGCCTCGCTACGGCTAGTCGAAGCCGCTGCCCGCACGAACCGGCGCGCCATGGCCACCGACTCGGCGTCGAACGCGATCCAGAAGCAGAACGCGGCGAGCGGAAGCTCGGCCACGAGCGCCTCGGCGGCAGCCCAGGCCAGCTCCCAGCCCGGCTGAGAGGTGACCGTGTCGAACCAGGCGTCGCAGAGGAGCAGCGTGCCCGCGATCGACGCGTAGATCGGCAGCTTGACCGAAAGGCGAACGAGCGCGACAACGGTCACCGCGACGGCGAGCGCGATCCCGACGTCGAGCCCAGGCCAGACGATGTCCCAGTGGACCGATTCGTGCCGTGGCGGCAGCGTGATGCTCAGGTACACGGTCCACGGCAGCAACGCGATCGCGACTCCCCCCATGATCACGAACCCCCAATGCCGGAGCCGAAGGAGGCTCCGCTCGGCTGCGAGCTCCGAGCTCAGCTCTCGCCCTCGGCCGACCCGCGCCGCCGCGGCTTCGGCAGCTGGCCCTCGGCCCGCATGACCGCGAGCCCCGCGCGAGGCAGCCCGAGCGTTCCCTCGTAGAGCAGGTAGCGAGG